>NZ_BOPH01000034.1 GCF_016863655.1 Virgisporangium ochraceum
GGTCCGGTGGACGGCCCGGCGCCGCGTGGTGGTGGTCCCGAGATTCCGGCGCAGCGCGGCCCGGTGGACGGCCCGGCGCCGCGTGGTGGTGGCCCCGAGATTCCGGCGCAGCGCGGTCCCGGCGAGGTGGGGCCGCGGGGTGACATGCCCGTGCGCGGCGGCGATGGTGCGGCGCTCCGGAACGACATTCCGGGGCGTGGCGACGGTCCGGGGCCACGGAGCGAAGGCGACGCCTCCGCGCCACGCGCGGAAGGCCCGGCGGGCCGTGATGGAGACGCGGCGGCGGGCCGCGACGGGTCGCCGGCGCGCGACGGCGATGGCCCGGGCGCCTACCAGGACGCGTCGACGCTCGCGACGGCCGAGGTGCGCGGGCTCTCCGGTGCCGAGGCCGGACGGGTCGCCGACGCGGTGCGGTCGGTGGTCGGTGAGCGGCCGGGAGCGGCCGAGGCGCGGCTCGATGCCCGCTCCGTGCACGCCGTCGTCAACAACCCGCGCGGGTTCCCGCCGGAGGTCGTCGAGGCGTTCCGCAACTTCTTCACCGAACGCGGCGGCGACGGCGTCCACCGGCCGTTGGGCACGTTCGAGATCCGCCAACGCGTCGCCGAGATCGAGCAGATCGCCGCCAGCCACAGCCAGCCGCTGGCCGCCGACGCCGCGCGGGCGCAGTCACTCATGCGCGACCTCGGTCAGCCGCCCCGCGCCGACAACCCGGCGGCGACCGAGCGGTTCCACAACGACATCAGCGCCCGTGTCGCCCGGTCCGACGACGGCGCCATCGTGCGCGACCTGTTCTCCCGCACCGCCGCCGACGGATCCCGCAGCCCGGTGAGCGCCACCGAGGCGACGCGGATCCTCGACCGGCTGCAGACCGCCCAGCAGCGGGGCCCGCACACGTTCGCCGAGACCGTGAACCAGATCCGCACGGAGCTGCGGACCCCGGAGGTCGCCGAGACCCCCCGGACCGGTCCCGGCGAACGGACACCGGTGGAGCGTGCCGCCGACGGGCGCGGCGACCGGCCGTCCGGGGACACGCGGACCCGCGCGCCCGACGGCACGGGCGACGGCCCGGCCCGGGGCACCGGTGACGGTGCGGCGCAGGGCCGTGGCGATGGTGTGGGCCAGGGTCGTGGTGACGGTGCGGCGCAGAGCCGCGGCGATGGTGCGGGCCAGGGTCGTGGCGACGGTGCGGCGCAGGGTCGTGGGGACCGTGGGCCCGAGGGGCGTGGGGATCGCGGGGAGGAGCAGGGGGGCCGCCCGGGCGAACGGTCCGAGGATCGGCCCGGCGAGGACGGGCCGCCGCGTCGCGACGAGGAGGGCCCGCTTCGCGATGAGGACGGGCCGCCGCGTCGCGACGACGAGGGCCCGCTTCGCGATGAGGACGGGCCGCCGCGCCGGGACGAGGACGGGCCGCCGCGGCGGGAGGACGAGGATCCGCCACCCGCCGGGTCGGAGGCTCGCGACCCCGAACCGACCGGGCCCCGCGACAGCGACGGCGCAGCGAAGGAACCCGCTGCGGAAGCGCGCGAGGACGGGCCGCCGCGGCAGGAGATGATCGACGGGGGCCGTGAGCCGAACGCGGTGCGCGAGCCCGGGGACCCGGCGCGCATGGCGGCCGAACTGGAGGCGGTGCGTAGCAACTACCGGCCGAACGACCCCAACCGCCAGACCACCCTCACCGCCGACAGGCCGATCAGCCCGGCCGAGTCGCGGCACCACCAGGCGCACCGCCCGCCCGAAGAGGTCGTGCGCGAAAACGTCGACAGCCTGGTCGACAACGCCAAGTGGCAGGAGATGGTCCGGCAGCTCGAGTCCTCGGTCGGCGGCGGGCGGCTGGAACGGGCCGACCATACCGGTGACGGTGGTGTGCTGCTGACCTTCCGCGAGGGGTCCGGGGTCCGGCAGGTCGAGGTCCGGTTCGGCGCCGGGGACCTGCGCCCGGAACCGACGTTCCCGCGCGACGCGCAGGGCAAGGTGCACGAACAGCTCCGCGGCAAGGACATGACCATCCGGATGCCGGAGTGGCACCGGGCACCCGAGACCATCACCCGTCCCGACGGCCTGGTCATCGAGAAGGGCACGGTCGTCCCCGAGGGGCCGATCCGGGTCACGTTCAACACCTCGGGCCACAGCACACCGAAGATCGCCAACGAGCTGCCGGCCAGGATCGAGAAGTTCTGGCCACGCGAGGGCGAGGCGCCACCGCCGGGGCGCCGTCCGGACGACTCCCCGCCACCACCCGGTCCCGACAGCGGACCGCCGCCGCCACGGCCCGGCGGTCCCGACGGACCTGACCGGCCGCCGCCGCAGGGAGGCGGCCAGGGCGCCGGACGGGGCGGCGCCGCGATGCGCGCCGACGGCGGCGCCGCGATGCGGACCGAGGGCGGTGGCACGGCCGTCGCGGTGGTGGAAGGCGCGACCCGGTCCGGCCAACCCGTCATGGGAAGCGCGCCCGCGCGGCCGATGGAGCCCGTCCTGGCCGGTCGCGCGGAGGCCGGCGCCCCGGCACCCGCACGTGCGCACGACCCGCGGGACGTCATGGTCCTGCGCGACGAGCATGGCGGCCTGCTGCAGCTCGGACCGTACGAACCGGCCGCGATCGGCGAGGTCCGCGTCGGAGAGCTGAAGCACACTGTCGTCATCCGGCCCATCGAGGCGGAGCCGCTGCGCACGGTCGACATCGACGTGGTGCGGACCCTCGCGGAGGAGTCGGTGGTCGGCGGGTCCGGCCGCCCACCGACGGTCACCAACATCACCCGGGTCGGACCCGGCGTGTTCAGCGTCGAGTTCACCGGCGGATCCCGGCCGATCGAGGTGACGTTCCGTCCCGAGCAGTCGAGCGGCCCGGCCGGCGAGGTGAGCATCCGGGTCGGGGAGAGGTCGCTCGACGAGGCCCTGACCGGCCGCACGCCGCGTCCCGTCGAGATCTCCATCGACACCCGGTTCAGCAGCACCGACCCGGTACGCCTGCGCCAGGAGATCGACGCCCGGGTCCGCGAGGCGCTCGACTCGGTTCACACCGAGCTCACCCCGGGACACCGGGGCACCGCGGAGCCGGTACGCACCGAAACCGACGCCCCGCCGCGACGACAACCCAGCGACGCCGAGCTGGAGCAGCTCGCCCGGAGTGTGGACGACCACGTCGACGGCCTCGGGCAGACGCCGCGCGGCGCGGTCGAGGAGTACACGCCCACCGGCCCGCGCTCCGGCGACGTGACGTTCGTCAGCGGTCCCCGGATTCCGGTCTCGGTCCTGATCGGGACCCTGCCGCCCGGGGTCGCGATCACCGCGCAGATCGACCTGGCACCGGTTCCCGGATCGCCGGACCAGCGGTGGCAGGCCAGCGTCACCGTCGACGAGACGGTCGACCCGGCCCGGTTGCCGGAGCTGATCGACGAACAGCTCGAACGGCTCGGCGACTTCATCAGCGGCATCCGGGACACCGTGCTGGTTCCGCCCCTCGTCGACGGTGCCGGCGCGGTAGCGGACCCGCAGGCGCCGCCGCAGCCGGGATTCCCGGACCGGCCGGTCGTCGGGTTCCCGGACCGGCCGGCCGTGGTGCTGCCGGAGCCGCCGGACGTCGGGTTCCCCGAGGCGCCGGTCGTCGGGTTCCCGCAACCACCGGACGTGGCGGCGGTGCCGGGCCCGGGCATCCAGCCCACGCCCGGAACCCAGCCGGCACCGGGAACCCAGCCGGCGCCCGGTCAACCGGGCGCCCCCGGCCAGAACGGCGCGCCGGGCCAGCCCGGCCAGCCCGGCCCGCCGGCCCAGAACGTCGCGCCCGGCCAGAACGTCGCGCCCGGGCAGAACGGCGCCAACGGCAGGCAGCCACCGGCGCCGATCGACGCCGTGCGGGCCGGGATCGACGAGTTCCTCACGCAGACCGGCAACAACGGCGGCGCCGTCCGGCAGCCGCTGGGCGTGGGCAGCTGGGCGGCGTTCGTCGTCGCCGACAGGGACGCCACGTCGCTCGTCTACTTCCTCGACGGCGCGTCCGCCGAGGTGGTCCTCGAGCCGGCCGACCTCGACGGCGAGGAGGCGCAGCTCGTCTTCCCGGCCCTGATCTTCGGCGCCGCCCCGCACGGCCACCCGACCGGGCCGGTCCGCGTGCGGCTCGGCGCCGCTCTCGGCACGGTGCCGCCGGGCGAGGTGCCGGCACTCGTGCGGCGCAGCATCCTGGCGCAGCTGAACGAGGTGCACGGCTGGCTCGTCACCCGGCCGGAGCCGGAACCGGTCGAGATCCCCGAGCCGGTACCGACGGAGATCACCCCGCCGGTTCCGGCGGAGTTCAACCCGGGCGCCGCGGACCTCGTTCCGGGACCGGCGCCGGCCGAACTCGACATCCGGCCCGAAACCGTCGAGATCCCCCGCCGGATCATCCACCTGCCCGGCCAGGTGCCGCCCTACGCCGTGCAGGACCGGTCGAACGCGGTCACCGGTGCGGTCACCGGGTACCTGCAGGAGGCCCGCAGCGGCGGCGGCTACACGCCGGTCTCCGACGCGATGCACGACGCGGGGCTCGGCGCCGGCCTGCGGCTGCCCGTGTCGGCCAGCTGGAACGACGGCGACGCCACGATGTCGGTCCGCTACCGCGACGGGTTCACCGCGCAGGTGCGGATGTCGGTCGAGTCGTCGCTGCCCGCCGGCCAGACGCTGCTCTCGGTGCCGTCGATGGTCCGGACCGGCGGAACCTGGGCCGCACAGGAACCGGCGGTCATCGCGGTGTCGGCGTACGCGCCGGCGAACCCGGCCGCGATGACCCGGCAGGTCACCGGCCAGGTCTGGACGGCGCTGGACCGTCTGCACCGGGAGATGCAGCCGAAGATGGGGCTGCTCTCGTACAAGGTCGAGAAACCCGAGTCGCCCGACGAACAGATGAAGCGGTGGCTCGAGAAGATCCTCTTCGACGCGCAGACCGACGGGCTGCTGCGCCAGATGATCCGCATGGGCGTCATTCCGGGACCCGACGGCACGTGGATCAGCCTGGACCACCCCGACGTCCACCGCGTGATGACGCCGTACATGTTCCTGGAGTTCCAGCGCATCCGCCGGTCCGAGGAGGAGTCGGAGAGGTCGTTCGACGGCGGCGGAGGGCCGCAGTCGCCCTACGAGACGAACTTCGGCGGCGACCGGCCCGGCGGGTCGAGCGTCATCATCTCCAGGCAGCTCGCGGAGGTGGCCCGGAAGGAGGCCGCGGAGGCCCGCAAGGCGGCCGACGAGGCGCAGAAGAAGGCCGACGAGGCGCGGGAACGGGCCGACGAGGCCCGTCGGAAGGCCGAAGAGGCCCGTGCCAGGGCCAACGAGGCCGACCGCCGCGCCAACGAGCTCGCCAACGCGGCCGACCGGGCCCAGGAGCGGGCCGACGACCTGGCCGAGCAGGCGCTCTGGGCCGCGCAGGGCGCCGAGAAGGCGGCCGAGGAGGCCCTGTGGGCGGCCACCGAAGCGGCGTGGGAAGCCGAGGAGGCGGCCGAGGCGGCCGCTGAGCGGGCCGACCGGGAAGCGGCCGAGGCGTACCGGCTGGCCACGGCCGCCGAGAAGGCCTACCAGGACGCGATGCGCCAGCGGCAGGAGGCCGAGGAGAAGCTCAAGGAGGCGCGGGAGAACGAGGAACACCGGATCATGAAGGCGGTCCGGGCCGCGTTGAAGCGCATGAGGTCCGCCGACGGCGTCGAGTGGTTCGTCGTCCGGCGCGGGTCGCGCCCCGGCGAATGGAACGTCGAGGTCTTCATGCGCGACCCCGACAACCCCAACCCCGGCATGAAATGGATGGACCACACCGGGGCCAGGTACACGTTCCGGTTCGTCCTGAACGGCGAGCACACCTCGATCGAGGCGACGATCCCGGAGAGCGGCGTCGGCAGCACGTCCGCGATCGTCACCCTGCCGGACCGGTTCGACCTCAGCGACGACGACCTGTACGCCATGATGGCCGAGCTGATGGGCGTGCTCCTCGACCAGACCGCGTTCCGGCAGCGGCCGTACCACGTCCGGCGCCAACCGGACGCGCCGGCCGAACCTCCGCCGCTGCCCGACGGCTTCACGCGTACGGACGCGACGGACAAGCAGCACACGTGGCTGATCAACCAGGTGTACCGCAACCCGTTCAGCTCGCACCGGGGCGGCGGCGGATGGCAACCCAGCTGGATCTACACGTCGGTCCTGCGCTTCGCCGAGGCCGACGCGCCGGCCGAGGGGCCCGTCCCGCGGCGGGCGGCGGCCCGGGCGCGGGCGCGGGCCGAGCTCGAAGCCGCCCGCGCGCAGCTGCAGGGTGCGGTCAGGGACGCGTTGAACCAGCTGGTCGACAACCCCGGCAGCGGGGTCGTGAGCGCCCGGGTCGAAGACGGGCAGCGCACCGGCGAGAAGGTTCTCGTCGTCGAGGTCGACGACGGGTCACGCGGGACCCATCAGCACCGGTTCCGGCTCAGGCAGGGCGGCGACAAGGCCGTCGACGGTGCGCTCGTCGTGGAGATGCCCGAGAACGGCGGCGAGTACAACGGCACGATCGTCATTCCCGAGCGGACCCGCCTGAGCGGTACGGACCTGGTGGCGGCGGTGGCCCGCCAGCTCAACACGGCCATCGGCGGCACGGTCGCCCTCCAGCGCGGCGGCATCCAGCGCGGCGGCACCCGCGAGTACCTGAGCCGGGAGATGATCCTGGTGCGGCTGCGGTACCTGTCGGCGCAGTACGACGCCGCCGGCGGCGCGTTGCCGGAGGCCGACCTCACCGAGACCGCGACGCTGTTCCGGTGGCTCGGAATCGGATGGGTCCGCACCGGCGGCGACGACGGTCCCATGACGGCGCTGCCGCTGCCGCGGGTGCTGACGGGCGAACCGGCGCTCCAGCAGATCCTGAAGTTCGGCGAGGCCCAACGGCATCAGCTCGCCGCGGTGATCTCAGGCCTGGCGGCGTCGGACCCGACGCAGCTCGCCGACAGCCTCCGCGACGGCGTGCACTTCTTCGACGACGGCGAGCTGGCCCGGTCCCGGGTCGAGCTCCGCCGCGACCGTGACGGCACGGGCCCGGCGCGGTTCTACGGCGCCAACGGCAAGCCGCTCAACACCCGGGACATCGACCGGCTGGGCCTCGCCAAGTTCGTCGCGATGGCCGACGGCACGTTCTACGTGAGCCACGGCGAGTTCCCGGTCGCCGACATCGGCAGCCGGGTGGAGAACCACCACTCGCTGGCCCGCGGCGAGGAGGTGATCGCCGGCGGCCACATCGAGGTCATCAACGGCGTCCCCGTGCACCTCGACGTCAGGAGCCCGTTCAAGACCGACCGCAGTCAGCTCGTGCGGCTGTTCGAACAGCTGGGCTCGCACGGGGTGAACACGCCGTTCGGGATCAGCCTGGCCGACACCGACGGCGCGGAGACCGTGTCGGTGGTGACCCACGACGAGCTGGTCCGGGCACACGCCGCCATCCGCGAAGGGCTGCGCAACGCAGTCCTCAACGCGTACGGCGGCACGAGCCTCGTGCGGGGCCTCGAACTGACCGGTGACTTCGAGGCCGTGATGCACCTGTACGGGCGGCCGATGCCGGTGAACCTGCTGTGGATGCTGCCCGCTCTGCTCCGACGCACCGACGTGCCTCCGGGCGACCTGGCCGCCCTGGCATCGGAACTCCTCACCAAGCGGCTCAACGAGGTCCTGCGGACCCGGATCGGCAACGACGCCGCGGCCATGCGGGAGGTCGCCGAACAGGCGTCGGCCCTGACCCAGCGCGAGAACGTCATCGAGGCCGTGCGCGACGCCGTCGCCGAGATGGGTGGCACGGTCACCGCGGACCCGCGCGGCAACGGGTCGATCGTGACGGTGGAGGGCGCCCGCCCCGTCCGCATCGTGCCGGCCGTCCTCGAGTCCGACACCGTGTCGTACGGCTGGTCGGCGTTCCCCGGGTTCGAAGCCGAGGGGACGCCGCAGTCACCGGGCTGGCTGGTGCGGATCAACACCGATGTCGCCGCCGACCCCGTCGCGTTGCGGGAGATGGTCGAGGAGATCCTCCTGCGCCAGCAGCGGGAGGCGGCCGGTGCCGGCGGGCTGCGGGACAGGTTCGCCCGGATGTTCGCGCCGCCGTCCGCCGGTGAGCCGATGCTCGGCGCCGACGCCACGTCCGGTACCGGGCCGCAGCCGGCGGACATCGCCGCCCTCCACGCGCTCAGCCGGCTCATCACCCGGTTCCGCGCGGCATCGGAGGACGGCCGACGGGCGGTGCTCGGGTTCGAGATCGCCCGTGCCCTCAACGGCATGCTCCGCCCGGCGGGCAGCCTGGGCGCCGACGCGCAGTGGCGGCTGGTCACCGCGCACGTTCCCGACATCGACCAGGTGGCCGCCGAGGTGGCGCCGTACGTTCCGGCCCTGCGGGTGCCGGCCGCCGAGCGGCCGGCGGCCGTACCGGCCGGTCAGCGAGCGGCGGCGGTACCGGCCGGCCGGCGAGCGGCGGCGGGGCCCGCGCCCGTCGAATGGACGATCCCCGACGTGGGCGGCCGGCCGCTGCCCGGTGAGCCGGCGCTCGACGTTCCGGCGACGTGGGAGTCGACCGCCAGCGCGCTGGAACGGTCGATCAAGCGGCACCCCGACCTGTTCGACTCGGTCACGTCCAACGCCGGCGACGGATCGGTCATGACGCTCCCGCACGGGTTGGACGTCGCCGTCGAGTGGGTCGTCGGACCGGTGCGCGACGGGATCAGGGCCTACCGCGGCACACCGGTGGCGGGCGCGAAGTCCGGACCCGGCGACCGGCGGGTCATCCGGGTGGTCGTACCCGACACCGTCACCGGTGTCGACCTCGACGCGGGCCGGTACCAGCGCGACCTCTGGCTCGACCGCACGGTCGTCAACCAGATCGCCCAGATCGCGGCGGAGCTCGCCGGTACGCAGCTGCGCGACCGGGCCCACCGGATCTCGACGGTGGTCGGGCCCCGCCTGGGGCGCCAGGCCCCCCTCTCCCCCCACCTCGCCGGCCAGCGGGCGGAACTGCGGCTCCTGCTCAGGGAGCTCGACGCCGCGGAGCCGGACACCCCGCTGCGGCACGAGATCGAGCGGCAACTGAGGGACCTCCGCGACACGATCGCCGACCTCGACGCCCTCCAGCTCCGGCCGGAGGAGCGCTCGGCCGTCGGAGCGGTTCCGGCCGCTGACGCGCGTCCCGACGTATCCGCGAGCGACGCCGCCGGCTTCCGCGCGGCCCTGCGCTCGGCGGCGGAGTTCTTCCGGCCGGTCGGCTTCGAGTACGAGTGGCCCGAGGGCGGCGCCGACCCGGTCACGTTCACGGCAGCGGACCGTTCGGAAGTCGTCAACCTGAAGGAACTGGCGGAGACGCTGGCCCAGCGCGGCGAGTACGGTGCCGGCCTGACCGCCGCCGCGATCGACGTCCTCGGACAGCGGCTCGCGGGAGACGGCCCTGCGGCGCCGATCACGGCCCACGCGCTCGCCCACGCCTACCGGACCGGGCCGGTACCGGCCCGGCCGCACGTCGCCGCCGAGTTCGTGCGGCAGATCGCCGGGCTGCAGGTCCCCGAAGCCACCGACCTCGCCCGGAGGCTGCCGGCCGACGTCCGCAACCTGTACGTGCCGCTGTGGGAGCACGTCGCGCGGCAGCTGCTCATCGAACAGGCGGGCAACGCGGGCGGCGCCGGGCTGGTGTACCCGGCGCGGTCGGCGTCGGTCCGCGGCGACTCGCTCAGCATCACGCCGCACGGTGGCGCGACGAAGGTGGTCGACCTCACCCGGTCGATCCGGCACCTCGCCGACCTCGCCGCGCGGGGCGTCTCCACGGCCGGATTGACGGCCGCCGCCGCGGCCGAGGCCGGCGCGCTGGTCGCGTCCGTCGCCGGTGACCGGGGACGGTTGACGCCCGCCCGCGCGGCCGACCGGGCCGAACGGATGCACCGCGGCGCGCTGCTGGCCCTCGGCCGCCTCCACGCGGGCGCGGAACCCGGAAGCGAGATCGCGACGGCGGCCTGGGAGCGGTTCGACGCCATCCGGCGGACGGTCGCGCCGACCGGGTCGGAGCGCCTGGCCGGCTCGTTGACGCCCGAAGCCGACGCCCTGTACGAGCGGTCGTTGGCCGGGCCCGCGCCCGACCCGCTTCCGCCGGCCGTCACCGAGGCGACCGAGCTGCGCCCGCAGCTGCCGGGCCTCGAGCTCGTCGAGGTGACCGAGGCGCACACCAACGGTTGGCCCGACTTCGGTGCCGTCCTCCTGGAACGGATCGACGCCTACCACCGCGAGTCCGACCGGCTGGCCGCGCTGGAGAACCCACCCGGCGCGGCGATCGACGCGCTGGCCCTGGTTCTCGCCGAGCTGGAGAACGCGTACTGGCACTGGACGCGGGCACACCAGTCGGCGCGGACGGCCGACCGGCTCGAGGCCGCGGCCGCCAGGTCCGAACAGCTGGCGACCCACCCCTCGCCGGGCACGGCACGCGTCGACATCGAGAACCTCTTCGACGCGGCCCACCGCGCGCTCTGGGAGGCCGAGGTCGAGCGGGGCAACGCCCGCGGCTCGTGGGACCTCGTCGGCCGGCACGTCGCCGCCGCAGGTCCGCTGGCCGAGGCCGCCGTGGCGCTGCTGCCGGGGCCCCACGTCCGGCCGGACGGCCCCGACGGTCCGGATGGTCCCGACGGGCCGGACGGTCCCGGCGGACCGGACGCGCCCGTCAGGCCCGCCGCCGATCCGGACGCGCCGGCCGATCCGGACGCGCCGGCCGATCCGGACGCGCCGGCCGATCCGGACGCCCCCGAGCCGGCGCAACCGGCGGAACCGGAGGTTCCGGCGCAGCCGGGCGCCCCGAGTCCCGAGGAGATCGGGCGCCGGATCTTCCTGCAGCTCGGTCGCGAGTTCACCGACCTCGGCGACACCATCGAGAGCGACGCCACCGCGATCGGCTGGCAGTTCGACCGGCAGACCGACGCCTTCACGCCCCAGCGGTCACCGGTCGACGCGGCCCGGACCACCCTGATCCGGGCGTACACCGCCGCCACCGCCACCCGCCAGACCGACATCGTCTCGGTGCTCGTCGACCGCTTCGGCGGCGTGCCCTTCCGGACGATCGCGGAGGCGCCCGGTGTCGCCCGGCAGAAGATCGACGAGTACCTGGCCGGCCTGTCCGGCGACGCCGGACCCCGGATCGCGTTCCTGTCGGTCACCATCGGCGGGCAGCGCGACCCGCTGATCATCGCGGTGGTGGTCGACCCGGCCGCGGGCGGGGCGCCCCGGATCGTCGGCGCGATCGGGGGCGGACGCCCGACCCGGGTCGATCCCGCCTCGCTGGACGTCGGCGTCGACGAGCTGCTCGCGGGGTACCCGGGAACACCCACCGCGGTCCGGGTGGTCGACGACGGCGCCGTTCGTCAGCGCGTCGAGGAGACCATCGGCCAGCGCACCGCTCTGGTGGAGCGCACCGTCGCCGACGTGGCCGCGGCCGGCGTGCGGCCCGACGTCGACCTGCAGGGGAAGCTGGCCGTCGACGTCGGTCCGGACGGGGTGCGGTTCCTCGGCCGCGTGATCGCGGCGTCGCCCGGCGGGCCCGACCCGGACACGGCCCGGAACCCGGCTCCGGCGCCCGGCCCGGCTCCGGCGCGGGCCGCGGCGGAGGACGCCGCGGAGACGCCGGCGGACGGCGGCGGCGCGGCACCCGCCGAGGATGGCGCGCCCGCGGAGAGCGCCGAGGCGGCGCCGGCTGAGGGCAGTGCGCAGGCCGAGGGCGGTGCGCCGGCAGAAGAGGGCGCGCCGGCGGAGGGTGGCGGTCCGGCCGACGGCCGCGCCATCGCGCCCGATCTCGAGAGCTGGGACCAGGCGGTCCGCGACGCCGGCCTCGACGAGGTGGAGGCCAGGTTCCTCGACACGTTCACCCGCTTCTACGGCGTCACCTTCGAGAAGGCGGCCGAGCGGGCGCACATCGAGACCCCGGGTGACGTCCAGGCGCTCGTCGACAAGGTGCGGGCCGTCGCCGCCGACTACCGCGCCCGGGAGGCGGCCATCGCCGCCGAGAAGGCGGTCCTGGAGCAGCTGGCGAACGACCCCGAGCTGCTGGCCTGGCTGCGGGAGCGGATCGAGAACAGCACGAAGCTGAGGCGGATCCGGGACGAGAGCAACCCCGAGGTCCCCGAGGAGCGGTTCCTCAACGTCATCAGGTCCCTGATCGCGGTGAAGCTGGCGATCGACCGGCTCACGGAGAAGTACAAGCACATCGAGGGCCTGCGGATCCTCGAAGAGGTCGCCGTCCTCAACCTGATCGAACAGGGCGACCCGCTCGCCATCCGCCCGGGAAGCAAGCGCACCCGGCCCCGGAACATCGACGGCCAGGACTGGGACGAGCTCACCGACATCGATCTGCTGCTGATCGTGCCGAAGGCCGATGGTAAGGCCGAGGTCGTCCACCAGGAGCAGGTCAAGAGCGGTCGCAAGGACGCGCCCGTCCGCGCGCAGGAGCAGCTGGACAAGGCCCGCGAGGCGTTCGAACGCGAGAACGTCGATCCCGGCAAGCTCAAGCTGCTGCTGGGCGGCGAGACCGACATCACCGACCAGATCGACTACTCGGAGGGCATCCGGTCCGGCGGGCACACCGGTCCCAGGAACAAGGAGTTCGACAACGAGCTTCCGCTGGACGCGCGGAACCTGAACGACCTGGCCAAGGCGCTGTACCGGGCGCTGGCGACCAGGGGCGACGACGACCCGGGAAGCGCGGCGGCACCGCCACCGGCGCCCCGGCCCGGCCCGGCGCCGGGGCCCGGGCCGGGAACCGCGGCGCGGCCGGGTGGGACGGCCGACACGGCCGTCGAGATGGCCGCCGGGCCCGGTGGGCGGGGGCCGGCCCAGCCGGACCTGATCGCCACGACGGTCCGGCAGGCCATGGCGGCGCTGCGGACCCTGTTCGCCGGCCTGCCGGTGCCGCAGCCCGACGGCTCGGTCGTGGTCGTGCCGACACACGCGCGGTACGCCCTGCGGTTCCGGGTCAGCGACCAGGTGCCGGCCGGCCTGCGCAGCGTGCGCCGCGACGCCTACGAGACCGACGGCACCCGGAGCATGACGGCGTCGGGGCTGCCGATCGTCGACGTGCTCGTGCCCGACACGCTGCCCCTCGGCGACGAGCTGGCTCCCGGCTACTTCCAGCGCGACCTGTGGATCCGCCGGATCGTCGTGCACGAGGTCACCGAGGCGGCGGCCGTCACGCCGCGCGGCATGTTCAGCTGGCTGCGTCCCCGGCTCGACAGCGGCCGACGGACCTGGCCCGACGCGCTGCACCGGGGCGTCGCGCCCGGCGCCCGGCGCAGCCCGCACGACGACTCCCACCGCGCCGAGATCGTCGACCTGGCGAAGCTGCTGCGCGACGCCGCCGAGCCGTCCCTCGTCGCCGAGATCGAGCGCCAGCTCGGCCACCTGCTCGACGAGATCGGCGTCGGGATGCCCGACCCGAACGACCCGGACGCGCGCCACGTCCCCGCCCGCTGGGCCCTGCTCAAGATCCCGAGCGAGGTCGCGGACACCGTCTACCGACTGGCCGCGCCGGACGCGCCGTGGCGATCGGCACCGCTTCCGCCGACGGAGACCGCCCGGGTCGTCGACGCGATCGACGCCGGGTTCCGGGTCGTCACCGGTCTCGGTTACCGGCTGCGTTGGATCGACAGCGGGCTCATCGAGGTGACCGACCACGCGGGCGGGACGACGCCGGTCGACGTCACCGCGGCCGTCCGGCGGCTGTCGCAGGCCAACCTCTACGACGACCGGCTCAGGGCGCGCGCCCTGACCGAACTGGCCGGGCTGCTGGGCGGCGTACCGCCGACGCCCCGCGTGCGGTCCCTCGGCGACCCCGCGCTGGTCGCGCCGTGGCTACAGGCCTCGGCACACCTGGCGGGCCACTGGAACGGCGAGGCCGCCCGGGAGTTCGGGAACCTCGTGTCCGGGCTGCCGCCCGAGACCGCGGCCGACCTGTCCTGGCTCCTGCCCGAAGGCGTGGTGCCCGACCTGCTGCCGGTCGTCTGGCGGCAGATCGCGGTCAGGGCGGTCGCCGACGCGCTGACGAAGGCCGGCGGCCGGTCGCGGACCCTGCCGGTGCGCTCGGCCGACCTGGTGGAAGGCGAGCGGATCCGGATCGTGCCGCACCGCGGACCGGTCCGCGAGGAGCCCGTCACCGACCTGATCAACCGGTTGGCCCGGCTGGCCGCGACCACCGGCGTGCCCACGGTGGTGGCCGCCGCCGGGGTCGAGGTCGGCGGCCGGCTGCGCGGTCTCGGCTCGGCCGACCCCGCGGCGCGACCGCCGGCACTCGCGCCGGCGACCGTGACCACGCAGGGACGCAGCGACGCGTTGGCCGTTCTCGGCGGGATGTACGACGCGCGCGCGAGCACCGACCCCGCGCGTGCGGCGATCGAACGGGCCTTCTTCGAAGTGATGCTGGCCGCGCGGTACTGGGAGGGCCCGGTCCGCGTCGACCTGCCCGCCGACCTGCCGTCACCGGCGCGGGCACTGTTCGAGCGGCTCGCCACCGGCGGATGGTCGGCCGATCCGCGCCGCACCCGGGGCGCCGGGACCGTCGAACCGTTCGACCTCGGAGCGCTGGGCACCGCCACGCCCGAACGGGTCGCCGCCGCCTACCACGACTACGTCGGCGCCCTGGCCGCCGGCGACGCCGACGCGGCCCGGACCGAGTTCGAACGCCGGCTCGACGCCCTCCAACGGATCCACGCCCAGGAGCGGCAACGGCTGGCCGCCGGCACCGCCGACCCGCGGCTGCGCGTCCTCGAACGGCGGCAGGCCGCACTCGCGGCCCCGCTGGCCGACGCGGCCCGCGACCACCGGGCCGCCCTCGACGCCGACGCGGCCGGACGGCACGCCGACGCCGACGCGCTGCGGGCGCGGGTCGCGGACCACCTGGCCGAGGCCGACCGGCGCGCGGCCCTGGCCGACGCCCGGACGCGTGCTGCCTGGACCGACGCGATCAACGCCCACGGCGCCCGGCCGGAGTGGCACGGGCGACCCGACGGCGGGTTCGACACCGTCGTCCGGTACGCGTACGAGGACCTGCTGCCGCTGGTCGACCCGAACCGGCCGGCGGCGACCGCCGCGCGGGTCGCCCAGCACTTCCGGACCCTCGACGGGCGCACCGCCGACGGGCTCGCACAGGCCTACCCGGCGCTGCTCGGAAACCTCGGCGGGGTACCGGTACCGCTGCGCACCGCCGCCAACGCCGCACTGGCCCGGGACGTCGTCGGCCGGCTCGCGCCGAAGGTCGCCGACGGCACCGCGACCGCCGACGAGCGGGCGACCGTCGACGCGCTGACGGACCTGGTGGCGTTGTCGCGCGGCGACGGCGGCATCCTGCACCTCGACCTCGCCGGCGGGGGACAGGTCGTCCACGTCCACGGCGACCTGGCCACGGCGTCGTCGGTGGCGGTGTTCGTCCCGGCCGAGGGTGGCCTGGCACACGCCGGCCGGGCGGTCGAGGCCGCCCGGGGGTTGCGGAACGCCGCCGCCGACCCGGACCGCCTCGCGGTCGTCACCGTGGTCGACCGGCCGTTCCAGCCCGGTGACCGGCGGCGCGTCCGACCGGCGGCCGACCGTGCGGAACTGGTCCGCGACGTGCGGGCCCAACTGGCCGGCCACCTGGCGGCGGGCGCGCGGGTCACCGCGATCGGCGAGGGCTACGGCGGCCTCACGGTGCGGTTCGCGGCCGGCCGCGGTGCCACGTTCGACCAGCTCGTGCTGCTCGGCACGCCGGGACTGGGCCACGACGTCGCCTCGGTGGCCGACCTGCGGCTGCCGGCGGACGTCCGGGTCGCCGCCGCCCGCCGGAGCAGCGACCTCGCCGGGGTGGGTGGCTGGCACGGGCCCGACCCGGCCCGGTACCCGGACGTCATCCGGCTGCCCGCGCCGGGCGACCAGCCGTACCTGGAACCGGGCGGCGCCACGTTCACCGGCGTCGTCGACGCCCTGGAGAACGGGCTCGTCCCCGACGCCGACACGTCGCCGCGGGACCGCTGGTACCGGCCGGTGATCGGCGCGGTGGCCCGCCAGATCGCCGGGCCCGCGGGGCGGCGCAGCGCCCGCCGCGAGGGCGTCGTCGTCGGCCGCGCGCCCGTACAGGGCGGGCCCGACCGGACGGCGTTCAACGAGGCGGTCGACACCGCCATGCCGTACCTGCGGCGCTGGCTGGCCGACATCGGCCGCGACGGCGACGCGGTCAACGCGGTCACCACCGACGGCGTACGGGTGCGGGTCGTGCCGGCGTTCGTCGACCCGGCCACCGTGAGCGGCCCGGACGTCTACCGGTGGACCGTCGCCCGGTCGGTGCTGGCCGCCGTGGCCGCGGCCGTTCCGGTCCCGACGGTTCCGACCACCCGCCCGCGGCCGTTCGCCCCTCGCCTGAACACCGAGGGACTGTCCCGCCGCGAGGAGTTCCGCCTCCTCGCCGAGCAGCACGAACGCGCGCACCGGCTGCTCGAGGCCGAGCTGAACCGCTACGGGTTGCGGCGCGAACCCGGCACCGACCGGCTCGCGGGTGCGAACCCGACCGGCACGCAGCTGCGGCAGGCCGTGGTCGAGACGTACGCGGCGATGGGCCTGCGTGGCCGGGACCCGCGCACCGAGATCGTCGGCCGGCTGCCCGGCACCGGGTTCGTCGAGCTTCCCTGGGGGCCCGGCGCCACCGACCCGGCGCTGCGGGTCGACGAGGCGCGGGCGAACCTCACCTGGCTGGTGGGGCAGGTTGGCGCGCGGCCGGGGTCCTCCGCCGTCGTGGTCGTCACCGACACCGGCGGCAACCGGCGGATCTACGCCCTCGCCAGCCCGGCCGGGGGCGCGGTGTACATCCTCGACCCGCAGCGGGACGAGGAGGCTCCGGTCGCCGGTGGCGTACCCGGCGAGCGGCCGCTCCACGAGTTCGTCACCGGCGTCGACGTCGACACCATCGAGTTCGCGTTCATCGACGGCCGGTCGCTCGCCTGGGACGACCCGCGGGTTCCGCAGACCGTGCGGGCGCTGCACACCGAGCTGCCGGCGATCGTCGCCGACCTGTCCCGGCTGGTCGCGCCGCTGCGCCTCGACCGCGGCGGGCGGGCGTTCGACGCGTTCGCCGACGGTCTGGCGCCGGCGGAGGTCGCGCTCCTGCGGCAGGCCGTCGACGCGACGACCCCCCGCGACCCCGGCACCGGCGCGCCCGTGGTCCGCCCGCAGGACGCGCTGGTCAGCGGCTCCCAGCTGTGGAGTCGCGGCGGCGCGCGGGCGTTGTCGACGCGCGACGTGAACGCCGTGCGCGACCTGGTGGAGCTGATCGGGCGGTACACCCGCGCCGTCGACCCGCAGACGCGGACGCGGCTCGGCGAACAGATCGACGCCAGCCGGGCCGAGCTGGGGCTGGACCCGGACCTCGACGGCCCGTCGGCCGGCTGGCGCTGGGACCTCGTCGACCGGCAGGTCCAGGAGTGGCAGGTGGACCCGGACCGGACCGTGCCGGCGACGGTCCAGCGGCACCTGCGGGCGATGCGCCTGACCGGGTGGCCGGCCAACCGCGTGCTGGTCGACGCGGTCGACCGGCTCGGGGGCGCACAGTTCATCCGCGACGCGGACCTCCTCGGCGACGGCCGGGTCCGGATCGACGCCGAGCGCGGCCCGGGCGGCCCGCTGGTACGGAAGATCCGCGGCGGCCGGTTCGAGCTGTGGGTCCGCGGCGGCGCGGTGCCGGCCGGCTCGCTGTACCGGCTGGTGCAGGGCGCCGACGGCTCGATGACCGTGATCGTCCCCGACGCCGTGCTGGCCGACCCGTTACTCGGACCGGACGCGGTGGCTCCGGCCCTCGTCGCCGGCGCGATGGAGGCGCGCTCGCGGCCGCGGATCTTCGCGACGCGGCGCACCGCCGGCAAGGTGAGCGAGCTCGCCCCGGACGCGGAGGTTCCCAAGGGCAAGCCGACGCTGACCGGCCGGGCCATCGGCCAGTGGACCGGGCTGGAGACCGCCGCCCGCCGGGTCTCCGAGCTGACCGGCCAGGTCGCCGCGGCGAACGACGCGGGAGCGGTCGACGTCGCCGGCCGGCTGGAGGCGCTGCGGGCGGACGAGGTGGCGCGGATCAGGGACCTGCTCGGGGGCATGGGCCTGCTCCCCGGTCAGGAGAAGTTCGCCGAGCGGCGGTACGCCGGCGAGCTGTCGCGGGGCAGCACCCGCCGGCGCCCGATCGACGAGACCGTGTCCCGGCTGCTCAGCCCCGACCGCCGCGTCGACAGCGACCCGGAGACGGCCGTCGGGTCGGTGGGCGCGATGGCCCCGCTCCTCGCCGAGCACGTCGGCGCCCGCGGTATCGACCTGATCAGCGGCACGACACCGGGACCGGCGCTGCGGATCATGCTCGACGACCGGTCGTACCGGCCCTACCTGCTCCCCGTCGTCGCCGACCTGCCCACCGACGCCGGCCTGCCCTACGCGGTCCTGACCCACGACAGCGGCGGCTGGCGGCTGCGGCTGCGCCCCGACGCGAGCCGCACCGCGCTGGGCCTGGACCTCGCCCGTGCCCTCTCGGAGTACGTGCAACGCGCGGGCGGCGCCACCGCGGCACCCACGCTGTGGCTCGAAGGCCTCGTCGCGCGGATGAAGTACCTCCACGCCCTGCACCGCGTGTCCGGTTCCGCGGCGCGTCCGATGCTGGTCGCCGAGATGGAGGCGATCGTGGCGGCGCTGGAGGAGACCCCGCCCGTGCGCCGCACGCCCCGGCACGCCGAGGCCGTCCGGGGCGGCACCCTGCTCGTCGACCGGGTCGACAGCCGGGGCGGGCTGGTGGCGAACGTCGCCCGTCGGGTGCGGATCAGCCGGGCCGACGCGCGGGCGGAGGCGGCAGTGTCGGCGGCGACGCACGAGACCGACCGTCCGGTGCCGGGGAAGTTCTGGTTCTACCCCGGGCGGGTTTTCGGCTCGATCGTCGGCGGCGTCACCACGTACTGGAACGGCGAGGTCGCCGGGCGCAAGTCGGAGGTCACCAGCGCCCAGATCATGTCGACGACGGTCAACGGGCTCGTCCAGGCCAACCAGGACGGCAAGCTGCGCCAGGCCGCCTTCGACGAGAAGGCCGCGAAGGCGTCGCGCAAGGAGGAGGCGGTCACCGGCGACGCGCCCGACGGCAGCGCCGGCCCGGTCACCGGTCCGCCGCCGGCACCGGTCCCGGAGTCGGCACCGGCGCCGGCGCGGGCGCGACCGCTCGTTCCGGTGCACGGGCCGGCGAGGCCGCCGGAGCCGGACCAGGAACCGACCGAGGCGACGAAGATCGACCCCTCCTCGTTCCGCCCGTTCTTCGAGCAGCGGTTCACGGCGGCCGGCATCTCGGCGACCGGCCAGGCGCTGTACCTGGCCACGGCCACCGACGCCGGTGCCAGGGGGCTGCTCGGCCTCGTCCAACCGCTCGGGCAGGCCTTCACCTACAGCGTGCTCGACTGGAAGGTCGAGGACCCGGAGGAACAGGCCCGCGAGGACCGGAAGTTCGTCGCCGGCACGCGGCCCGACGGCAAGCGCAACGGCGCGATCGACGACGCGTACTTCAGCCTGGTCGAGCTGTACGAGCGGGTCCGTGAGCTGCACGCGAACGGGCGTCTCGCGGAGGCCGTGCCGCCGGAGGTCATGCCGTACCTGCTGGCACACCTGCGGGCGGCGCGCGCCGACCTCGACGCCACGATGACGGTGGTCGCCGGGATCGAGAAGGGCGCCCGCGACGACATCGCCCGACGGCGGAAACTGCGTCGTCTGCTCCGCGAGGGCGTGCTCGGGCCGGCCCGGATGACCGTCGACGCGGTGAAGTGGCTGAACCGGGTGGCTCACCGGCGGCCGCCGGCGGGCACCCCGGCGGGCGAGCTGCCCACGGGCCGCGCGTCGACCGGCCTCTACGTGAGCCGGATGGTCGTGCCGGCGATCATCGGCAACATCGGCTTCATCGCCGCCAACCTCGCCATCGACCCGAGCAGCGCCGGCTTCACCCTCCTCAGCGCGATCCTCAGCACCATGGGCAGCCTCGGCGTCGGCTACGGGTTCGCGATCCAGCGCGACGACGAGGTCGCCGACAAGGACGACCTCGCGAGCATCCACGCCGCCAACCGCGCCCGGGACGCGCTGTACTACATCGAGCACACCCTCGACCTCCTCGGCGAGGCCGACGCCGACCCGGCCTCGCGCCCGGAGGCCGGATCGGGCCAGGCGCCCCGCGACGCCGACCTGCTCACGGTGCTGACGCTCAAGTACCTCCCGGGCATCACGCTGCGGCTCGCCTCGATCGGCATCGGCGGCTGGTTCCTGATCAACAAGCCGCAGGCCGTGGACCCGGTGCTCGAGAAGCTCAAGGTGATCGGGGTCACCGGCGGCGCGCAGACCGCCAACCAGATCTCGTTCGGCATCGGCGAGGGCTTCTACCGGTGGTTCACGGCCAGGAAGAAGCGCGAGGTCGAGAAGGCGGGCCGGCTGCGGGAGGCCCGCGCGCAGACGATGTTCCTGCACGAGCTGGCCGAACAGGGAAGCGGTGCGGCCGAGCGGGCCAGGTCGGCCGACCAGAACCCGACGCCGCACGCCGGTCACCAGCCGGGCATGCACACCATCGCGCCGGTCGGCTCGCCCGGACGGCCGGACCCGGACGATCCGCTGACCGGCCCGGCGTTCAACCCGCCCATCAACGCGACGGTCGTCCCGCGGACCCACACCCACACGCGGTGGCGCGATCAGCCCGAGCCGGCCGGGGTGATGGACGCGCTGAGGCACCAGCTCAACGCGGGCATCCGCCAGGACTCGGTGATCCGCGGCATCCGGGTGGTCGGCGAGCGCACCGGGCCGTCCGGTGTCACCGTCGTCACCCTCGAGGTGCTTCCGTGGCACGGCCCCGCGATCAGGCTCGACGTCACCGCCGGCGACGTGGGGAAGAAGGGCGACCTCCTCAAGCGGGCACACACCCAACGCCCCGTGCAGATCGCCGGCGTCATCCGCACGGACACGGTGATCTCCCACCTCCACCCCGACGACGGCCTCCTCGACACGCTCACGCACGAGATCTGGGAACTGGTCGCCACGGCGGCCCGCAACCGGCGGAAGGCCGGCCCGGCGGAGGACCTGCTGACGCCCACAGCGCGCACGCCGCGCGGCGCCAAAGACACGCTGTCGCCGCACGACCTCGGTGGCATCGGTGACCTGCAGTCGCTGGTCAACCGGCTCGTCGCCGCCCCGCCGGTGGGCCGGGCGGCGATCGTCGCCGACCTCAAGGCCCACCTGGCCCACCTCGGGCTGGTCGGCCCGGGAGCCCAGGCCCGGTGGGACCTGATCGACCGCACCGTCGAGGCGGGCCGGCTGAACCCGACGGCCCGGGGGATCTACCTGAGCCTGCGCCGGCCCGGCTGGGAACATCCGATCCTGCTGCGGCCCGGCGAGGACGTCGAGGCGGCACCGGCCGCGGTCGCGACCGGTCTACCCGGACACGGCGGACCGCGCGACCCCGACGTCGCCGTGGCCGCGCTGCGGCAGGCGGCGCGCGACCTCACGACGATGCCCTCGCCGGCCGACGGGTACACGCTGCACTACCAGGCCGACGGCGACCTGCTGGTGGCGACACCCACGTCCGCCGGCCTGCCGGTGATCGCGTTCCGGTTCGCCGCGGGACCGGTGCCGGAGGACAGCGGCGGCGTGACCCGTCCGACCGGCGAGGTCACGACGTCCGGCGACGTGGCGCGGGCCGGTACACCGATCTACGAGGTGACGATCTCCGACAGCACGCCGCCGCAGAACCTGCGGCTCGGCGCCTGGCGCGTGATCGTCAACGGCCTGGCGGCGACGCTCCCGCCGAAGCCGGAGCCGGCGCCCCAGCGCCGTCGCCTGGCCGACCGGTTCCGCCGGCCGGCACCGGCGCCGGCCGGGCCGCCGACGCCCGAGGCCGCCGCCCTTGCCGAGATCCGGTTCGAGCTCGACATGCGGGCCGCGGGCGCGGCGAGCGAGTTCGCGCACGCGTCCCGGATCGGCGGGATCCTGGACCGCCTGGGCGCCGACCGGCTGCCCTGGGTGCTCGAACGGCTCACCGCCGCCGGTCTGCCACCGGAGGCGGTCGCGTTCGTCGAGGAGCAGACGGGTGCGCGGGCCCGCTGGCGCGTCTCCGCCGCCCGGAACCGCGCGGGTGAGGCCTGGGGCGCGCTCACCCACGCGCTGCCGATCCTCACGAACGCCGGCCTGGTCCGTGAGGCCACCCTGCTGCCGGCGAGCACCCAGGTGCAGGTCGTGACGTTGTCCGGCGCGACACTGCTGATCGACGGGCTGGTGGTCCACCGGCTGGCCTTGTCGCCGGCGCTCGGCGAACGCCTGCAGGCCTCCGCCGTGGCGATGCTGACCGCCGCGATCGTCGCCCGCGGCGGCGGACCCGCCGGTGCCGAGTGGGCCGACCCGGCGCTGGCGACCGCCCGGGTCCTGGCCCGCGGACAGGCGGCGGCACAGGGGCCGCTCCGCGAGGAGTGGACGCGCGAGCTGGAGCTCGTGCTGCCCGGACTCTCCACCGGGCAGCTGTCGCTGCTCCGCCGGGAGCACCTGTCGGCCGACGCCCGGCAGCGGATGTCCGTGGCGTACGCCGACGCGACGCTCCGGGAGGTCGCCGACCTCCTCGGGGTCGACCTCGCGATCCTGCCCGACGACCTGGCGGTGCGGATCCGGCACTGGCTCGTCGCGCGGATCGCCAGCGGGCTGGACCCGGACCTTCTCCGGGCCGGCGCCGCGGCGGTGCTGGGTGAGGCCGTCGGCCGCGACGACCCCGACGCTCCACCGCCGGTCGAACGGGTGATGCTCGCCCTGACGCGCCTGCGCGCCGACGACCAGCCGGCCGAGCTCCGGGCGGCGGCGGGCGAGGTGGCCGCCCAGTACCTGGACGCCGACCCGTCCCTCGAGGTCGACGCCGAGAACCAGCTGCTGCCCGAAGCGACCCGGACGCTGATCCGCGAGGCCACCCCGAAGCCGGAGCCGGAGAAGGACCCGTACGCGCCGCTGCGGACCGAGGCGATGGCCGCGTCGGTGGAGAAGATCAGCCGGCTCGTCCGCGACAGGCGGCCCGTCGCCGACGTCGCCACCGCCGCCGACGGCCTGGCCGACCTGCTCGACCAGGCCACGCCGGCACTCCTCGAGCGCAGCGCGGCCCGCAGGAAGCTGGCCGACGCCGCCGTCGACCGCAAGACCAAGGCCGACGAGAAGATCTCCGCGGCCAAGACGGAGCGCCGCAACGGCGTCGCGGACCTCCAGGTCCACGAGCGGGAGCGGCTGGCCGGGGTGGAGGCCGCCCAGGCGGAGGCGGAGGCGGTCCGGCACGCGCGGTTCGAGAAGCGCTACGCGACCGCGGCCGACCTGGCCGGCAAGGCGCGCGACGCCTTCCGCAGGGTCAAGGAGGTCGCCGAGGACCCCGACGCGGTGCACCGCCCGTCTCCCGATCCCGAGCTCGTCGCGGCGTTCGTCGCCGCCCGGGACGCGTTCGCCCGGTACGAGGCGGCGAGGAAGGAGCTGGACCCGGTCTCCGAGGCGCTCGACACCGCGATGCCCGCCGGTCGGATGCCGATGATCAAGGCGCTGACCCGCACCATCAACGGCCTGATCCGCGACACCGGCGTGCTCGGCGCGGATGCCGACGCCGAACCCGACGTGGTCCAGGCGGCCGAGCTCCAGCGCCTTCTCCGCACCCAGTACCGCTGGGCGGGCGGCAAGGACGGCACCGTGTTCCCGCTGGGCCACGGCGCGGTCGAGGCCCGGGTCCGGTGGCACTACGGCAGCCAGGTCGAGGTGGCCAACACGCCGACCGTCCAGTCCGAGCAGATGGTCGGCCAGCTGCCGCAGTTCCCGCAGGGCAGCCGTGTCATCGGCGCGACGGCGAGCCGCAACGTCGGCATCGGCACCGGGGTACCGGTGCCGCTCGCCGACATCGCGGCGTCCGCCTTCGCGCTCGTTCCCGAGGCGTTCGACGACTTCTTCGGCGGGGCGACGGGCGCGATCCGGCAGGGGCTGGACCACCTCGTCGCCAACGTCGGCGGGGAGCTCCGGCGCCAGTGGTCGGTGCAGGGCTCCGGGTCCGACTTCGCGCTCACCGGAGGCGTTGCCGACAACCGGGGCGACTCCACGCTGTACAACAGCAACGGCTACTGGGAGGTGCAGGTCCGCGTCGGCGAGCCGGGCGCGCCGTGGGGCTCGTGGGTGCGGGTCGACACCCCGGTCGACGACGACATCAGCCGGCTGGAGCTGTTCGTGGCGCACCCGTACACCGAGGAGGCGGTCCCGGAGTCGGAGCAGACGTCGCTCGGCAAGCTCGACCCGAACCTCAAGCGCGAGTGGCGGTTCCCCGAGCACGTCGTCACCGGTCTGACCGCGCTGGAGGAGCTCAACGACAAGGTCCTCAGCCTGCTGCCGGACACCGACAACGAGGTCGGCAGCCTCGCCCGTCAGCAGGTCCGCACGCTGGTGCTCGAGGAGCTGCCGGCCCGGCTCGACGAGACCATCAACGATCCGGCGGGCCTGCGCCGGCTCATCTCGACCGGCGGCGACTCCATCGCCATGGTGACGATCAAAACCAGGGTCAGGCGGGACGGTGCCCGGATGCTCGGCCGGGCCAGCGACCGCTACCACCTCGAACGGCTGCGGGTGACGTTCTCCGGCGCGTCCGGCAGCCTGGGCATGGGCGGCAGCCGCGGCGCCGACTACACCGCGGGCTTCAAGCTGCCCGTCGAGGACGGCTCGGCCCGTGCGACCGGTACCTACGGCCCGGGTTCGAGCCGCAGCGCCTCCATCGCCGTCGGCGGCACGGCGATCCACCCGAGCGTCCAGCGCTACTCCGGCTACACCCAGGGCTACCTGCTGAAGCTGGAGCACAAGGTCACGGTCCAGATCTTCCGGGCGCCCGAGGTCGGCGTGCTGACGGCGCCGCCGCCCGTCACCAGGAAGGGGAAGGTCAAGGGCCAGGGTGTCTTCCGGCTGCCCGAGCCGGACGCGTTCTGGTACGGGCTGCCGGTCGAGAAGGCCGCGGTCGAGTTCGACGCGGCGGACAACCCGGTGCGCAGACCGGAGAACAACCGGTTCGTTCTCCGCGACGACCCGAAGCCAGGCGTGCCGCCGGGCAAGGCCGAGCGGTTGCCGGACTACCTGGGTAGGAACGGCATGCCGGGCGGCGGATCGGCGAGCATCCAGGGGATGACCGGCGTCGGAGCGTTCCAGAAGCTGGTCGAGGGCGCGCTCCGGAAGGACGGTGTCCTGCCGGCGAAGGGCAACGACGGCCGGTCGCTGTCACGGTTCCCGCTGACCCGCGAGAGCCAGCTGTCGAACCTGCGCGCGATGCAGGAACTCTCGGCGCGCCGGTTGGAGGCCGGATACGACCAGGCGACCCAGGACGGCATCGTGCTGGCCCTGGTGTCCGACCAGCCCGGCCGGCAGACGAAGCACACCGCCGTCCGTCTGAAGATCAACGCCGGTGACGCGACGTTCATCGGCACCACCACCGCGGAGACCGTGGTCAACCTCGACATCGGGTCGAACATCTTCGGGCGGAACGCCGGAGAGTCGGGCGCCCACAAGCTCCGGGGCGCCGCGGGCCTGTCCGGCGACAGCGATCCGACGCCGTTCCTCGCGGGGGGCATCGGGGTCGGCGGCGGCCGCGCCGTTCCCAAGAGCGCCGGCTGGGGCACCCTCGACGTGATCAACCAGGTGACCCTCGTCGAGGGCTCCCTGACCGCCGTGTTCGAGGTGCAGATCGAGCTCGAGGCCTGGTCCATCGACGGCAAGGGCCGGGAGAAGCGGATCGGCGATCCGACGCAGGGCACGGTGCGGATCTCGGTGCCGGCCGGGCTGCTGCCCGACGCAGACACGCCCGCGCCGACGACCCCGATCCCGGAGCCGACGGTGTCGCTCCGGCGGACCCGGCGCCAGGGCGCGTACACCGATGACGAGGTGCTGCGCTGGGCCACGATCCTGCACATGGACGCCAGGGGACTGTGGAAGGGCGTGCGGTCCGTCCTGCCCCGCGCCAGCCGGGCCGGCGCGGCGAGCTTCGTCCACCTGTCGTCGTTCGTCAACGTGCGCAGCCTCATCGCGTTCAACCACTGGCTGTTCGGGAACTACCGCACCGACGTGGTCATCGATCCCCGGGGGGTTGGACCCACCCGGTCGAGCCTCGCCGTGCGCGGGTACACCGGCAGGTCGACGTTCATCGGCACGGCTCCGCTGGTCGTCGGCGACATCAACCTCACGATGGCCAACGCCTCGACGACCTTCGGCCAGACGCGGACCGGCGACCTCGGCGCCGAACTGCCGCTGCTCGGCGACCTGCCGGGCGGCGCCGCGGCCGACGCGGAGAACGTCGACGTCACCGGCATGCCGACGTACGGGCGGTCGTGGCTGACCGGCCGCTCCCGCACCACCGCCCGCATCAACGGCCGGGAGCGCCTGGCCGTGCACACCGGGCTGCAGTACCAGTTCGAGATGCCGGTCGACTTCAAGCTCACCGGCACGAGGTACAACCGGATCCTCACCAACGCCGGCCGCACCGTCGAGCGGTGGGTCAACGACCGCCGGGTCGTCTACACCCTGCCCGAGCGCACGGCGCTGGAGTTCTACGCCGACGGGAAGCTCGCGATCCCGCAGAAGCAGATCGCCGACGCGATCCGCCGCTACGCCGGCAAGCACCTCGAACTCGACCGGTTGACCCTGCTCGGCGTGCTGAAGCGGTACCAGGACGAGGTGCGTGCCGCCGCCGGTCCGCAGCCCGGCCTGCCGTCGGACCTCTTCCAGACCACCGACGGCCTCGACGCGCGGCTGATCGAGCGGGTTCTCGCCGCGTTCCCGGACGCGACGCACATCGCTCCCACCGCGCCGCCGGAGTGGCGCTTCCACATGCTGCTCAAGCAGTTCCGCGACGGTCGCGCGTTCGCTCCGGTGGCACCCGACGCGGCCCGGCGGCGGCTGCCGGAGCACCTGCTCAGGCAGCTCGGCCAGGGTGGCCTGGAGCCGGCGCAGCTGTTCGACGCGGCCAACCGGAAGGCCGAACTGCTCGACGCGGTGACCCGGCAGATCGAGCGGGTGTCGCCCCGGGCGATGAGTCGCACGCCGGGCCTGGCGCAGGGTCTCGCCGGCCTGCTCGCCCACCGCCGCTGGGGCGGCCGGCTCGACGACATCCTCTCGGTCGACGGCCTCGAGTTCACCGTCGAGGTTCCGATCAGCCGCTACTTCACGGAGCGGGTGACGGTGCGGGTCACCGGCACGCTCGGCGACGAGGCCACGGTCGTCGGGCGCCGCGACGACACCGGCCTGATCGACCAGCACTACGCGTTCTCGGAGCACAGCTTCACCGAGCGGTCCGGCTGGGCCTACAACGTCGGGCACTCGGTGCACGGCGCGGCGCTGGACACGCCCGAGGCGAGCATGGGCCTGGCCCGCGGCGACACCAGCATCGCCTCGAACAGCGGCCAGCGGACCCGCATCCAGCGCCTCAGCACGTTCAGCGGTGTCGACCGGGTCCGGCGCGGGCTCGCCCTCCGGATCGAGGCGACCCGGACGACACCCAACCTGCCGGGCACCGTGGCGCGGACGTTCAACCGGATCGGGGTCCCGACGACCTCCGTCGCGAAGCTGACCGGCGACGTGGTCCAGCTGGTGCCCGACGGGCTGCTCGTCGACGCCACCGAGCCGGTCCGCGACCCGGGCGAGCCCGTCGACCCCCGCGCCGTTCCGACGCCGCGCATGTTCACCACCGAGTCCAACGACCTCAGCGACCTGACCGCGCTCATCCGCGCGCAGGTACGCGCCGAGCTCGGCGACCGGCGGTACGCCGCGGTGGAGGCCAGCCTCACCGGGCAGCTGTCGGCGTTCACCGGCACCGCGGGGCTCGAGCGGATGGCCAGCGAGGGCGGATACCCGACCGTCACGCTCAAGGTCCCCGGCGAGACCAACCAGCAGCTCCAGATCTGGGTGGAGGCGGTCTTCTCCGACCTGCGGGTGATCAAGGAGAAGCGGAAGGACGTCGAGCTGGGCCAGGTCGACCGGAACCAGCGCGTGTCCGGCGAGGCCGACGAGCGGGTCCGGATCGCGCCGCCGAGCCGGTCGCTGGGCGAGGACTGGGACGTGGCCGGGGTCGAGGACGTCGGCCTGAAGGGGTCCGCCGGCGCCGCCGCCGTCGAGCAGACGTCGATCGTGTCCGGTGACCGCGACGAGTCCAGCAGCTTCGAGAAGGGCGACGCGGCCACCGTCTCGGTGGCGACCAGCTACTACGCCACCCTGCGCCGGGTGTCGGTCGACAACTTCACCGGCCGGGAGACGATCACCAGCCGGCAGTCGCTCGGGCGGGTCGCCACCGGCCGGGCCACGATCACGCTGTTCCAGCACGAGCTCGAGGAGATCCGGGCCGGTCAGTACGCCGGCGTCTCGCCGTCGAGCTGGACGCTGCCGGTCGACGGCCTCGCACCGCCGGCGCTCCGGCTCGCCGGTCGCGTGGGCGCGGGTCCGGGCCGGCCCGACCCGATCACCGGTGCCCTCATCCTCGCGTCGGAGCGCGACGTCGACGTGCAGGTCGACGTCACCGAACCCAACGGCGTGGTGACGCGGTACGTCGCGAAGCCCGGCGGCGTTCTGGTGCCCGAGTTCCCCGACGACGGCTTCGCCAACGCCCGCGCGGGCCTGCCGCCGAACCTGGTCGACCGCGTCAACGCCGCGCGCCTCGACCTGCGCGACCTGTGGCGGCACCACACCACGGCGTCCAACGGCAGTGCGACGTTCGCCGAGACCGTCCGGGCCGCCCTGGGGGCGAGTACCCCGCAGCGCGTTCCCGCGGTGACGGCGACCCGGGTGCAGAACACGAGCACCGAGGCGCGGTGGCGGGCGGCGTCCGACGCGGGCGCCGTCCTGGACGACCTCCGGCAGGAGCTGACCGCCCGCCTCGACGGCGCCGGAATCCAGGACTCGGTCATCCGCGGGATACGGGAGACCGGCCTCCACCGCGACGACACCGGCGCCGTGGTCGCCGTCTCGCTCGGGGTGCGGCTGTGGCGCGGCCGCGACCTGCGCCTGACGGTCTCGGTCGGTGACCTCGACGCCGACCTGCGCGCCCGGTCGGGGCTGCGACCGGACGAGGCACGGACCGCCGACGTCACGCTGTCGGCCCGGCACCCCGGCGGCGGCGCCCTCATCGACACCCTCACCCACGAGATCTGGGAGCTGTCCCGCTCGCGGAAGGGTCGTCCCGAGAGCACCGACCACCTGCTGCGGCCCGGCAGCCGCGTCCCCGGCCCCCACGACACGCTGACCGAGCACGACTTCGGCGGCCTCGGCGACCTGCAGTCGCTGGTGAACCGGCTCGTGGCCGCGCCGCCCGACGGACGGCCCGAGATCGTCGACGACCTGCGGGCGCACCTGGCCCACCTCGGCCTCGCCGGACCCGGCGCCGGCCACCGCTGGGAACTGGTCGACAACTCCGGCGTCCGGGCCGACCGGCTCTCACCGGCGGCGCGCGAGATCTACGAGAACCTGCGCCGGGCCGGGTGGGAGTACCTCGTCCTCGGGCTGCCGGACCCCACCCCGGAACCGGCGGCGCCGACGAGCGTCGTGGAGGGCCTGCCCGGTCACGGCGGCCCGCGGGAGCCCGACGTCAACCGGCTGGCCCTGCTGACCGCGGCCGAGGCCGTGGCCACCATGCGTGGCGGCGAGGTCGTCGACGGGTACCGGCTGCGGTTCGACGCCGGCACCGGGCTCCTGCTGGCCGAGCCCGTCGGCCGTCGGCCGGCGGCCGCGTTCCGGTTCGTCTCCGGTCCCGTCCCGGCGGGCATCGCCGGCCTGACCCGGCCGACGGCCGACACCACCGACGACGGCGTGCCCGTGCACGAGATGCTGATCCCGGACCGGGTGCCGCCCGCCGACCGGGCCGTCGTCGCCGAGCGGGTCGTCGTGAACGGGCTGGCCGCGACCATGGCCGGCCGCGGCGGCACCCCGGCGTCGCGGCGGCGCGGACGGGCGTTGGACGGCACCGACCGGGTGCTGCTCGCCGAGCTGCGGCACGAGCTCGAGTACGGCACCGACGCGCGCATCGGCCCGATCGTCGACCGGATCGGCGCCGACCGGCTCGACCGGTTCGTCGCGGCGCTCGAGGCCACCGGCGCGACCGCGGACCAGGTCGCGCTGGTTCGGATGCTGGCCGCCGACAACGCGTCGTGGCGTGCGGTGGCGCGGTCGGAGCGGCGCAATGCCGTATGGGCCGCCCTGCGCGACGCGATGCCGGTGCTGATCGGCTCCGGCCTGGTCCGTTCGGGCTCGGCCGCGCAGCCGCGCCTCGCGGTGACGGTGCAGACCCTCACCGGCGTGCGCGTCGACCTGCCCGTCCGGCCGCTGGTGCGCCGGCTCGCCAACGCGCCGGTCTACGGCGAGCGGCTGCGGGCCCGGGCCGTGTCCGAGCTGGTCCGGACGATCGTCGAACTCGCCGGCGACAGCTCCGGCGAGCCGTGGCGGGACGATCCGGCCCTGGCCGCGGCGGTGGCGCTGGTACGGGGAGAGGTGACCGCGCCGAGGCCGACGGGCGCCGAGTGGCGCGAAGCGCTCGCCGACCTGCTGCCCGGCCTGCGCCCCGCCCAGATCGCCGAGCTGGCCACGGAGGCCATGTCGCCGGTGATGCGCCGCCACGTGGCGCGCGGGCTGGTCGCGGCGGTACTGGTCGAGGTCGCGCCGGCGGTCGGCGTCGACCTGACGCAGGCGTCCGCCGACGTTGTGACCGCGATCCGCGACTCGCTCGTCGCCCGGTTCGCCGACGGCACCGACGTGCACGGGGTGCGGGCCGAGGCCGCGGCCACGCTCGGACGCGAGTTCGGCGCGTCCGAGCGGAACGCGGTGGAGCGGGTCCTGCTCGCGCTGACCGACCTGTGGAGCACGCCGGCGCTGCCGACCGCGACCCGGACGGCCGTCGAGGAGCTGGCCGGCCTGGTCGTCCGCGACAACCCGTCCGACACGTGGGACGCCGCCACGATGCCGGCGCCGACGCGGCAGCTGGTCGACGCGGCGGCCCAGCACCCGCCGGCCGAGCCGGTCGACGAGTTCGCCGACCTGCGCATCGGCGCGCAGACGAGCGACCTGCTCCGCATCGTCGGGCTGGCCGCCGACCCCGACCGGCCCGACGACGAGCTCGTCGCCGACGCCGCCGACCTCGCGGACACGCTCGACCGGGCCGTCGGGGCGCTCGACGACCGGTCCGCCTACCGGTTGCGCCGGGCGGCCGCGTCCGAGACCGACCACCTCAAGGAGCTCGGCCTGGTCGTCGCAGCGGCCGACGACCTGCGCCGCAGGACCGACAACCAGGCCGGGGAGCGGCACCGGCGGTCGGTCCAGAAGGCGCGGCGGGCCGCCGACGAGCGCGACCGCCACCTGCGGATCGCGGTCCGGTACGAGGAGGCGGCCCGGCTGGCGGCGGCCGCCCGCGACGCCGTCCGGGCGGTCGAGGCCGCCGCGGGCGACCCCGACGTGAGCGCGCGGCCGTGGCCGGACAGCGCCCTCGACGCCCTCGTCGCGGCGGCCCGGTCCGCGTTCGACGCCTACGCCGCGCTGGTGGAGTCCGCACTGCCGCAGCTCGACGCGATGCCGTCCGCCGTGCCGGCCGGCCGGCCGCCGTTCATCAACGCGCTGACGGACCGGATCAACGAGCTGATCGCCGAGCGGACCTCGTGGGTCACGCTGTACCCCGACGAGCTGTGGCGGATGCTGCGGTCGCAGTGGCGGTGGGTCGTCGGCGAGGACGGCGTCGTCTTCCCGCTCGGGCTGGGCAGCGTCGAGGTGCGCATCCGGTTCCGCCAGACCGGCATCGCCGAGGTCGTCGACCCGCCGACCGTCGGGTCGGAGCAGACACTCGGCCAGCAGCCGCAGTTCCCGCAGGGCAGCCACGTCATCGGTGCCACCGCGAACCGCCTCGCCGGTGGCGGCGGCGTGTTCCCGGTCGCCGACCTGCTGGCGAACCTGATCCCGCCGGACCTCGACGGCACGCCCGAGGCCATCCGGACGGTGCTGACCCACACGATCGCCAACCTCGGCGGCGAGCTGCGGCGGCAGTGGGCCGTACAGGGCTCCGGCAACGACTTCGCCATGACCGGCGCGGTGGTCGACAACCTCGGCGTCTCCGACGTCTACAACGTCAGCGGGTACTTCGAGACCGAGATCCGCTCCGGTGAGCCGGGCGCGGAGTGGAGCGGCTGGAACCGGGTCGACCAGCCGGCCCGTGGCGACGCGACCACCCTGTCGGTGTTCGTCTCGCACCCGTACACCGAGCCCGCCGTACCGGCCGCCGACCGCACGACGATCACCGACCACGAGCGCGACCCGGTTCTGGACAGGGACCTGCCCGTCCACAGCGTCATCGGGATGAACCAGCTGGAGGCCCTCAACGACGCCGTGCTCGACCTGCTGCCGGCCGGGCAGGACCACATTGGCGGCAACGCCCGTGAACAGGTCCGCACGTTCATCCTGGAGGAGCTGCCGGCCCGGCTGCTCGACGCGGTCAACGAGGACAGCGGCTTCCAGCGGCTGATCTGGGTCGACGGCCGCCCGCAGACCCTGGTGACGATCAAGACCGAGGTCGTGCCGACCGGGATCGACATGCTCGGCCGGGCCAGCGACCTGAACCACTTCGAGCGGCGGGTGGTGAACTACGCCGGCATCTCGGGCAGCACCAGCGTCGGCGGCAGCCAGGGCTTCGACGCGGCCGTCGGCGTGAAGGTGCCCGACGGCGACACCGACCTCTACGGACGCGGGACCTACTCGCCGCGGACGGGTCGCCGGTCGGGCATCTCCGCCGGTACCACCGCGAGCCGCGCGAACCTGCAACGGTTCAGCGGCCGCACCCAGGCCTACGTCCTCGCGCTGCGGCACACCGTCACGGTCGTGCCGTTCGACGAGGTGTCGAGCTGGTCGGCGCCCGCCACCCGGATCGTCGACGGGCAGGTGGCGCTGCTCACGACCGAGCAGGACGCGTACCGGGCCGGCTGGCCGGTGGAGGCGGCGGCGGTCACGCGCGACGCCGACGGGAAGGTGCGCCTGCGCGACGACCCGGTCAAGGCCGTCCCGGAGGGCCGGGTCGCCCGGTTCCCCGACTGGATGTTCGGACCGGACGGCTTCTTCGGGCCGGGTCCCGCCGCCCTGCACCGGTTCACCATGGTCAGGAAATTCCGGACGAAGCTCGAGGAACTCCTGCAGGCCGAGGGTGTGCTGCCGCAGTGGCGCAACGGCGCACCGGTGCTCTCGGGCCACCCGCGCGTGCGGGCGAGCCAGTGGGCGAACATCGCCGCCATGCAGGAACTGGCCGCCAGCCAGTTCGCGGCCCGGTTCGACCAGCTCGCCCAGAGCGGCGGCTTCGACCTGCCACTGGTCTCCGACCAGCGCGGCCGCGTACCCCGGCACACGACGCTGCGCCTGCGGATCCGGGTCGGGAAGGAGCAGTTCATCGGCACCTCCGAGGCCGAGAACGTGTTTATCGCCGACGCCGGGGTCGGCACCTTCGCCGAGACGAGCGGGCAGACGGCGGCCCGCACCGGCCGGATCCAGGGCGGCATCGACCAGGACGCCGCGCCCGGCCCGGTGATGGTCGGCGGCCTGAACGCCAACACCGGACGGACGACGACGGACAGCTCGGGCTCGTCGGCCGGTGAGCTGGTCATCCGGGGAAGCACCATCGACGCCCGGTACACCGCCGTGTTCTCGGTGCCGATCACGATGGAGGCGTCCTACCTCGACAGCGACGGCAACGAGACGCCGATCGACTCGGCGACCACGACCGGCAGCGTCGAGATGTCGCTGCCCGTCGAGCTGCTGCCACTGGCCGACGCGCCCGCGACCCCGGCGGTGCCGGGGCCGGCGGCGCCCCGTCCGGACACCGATCCGGAGGTGCTGCGCTCGGCCCGGATCATGCACCTCGACGTGTCGGGCGTGAAGGAGACGGTCGGCGAGGTGCTGCCGGACGCGAGCCGGCCCGGCGCGGCGAGCTTCCCGCACCTGCTGTCGTTCGCCAACCTCCGCAGCCTCGTCGCGTTCCGGCACTGGATGTTCTCGAAGTACCGCACCGACCTCGTGGTCGATCCGCGCGGCGCGGTGCCGACCCGGTCGAGCCTGTCGATCCGCGGTACCACGGGCGCCTCCGAGTTCATCGGTGCGATGAACGTCGCGACGCGCGACAGCGTCGTCGCGATGTCCACGCACTCGGTGACGTTCGGCCACCTCGTCGCCCAGGACGTGAACGCGTTCCTCACCGGCGGGTACGACCTCCCCGCCGGGGCCGAGGCCGACGACGAGGACCCGGACGGCTCGGCCCGGACCGCCGCCGGACGGAGCTGGTTGAACGGGCGCTCGCGCACCACCGCGCGCATGAACAGCCGGGACCGGCTGCTCATCGACCAGGGCGTGGAGTACGTGTTCAAGGCGCCGGTGCGGTTCGACCTCCGCGGGACCCGGCACAACCCCTGGCTCCTCGACCGGGGCACGTCCCGCACGGCGAGCATCGACAACCGCACGATGGTCTACTCGCTGCCGGAGCGGGTGGCGCTCGACCTGTTCGCCCGGGGCAGGCTCGACGTGCCGCTGGAACAGGTCGCCGACGCGCTGCGCCGCTACGCCGGCGGGCACCTCGAGCTCGACCGGCTCGACATCGCGGCCGTGCTCGACCGCTACCGCGACCTGGTGCGCACCGGTCACCGACCCGGCCTGCCGGACGACACCTTCGACACCCCCGACGGCCTCGCCGGACGGCTCGCCGACCGGCTCACCGACGCGTTCGCCGAACACCCCGAGATGGACCGGTCCGTCGACCCGGCCGGCCGGCTGACCTGGCTGCTCGGCAACTACGCCGGCCTGGAGCCGGTCGGTCCGGCCATGGCGGCGATGCGGGTGCCCGACCACCTGCGGACGACCCTCGGCCCGGGTCTCATCGAGCCGACGTCGCTGACCGAGGCCGGCGTGCCGGTGGAGTTCGTCGACCTGGTGACCCGGCACATCGAGGCGGTGTCGCCCGACGCGCTCGAGCGGACCCCCGGGCTCGGGCAGGGCCTCGACGGCATGCTCGCCGGTCAGAACTGGGTCAACCTGCTCGACACCATGCAGACCCCGGCCGGCCGGACGTTCGAGCTCGACGTGCCGGTCGGGCGGTACCTGAGCGAACGCGTCACGGTGCGGTTGAACGCGTTCGTCGGCACCGGGAAGGTGATCGGGCACCGCTCCGACATCCTGCAGTACGACATGGTCTCCGGATACGCCCAGCACGACACGGCCGAGATGACGGGCCGGTCGACGTCGGGCGCGGTCGCGTCGTCCGGTGCCGCGCTGGACACCCCGGAGATGAGCGCCGGCTCGGCCCGTGGCGAGACCAGCACCAGCACGGTCAGCGGTCAGCGGATCCGGCTGCTGGGAGCCGGGTACGAGGGCGCCTACCGCATCCGGCGGGACCTGAAGCTGCGGATCGAGGTGCGCCGGAAGCCGAACCAGATGGCCGTCAAGGCGGCGCAGGTCGCCGGACCCCCGACGGTCTCGGTCGGCGAGGTCGGCACCACGATCGTCGAGCTGATGCCGGACATCCTGATGGTCGGACCCGCGCGGCCGGCCGTCGATCCGGTGCGCCCGTTCGACCCGCGGTCGGTGCCGGTCCCGCGGATCTTCTCGCCCCACACCAACGTTCTGGACGACGTGGGCGCGCTGGTGCGCCGCGTGCTCCGCGCCGAACTCGGCAACGACGGGCTGGTCCGGGTGGGCAGCCAGCTCGACCCCCAGCTGTCGGCCCTGGCCGGGCTCGCCGGATGGGAGCGGATGGCCGGGACCGGCGGCCACCCGACCGTCACCGTGACCGTCCCCGACGACCCCACCCGGATGCTGCAGGTCTGGATCGAGGCGGTGACCGTCGACCTGGACGTGCGGCAGGAGAACCTGCCCGGTCTGGAACTGGCCGAGTACGACGCCAGCCAGCGCGTCGCCGGCGCCGCCGACGAGCTGACGCGGCGGGCACCGTTCAACCGCACGTACGCCGTCGACGCCGACGAGGTCGAGCTCCCGTCGGCCATCGGCCGGGTCACCCGCGGCACCGGCGCCGCCGACCAGAAACGGTCTGTGGCCGGCGACCGGGACGAGGCCTACAACGCCCAGGTCGGCACCGGAGCCACGGCCACGGTCACCGTCGTCTTCAACGCCACCCTGCGCCGGTTGACCGTCGACAGCGCCGGCCGCGAGCTCGTGGTCAGCCGCGACCCGTACCCGTACCCGGCGCTCAGCCGGTCGACGTACTCGCTGTTCCAGCACGAGCTCGACGCCATCCGGGCGGCGCAGGAGGCACGGACCGGCCGACCGGCCTGGCAGCTCACCGACGACTCGTTCGGCGCGGCCGAGTGGGTCGCCGGCACGGTTCCGGTGACCGGCGGCCGCCCCGACCCGATCACCGCGGGTCTGTCGGCCGCGTCGCTTCGCACCATCGACGTGCTGGTCGAGGTCACCGAGTGGGACGGCGCGGTCTACCGCTACCTGGCCCGGCCCGGCGGCGTCCTCGTTCCCGAGTTCCCCGACGGCGGTTACGCCGACGCCCGCGCAGCGCTGCCGCCCGACGTGGTCACCGCCGCCACGGCCGGCCGGTACGACCTGCGCGACCTGTGGCGGCACCACACCGCCGTCGGCAACGGGTCGACCACCTTCGCCGACACGGTCCGCGCGGCGATGGCGGCCGGACCGGCGGTGGTACCCGACATCGACGCCCTGATCGAGCCGCCCGTGGCGGCGCCCGGCGGCGGCCGGCCCGGCACCGCGAGCATCCCGGTCCGGGTGCGGGACGAGGTCGACGCCGCCCTCGGTCACCTCGCCGGCGGAACCGACGCGGCCGCGACCCGGCGACGGACCGCACTGGACGCGGCGAAGGCCCAGGCGGGACGCGTGGCGGCGCTCGTCGAGCCGGCCCGGAGCACCGGCGACGCGGCGGCGTTGCGGGCCGCGCTGCGGGAGCTGAGCCGCCTCGCCCGGGCCGCCGGCATCGCCGACCCGCTCGACGCCGAGGCGCTCGCCGGGTACGCGATCACCATCGACGGGCACCACCTGCACGTACTGGACCAGGCGGTCATCGGCGCGCTGGCCGAGGAGCTGGCCGCGGACCTGCCGGCCGGGTTCGCCGCCGACCTGGTGCGGCACCTGGCCCGGGCGGTCCCGCTCGACGTGCGGCACGCCGCCGCGGTCGACGGCGCCGCCGGTGCCACGGCGGTAGCGGCCGAGCTGGCCCGGGCCAGGCAGGCCGGTACCGTGCTCGGCGCGTTCTACAAGCGGTCGCTCGACCGGACCTTCGTGCGCCCCGACCGCGACTACCTCGACGTCGTGGCCGCGTTCGTCCACGAGATCCGCCACGTCCAGCAGCCCGACCGCGCCGACGCGGTCGCGGCCGTGCTCCGGTCGGAGGCGTCGGCCGCGGCGGCGGACGCCCGCCTCGGCGAGCTGCACCGGCAGCGGGAGACCGACGCCTACCTGGTCCAGCGCGCGTTCGTCCTGGCCCTGCTCGGCCGGACGGGCGGGCCGGTGACCGGCGCGCTGGCCGCCCGGCTGGTGCCGCGGTCGGCGTGGCTGCTGGGTGACGTCGCCGCCGTCCGGGCCGCGATCGCCACCCGCGTCCGCGCGCACGGCGCGCTCGGGACGCACGGCCGGCACAGCGGGGGCCGGCCGGGACCCGCCGGGCCGGCGGCCGCGCCCGCGGCGTACCCGGCACCGCCACCGATCCGGTCGGTCGGCGCGGCGCCGCACCTCGACCGCGACGGCCTGCGGCGGCTCAACGCCCTCGGCGCGGCGTTCCACACCCTGCCGCGGACCGGGTGGCCGTGGGTGCGTGCCCTGTTCGTCGCCGCCGAGGTGACGGCCGGCCTCGGTATCCACGTCGCCGACCCGCGGGCCGCCGCGCACCGCGCGTTCCTGCGCGACCGGGGCCTGCTCACGCCGGCGGCCTGGGCCCTCCTCGACGCGCTCGACCCGGCCAACCGGTCCGACGCCTACGTCCACGCGGCCGCGTACCGGGCGAACTCCCTGCACGGGGTGCGCAGCGCCGCCGGCCGGGTGGGTCGGCACGCGACGGCCCTGCTCGCCCTCGCCGACGAGCGGCCCGACCGCCTGCGCGACGCGACCCTCGCCGACGGGTTCCTGCGCAACCTCTCGCCGGCGGCCGCCGAGCGCCTGGCCGCCGACGAACCCGACGTCCTGGCACGCCTCACCGCCCTGGTGCCGACGATCGGCGACCTGTCCGACGTCGACACGCTGCGGACCTGGGCCGGTCTGTACGACACCGCCGACCGGGACGGCCGGCTCCTCCTGCGCCGCGTCCTCGCCCCGCTGCTCGACTACTACGGGACGCCCGAGGGCCGCGACGCCGTGCCGGCCGACGTCCGGCCGCTGCTCGACCCGCTGGTGCTTCCGCCGCTCGACCTCGGCTGGGTCGAGCGGGTGCTCGGCACGCCGGTACCGGAGAACCGGTTCAACCGGCTGGCCCGGGCCGCCGACTACCGGCGGGTCTTCGGCACCGACGGTCCGCTCGACGCGGAGCAGGTGCGCGAGCGGCTCGCGGCGGCGCTCGTCGACGGCGAGCTGCGGCCGACGACCCTGCCCCGGCTGCCGGAGCACGCCGGCCGGGTCATCGCGCTGTCGCCGGCGGCGATCACGCGGCTCATGTACGTCGACAAGGTGTTCGCGCAGCGGGTCGACCGCCACGGCGTGTACGTCGACCTGCGGGGTGTCATCGACCTGACCCCGTACGCGGTGCCCGGCGCCGACCCGGTGGAGCTGGGCCCGACCGCGGGCAACTTCGACCTGCGGACGGCCGCGGGCCGGGCCGCACAGGCGGCGGAGGACGCCCGCCGGGCCGAGGCGATGTACATCGAGGCCGACCGGCTGCGCGCGCGTTCGCTGCTCAGCCGGAACGTGCCGTACCACAACCCTGTCGGCCGGTCGATGCGTCTGGTTCCCGCGGCGCTCGTCGACGTGGTCGGCTCGGTCGGTGGCCCGGTCCCGTACGCGCGCCGCACCGGTCCGGCCGTCACCGGGGGACCGGTCCGCGTCCACCGGCCGGAGCTGCCGGCGATCGACGGGTTCGTCACCTACGGCCACCCACTGGACCGGTCCGGGTCACGCGCGCGGCTCGGCACGGAGCGGGTCGACCGCGACGACGTGCGCGCGGGCGAGCACTCCGACCGCGGCGACATCTCGGTCATCCGGGCCGTGGCCGGAACCCGCCCCGGTGACATCCGGTGGGCGGTCGCGGAGCTTCCCGGCGGCACCTACGCCGTGCGGGTGCACGGCACCGCGGTCCGCGGTGACCGGGTCGTCCCGACCGACGAGGTCATCGAGCTCGACGTCACCGCGGACCTGCCGGTCGACGAGAACGGCGACCCCGTCTTCGCCCGGTCGACCGGCGACGCGGCGTGGGGCCCGCTCCTGGAGAAGGGCGTCACCGGTCTGAACGGCCACCGCGGCCGGACGGGCCGCGCCGCCCTGACCGGGTACGCCACCGGGAGCACCGCACTCGAGCGGGCGCATCTGCTGACCGCGCTGACCGGGATGCCCGCGCGCGTGTCGTACCTCGGCCTCCTGGGCGGCGGCACCCGCCGGCACGTCGAACGCACGATCCGCGACCTCCTCGACGCGGGCAGCCCGGTCACTGTCACCACCGTCACCCGCGGCCCGTTGCCCGACGGTCTGCGGCCTGGGGACGCCTACGAGATCGTCGGGATCGACGAGGCCGGGAACGTGCTGCTCGACAGCGCGTCGGGCGAGCCGGTTCCGCCGGTGCCGTTCGGCGATCTCGTGCCGGCTCTCGCCCCCGAGTACGTGCACCTCGACCTCCTCGCCCCCGACTGGCGGCGCTGGGCCGACCGGCTACCGAGCCACCACAGCGACGTCGACGCGGTCCTCGAAGGAGCGGATGTCGAGTGGGTGTCGCCGGAGTCGGTCCTGCCCACCCGGGAGGTGGAGGCGGACGACCCACAGCTGCACAGGTACACCGAGCGGATGCGGTCCGACGGGTGGACCTGGCCGGAGGACGAGCCGATCGAGGTCGTCCGGTACGCCGGCTCGCTGTACGTGGTCAGGGGGCACGTCCGGCGTCAGGCGGCGGTGTTCGCGTCGGTGCCCCTGGTGCCGGTCGTCGACGTCACCGACGAGCTGGTCGCGAACGGGTACACGCTGAGCACGTTCGCGGTGGCCGTCCCCTCGCTGCGGGCCGACGGCACGCCGACACCGATCGCCGCCGGACCGCATCTCGACCCTGACGCCCTGAACCGGCTCAACGCGCTCGGCGAGGCGTTCCGCACGCTGCCGCGGGCGGAGTGGCGGTGGGTGTTCGCGGTCCTCGAGGCGCCCGCCGTGCTGGCGGAGCTCGGTATCGACCGGGGCGACATCTACCGGGGCATGCGCCGGTCGGACCTCGCCGCGCGCGGCCGGGTCACGCCGGCCGGCTGGGACCTGGTGGCGCTCGTCGACCGGGCGTCCGACCCGGACCCGTACGTCGACTACGTGGCGCGGCGGGCGGCGGGCCTGCGCCGCGACCCCGACGGCCTTCTCCGCGAGTACGGCATGGCGCTGCTCGACATCCTCGACCGGGTCACCGGGCGCGAGGACCGGGCGACACTGGCCGCAGGCTTCCTGCGGGACCTGCCGTTCGGCATCGACGTGTTCGCCACGAACGCGCCCGACCTGTACGACCGGTTCGCGGCCGCGCTGCCCGGCAGCGACCTCGCGACGGGCGTGAACCTCCGCGACGCGCTCGACCAATACACCGCGGCAGACCCGGACGAGCGCATCGCGCTGCGCCACCGGCTGATGCCGGCGCTCGACCGGTACGTGGCCGACCCCGGCGCCTTCCCGCTGCCCGACGACCTCCGCGGCTTCCTCGCCGCGCTGGTCCTTCCGTCGATCACCGCCGACGAGGTGCGCCGGGCCCTCTCGGCGACCCCGGGCTCCGACACCGTCGCGGCGGCGGCCGCGGCCGACTACCACCGGGTGTTCGGGGCCGACGACGTTCGCGGCCTCGACGAGGCGGTGGTGCGCGAGCGTCTCGTGGCGCAGGCCGTCTCCGGTGAGTCCGTGCCGGCAGTCCTTCCCCGGCTGCCCGGGCTCGCGGGCCGGCTCGTGCGCCTTCCCGCCGAGACGATCGACCGGATCAGGGCGGAAATGCCGGAGCTGGCCGACCAGCTCGAGGCGGAGAAGATCTACGTCGACCTGCGCGGCCTGGTCGACCTCGGCCCGTACGCGGCGATCGGCTGGCCGCCGGTCCGGCTGGGCCCGCCGAACGCCAACTTCGACCCGTCGACGGAAGCCGGTCGCTACGACCAGGTCGAGGAGGACACCAACCGGGCCGAGGCCACCTACATCGAGAACCGGGGCAGCCACGCGAGGGACCTCCTGCAAGTGCACACCGTCTACCACGTGGGTGACGGACGTTCGATGCGGCCGGTGCCGTCCGTTCTGGTGAACGTGGTCCGGTCACTGGCTGGCTTCCCCGAGCCCGGACCGTCCGACAGGCCGACCGAGGTCTGGGTCCGCCGGCCGGAGCTGGCACCGACCGACAAGTTCCGCTTCACCTACGGCTCGCCGCTCGACGACGAGCTCGGCCGGATGCCCCTGGGCACCGAGAACCCGAGCCGGGACGACGTCAGGCAGGGTGTCCTCGCCGACTGCATGGTGGTCAACGTGATGCAGGCGTTCGCGCACCATCAGGGCGACCTCCTCGCGGACGTGGTCGTCGAGAACACTGACGGCACCTACACCGTGCGGCTGCACATGACGAAGATGGAGAACGGTCGCCTCGTACCGACCGGCGAGATGTTCACGATCCACGTGACCCCGGAGCTGCCGGTCAACCGCCGCGGCGGCTTCGTCCACGCCAAGCCGGTGGGCCGGAAGGCCTGGGGACCCGTCCTCGAGAAGGCGCTGCTGGCCGTCTCCCGGATCTGGGAGCCCGGCCAGCGGGCCGCCGTCTACCACACGGAGTTCCGTCCGTCCTACCGCCGCACGCGGACCCAGTACGAGGTCCTGGCGGAGAAGCTCAACGTCGAGCTCGGTCCCGACCCGTTCCCCGACGAGTGGAGCGCGCCGCCCGTCGGCTGGGCCGAGATCGGCAGCGGGATCGGCTACTACGGGAAGGCCACCCTCCTGGCGATGCTCACCGGGATGCCGGTGAGCGTCTCGCAGGTCGCCCCGGAGAACCGCACGCCGCGTGAGGCCCAGCAGATCATCCGTGACCTGCTGGCCGCCGGCAGCCCGGTGCTCATCACCACGCGGCCGGACGACGAGGTCGCCGACGGCACGCCGAACCCGGCGAACCTCGTCGGATGGCACGGCTACGAGGTCGCCTCGATCGACGACGACGGCCACGTCCGGCTGTACAACCCCTGGGGTTGGCAGCAGCCGCCGCCGGTTCCGTGGGACGAGCTGCTGCCGCTGATCATCTCCAACTTCGTCCATCTCGATCTTCCGACCGGTGGCGCCCAACCGGTGCCCGCGCTGAAAGCCGGACCCGGCAGCGGCGGTGGCGGCGGCGGCGGAACCGGCCCTGACAGCGGCCCGGCGGTGCCGGTCGACCTCCGCGACGCGATGGCCCGGTACGCAGCGGCCGACCGCGACGGTCGCATCGAACTGCGCCGGGAGCTCGCCGACGTCATCGAGCGGCCACCGGCGGATGCGCCGGACGACGTGCGTGAGTTCCTCGGCTCGCTGGTCCTGCCGGCACTGACCGCCGAACAGGTGCGCGGCACCATGACGTGGGACGAGGACACGAGCCCGGTCGAGAGGACCCGAACGACCGACTTCCGGATGGTCTTCGGCAAACATCTCGACCGGCTCGACGACGCCAGGGTCCGGGAGATCCTGCTGGCGGCGGCGGTCGACGGCGAGCTGATGCCGACGGTCCTTCCCCGCCGGCCCGACCGGGCGGGCGAGATCGTCGCGGTGCCCGACGACGCGTTGGCCCGGCTGGAACGCAGCGATCCCACGCTGGCGGCGAGGGTCCGGCGGGACGGCGTCTACATCACGTTGAGCGGCATGATCAGCCTGCGGGTGTACGCCCTGCGGGGGTGGCACGCGGTGCATCTGGGCCCGGTCAACGACAACTTCGACCTGACGACGGCGGAGGGTCGCTTCGCCCACGCGGAGGAGGACGTCGTCCGGGCCGAGGCGACCTACGTCGAGAACGACCGCGCGTCGGCCATCCGGGTGCTGCCGTCGAACGTCATGTACCACATCGCCGACGGGCGGTCGATGATGCCCGTGTCGGCACGACTGGTCGACGCGCTGCGGCCGGAGGGCTGGGCCGACCCGTCCGGCGCGGGTACCCGTCCCACCGGACAGTTCACCATCAGGACCACAACCGCGGCCGACGGGAAGCAGGTCGTCCAGCTCACCGCCGACCGGCCGAGGTTGGCACCGCTCGGCACCGTCAAGGTCGTGTACGGCCGTCCGCTCGACGGCCCGAACGGTCGGATGCCGTTGGGCACCGACGACGTCCGCCGCGAGGACATCAGCCAGGGCATCATCGGAAACTGCTGGCAGATCTGCGCGATCCGGTCCGTCGCCGGCCGGCGGCCTGCCGCGATCGCCGATGTGGTGACCGCGGACGGCGACGACTACACCGTGCTCGTGCACGACACGACGGTCGAGAACGGCCGCGTCGTACCGTCCGGCATCGTCATCGAGATGACCGTGACCGCGGACCTGCCGGTCGGCAGGAGCGGAAGCCCCCTCTACGCCCGGGGACACGGGAAGGCGTGGGGTCCGATCCTGGAGAAGGCCCTCACGGTGCTCGGCCTGCTGTGGGACCTCGACGAGCGGGTCGGTTACCACAAGCTGTTCCGTCCGTACCACCGGCGGCACCGGAACTATGAGGAGACGAAGGCGGCCGACGAAGGTCTCGCCATCGCGCCCGATCTCTACCCCGACGAGTGGCACGCGCCTCCGACCGGGTACGCCCAGTCCGGCAGCGGAAGCGACCCGCTGGACCCGGCGCGGACGCTCACGGCGCTGACCGGGCTGCCGGCGCGCGCGTCCGCGCTCACCCCGCCGGGCAAGCCGATCAGCGTCGTCATGCGCCAGATGAAGGAGCTGATCGCCGGGGGCAGCCCGGTGCTGGTCTCCACCCGCCGGGTGGAGAAGGACGACAAGCGTCTTAACGACAGGGACAAGGACAAGAACGACGAGCTCCGTGACGGCCTGGACAAGTACCGTCTGATCGAGAACCACATGTACGAGCTCGTCGAGATCGACGACGCCGGCGACGTCACGCTCGACAACCCGTGGGGCCAGAACCAGCCCAAGAAGATCCCGTTCTTCATGCTGTACCGGCTCCTGTCACCCGAGTACGTCCACCTCGATCTGTCGACGACGCCCGTGCCGGCGCCGGGTCGCCCGCTGCACCCGCACGTACCGGTCACCGCCGCCCCCGGAGGTAACGACCCGGACGGCGGGTCGACCGGTGCCGAGCTCACGCCGGAGTGGCTCGACGACGTCCTCACGCGGGCGAAAGCAGACGCTCTGCTCCGTCAGATGATCCGCTTCCTGGGCTTCCTTCCCGGCCCCGACGGCCGTCCCGTCACCCTCGACGATCCGGCTCTGAGCGGCCTCCTGGGTCCGAACGAGTCCTGGGAGCTGTGGGAGCTCCTCGACCCGTCCGCAGCGGGAGGTCCCCTCCCGCCCGGCGTTCTCGCCGCCAAGCTGGCGGCGGCCGAGCGCGCCCGGCGTGCCGCCGAAGCCGCCCGGGAGTCGGCCGACGAGGCGCGGAAGAGCGCCGCCGCCGAACTGGCCGACCGGACCGCGCGGGACCTGTGGGAGGCCCTGCGGGCCTACTGGACGTCCGGCGCGGTGGCGGACACGGAGGAAGCGGCCGAGGTTCACACGTGCCATGTGACGGGCACCGTTCTGCCGGCGGTGGCACCCCCGTGCACCGGGCCGGTCAAGCTGACGGCGGAGCGGCTCGCCGTTCACGTCCTGGGGCTGCACGGCTACGGCACACCGAGCGAAGGAACGAAGTTCCACGAGGACCTGGATCCCGACGACTTCGAAGACCTGGCCAACCGGGCCGTCAGCGGCTCGCCGGCGCCCTCCAAGATCGACCCGATCACGGGCAACCACGCACACGACCACGACTTCGGCCCCGGTACCGTCATCAGCGAGAACGGGGGTACCAGGCTGCGGGTCTGGGTCAGCCCCGACGGCTACGTGATGACGATGCACCCGCTCTGAGAGGAGTGACGGTCTCTTGCTCACCATGGGTTTCCAGCCGGAGGTGCGTCCGGATCCGGTCGGGTTCGAGCACCGGTCGGATCCGGGATCAGCGAGCGCGGGGGACCTGCTCTGGTACTACTTCCTCGGTGACGTCCGGATCACCGCCGGTGGCACGGAGCTCGTCTCGAAGTTCGGCTCCATTCCCCTGCTGCACTTCGTCTCCGGCGCCCTCGCGGCCCGCGACACGTTGGCCGGGAACAGCGTCTCGAGCTACGAGTACCAGCTGACGGAGACCGACGACCAGATAACCTTCCGACGCAACGACGATGTCCTGACCGTCGAATGCACCTTCGCACCCGGGGTCGCGACGGCGTCGTTCGGCGACTTCCCCTCAGACGTGTGCTCGTTCGTTCAACGGGAGGTACAGAAGGTGCTGCACGACTTTCCCGGCCTTCGGCAGCACCCGGTCGTCGACGGTGTGCTTCGACGGTGTGATCTGGAGAACCGGTGACGGAGACGGTGCTGCTGCGCCCGTCGACGCCCGGGTTCAGTGAAGACGACGCGATCGCCTTCGGGGTGCTGCGGATGCGCTCCAACCCGCCGCGGATGCTGCTCTCCGCGCACGTAGAGGGGGCCGACCGGGAGCCGGTCTGGTTGTCGCTCGGCGACACGGCCGAGTTCGGCGGCACCACGTGGCGGTTCGAGGACGTCCACTTCACCAACCCCGACAGCTGGGTCGCCACGGTCCGGTCGGTGCCGCCCGGCGCGCCTCCGTTCACGCCGCCGCCGCTCGACGGCGACCGGGTCTGGAACCGGGTGGAGCTGCAGCCGTCCGGCCCGGTCGACGAGGCCGCGATCGCCGCGCTGGAGCAACGGCTGGGTCTGGCTCATGGCCTGCCGCCGGGCTACCGGCGGTGGCTGGCCGAGAACAACGGGGCCACCATGCCCGGAGCGGTGCACGTGCCCGGCTTCAGGTTCCGGCTGTCCGAAGCGCGTCCCCTGCTCGGCATCCACCCCGACGAGCCGCACCGTGACCTCGGCCTCGGCCCGATGCGGGCGCCGGCGGGGTTCACCCGTGAGCACGTGGTGATCGCGGTCGCGACCGGCGGCCTGATCGCCGTTCGCACGGAGGTCCCGGGCCTCGACGAGGTCGTGTTCCTCAACGAGCTCGGCGCCACCTTCGGCGCCCCGCCGTTGGAGAGGGTGGCACCCGACATCTACGCGTTCTGCGCCTATCTGCAGCCGGCACCGCCGGTCGCACCCGCGCGGCTGGCCGACGACACCGGAACCGACCCCTGGCTGTGAGACCCTACCGCCGGTCCCAGGCGGCGTCGAAGAACAGCAGCGAGTGGCTGATCAGGTTCTGCGCGGCGAGCAGCACCGGGCCGAGGCACGCGCGCGGGTCGCCGCCGCCGGTCGCGGCGCCCAGGTCGGTGCGGGCGAAGGCCTGGACGGCGAGCCACAGGCTGTCGTAGTGGCCGCCCCACAGCCACAGCCAGTACTCGACCTCGTCGGCGTAGTGGAACACCGTGGTGGGGCGGCCCAGCGCGTACCGGCCGGCGGGGACGTCCGGACCCACGTTGCCGATCGCGGTGGCCAACGGCATCGGGCGGTGCGCCTCCGCGAACCGCACGGCGGCCGGTCCGCTGAGCGGAACCACCCAGATCAGCCGGTCGGACGCCAGGCCCTGCGCGCGCGACGCCCCGTCGGGGATGCCGTCGCTGCGCAGGTTCTCGTGGTACCGGGCGAACGTCAGCGGCGCCTCGTCGATCGGACCGTGCGCGCGCATCCACACGGCGTAGTCGTAGTTGGTGCGCAGCCCGAACACGCGGCGGCCGATGCAGACCTCGTAGTAGTCGAACGGCACGTCGTGGTCGGGGAAGAACGGTCCCATGTCGTGCCCGACCGGGAGGATCAGGTCCGTCATCGCGCCACGTCCAGGTATGCGAGGTTGAGCGCGAACATGATGTGCAGGTTGCGCATCGTGTCGGCGAGCAGGGCGCGGGCGTCGACCTCGCGGCCGGCGCCGCGCTCGTTCTCCACGAGCCGTTCGCAGCCGTCCCAGAGCGACGGTTCGAGGTGGCTCTCCCGCCACAGCCGCCACTGGTGCCAGGAGAACGTCGCCATGCCGTCGGAGGCGTATCCGGCCATGAACCGGTCGGGGTGCTCGGCCCGGTTGCCGAGGCCGTGCATCCGGGGCAGGAGCCGGTGGGCGCGCGCGAAGTCGACCGCTTCCGGTTCGTCGGGGTCGGCCTCCGCGATGAGGCCGGGACCGGTGAGCGTGCTCCACAGGGCCGCCGGCGCGTCGGAGACGGCGTCGCGGGTCCAGACCGTCGTGTCCAGTTCTCCGGGACGCCCGTGAGCGGCCAGCCACAGGTTGCCCGGGTCGGGTTCGAGCGTGACGACGGCGTCACCGCGCCGGATGCTGAAACCGATGCCCTCCGACGGGCGGCGGATCGCGCCCCCGAACTGCCCGACCGGGAATACCAGACGTGTCATCGTCGGGCATCGTATCGACGGTGGCGGCCCGTCGCCCGGCGGGCACCGTCGGGGGGACGGTCGTAGGCTGGTGGACGCGCCGGACGGGGAGGATCGAGTGGTTACCACGCAGGACCTGATCGAGCTCGTGCGTGAGGCGGTTCTGCCTCCGGACGAGGCGGTCACGTGGGCGAAGGAGTTTCCCGACGGTCCGGCGGTGTCGGTGCGCACCGCCGAGCGGATCCTCTTCGCGCAGACCACCGACGACTGGTCGGTGGGCCGGGCGCCGTGGGTGGCGGCGGTCGTGGTCGTCACCCGTGAGGACGAGGACACGCACGGTCCGCCGTCGCGGCGGATGTTCCTGCTCCTCGACGACGGGTCACCGCTCGACCTCGACGATCCGCGGCAGGTCGCCGGCCTCGGCCGCGCGCTGCGGGACGACGGGCTCGACCCGCTCGCCTACGCCGAGATCCTCATCGAGCGGCACTGGCCGGGGCCGGGGCCGCGCGCGGTCGTCACCGATCCGCGGGAGTGGCGGGCGGCGCTGCCCGCCGGGGCGCCCGAGCCGCCGCCGGTGCAGGCCCCGCGGGTGTTCGACGACGAGCACGGCGACCGGTGGGTGGCGTTCCACGCTGCCCGGCAGGATCCCGACGCCGCGGGTCCCGAGGTGACCCTGTGGTCGGTGCGGGTGCCGCCGACCGGGCCGGCGACGTGGCTGCGCCGGCCCGCGGCGTATTCGTGACCGCGGGTTACGCGGGCCCGGGCGGGTCGTCGTACGGGGCTTCGGCCGCTTCGCGCAGCGCCCTGGCGATGGCCATCAGCCGTCCCCGGGTGTACCGCTCGGGCATGCGCGCGTACGCGTCGCGCCCCACCGGGCTGTGGAACGCGCTCGCCGGGATCGCGTCGGCGACGTCCGATCCCGGTGGCAGGAACTTGAGGACCTCCTCGGCGGCGGCGGCCGCGTACTCCAGGTCCGCCTTCGTCGCGCCGGCGTCGCGGTCGGCCGAGACCTCGGCCACGGTCATCCACTCGCCGGGGTCGAGCAGCTCCGACGGTTCGGGGCCGCCGAAGTCGGCGGCGCCGAGCCGCAGCTCCAGTTCCGTCGGCATCCGGAAGACGAACTCGCGCGGTGAGCCGCACTCTTCGCAGGGTCCGGTGTGCCGTTCGTAGAATTGACCGTCTTGTAGCATGACCACGCTCGTGCCCTGGAAGCCGTTGCCACCGCATGCCGGACAGGCGTTGATGTCCATGTAGAGCCTGGCTTCGGCGGGCGTCCGGGCGAGTGGGGCGATCACATCGTCGAGGATATCTGCCGAGTGAGCGGAGGTGGGGGTCCGTGCTGGTAGCGCGCGCGATGTCCGAGTGCCACATGTACATGGATCTCCATCCGTGCGAGCGGTGCGGTGAGGCCGACTTCCCGTGGACCGTGCACGAGGCGGCCGAACGCGCCGGGCAGCGCATCTCGTCCTACGAGGGTGACTGCCCCTCGTGCGGCACCCACCGCCGGTTCGAGTTCGTCGTGCTCGACCCGAACCTGCCGCCGCCCGGCCTCGGCGGTCCCGAACCGTCCACGATCATCGACCCGGGTGGGTTCTTCGAGGTGGGGGAGTGGGCGGCCGGCGCGCTGAAGGTCGCACCGGACGCGTCGCCCGACGAGGTCGCCGACGCCTACGACGCGGCGATCGACGCGGTCGCCACCGTCGAGGAGATCCTCAAGTTCCTGCCACCGGGCGCCGACTCCGTGCCGGAGGAGGCGTTCACGTCGGGCCGGGGGCACGCGATCCGCGCCGCCGACCCGGGCCGGTTCGAGCGGTCGCGGCTGGAGGCCACGCTGGCCGAGCGGCGCCGGGTGCTCGTCGACCTCACCGCGCGGGTGGAGGCGCTCCGCGAGAGCAACGGCTGGTGACCGGCCCGCTCGTCGTGCCGGTGGGGCGCTATCTCGGCATGCTGCCGGTCGGCGCGGGGCTGCGGCATGTCGTCAGGGTGGGTGGCCGGCGGGTCGAGCTCGCCGACGACGAGCAGCTCGTGTGGGCGCTCGCGCACGGCGTCCCCGGCGCGCCCGACCTCGGCGGATGGGACCGCGCGGCCCTGATGCGGCACCTTCCCGGAGAAGCCGGCGCCGACGCGACGATCGACCGGTTGGTCGGCGGCGGCCTGCTGCTGGAGGTGGCCGGTCCGGTCGAGGAGTTCGCCCGCTCGGTGCGCCTGCTGCCGCAGGCCCTGGGGCTGGGCAACGATCCGGTCGAGGGCCGCCGGTTCCGGCTCGGTCATCCGGGTGCGGCGCTGGTGGCTGTTCCGGCGGAGATCTTCTTTCTCTGGTCGTGGGCCGGCCTCGACGACAACCTGTGGACCGCGTGCGTACGCGGCGCGAAGACCGCGTTGCCCGACGGCAGCGGCGATCCGCGGGCACTGGCCACCACGATCCTCGGCGCCCTGCACCAGCTCCTGTCGACGAACGCCGCCTGCCTCGACGCGGCACCGGCATGACGGCGGTCGTTCCGGTCGGCCACTACCTCGGCCCGATCCACGACGAGGCGGCCGGCCAGGTGCGGTTCCGGGTGCGGGTGGGCCGCGAGCCCGAGCCGCTCGACACGGCGGTCGAGGCCGCGGTGTGGTTGGCCGCGCACAGCCACCCCGACCTGCCACCCGGCACGGTGTGGACCCGCGAGCGGGTCCTCGGCCTGCTGCCCGATCCGGCCGGCGCCGTCGACGCGTTCGCGACGCTTCTGCGTGACGGGCTGCTGGCCGAGGTCGACGACGGTTTCGCCGACCGGTACCGGGTGGTGCCGCTGACCTTCGGCGTCGGCTGGCAGTACGACGAGAGCGGCTTCGCGCTCGGCACCGAGGGGCGCCGGGTGAGCGTCGGGGCGCCGGTGCTGGCGGTGTGGGAGCGCGGCGCCGACTTCGCGACGCTCCGGCAGGCGTGCGCCGACGCCGACCCGCGCGCGCCCGCGGCGGCCCTGGCGGCGATGGTCGCCGAGCTGCACCGGCTGCTGGCGGTGAGCGCCGTCTACGTCGACGTCGCGCCGGTGGCGACCCTCGACGCCGCGACGTCGAGGTAGCCGCAGCCGTTCGCCAGCAGCAGGTGCACCCGGTGCAGCAGGCCGGGCACGCCGTCGTCGTCGTCGCCGAGCAGCGGACCGGTGAGCGCCTGCATCTCGTTCAGGTCGGCCAGCGTCCCGACGCGGGTGGCCCACTGCCACAGGTCGAACACCCGCACGTCGACCACCGCGACGGGCTCCTCGCCGAACACGCCGATCCGGTACCGGTCGGGCCGGCCCGCGCCGCTGCCGAGGCCCGAGAGCAGCGGCCGCAACCGGTGCGACCGGGCGAAGACGGCCGGTGCGACCCCGTCGGGGCCCACCTCCACCAGCGCACCGGCGGCGAGCAGGTCGGCGAGGACGCCGGAGAAGTCGGCGGTGACCCGCTCGGCGGCCAGCCTGATGACGTCGTCGCGGGTCCAGACCGCGCCGGGGGTCGACGAGGCGGCCGGGAGGCCGTGGGCGAGCCCCCACACCAGAAGTTCGGCCCCGGTGGCGAGCCGTACCACCTCGTCGCCGACGCGGACGCGGTGCGAGTCGGGCGCGGCACCCGCGGCGGGGTGGTGCGGCCCGAGGTAGTGCCCGACCGGGAAGACCCAGGTGTCCGTCACGCGCGCTCCACGGTGTCGAGGTACGCCGCCTGCGCGTTCAGGAGACCGTGCAGGGTGTGCAGGAACCCCTCGAGGACCTCGGCCGGGCCGGCGACCTCGCCGTCGGCCTTCTCCAGCGCGGCGAGCGCGTCGCAGGCGTGCCAGAGGTTCTCGTCGAGGTGCCCCCAGGCCCACAGCTCGAAGACGAGGCGGGAGACCCGGATCCGCTCCTGTCCCATGAGCCCGATGGCGTACAGCCACGGCTGGTCCGGCAGGTTGCCCAGGCCGAGCATCGTCGGCACCACGCGGTGAGCCCGGGCGAAGGTGACCGCGCCGTCGCCGCCCGGTACGACCTCGGTGAGCAGCCGCCGGTCGAACAGCGTGTCGACGAGCGCCGCCGGCCGGGGCACGCCCTGCGTGGTGAGCTGGCGCAGCAGCGCGGCGGTGGTCCACGGGCCGTCGTCGACCCGGTCGTCGGGCGCGGCGTGCGCGGAGACCCACGTGACCAGTTCGGTGTCGGTGAGCTCGTGGATCTGCCCGCCGACGCGCACCTCGTGGTGGTGACCCCCGGCGTCGGCCGGGTCGTGGTAGGTGCCGACGAGCTGACCGACCGGCAGCACCAGCGCCTCCGTCATGCGGGCTGGTCCGCGAACCGGTCGGCGATCTCCCGGTACGTGCGCCGCACCGCCTGCAGGCGCGGTAGCCAGAACCGGCCGGGTTCGTCCTCGTAGACGGCGCGGCCGCGGTCGCTCCACACCGCGTCGTGGGGGACCCGGTCGCCACCGGGCGGCACGAACTTGGCCGCCTCGCCGACCGCGGCCGCCGCGGTGCGCAGCTCCAGCCGGATCTGCTGCCGCTCGGCGGCGCTCATGCCCTCCTCCGGCTCCCCGGGCGTGCTGCGGGCGATGAGGTCGGCGATCCACATCCACTCGCCGGGGTCGATCAGCGTGGACGGGGTGTCGTCGCCGAAGACCGGTTCGTCGGGGCTCGGGATGATCGGCTCGTCCGGGATCCGGAAGAGGAACTCGCGGTGGATGCCGCAGCGGGGGCAGCTGCCGCTGTAGCGGCTGGCCAGGTCACCCTCCGCGACGATGATGGTGTCGGCCGGCTCGAACTCGCGCTCGCCGCAGTTCTCACACGGGTTCAGTTCCATGAACAGCTGTGCCTCGGCGTTCGTCCGCGCGACTCGTAGCGGCATGACGTCGACCCTACCGGGTGGCTACGCTTTGCCCGTGCGATGGATCTCCGTACGGCCGGGCTTCATCCCGCTCTGGGACGACGACGAGGCCGACATCGAGGACTGGTCCGTCGACGAGCTGGACAAGCCCGACGAGCTGGTGGAGGTCCTGCGGATCCTGCTGGGCGGGGCCGACCCGGCCGCTCTGGCCGAGTTCGACCGGCTGCACAACGACGGCTGGCGCCAGAGTCCGCCGCAGTGGACCGGTGAGCGGCTGCGCCGGTTCAGCGCTGTCACCGGTCGCGTGCCCGACCCGCGGGGACCGGTCGAGGGGTACTGGGAGCTCGCCGACGCGACCGTCGCCGACCTGGCGCCCAAGCTACCGTGGACGCAGCGGTACGTCGGCCGTCCGGTCGAGGAGGTACGCAGGTCCATCCGGCTCGAATGGCTGGGCGCGTACGGGTTGCACCAGTTCCTCGCCGACGCGGTGGCCGGTGGCAACGAGGTGGTCGCCGACTGAGGCGGCCGGCAGGTGACGAGACGGGGGCGAACATGGCGGGCGGTCTGCTGATACGGGCCCGGCTGTGCGCGGTCGCGGGCGTGGCGGTGGCAGCCACGGTCGTCGGCACCCTGTCGGTACCGGCGGCTCCGGCGTCGGCGGCGCCGAACTGTGTCGACCCGGGCACCGCGTACGCCCCGGAGCCGTGGCCGCAGAAGATGTTCGGCATCGAACGGGCGTGGGCGCTCACCCGCGGGGCCAACGTTCTGGTCGCGGTGCTCGACTCGGGTGTCGACGCGAACCACCCGCAGCTGCGGGGCCGGGTGGCGGGCGGTACCGACCTCATCACTCCGGGCGGCGACGGTCGAGCCGACTGCGCCGGCCGGGGAACGCAGACCGCGGGCATCATCGCCGCGCAGCAGGAGCCGAACATCGGCTTCCACGGCCTCGCGCCGCAGGCGACGATCCTGCCGGTGCGGGTCTCCGACAGCGAGACCAACGGGCCGTCGGCCGGGGTCGCCGGGCTCGCCGCCGGCATCCGGTTCGCCGTCTCCCGCGGGGCCAAGGTGATCTCGGTGTCGCCGGTGTCGTACATCGCCGACCCGAACCTCGCCGCCGCCGTCGCGGAGGCGGTGAACAACGACGTCCTGGTCGTCGCCGCGGCCGGGGAGGACAGCGGCAGCAACGGGCTCAACCGCATCCCGTACCCGGCCGCGTTCACCGGTGTTCTCGGGGTCTCGGCCGTCGAACAGAACACGATGGTCAGCGAGAAGAGCGGTCAGGGCACGTTCGTCGACCTGGCCGCGCCGGGAGTCGCGGTCGTGTCCACGCAGCGCGGCGGCGGGGTGACGCCGGCAGAGGGCACCGCGTTCGCTGCCGCGTACGTGGCCGGCGCCGCGGCGCTCGTGCGTAGCTGGTTCCCGCAGATGCCCGCCCCGGAGGTCGCGAAGCGCCTGATGGCCACGGCGGCGCCGGCGCCCGGCGGGGTCGACAGCCTGCGCTACGGCGGCGGAATCGTGAACCCGTACGGCGCGCTGGCCGACCAGCTGATGGACACCGAGCCGGTCAGCGTGCCGGGCATGCCGCAGGAGGACGCCAGCGACCTGGCCCGCGAGCGGAACTGGACGTCGAGCGGGAACCTGGCCAAGCTCCTGGCCGGCCTGGGCGTGCTCGTCGCGCTGGCGCTGATCGGCCTCGGCGCGGCCGTGCCGCGGGGCCGGCGGCGGCGCTGGCGTCCCAGCATCACCCGGCGGCCCGTCCAGCGGCACGAGGACGAGGAGCCGCAGCCGCCCGTGCGCCTGTTCGCCGACCGGGAGACCTGATCCGTCGCGCCTTCGGGTGCGCCTTCTGCTGATGAGAACGCCCCGCCCGCCTGGTCGGCGGACGGGGCATCGTGGCCGGCGGAACGGCTCAGAACAGCGTCGACAACCTCTGGTCGGTGGCCTGCATGTCCTGGTTGGTGGACTGGACGGCCGTCGAGAACGTGGTGAGGCCCGTCTGGTACTCCTGCACCAGGGCGTTCCACGAGCGGGAGGCGTCGTGGAACGCGTTGGCCGCGACACCCGTGAAGCCTTCCTGCACCAGCTTGTTGAACTCGGCCTCGACCGTCTGGCTCAGGTGCACGTCCATCTGGTTTACGAATGCCTTGAGCTCCTCGACCATCTGCTCGATGGCGCTGTGCTCATAGGTCATGTCAGCCATGTAGATACCTCGATGTCGAAAGTGGGCGGTGGACTAGGATTCCAGCGAGGCGGTGACCCCACCGCCCTTGACGTGGCCGCTCTGGCCGGAGTCCGCCAGGCCACCGGGGCCCGACCCGCCGAAGTTGTTGCCCTTGGCGGTCAGCTCCGCGGCGTTGATGTCGTCGCGGCTGAACAGCTCGTTGGCCGACGTGCGCGTCTTGTTCGACAGGTCTTCGAGCTTCTGCAGGACCTGGACGTTCAGGTCGTCGACGAACTCGACGAGAACCTTACGGAACGCATTTCCCGCACCACCCTGGAACTGCGCCGACCGGCTGATCATGCTGTTGACCAAGGACTGCGACTTCGTGCGGATGTCAGCTGCCGCCTCGTCCGCCGCGTCGGCGGCCCTGATCACCTCGGCAGCGGTTACTCCTAGTGGTTGACCCAACGAGAACACCCCGTTCGTAGGACGGGCCCCCGTACAACGTGATCCTCCGTCTTCGAGGGCGTCACGACATCGATGCGACAGACACCGATCTTCCATCTCACGGTAACCGGTACGGGCAAGCGTGACCAGCCGGAACCGGTGAACGGTGGCGTGGACGGGCCGGGCTGGAGACCTTCTGGGGTCAGGGTCCGGGCTGGACCGTGCAGCACCCACGACCGGGCACGGATCGCTGTCGTGCGGTGCCGCGTCAGCTGATGATCGAAAGTGGTGGCGACCTTTGCTGTTCTGGCCACAACAGCAGGAAGGTCCCACCACTTTCGATCATGGTTGGGTTCTGCGCCGGTGGCCGGCGAAACCCTGACCCCTGAAGGTGTCTAGCGGCCCGGTATCCGCACCTGTTGGTCGACCGGTGTCCGGGCCGCCTGCTGGTCGAGCGTCGGCCCCGGCGGGATCCGGTTCACCAGACTCGCCGGTATGGGCACGAAGCGCTGCGGCGGGTAGCCGAGCGCCTGCACGACCTCCGGCGTCGCGATCGGGTACCGCATGCCGATGTCGGTGATGACGCCGGGCGCACCGGCCGTGGCCGACCCCGAGATGACGGCCGTGACCAGGACCGCCTTGCCCGGCGGCACGTAGACGCGGTCGGCGAGGCTGGTGCCCGAACCGAGCGCGCCCGCGGTGGGGATCCCGGCGGTGAGCTGCCGGGCGCCGGACACCACGGAGACCGTGGGCGCCGACCGTGCGTCGCGGAACTGCGCGCACGCGGACTCGGTGGTCGCCGCCGTGACGAGCCGCGGCACCCGCACCGGTGGCGCCTGGTCGCCGGTCGGCCTCGTGAGCTGGGCGCTCTTCGGTGCGCTGTTCGCCTCGAACACCGTGATGGAGACCGGCTGGCTGTTGGTCTGCCCGGTGTAGATCGCCTTCTGCAGCTCGGTGATGGCCGCGAGCCCGTCCTTCATGACGACGTAGAACTGCTGCTCCGACCCCGTCTGCGCGACGATGAGCTCGCCGACCCGGCGACCGGTGACGCTCGAGGGCTGGTTGGCGTCGGCGACCGTGAGCGGCGCGATGGGCGTGCCGAGGGGCAGCCCGGTGATCCACCCCGGGGCGGCGGGCGTCGGCGCGGTCTGCGCGCCGAAGAGCGAGACGAGCGTCTTGTCCGGTTCCTTGACCTCGAACCGGCGGCCCTGCCAGACCAGGTGCACCGACTCGTCGGCGATGTTGCGGACCAGCATGCTGTCGTCGGCCTCGAGTTGCCGACCGGTCAGCGCGGAGCCGAGGATCAGCGACGTGGAGGTGGACGGCCGGCCGGCGACGTTGGTCCCGGGCACCGCGCACAGGGTCCAGGGACCGCTGACGGTGTTCTTGGCGTCGGGGAGCGAGGCGGGCGCGTTCGGGATGCCCAGCATGTTGCCGCGGTTGGCGCGCGAGAGCGTGCGTCGCGACTCCCGGAACACCTTCGTCGGCGGGTCACCGGCGAGCACCGCCGACGTGTAGTTGACCATCGGGTACAGGATGTTGTCGCGGTAGACGAACGGTGCGCCGGTCTCCTTCTCGATGACGACCGCGCCCTGCACCCGCCACTTGCCGCTGCCGATCTTCGTGATGAGGCCGAAGACGGCGAACCCCGCGCACAGGATGACCGCGATCATCGCGCCCGCGAACACGGCGCCGATGCCGCGGCGCAACGGCGACTGGGCCGGGTCGGTCTCGCGCATGACGAACGCCGACAGCACCCGCTGCACCAGGAACTGGTAGGACTGGAACTGGTCGCGACGCGTGGCCATGGCTCACACCACCCCGGCGAAGACTCCCTGCAGGCGCTGGTAGAGCCCCACCACCCCGCAGGCCAACGGAACCAGGGCCATGATCGCCGCCACGTCGAGAATGTCGCTGATGCGGCCCAGTCGCGGCGACGGCGACCGGCGGCTGAAGACCAGGCCGGCGGCGAGCACCAGCCCGGCGACGACGGTGATGACCACCAACCAGCTGATGAGGCGGCTGGTGGGCGACTCGCCGCTCACGGCCGCCCAGGCGAGCACGCCGGCCGTGAGGATGCCGCTGATGAGCATCGGCAGGCGCTGGCGGGCCGTGGGGAACAGCCGGGCCCGCAGCAGGATCGCCGCGGTCGCGGTGATGGCGAGCAGGACCGCCCAGCGCGACGGCTCGGTGAGCAGCATCAGCGTGCAGATCAGGGTGGCCACCGACGCGGCGAGCAGCAGGCCGTTGAGGAGCTGGTGGGCCCGGCTGGCGGCGGCGAACACCGCCGAGCGCTTCGGCGACGGCTTGTCGTCGAGCATGTCCTCGGCCCGTTCCGGCAGTTCCGGCATCGGGATCCGGCCGAGCGAGGCCGACAGCAGCGGGTAACCGGGAAGGCCACCGATCGCGATCGTCAGCGCGACCGCGGCCGCCTCCACCTGTTCCATGCCGGCAAGGCACAGCAGCGCCGCGATGGCGGCCAGCGTTCCGCCCGCGAGCGCGGCGGCGAAGATCTGCGCGTAGGCGGCGACACCGACGTAGCCGATGACGCCCACCAGGATCACGGCGACGGCGGCCAGCAGCACCTGCGCGGCGCCGAACTCGGTCGGGTCACGGTCGGCCGGCCCGGTGACGAGGTAGGCGCCCACGGCCGCCCAGCTGACGGCGCAGCCGGCGACCACGGCGCCCGCTCCGGAGTCGCCCGCCGCACGGGCGAGGACGACGCCGACGGCCAGCAGGATCACGGCGAAGCCGAGCGCGATGCCGCCGGGCAGGGCCCACGGTTCGCGGGCGCCGGCGACGGCGATCAGCCCGAGGTTGATGAGGACGGCGACGAGCACCAGCGCGAACCGGCGGGTCGCCGGCCGGCCCCACGACCGCTCCGCCCGGCGCGAGCCGCTGGCGATGATCTCGACGACGTCGTCGTAGGCGAGTTCGGGCCATTCCTGGCGCCGCGGAACGAGGTGGAGCACCTCGCCGTCGCGGACGGCCTGCATGGAGAGGCTCCGCTTCGGGTCGAGCATCGACCCGGTGGACCGGCGCAGCGCCCAGCCGCCGTGCTGGGGACCGTCGTCGGCCATGCCGTCGCCGGCGTGGCGCAGCAGATGGGGGAGCAGCTCACCGAGTGCGACCGTCTCGGGCAACGCGACGTCGATCCGACGCTTGGGCGTGGCGACCGTGACACGGGCCAGCCCGACTCCTACGGAGGTCGTCATACCCTGACCTCCTCCTCCCCCCGTCGAAACGCGGCCAACATAGCACGGGGCCCGTCGGCGGCCCGGTCAGCGCAGCGTCACCTGTGGATATGTGGTCCCCCTGGCGCGCTCGTCTATGATTGCCGCCGTAAATGCCGGCCCCGGTCGTCGCCAGGTGGGCCGTCGGCGGGCATCGTCGATGCGGGGGACCTGTGGCAACGATAATCATCAAGCGACCGCTACGCCGGCCGGCGCCGATGGTGCCCTCCGGCGAGGTCATGCTCGAGGCGCCACCGGAGAACCCGCCACCGGCCAGCCGGCGCTGGCAGCAGATGCTCATGATCCTGCCCATGATCGCCGGCACGATGGCGATGGGCCTGATGATGGGCGTCGGCGCCCGCGGCCCGATCGCCTACATCGCCGGCGGCATGTACGGCGGTGCGATGCTCGGCATGGTCGCGGTGCAGTTCATGACGCAGACCAACGGCCCGAACAAGGCCGAGATGATCGAGAGCCGCCGTCAGTACATGCGCACGTTGAGCCACCTCCGCGCGCAGGTGGTCAAGACGATCACGCAGCAGCGGGAGGCGTTGTTCTACCGGCACCCCGACCCGGGCGGTCTCTGGTCGGCGGTCGGCGGCGCGCGGTTGTGGGAGCGGCGGCGCGACGACGGTGACTTCGGTGTGGTGCGGATCGGGCTCGGCCCGCAGGAGATCGCGACCCCGCTGATCCCGCCGCAGACCCGCCCGGTCGACGAGCTGGAGCCGCTGTGCGCGATGGCGCTGCGGCGCTTCGTCACGACGTACTCGATCGTTCCGGACCTGCCGGTCGCCGTCGCCCTGCGCGACTTCGCCCGGATCTACGTGCGCGGGTCCGACGAGCCGTCACGCAGCCTCGTGCGGGCGATCGTCGCCCAGTACGCGGCGTTCCACGCACCCGACGACGCGATCGTCGGGTTCTGCGTCTCCGACGCCGAGCGTCCGTTCTGGGAGTGGGCGAAGTGGCTGCCGCACGCGCTGCACGCCAAGAAGCACGACGGCGTCGGTCCGGTGCGCCTCATCGCCAACGGGGTGGCCGCGCTGGAGGCGCTGCTCGACGACACCCTCGTGAACCGGCCGCGGTTCAGCACCGGTGGCGGGCCCACGACGTCACCCCATGTTCTGGTCGTGATCGACGGAGGCACCACCGTCGGCTCCGACCACCTCATGACCGAGGGCGGCGTCGACGGCGTCACCGTCATCGACCTCGCGAACCCCCCGCCGCGGCTGCTCGACGACGCCACGGTGGTGCTCGAGGTGGCCGACGACGGCGAGCTCAACGCCATCACGATGGACGGCACGACCGGCATCGGCAGGGCCGACGTGTGCGACCCGGACGACATCGAGGTGCTGGCCCGGGAGATGGCGCCGCTGCGGCTGTCGGCCACCGATCTGGAGACCGTCAGCGGAGACCAGTTCGTGTCGAAGGAGGTCGGGCTGGCCGACCTGCTGGAGCTGGGCGACCCGCACCAGTTCGACGTCAACCGCCTGTGGAGCAACCGCCCCAACCGCGACCGGCTGCGCATCCCGATCGGCGTGGGTCCCGACGGCCGGCCCATCGAGCTCGACCTGAAGGAGTCGGCGCAGGAGGGCATGGGCCCGCACGGCCTGCTGGTCGGTGCCACCGGTTCCGGCAAGAGCGAGCTGCTGCGCACGCTGGTGATCTCGTTGGCGCTCACCCACCACCCGGAGACGCTCAACTTCGTGCTCGTCGACTTCAAGGGCGGCGCCACGTTCGCCACGCTCGACCGGCTGCCGCACACCAGCGCGGTCATCACGAACCTGAGCGAGGAGCTGGCGCTGGTCGACCGCATGCTCGGCGCCATCTCCGGCGAGCTGACCCGCCGCCAGGAGCTGCTGCGCCGGGCCGGCAACTACGCGTCGCAGCGCGACTACGAGCGGGCGCGGGTGGCCGGTGTGCCGTTGGCGCCGCTGCCGAGCCTGCTGATCATCTGCGACGAGTTCAGCGAGCTGCTCACCGCCCGGCCCGACTTCATCGACATGTTCGTGCAGATCGGACGCGTGGGCCGGTCGCTGGGGATCCACCTGCTCCTGGCGTCCCAGCGGCTCGACGAGGGCCGGTTGCGCGGCCTCGACGCCCACCTGTCCTACCGCCTGGGGCTGCGGACGTTCTCGTCGATGGAGAGCCGCGCGGTGCTCGGCGTACCCGACGCGTTCGAGCTGCCCCGCTCGCCCGGCAACGGGTACCTGAAGGTCGAGACCGGGCTCACCCGCTTCCGGGCCGCGTACGTGTCGGGCGTCTACCGCACGTGGGACGACACCAGCGTCGGGTCGCTGCGGCGCAACCCGCAACCGGTGCGCGACTACACCAGCCAGTACGTGGCGCCGCCGGTCGACGAGACCCCGACGCCGGTGGCGCAGTCCACCGACGACGAAGACGACGTGCGCGGCGAGACGCTGCTCGACGTGCTCGTGGCCCGGCTGGAAGGGAAGGGCGTGCCGGCGCACCAGGTGTGGCTGCCGCCGCTGTCCGACCCGCCGACGCTCGACCAGATGCTGCCGCCGCTCGTCCGTGACAGCAAGCGCGGCCTCACCGTGTCGGCGCCGGAGATGGTCGGCGCGCTGAGCGCGATCGGCGGCGTCGTCGACAAGCCGTTCGAGCAGCGCCGCGACCTGCTCGTGCTCGACCTGTCCGGCGGCAACGGCAACGCGGTCGTCGTGGGTGCGCCGCGCAGCGGCAAGAGCAACCTGGTCCGCACGCTGATCGCGAGCCTCGCGCTGACCCACACCCCGCAGGAGGTGCAGTTCTTCGCCCTCGACTTCGGCGGTGGCGGTCTCATGGCGATGCGTGACCTGCCGCACGTGGGCACCGTGGCCACCCGCCACGACGTGAGCGTGGTGCGCCGGACGATCGCCGAGGCCCGCACGATCATGCGGATGCGGGAGAAGCGGTTCGCGGACGAGGGCATCGACAGCATCGCCACCTACCGGCGACGCAAGCGCGACGGCGAGTTCACCGACGACCCCTTCGGCGACCTGTTCGTCGTCATCGACGGCTGGACGACGCTGCGCAACGAGTTCGACGACCAGGAGGCGTCGGTCACCGAGATCGCCGCGTCCGGCCTCGGGTACGGGGTGCACCTCATCCTCACGTCCGGCCGGTGGATGGACATGCGTCCGGCGATCCGGGACATGTTCGGCACCAAGCTCGAACTGCGCCTCGGCGACGCGGCCGACTCGATGATCAACCGCCGCGAGGCTTTGAACGTGCCCGAGTCGTCACCGGGCCGGGGCCTCATCCCGGGTCCGCTGCACTTCCTGTCGGGCCTGCCGCGCATCGACGGACAGCAGGACGCCGACCACATCTCCGAGGGCATGACCAAGCTGATCCAGGCCGTGCGCAACGACTGGTCGGGCAAGGACGCCCAGGGCGTGCGCCTGCTGCCCGATCTGCTGCCGTACGAGGCGGTCGCGAAGACCCGTTCGATGACGGGCAAGGGCCTGCCGATCGGTATCGCGGAGAAGGACCTGCAACCGGTCTTCCTGGACTTCGACGCCGAGCCGCACCTGATCCTGTTCGGCGACGTCGAGGCGGGCAAGAGCAGCTTCCTGCGGGTGCTGGCCAAGGGAATCACCGAGCGGTACCCGGCCGACAGCGCGAAGATCATGATCATCGACCACCGGCGCAGCCTGCTCGGAGCCGTCGACACGCCGCACCTGATCGGCTACGGCACGGCGGCTCCCACGAGCGCCGCGTTGATCAGCGAGGCGGCCGAGGTCATGCGGAGGCGGCTGCCCGGTCCGGACGTCACCGCCGAACAGCTCCGCAACCGGAACTGGTACAAGGGACCCGACCTGTTCCTGCTCGTCGACGACTACGACCTCGTGGCCACCCAGTCGGGCAACCCGCTGCAACCGATGATCGAGTTCCTCGCGCAGGGCCGCGACATCGGGCTGCGCGTGATCATCACTCGCCGGGTGGGCGGCGCCGGCCGGGCGATGTTCGACCCGGTGATCGCCCGGATCCGCGACCTCGCCTCGCCGGGCATCCTGATGTCCGGCCCGCGCGACGAGGGTGCCCTGCTGGGCAACATCAAGCCGCAGCTCCTGCCGCCGGGCCGGGGCTGGCTGGTCACCCGGCGCAGCGGCGCCGGCCTGGTGCAGCTGGCCTACCTCCCGCCGGCGCACTGACCCTGCCGCCGGCGCACTGGGCCCGCCGCCGGCGACCGGGCGGGCGTCAGTCGCCGTCGGGAGGTACGACCGGTACGGGAGGTACGACCGGGATGTACTGCGAGAACGCGGTGAGCACCTCGGCCGGCAGCATGAACTCCAGCGGCGTGCCGGGGTTCACCGCGAGCTGCTGCGCGGCGGCCGGCCACGTCGCCACCAGCTGCATGAACGGGATCGCCGTGGTCGCGGTGCCGGGCGGCACGTACTGGTCCTCGCTGTACGCCTCGACGCTCGGAACACCGTCGACCGGCTTGACCAGCGCGACCCCGTTCTGGCTCGCCACCAGCACGTCGCCGGAGACGATGCGGGTCAGGTAGTCGTCGACGAAGGCCTCGAGCTCCGCGTCGGCCGCCTCGTCGACCGCCTCGGCGTTCGCCGGGTCGGCGACCTCCAGCAGCTCGGTCATCTCCTTGCCGGTGGGCACGAGGATCTCGCCGGCCGCGGCGCGCGCCAGCGACTCGGCGTCGAGCCACGCGTCGATGGGCGTGCCGAGGTTGAAGCCGATCTGCAGGTCGGTGCCCTCCAGGCCGGCGCGCAGCGTCTCGTAGTCGCTCTCGACGTAGCCGTTGGCGGCGTCGCCGAGGCTCGCCTGCAGCGTGTCCAGCGACGTGAACGCCAGCAGGTAGGTCACGTCGTCGGTGGTGAACGTGACGTAGTCCTCGTTGCTCGCACCGGTGGCCGTGTCGGGATCGTCGACCATCTGCGGGAGGAAGAGCGGCGCCGACATGAGGATCGTGAAGAAGCCGGCCCGGTCGTCCTTGGTGGCGGCTTCCGCCAGGCGGGCCTCGACCTCGTTGGTGGGCTGCCACGGAGACGCCCCGACGGGTGGCTGCCACGGCTGCGCTTGCTGCGTCACCGGCGCGACTCTACCGGCCCGTACTGTTGTCGGCATGTCCGTACCACGCGCGCGCAGCAGCGACGAGGCGCACCTGTTCATGGCGCTGCATCCGTGCGGTGTGTGCGGAGACGGCAGCTTCGTACCCGTCGTCCGCGAGGTTCTCGAGGACGGCGTGCTCGTCACGCACTACACCGGCCGGTGCGACACCTGCCGCGCGCTGCGCGACTTCCGGTTCCGGATCGACCGCGAGCCCGAGGGCGACGGGCCGCGCTTCGGCGGGGACGAGCCGTCCGAAATCATCGACGCCGGCCAGTGGCTGCGGGGGGTCGACCGGGTACTCGCCGAGACCCCGTCCAACATCCTGGGGGTGTCCGAGGAGGAGTGGCGCGCACGGCGGTACATGTTCGCGGCCGCCGCGGAGTCGGTCGGCGAGGTGCTGAAGTTCATCCCGGCCGGCGACGACGCCGTCCCGCCGGGCGCGTTCTGGACCGCGAGCGGCCGCGAGATGCGCGACGCCGTGCCCGAACGCTTCGAACGCGACCGGCTCGAGCAGCTGCGCGGCGTCTGCCTCGAACTCGCCGCCCGGTTCGCCGGGTAAGCCCGGTCGCTGCCGTCCACGTATCCTGGCGTCCGTGACCATCCCGGCCGCCCGCAGCCACAACGAGGCGATGATGTTCGTGCTGCTGCGCGAGTGCCGGGGATGCGGCCGCACCAACCGCGACCTCACCGACGAGCTCCACGTCAGCGAGACCGGCGCCGAGTCACACGCCGAGTACACCGCGTTCTGCCGCGACTGCGGGAACATCGACGTCTACCGGTTGCGGCTGCCGGCCGCCGACCCGCAGGCCGGTGAGCGCGGGGTGGTCTTCGGCGGGCCGGAGCCGTCCCGCATCCTCGACGCCGGCGAGTGGGTCTCGGTCGCGCTCCGCACGTCGGCGAACACGCCCGAGGATCCCGCCGGGATGACCGACCAGGAACGGTCCGACGCGGCGCTCGCGATGCACACGGCCGCCGCCGCGGTGCGGGAGGCCGCGAAGTTCATCGAGCCCGGCCGCGAGCGGCTGCCCCGCTCGGCGATGTGGACCGACGTCGGCCGGGAGGAGTTCGACCGCGATCCGTGGCGGTTCAGCCGGCCGCGGCTGGCGGTGCTCGAGCGGGCGTACCTGGAGGCGGCGGAGCGGCTCGCCGACGGACGGCCGATCTGGAACTGACGGTAGGGAAGAGCGGGGGGACGAGAGTGGCGCTGGGGCTGCCCTACGTGCGCACGTACAACGAGGCGATCCTGTTCATACGCCTGCGGCCGTGCGGATGCGGCGAGACGGAGGCCGCGTGGACGGCCATCGTGCTGACGCTCGACGACGCGCCGGCGCGGTACTTCACCGGTCAGTGCCAGAACTGCGGCCGGGCCCGCGAGTTCACGCTGGCGATGCCCGAGGAGGCGTACCCGCGCGCCGACGTGGTCTTCGGCGACGGACCCGGGTACTCCCAGGTGATCGATCCCGGCGAGTGGGTCAGCGTGTCCGACCAGTACGGCGAGCGGGTCGACGAGCTGCTGTCGGACGGCGAGTTCGACGCCGCCGACGTGGAGGTCGCGCAGTACGCGTTGTCGGCCCGCGTGTCGGCGCTCGACGAGGTGCTCAAGTTCCTGCCGCACAACGGCGACGTCGTCCCCGAGTGGCTGTTCCGCAGCGTCAACGGGCGGGCCGTCTTCGAGGCGGCACCGGCGCGGTTCGGCCGCGACGCGCTGCTGGCCGAGCGCACCGCGTTGTGGGAGAACCTGGAGCGCTTCCTGAAGGACTTCTACGGCGATGGCGGATCCAGCGACTGAGCCCGCCCGGGTCGACTACCGGGTGGGTGCCGAGTTCGACCCGGAGGGGTCCGGGCGCTTCGAGCTCACGCTGCTCGCCGACGGCTCGGCGACCCTGGCCCACCGGTACCGCGGCGTGCACCGCTCGTGGACGGCGCGGGTCGACGACGTCGTCTGGCCCCGCCTCGTCGACGCGTTGCGCGGCAGCGGGTTCCCGGACGCGCCCCCGTTCCGGCCGCGGGGCGCGGTGCAGGAGCTCGCGGTCACCGGTGTGGAACCGGCCGGCGAGGTGTGGATGCGCCGCGGCAGCGGTGCGGAGGTCGGGCTCGCCGCCGCGCTGCGGATCCTGGATTCCGTGGCGCACCAGGTGAGCGGGGGAGCGGTGCCCGGTGAGGGCACGCTGCCCAGGATCGTCTCCGGGATCGTCGCCGCGGAGGGCGAGGAGCCGTTCCCGGCGCAGCTGGCCGTGGTCGGTGCGCTGGGTCCGCGGGCGGTCGCCGGCATCGTCCGGGTCGACGGCGGCGTCACCGTGCTCGCGGCGTCCGACGGCACGGTCGTCACCGAGCTGCCACCGACCGGGTCCCCGCCGCGCGGCCTCGCGATCGGCGACCTCGGCACCGGCGACGAGCCGTTCCCGGTGGTCGTGACCGGAAGCGACGACGGCCTCATCCGGCTGTGGGGGGCCGACGGCACCCCGCTGACCCGGCAGGTCCGGCACACCGGCCCGGTCACCGCGGTGACCACGTCGATGGACCCGGCCGGGTTGCGGATCTGGACCGCCGACCTCGCCGGCGGGCTCCTGCAACGCGGCCTCGAACCGGGTGGGCCCGTGCTCACCTGGCCCGGTTCGCCGGTCGGGATCACGGCGCTGGCCTGGGCGGGCACGGCGGACTACCGGATGCTCGTCCTGGCGACCGACGACGGGCGGGTCGCCCGCCGCTCGCTCGACGACCCGGCGGAGCTGGAGGTCTGGGCCGCCCACACCGGGCCGGTCGACGCCGTCGCCGTCATGGGTGTCGACGACGACTTCCTGATCGCGTCCGGCGGCGCCGACCGCGTCATCCGGCTCCGCGGCGGGCTCACCGGCAAGCCGGGTCCCGACCTGCCGGGCCACGGCGCCACCGTCACCGGGCTCGCGTTCGGGGTGATCGACGGGCGGCTCGTGCTCGGCTCGTGCTCCCTCGACGGCACCGTCCGCACCTGGGACGTCGACGCGCGGGAGACGCTGGCGCAGTGGTCGGCCGGCGACCCCTGGCCGGCCGGGATCGCCGACGCGCGCACCCACGGCGTGCAGCGGTGGGCCACCGGCGGCGCCGACGGCGTCGTGCGGATCTGGGACGCGCGCGGCGGCGACCAGGTGCTGGCCCTGGAGGGCGACAGCGCCGTGCTGTGCGTGGCGACCGCGCTGATGCCCGGGCGTACCCTCGTCGCGGCCGGCCACCAGGACGGCACCCTGCGCGTGTGGGACGCCCTCACCGGACAGCTGCTCGGCGCCGACCGGTCCGGGACGGAACCGGTGACGTCGGTGGAGTTCGGCACCGACGGCCGGGTCGCCGCGTTCGTGTCCGGCACGATCGCCGGCTCGGTGCGGGTGCACAACCCGGCGACCGCCGAGGTCGGCCTCGTGTTGAGCCCGCACACCGACCAGGTGCTGTCGCTGGCGCTCGCGCCGGTCGGTGGGCCGGACGGGCCGCGCCGGCCGGTCCTCGTCTCCGGTGGGGCCGACCGCACCGTGCGGGTGTGGGCGGCCGACACCGGCTGGCCGCGCGCCTGTCTGATGGGTCACACCGATCTGGTGACGGCGGTGGCGGTGGCCGAGGTCGCGGGACGTCCGCTGATCGCGTCGGGCGGGTACGACCGCACCGTCCGGCTGTGGGACCAGAGCGGCGCCGCGCTGTGGACGCAGGAGCTGCTGTCGATCGTCTACGCGGTCGCGATCGACGCGGACCTGGGCGTGGTGCTCACCGGCGGCCTCGACGACGCGGTGCGGGTGTTCTCGCTCGCCGGCGGCCGGGAGCGGCTGGCCACCGAACCGGTCGAGGGCCCGGTCACGAGCGTCGCGGTCGGAGCGTGGCGGGGGCTTCCGGTGGTCGTGGCCGCGGGGAACGGCGCGGTCCTCTGCTGGACCCTCGTGCGCGGCGTCGCCGTGCCGCTCGCGCAACCCGCGGGTCCGACGCTGGCGGTGGCGCTGAGCCCGGAGGGCGAGCTGTGGGCGGTGGGTGCCGGGGGCGTCACGGTCGTCGAGCCGTCGCCCGCCTCGCCGGCATAGGCGAGGATAGGGTGTCGATACCCCCGACCCCGGAGCAGCTCGAACCATGACGCGAACCCTGAACGTCTCCACCACGCAGCCCGGCGCCTACCCGACGATCCGGGACGCGCTGGAGGTTGCGAGCGACGGTGACGTCATCTCGATCGCCGGCGGTGAGTACGCGGAGCCGCTGCGCCTCGACAACCGCCGCATCACGCTCGTGGCGGCCGACAGCGCGCCGGTCACGATCTCGGTGCGCCACTCGACGGAGGCCACCGTGATCTGCCGTGGCGGCGAGGTCACGCTGCGCGGTCTGCGGATCCGGTCGTCCGACGCCACGGCGGTGCAGGCGGTCGCCGGTCAGGTGAAGCTGGTCAAGTGCGAGGTGAGCGGCGGGTACGGCGCCACGGTCGCGGCGACCCAGGGCGCCATGCTCACCGCGACCGACGTCTCGGTGACCTCGGGCCAGTTCGGGGTGGTGTTCGACGACGCCGGCGGCATGCTCGACAAGTGCGAGATCACCGGCATCTCCGACGACGGCCTGATCATCCGGGTCGGCTCGAACCCGACGATCCGTAACTGCACGGTCGCCAACTGCGGCTATCGGGGCATCTACATCTACCACGCGGCGAAGCCGACGCTGGAGCGCTGCGAGGTCACCCGCACCGGCGACGCCGGCATCTCGGTGGCGTCGCAGAGCGCGCCGTCGATCCTGTCGTGCTGGGTGCACGAGACGCAGGGCGTGGGCATCCGCTTCGAGCGGGGCTGCCGCGGCTCGATCGAGGGGTGCCGCATCGAGGGCGTGGCCTCGCCGGGCACGCTCATCGAGGAGGGTGCGTCGGTCACGGTGATCGAGGCCGGTGACGGCGTCCACGCCAGCCGGGTGGGCATCAACGCGATCGAGGGAGCCACCCAGCAGGACGAGGACCGGGTCGAGAAACTGCTCGGCGAGCTCGACTCGATGATCGGGCTGGCCGGGGTCAAGGCCGAGGTCCGGGCTCTGATCGACGAGATCCAGGTGAACGAGTGGCGGCGCAGCGCCGGGCTGTCGGTCGGTACGGTGAGCCACCACCTGGTCTTCACCGGGGCTCCCGGTACCGGGAAGACCACCGTGGCGCGGGTCTACGGCCAGTTGCTCAAGGCGCTGGGCATCCTGCCGAAGGGCAAGTTCAAAGAGGTGTCGCGCCGCGACCTGGTGGGCCAGTACGTCGGTCACACCGCCGAGAAGACCACGACGGTCTTCGAAGACGCGCTGGGCGGCGTGCTGTTCATCGACGAGGCGTACACGCTGTCACGGTCCACCGGCACCGGCAACGACTTCGGCCAGGAGGCCATCGACACCATCGTCAAGCTGATGGAGGACCACCGCGACGCGATCGCGGTGATCGTCGCCGGATACACCTCCGACATGAAGGACTTCCTAGACACGAACGCCGGTCTGGCGTCGCGGTTCGCGAAGACGTTCGAGTTCGAGAACTACAACCCCGACGAGCTGGTGCTCATCGCCCAGCGCATCGCCAGGCTCGACGACTACGAGCTCGCGCCGGGGGTCGACATCGGCCTGCACGAGTTCTTCGTGCAGATCCAGCGCGGCGAGAGCTTCGGCAACGCCCGTGAGGCGCGGCGGCTGCTCGAGGGCATGCGCAAGGCCCAGTCGGGCCGGCTGCGGCAGCTGGGCCGCATTCCGACGCGCGACGAGCTCCGCTCGCTGGTGCTCGACGACCTGCTCGCCGCCGCCCGGTAGCGGGTCTTCGCGCGGCCGATCTTCACTCCGTACGGCAGCCGTCCGGACATGACCGCAGTGTGTGTCGAAACCGGTCGATTCCGTTACGCGCCGAAGGCGGGTGTGTGCCCGGACGGTGAACTTCGCTGTGATCTGTGCCGTTGTTATCAAGGCGCAATCAAGATCATTGGAACGTTTTCGACGTTATATGTCCGCATTTAAATGTGTGCCTTTCGGGCGTTTAGTGCGCCTGACCCGGCTTGACCTGCGTCTTGGCCCTCCGCAATGTGTGGCGGGTGCCGTGGCCGACACCATCGCCACGGCCTCGTTGTGCACATCATGGGGGAGGACCTTCGTTGCGAAAGACTTCGCTGCGCGCCCTGGGTCTGGCCGGTGCGCTCGCCGTCGGCGGGGCGACCGTGCTTGTGGGGGGCAACCCTGCCGCGGCGGCGCCGACGACCATCCAGATTCTGGGGTTCAACGACTTCCACGGCCGGCTCGAGTCGCCCGGCAACACCGCCGACGACAAGCCGATCGGCGGCGCCGCCCAGATGGCCGGCATGATCAAGCAGCTCCGGGGCGAGAACCCGAACACGCTGCTGGTGGCGGCCGGTGACAACATCGGCGCCTCGCCGTTCGTCTCGGCCATCCAGCAGGACGCGCCGACGCTCGACTTCCTGAACGCGATCGACCTCGACGCGTCCTCGGTCGGCAACCACGAGTTCGACCGCGGTTTCGCCGACCTGACCGGCCGGGTCACCGACCGGGCCGAGTTCGAGTACCTGGGCGCCAACGTCTACAAGGGCGACGCGCCGGCACTGCCGGAGTCGTTCACCAGGACCATCGACGGCGTCAAGATCGGTGTCGTCGGTGTGGTGACCGAGGAGACGCCGACCCTGGTGTCGCCGGACGGCGTCGCCGGGCTGACCTTCAAGGACCCCGTGACCGAGGCCAACCGCGTGGCCGCGAAGCTCAAGGCCGAGGGTGCCGCCGTGGTGGTGCTGCTCATCCACGAGGGCGGCCCGACCGGCGGTTCCACCGCCGCGAACTGCGCCGCGATCGCCAACCCGTCCACGGTCTTCGGTCGGATCGTCACCAACACGTCGAAGGACGTCAACGCGATCATCTCGGCGCACACCCACCAGCAGTACAACTGCTCGTACCCGGTGCCGGGCCTGAGCCACTCGCGGCCGGTCATGCAGACCGGCAACTACGGCTCGGCGCTCGACAAGCTCTCGGTGACCGTCGACGGCGGCGCCGTCACCGCGGTGGCCGCCGAGCTGCTGCCGATCGTCGGCTACCCGCAGGACCCGGAGATCGCCGCCCTGGTGGCCGCGGCGAAGACCGAGGCCGACAAGCTGGGCCTCAACGAGCTCGGCCGGATCACGGCCGACATCAAGCGGGCGACGAACGCCGCCGGCGAGGAGGACCGCGGCGCCGAGTCGGTGCTGGGCAACTTCATCGCCGACGTGCAGCTCGCCCGCACGAAGGACACCGGCCGCGGCGGCGCCCAGATCGCCCTGATGAACCCGGGCGGCCTGCGTGCCGACCTGCTCTTCGGCGCGGACAACGGCGTGGTGACCTACGCGGAGGCGTTCGCGGTGCAGCCGTTCGCCAACGACGTGGTGACGCAGACCTTCACGGGCGCGCAGATCAAGACCGCGCTCGAGCAGCAGTGGCAGCCGGCCGGCGCGTCGCGCCCGATCCTGCACCTGGGCATCTCGAAGGGGTTCAAGTACACGTACAACCCGGACGCGGCGGCCGGCAACCGCATCGTGACGATGACGTACAACGGCCAGCCGTTGAGCCTGACCGGCACGTACCGGGTGACCACCAACACGTTCCTCGCACAGGGCGGTGACAACTTCACCGTGCTGGCCCAGGGCACCAACCGGACCACCACGGGCGACAACGACCTCACCATGCTAGTCGACTACTTCGAGGCCAACAGCCCGATCACGGCCGACACCGTGTTCCGCAGCTCCGTGGCGGGCACCGGCGGCCCCGGCGAGCCCTCGCCGTCGCCGAGCGGCTCGGGCAGCGCGTCGCCGTCCGCGTCGGCATCGGCGTCGGCATCGGCGAGCGCGGGTCCGAACCCGCCGGGTAACGGCGGCGGCCTTCCGACGACGGGTGTCGCGATCACCAGCTACGTCATCGGCGGCCTGCTGCTGATCGCGCTCGGTGTCGCGGCGCTCGTCGCGTCGCGCCGGAGGCGCGTGCAAGCCGCCGGCTGACGCGGCTCACGGGTTGGCGCGCGTCGATACGGTGGCGGGGTGATCGACGAGCTGATGGTCGGCCCGCCATCGACCGGACCCGATCCGTCGACTGTGGTGCGCCGCGCCGTCGCGTCGGCCGGTGCCGACCCGGTGAGGCGGGGGCGGTGGCTCGCCGTCCTCGCCGCGCTGCTGGAGCGCCACTACCGCCGGTGCGGTGACGCGGCCGACCTCGACGAGGCAGTCGGGGCCGGCCGCGCCGCCGTCGACGTGCTGCCGGCCGCCGACGCGGCGCGGGCCGCGGCCGTGTCGGCCCTGGCCGGGGCGCTCGCGCTGCGCTTCCGGCGCCGGGGCCGGCTGGCCGACCTCGGCGAGGCACTGGCACTGTGCGAACCGGTTGCGGCCGCCGGCGCGGAGGCCGTCGGTGCGCAGGCCTTCGGTGCGAAGGCCGCCGGTGCGACGGACGCCGGCGCGGCGGACGCCGGTGGCCTGGCTGTGCTGCTCGCCTGGGCGCGGTGGCGCTTCTCCGGCGTGGCGGCGCCCGGGATACCGGGTCCGGTCCGGCGGCACGGCGAGGATCTCAGCGGCATCCGGCTGCGCGGCCAGCGGCTACGGTACGCCGACCTCGGCGACACCGACCTGACCGGCGCCGACCTCACAGACGCCGATCTCACCGGGGCCAACCTGGCCGGCGCGCGGCTCGTGGGTGCCCGGCTCGGCGGCGCGACGCTCGACGGCGCCGTGCTCTGCGGCGCGGACCTGACCGGCGCCCGGCTGCCGGGCACCGATCTGCGGACCGCCGACCTCACCGGTGCCGTCCTGCGCAGGGCGATGCTGCTCGGCGGGACGGCGCCGTGCAGCGCTGGGACGGTCGCACCGGCGAGCGGCTGGGTCCGCCGTTCGGCGACCGGCCGGCCGCGGGCCGGATCGTGGGCGCGTACGTGGGCGGTCGGGACGACACCACGCTCGTGGAGTCGATCGCCGTCAGCCCCGACGGACGGATCGTCGCGACCCGGCACGACACCAACGGTGTCGGCCTGTGGGACCCGGTCTCCCACGTGTCCCTCGCGCCGGAGGGGACCGTGCTCACCGGCACCGTGTCCTTCGCTCCGCACAGCGGCCTCGTGTTCATCGGCGGCTGCGTGTACCACCTCGACGGCCCGCGCTGACCGTCGGCGCGCCTCAGGCCGCTTCGCCGACCGGATCCCGGCGCCGCACCACGCGCGACGCCGCGCGGCCGGCCCGCCGGCCCGGGCGCCGCGCCCGCAGGATCAGCACGCTCGCGAGCACGACCGCCCCACCGACCAGTTGCACCGCGCTCAGCCGCTCGCCGTACAGCACGGCGGCCACCGCCACCACCACCGCGGGTTCGAAGCACGACAGGATCGCCGCCGTCGACGCACCCACCGCGCGGATGCCGAACAGCAGCACCACCAACGGCACCACGGTCGACACCGTTGCCAGCACGACGATCCAGGTCGCGGCGGCGGCACCCGGAACGGCGAGCGACCCCGTCACCGCGCCCCACACCGCGAGCGCGACCGTCGACGTGGTGCACACGATCGCCGTCAGCACGAACAGGTCGAGGCCGGCCGGCTGCGCCTCCGCGGCCGTGAGGTACACCGCGTAGCAGAGGGCCGCCCCGAGGGCCAGCAGGACGCCGAGCGTGCCGGCCGTGCCCACGACCGCACCGGCGTCGAGCAGCAGCACGAGCCCGGCGCCCGACACCAGGAGCGCGGCGGTCCGCCGCTTGTCGGGCGACTCGCGGCGCAGCGCCACGGCGAGCACCATCGTGAGCGCGGGATAGGTGTAGACGAGCAGCACGGCCAGCGACGCGTCGATCTCGGCGAGCGCGCCGAAGTACAGGGCGGCCTGCAGCGCGTAGGCGAGGCCGAGCGCCACGCACACCAGCACCAGGCGCGGCGACGGCAGCGCGGTGCGCCGGACGTACACGATCGCCCACAGCACGACGGCGGCCACCCCGAACCGCCCGACGAGCGTGGTGGGTACCGACGCGCCGGCCGCGTACGCCTCCTTGGCGAAGATCGCCGACAGCCCGAAGCACGTCGACGACACCAGACACAACACGACCCCGCGCACGAACATGCGTCCACGCTAGAAGGGAACGAACGACAGGGGTAGCCTCCTTTTGCCTTCGCCATCTATAGGATATTCCTTGTGCTGACCCTCCATCAGCTGCGCTGTTTTCTTGCCACCCTCGAGCACGGCTCGTTCTCCGCGGCGGCCAGCCGGCTCGGGTACGCCCAGCCGTCGCTGTCCGAGCAGGTGCGGCTCCTGGAGCGCCAGCTCGACACGGTCCTGTTCCGCCGGGTCGGCCGCGGCCTGGTCCCCACGGAAGCCGCCGCGGCGCTGCACCCGCACGCCGCGGCCACGCTGGCCGCCGCCGGCGAGGCGGAGCGCGCGGTCGCCAGCGTGCGCGAGGTGCTCACCGGCACCGTGCGGTTCGGGATCTTCCGCACCGCCCGGTTCTACCTGGGCGCCGACATGGTCGCCGACGTCATGCAGCGCCACCCGGGCGTGCGGCTGGAGCTGGTCGGGCAGAACTCGGCCGAGATCGTCGAGTGGCTGCGGCGCGGCCGGCTGGAGGCCGCGCTGGTCGCGCTGCCGCTGGTCGTCGACGACGAGTCGCTCACGGTCACCCCGGTGCTCCGCGACGAGGTGGTGTTCGTGAGCACCGAGCCCGAGCGGGTCAGGGCGCCGGTCACCGCACGCCAGCTCGCCAGCTACCCGCTCGTGCTGCCCGACGTCAGCTGGCGCGAGCACGACAGCACCCGCCTGCAGCTCACCCGCATCCTGCAGGCGGCCGGCCACGCGCTGCACCCGCGTGTGGAGGTCGAGGACGCCGAGACCGCGCTGGAGATCGCCGCCAGCGGCCTCGCCGACTCGATCTGCATGCGTGGCATCCTGCTCCGCCTCGCCGACCGGCTTCCGCCGTCGCTCGGCTGGGTCCCGCTGCGGCCGGCGATGTTCGAGACCTACGCGATCGTCCACCGTCCGCGCGCGGAGCTGTCGCCGGCCACCCGCGCGGTCGTCGAGGTCGCGGCCACGCGCATGGGCGCGCTCGCGGCGGCGGTGCGGCTGCGTCGTTCGTCGATGTGACGCACGTGAGCGCGTCCCGGTACGGGAAGCTTCGCGTGGCAACCGGATTCTGACCCAACGGAACGACGACCCGACGGTGTCATACATGCGGATGCGTGTATCTCTACCGGAAGGCAACGCCGATGACAGTTCCACGGTGGGTTCGGGTCTGCGTGGCGGTGGTGGCCGTCGTCGCCACCGCCGGCGGCCCGGCGGGCGCGGATCCCGGCGGCGGACCCCCGCCGGACCCGCCGGCCGCCGCCTCGCCCGCCGCCACCGCCGCGGCGCCGTCGGCCGCGGTGCCGGCCGGGCGGACGTATCGCGTCACGTTGCTCACCGGCGACGTCGTGACCGTCACCGGCCGCGGGTCCGGCTGCGCGACCGTTTCCGTCCAGCCGGTCGCGAAGAGCGGTGTGCTGACGCGGCACTGCGGCCCCGACGGCCACGTCAGCGTCGTGCCGTCGTCGTTGGCGCCACTGGTCGGCCGCGTGCTCGACCCGGCCCTGTTCGACGTGACGGCCCTGGTACTCGACGGCTACGACGACGCGAGCACGGCCGGCCTGCCCGTCATCGTGCGGTCCGCGACCGGCGCGAACCGGTCCGCCGCCGACCCGATCACCCGGGGACTCACCGCGACGCGGACGCTGCCCAGCATCGCCGCGGTCGCCGGCCGCGTCACCAGGGGCGGCGGCAGCGACCTCCTGCGCGCCCTCGGCGATCCGGCCGCCCGGACCCGGAGCGGCGGCGCCACGACGAAGGTCTGGCTCGACCGGCGCGTCCGCGTCACCGCGGTGCCGGAACGGCTCGACGCCAACCTGCGTCAGGTGTCCGCGCCGCGGGCGTGGGCGGCCGGGTTCACCGGTGCGGGGACCCGCGTGGCGGTGCTCGACACCGGTGCCGACTTCTCCCATCCCGACCTCGCCGGCCGGGTCGTCGAGCGCGCCGACTTCAGCGTCGTCGGCGGCGACGCGGTCGACCGGAACGGGCACGGCACCCACGTCGCCGCGACGGTCGCCGGTTCCGGTGCGGCGTCGGGCGGTGCCCGCCGCGGGGTCGCGCCGGACGCGTCCCTCGTCGTCGCAAAGGTGCTCGACGACGAGGGGTTCGGCACCGACTCCCAGGTGATCGCGGGGATGGAGTGGGCCGCGGCGCGCGCCGACGTGGTCAACATGAGCCTCGGCGGGAACCAGGCCAGCGACGGCACCGACCCGGTGTCGCAGGCGCTCGACGCGTTGACCGCACAGACCGGTGCGCTGTTCGTCGTCGCGGCCGGCAACGCGGGTCCGGCCGACGGCACCATCGCCGCGCCCGCCGCCGCGGCGACCGCGCTCACGGTCGGCGCTGTCGACGGGTCCGACACGGTCGCCGGCTTCTCCAGCCGTGGGCCGGTCCGCACGACGATGGCGGCCAAGCCGGAGATCGTCGCGCCGGGTGTGGACATCGTCTCCGCCCGCGCCGCCGGAACCACGCTGGGGCAACCGATCGACGCGCGGTACGTCACCGCCTCCGGCACCTCGATGGCGACCCCGCACGTCTCCGGTGCCGCCGCGCTGCTCGCCGGCCGCCACCCCGACTGGTCACCCGGTCAGCTGAAGGCGGCGCTGGTCGGCGCCGCCGACGCGGCCCGGACCACCGACGCCTACACGGTCGGTGCCGGCCGCCTCGACGCCGCCGCCGCGCTCGACGGCGTCGTCGCCGGCCGGGCCGTCGTCAACCTCACGTCCACCGGGACCGACCTTTCCTGGACCAACACAGCGACGCGACCCGCGGAGGTCACGCTCGACGTGGCCGTCACCGACCACAGTGGACGGTCGGTGCCGCCGGCTCCGGCGCGGTTGTCCACCACGCGGCTGTCCCTGGCCGCGGGTGCCACCGGAACCGCCACGCTCACCGTCGACCGGTCGGGTGCGCCGGGTCTCTACACCGCGCTGGTGACCGCGCGCGGCGCCGGTGGCGCGGTGCTCGCCCGCACGCCGGTGACGTTCCGGATCGAGGCGCCGGCGCACGACCTGACGCTCGTGACGGCGCCCATACCGGGCGGTCCACCGGTCGAGGACCTGTGGCTGTTCGTGCGCGTGGTGAACCTCGACGACCCGGCGGTCTTCGCCGCCACCGTGTACGGGGTTCCGGGCGAGACCCGGACGCTGCGGGTGCCGGCGGGCCGGTACAGCGTGATGGCGTCGTACGGCAGCCGCACCGGCGGGCCGGGTGACGCGGCGGCGCTCGTCGGCGACCCCGACGTGCAGGTCGGTGCGGCCGCCACGGTGTCGCTCGACCCGGCGCCGGCCCGCCCGGTGAAGTCCACTGTGGATGGTGTCGCCACCGGGGCGTCCGCTGTGGGCGTCACCTTCCTGCAGACCGGGCGACGCGGACCCGGGTGGAGCGACTTCGCCTTCGCCTGGGGCGAGGCCGCCCGCACCTGGAACGTGTCCGTGGCGCCGAACGACGGCGCCGCGGTCGGCTCCTTCCGCGCGGTCGCCTCGTTCGGGCTTCGGGCGAGCGACAGCTTCTACGACGTCCTCCACACGTACCCGTCGGGGATTCCGGCCGATCCGACCCACCACGTGACGGCCGTTGAACGGGCCGCGATGGGGCGCGTCGACCAGAGCTTCCACCGGATCGGCACACCGACCCGCCACAAGCGGTCGGCGCTCAGCCCGGAGGGCGTCTTCCTCGCCGAGGGCTTCACCGATGACGTCCCGGAGACCCGCACCGACTACGTCACGCCCGGGTTCCTGTGGAAGGACTCGGCGTTCTACGCCGATGGAACCGTGACCCAGCCGGGGTTCCGGATGGTCGGTGCCGGCAGCCGGGAGTCGATGACGTGGGCCCGGCAGCCGTTGCGGTCGGACTGGTACGACGATCCGGCGAGGTCGACGAGCGAGTGCACCCCGTGGACGCCGGTGCGTACCCGCGGCACGATCACGGTCGAGGTGGTGACGCTGACCGACCGGCACCAGCGGTTCGACTGCCTCACCGGCTGGGACCCGCCCGGCATGACCCGCTCGCTCCGCCTGTACCGCAACGGTTCCCTGGTCGGGTCGGTGCCGCGGAACTGGGCCGACTTCACGGTTCCCGCGGGTCCCGGCGACTTCCGGCTCGCGTTCGACGTCGAGCCGGGCCCGACGATCGGCGCACCGACGCGGATCAGCTCCGAGTGGACGTTCCGCTCGACCGCCCCGGAGGGCACCGGTAGCCGGCCGCTGCCCCTGCTGTCGGTCGACTACGAGCTGCCCCTCGACGCGGCGAACCGCCCGATAGCGGGCCGACAGGCCCTGTTCGACGTGCGCCAGGCCCACGGGGTCGCCACCCAACGCGTCACGTCGTTCCAGGTGTGGACGTCCGTCGACGACGGCGCTACGTGGACCCGGGTGCGGGTCGACCGCGTCGGCGACCGGTTCCGGGCCCAGCTGCCGGAGCTGGCCGCCGGACAGGCGATGTCGTTGCGGGTCGACGCTTCCGGGTCCGCCGGAAGCCGCATCGCCCAGACGGTGATCGCCGCGTACCGCTAGTTCTCTTGTGGGACGGCCTGTTGCAGGACGGCCTGGACGTCCAGCTGGATCTGGACGCGCTCGCTGACCGCGACGCCACCGCCGGGAACCGGACCGTTGAAGCTGACCCCGAAGTCGCTGCGGTTGATCTCGGCGGTGGCGGCGAAGCCCGCCCGGGTGCCGCCGGTCGTGTCGGCGCCGAAGCCGGTCGGCTCCAGCCGGAGCGTGACCGGCTTCGTCACGCCGCGCAGGGTGAGGTCGCCGTCGACGAGCACGGTGTCGCCGTCCTGGCGGAGGCCGGTGGAGCGGTAGGTCATCGTCGGGTGTGTGGCGATGTCGAGGAAGTCGGACGAGCGGAGGTGGTTGTCGCGCATCTCGTTGCCGGTGTCGACCGACGCGAGGTCGATCGTCGCGGTGACGCTCGACGCGGCCGGGTCGGTGGCGGTGACGATCTCGCCCTCGAACGTGCGGAACCGGCCGCGCACCTTGCTGATCATCAGATGCCGGACCGTGAACGACACCTCGGAGTGCACCGGGTCGATCTGCCACCGGCCGGTGACGTATCCGGGAATGTCGACCGTGGGCGTGGTCATGTTCGGGCCCCCTGGGTTATGGAAGAGTACTGGGTTACGTGCGGTAGCCTGGTTCCATTTGGTAACCGCAGCTCCATCCTTCAAACCCGGCAAAGCATGCGCAAGACGGCACATCAACGTGCCTCGGTCACCCCAACCCGCGTCGGTCACCCGGAGGTAACCGTGACGAACACCCTCAACGGTCACAGCTGCCGCGCCCGGGGGATCCTCGACCGCGTCGGTGACAAGTGGTCGCTGCTGGTCATTTCGCAGCTGGGCGAGGGGGTCAAGCGGTTCACCGACCTGAAGCGCGAGGCCACCGGCGTCAGCCAGCGCATGCTCACCGTGACGCTGCGCAACCTCGAACGCGACGGCCTCGTGATCCGCACCGTCCACCCGGTGGTGCCGCCCCGCGTCGAGTACGAGCTCACCACGCTCGGCCACACGTTGCTGGCCACGGTCTGCAGCCTCGTCGACTGGGCCGAGGCCAACGGAGACGACATCGAGAAGGCGCGCATGGCGTACGACGAGCGGATGGCCACCAGCTGATGGCCGCCAGCTGATGGCGACGTTGGGCGGCCCGTTCTGGCGGTTCTGGGGCGCCTCCGCACTCGCGAACGTCGGCGACGGCATCCGCGTCTCGGCGTTCCCGCTGCTGGCCGCCGCCCTCAGCGGCGACCCGGTGGCGGTGGCCGCGGTGGCGGCCGCGCAGTTCCTGCCCTGGCTGGTCACCGGCGTGTTCGCGGGCGCCCTGGCCGACCGCCACGCCACCCGCACGATGCTCACCGTGGCCGACACCGCCCGCATCGTGGTGCTGGCGGTCCTGACGGCGACGGTCGCGACCGGCACCGCCACGGTGACGCTGGTCGTGGTCGCGGCGTTCGTGCTGGGCGCGGGGGAGACCCTGCGGGACACGGCCGCGCAGACCGCGGTGCCGCGGCTGGTGCCCGACCGCCTCCTCGAGCGGGCCAACGGCCGCCTGGTCGCCGGCGAGATCGTGGGCAACGAGTTCGTCGGCCCACCGGTCGGCGCGCTGCTGTTCGTCGTGGGGGCGGCGCTGCCGTTCGCGGTCAACGGGGCGGCGCTGGCGCTGGCGGTGATGCTCGTGCTGTCGGTCCCGCTGACCCTGCGCCGGGTGCCCGGCGGCGCCCCCGGAGGCGATCCGGCGGTGCTGGCCGGGCTGCGGTGGCTGCTGCGGCACTCCGTGCTGCGCACCCTCGCCGTCGTGGTGGCGGCGGTGGCCGCGGCCGACAGCGCCTGGTTCGCCATCTTCGTGCTGTACGCCCAGAACCGGTTGGGCCTGGGTGCCGTCGGCTTCGGCCTGCTCCTGGCGACCGGTGCCGCCGGCGGCCTGGTCGGGTCGCTGGCCGCCGAGCGGCTGGTGGCCCGGTTCGGTCACCGTCACGTGCTGACCTGGTCGATGGCGGTCACGGCCGGTGCGCCGACGCTGCTGATCGCGGTCGCCGACCGGGCGGTCGCCGTCGCCGTGGTCGTGACGTCGAGCGCCGCGTTCGCGGTCCTCAACGTGGCGGTGCTGGCCCTACGCCAACGCCTCGTTCCGGACGGCCTGCTGGGCCGGGTCACCGCCGCGACGCGGGTCCTCACCTACGGCGGCACGGCGCTGGGTGCGCTGGCCGGTGGAGCGCTGGCCGCCGGTCTGGGCGCCGAGGCCCCGTTCGTGTTCAGCGGCGTGGTGGCGATAGCCGCGACCGTCGCCTGGTACGTCGTGTCCGCCCGCCCCACCGGGAACGCGACCCGCTGATATCCCGCCCCGGGTCGCCGACGCACGCCTACCGACCGTCGGAGAACTTCCCGGTCAGGGCCTGTGAGAGCTCGCCGCGGGACTTGATGCCGAGTTTCGGGAAGATCCGGTACAGGTGGGTGGTGATCGTCCGGGGGGACAGGAAGAGCCGTTCGGCGATCTCCCTGTTGCTCAGCCCCTGTGCGGCCAGCCGCGCGATCTGCTGCTCCTGGAGCGTCAGGGTGTCGGCGGGGTCGACCGGCCGGCGCAGCGACTCACCCGACGCGCGTAGCTCGGCCCGGGCACGGTCGGCCCAGGGTACGGCGCCGAGTGCGTCGAACGTCTCCGCGGCCGACCGCAGCAACGGCCGTGACTCGGCAGCCCTGCGCTGCCGTCTCAACCACGCGCCGTACGCCTGCTGGAGCCGCGCGCGCTCGAACGGCCAGCTCGACAGGTCGGCGGCGAGCGCCGTCCCGAACGCCTCGGCACGGCCGGCCAGGACCGCGCCGGCGTATCGGAGCGTCGTCACGAGTGCGGGCGAGCCGCACTCGCCGGCCACCCGCGTGAGTGGGGGCACGATTGCCCGCAGGGCGTTCTCCTTGCCGGCCCAGGCGGCGGCCTCAGCCAGGTGTCCGAACGCCACGAACCGCAGGTACGGGTGGTAGGCCACGTCGTCGGCGTCGAAGATGCGGTACAGCTGCCGGTACGCGTCGGCGGGGCGTCCATCGGCGAGCGCCTCCACGCCACGAACGACCTGGACCAGCGCGAGCATCGGCAGCCTCGCGTTCGGCAGCAGGACGCTCTCACCGTGGTCGGCCGCTTTCCGGGCGGCTGCGGTGTCGCCGGTCAACGCCCGGGCGTGGCCGTGTATCAGCCGCGCTGTCAACGCCCATGCCGGCTGGCCGGTCTCGGCGGCGAGTTCGGCGGCCTCCACGGCCGCCGGTACGGCCACCCGGGTGTTGCCGAGGAACGCGGCGGCGAACGCCTGGCTGGTCAGCACCTGGGCGAGCGCGCCGACGCGGCCCTGAGCCCGCACGCCGGCCGTCGCCGCCGTGAGGAACTGCGCGGACAGGTCCAGCGCCCCGATGCCGCTGGCACTCACGCCGAGCACGTGCTGCTCCGTGGGGGTGAGGTCGAACCGGATCAGCAGCCGCGTCATCTGCTCCAGCGTCACCGCTCCACGCTCGACCGGGGCGATCAGGCCCACGGTGGCGATCATCCGCGGATCGTCGGTCAGCGTGTCGAAGTTGTCGGCGACCGTGAGAAACGCCTGAATCGTCTCCGGGGGCGGGTTGGACCAGTAGAACCGCAGGCTCATCGCCGCCAACGCGTTCATCGCCCGCTGCCCGTCGCCGTCGCGGCGCAGCGCGTCGATGAGCCCGGCGTACACCGGCAGACGTGCGGCACCCGACCAGCCCGTGATGAGGAGCCCTTCACGCAGATACGACAGCCATGCCCGGTCGACCGGGCGCAGGTGTTCGTCGACCACGTCGTCCAGCAACTGTCGTGCCGTGGTGATGTCGCCCTGCTCGGCGGCGACCTCGGCGGCGGCCAGCAACCGCCGGCCGCGTTCGGCCGCGTCCCCGCTGAGCAACACGGCCCGCTGGAACGCCGCCAACGCCGCGCCGGACGCCTGCCGGTGACCGGCCCGGGCCGCGAGCCCGGTCAGCTCGCGTGCCAGCGCCTCGTCCGGGCCGGCTGCCGCCGCCGCCCGATGCCACACGTGACGGTCGGAGTCGGCGACGACCACGTCGGCCAGCGCGGCGTGGACCCGCCGCCGTTGCGCCGTGCCCGCGGACTGGTACAGCGCCGAGCGCAGCAGCGGATGCCGGAACCGCAACCGGTGCCAGTCGTCGACCTGGACCAGCCGGGTCGCCACGGCCGGGCCAACGTCGTCGACGGTCACCGGACACCCCTCGAACCGGCTGGATGCCGCGAGGATCTCGTCGACGTCGTCCCCGTCGTCCAGCGCCGCGACGAGCAGCAGGGCCCGGGTGGCGGTCGGCAGTTCGGCGACGATGGCGGCGAAGGTCCGCTCCACCCGCGTACTCAGCGGCAACCACGACGGCAGCAGCCGGGCATCCCCCGACGTCGCCGCCACCGAGCCCAGCTCCACCAGCCCCAGCGGGATGCCCGCCGACTGCTCCAGCACCCGCTCCCGCAACGGCCGGGACAGGTCCGGCGCGACCGATGCCAGCAGCACGCCCGCGTCGACCGGAGACAGTGGCTCGAGCCGCAATTCGGGCAGCCCCGCCTGGGCCAGGAGCCGATCGACCTCCTCGCCGTCGCGGATCGTCAGCACCATCGCGACAGGGTCCGAGCCGATCCGCCGGGCCGCGAACGTCAACGCTTCCCACGAGCCGCGATCGAGCCACTGCGCGTCGTCGACGGCCACCAGCACCCGCTGGTGCCGCGTCCCGAGCTGATCCAGCAGGACCATCGCCGCCCGGTACGGCGACTCGATCTCCACCGCCGGTGCCGGCGCATCACGCCGGAGGGAACGGAACAACCGGTGCAGGCCCGCGTAGGGGATGTGCACCTCGGCCTGAACCCCGCAGACCCCGACGGCGCGCATCCCGCGCGCGGTCGCGAGTGTCGAGGCGTGCGCCAGCAGAGCGGTCTTTCCGATCCCGGCCTCGCCGCGCAGGATCACCGCACCGCCAGCCTGTGCGATGGCCCGGTCCAGGAGGGCGGAGAGGGCAAGAATCTGTGCGTCGCGTCCGACCAGCATGCCTTTTCGCACTCACGAATCGTCAGTCACGGGCTTCCGAGCCCTTCTGCGCGATCTCCGTCAGCGTGATCGGCGTCAGCTCGGTCGTCCGCTCCGACGCGGCGAGGCGGCGCCACTCCGATGGAGTGCATCCGAACCGCTGCTTGAATGCCCGGGAGAACGACGAATGGTCGGGAAACCCGGACATCCGGGCAATGGCGGCGACCGATACCAGCGAGTTCGCGGGGTTGCTCAGCGTCCGTGCCGCGCGGCGGAGCCGTTCTGTCCGGACCCAGTCACCGAGCACCACGTTCATCCGGGCGAGAACCGTGTACAGATACCGCTTCGAGATACCGAAGTGGGCGGCGAGGAGGTCGGCGTTCAGGTCCGGGTCCGCCACGTGAGCGCTGAGGTACATCATGATCCGCGTGCCCAGGGTCTGGCTGAGTGGTTGCCGGCTGAGGAGTTCGTCGCCACCGGCGGTCGTCAGCAGTGCCCGCAGGAGGTCGATCGTCGGGTTCGCCATTGACGCAGCCTGTGCCGGGGACAGCTCGGGGAGGTCGGCGAGATCGGTCACGAACCTGGCGACCATCGATCCGAGCGGGCTGTGCCTGATGCTGCGGACGATGACATCGCGCAGGTAGAGGTAGGGCAGCCCGATCTCGTCCATGGCCACCGTCACCGACCATGCCTTGACCGGCTCGTCCGCCCGCAACCGCAGTGCGTCGCCGCTCCAGTAGGGCACCATCGATCCCGACACCCGGCGATCGAACCGGTCGTTCTGTTCGATCGCATACGGGCCGGACGAGATCGTCAGGATCAGGCGTGGCCTGTCGTCTCTGCGGGCGAGGCTCGCCGAGCGGAACCCGTAGAAGTTGTCGAGCCTGGTCCGGGTGACGTTCATGGTCCCGAAGTAGCGGTCCAGGTGCTCGAACCGGACTGCCCGCGCGCCGTCGGCGGGCCGAGCGCGAAAGGGTACCGAGCAGGTGCGGGCCGCCTCGTCGAGGACATCGATCCAAGACGATGGCTCCGCGTCGGTCAAGGTGAAATGGCGCACCACAGGGCCCTCCGATTGCCCTGTCACGGCGACCCCAGTTCCGGGTACATGCACGCGACCGGCCCCGACAGCCTGGCCCTCACCTGCTTGCTGAACGCGTCGACGAGGATCTCGTGCTCCCGGGCGGCGATTCCCGCCAGGGCCCGGTCGGCAACGGTGGCCGGGTGCGCGTCGGCCTCGCACGGTCCGAGCACCAGCCCCGCGACCTGCACGCCCGCCGGTGCGAACTCGACCCGCAACGCGTTGGTCGCCGACCATAGCGCCGCCTGCGAGAGCGCGAACGCGCTGGCCAACCTGATCGAACTCATCACGTTGGTGTCGAACTGGACCGCGACCCCGGCCCGCTCGATGGTGTGGACGTCACCCATGTCGATCTCGACCGCGACGACCCGGTCGCCCGGCCACTCGCGGCGCCGGCGTCCGCCGGCATAGACCCGCCCGGCACCCGCCGCGACGAACCGGTCGACGAACAGTTCACCGAGCCTCGACGAGGCGTCGGCGACGAGGATCACCTCCGACTCGAAACCGGTCACGGCCCTCCTCCCACGGGGTTCCCGGAGCGTATCCCCGTAACGGCTCACGCCGGGTCAGCATGATGTGCATCTTGCTGTGCGCCGCGTGCACCGGCCCCGTCGGAATCGGCCGGCTCACCCGCGACGCCACCGCCGCGAGCGAGTGCCCGGTCGGCCCCGGGTAGGTCAGCACCACGTCCACACGACCGCTCACGCCGGCCGGCGTAGGGGTCCTGCCCCCATCGGAGGTGGGGCATGTCCGGTTACCCGAGTCCGACCGTCGGCGAGCGCTTCCGGATGTCGCGCCTGTCACGCGGCTGGAGCGTTCGGTTCGCGGCGGACCGTGCCGGCGTCTCCCATTCGACGTGGAGAAGGATCGAGCCCGCGACGGGGCAGTGCCGACAACCGGCTCGTCCTGGCGGCGATCGCGACCGCGCTCGAATGTCCGCTGACCGATCTCGGATCTTCAAGATCGACGGGCGCTTGTCCTGGTGAGAGCTCCCCCATTTGGACTCGAACCAAAAACCTGCCGGCTTTCAACCCGGCATTTTCATGAGCTGTCACTCCTTACATGTAGTGGTGTTGAGCAGTAAGTTTGCCTGTGAGCTGCCCGTCTCCGCCTTCATCGGTGAGCAACATTTGGCATCGTTTAATGGGGGTAAAATGGGGGTGTTGACGCCGCCCCGCTGGGCGGCGTTTCTCTTCATCGGAGGGGGAACGTATGGGCAGGCCGTCACTTCCCCTCGGTACACACGGTGACATCCGGTGCTACCACCAAGGTAAGCGCTGGCAGGCGCGGACCTTGTATCGGGATTGCGACGGCACGACCCGACACGTCGAAAGATGGGGCGACTCCAAGGGAGCAGCCGAACGCGCGTTGAAGGAGGCGCTACGCGACCGCATGTGGGTCGACTCCTCCCATGACCTCAACCCCGATACGAAACTCTCGGCCGTCGCTACCGCGTGGTGGGCTCAGTTCTGCGAGTCCGACTGCTCACCCGGCACCAAGCGCGTCTACCGCGAACGGCTCGACGCCCAGATCATCCCCTCGATGGGCAACGTCCGCTGCCGCGAACTGACCATCGGCGGCGTCGAACGCTTCCTCCAAGCGGTCAAACGCAACCACGGCGCCGCGATCACCAAGACCACCCGCACGGTCCTGTCGAACATCTGCGCCTACGCCGCCCGCCACGACGCGATCGACCACAACCCGGTACGCGAAACCTCGCCGCTCAGCGTCAAGCCGAAGAAGGGCGCAGCCAAAGCGTTGACGGTCAGGGAGGTCAACCAGCTACGGGCACTCATGTCCTACGACGACAGAGCGATCTCTCGAGACCTCCCCGCGCTGGTCGACGTGATGGCAGCAACCGGGCTACGGATCGGCGAGACCCTCGCCCTCGTCTGGGAAGCGATCGACCTGAACGCCGGCACCGTCGAGGTGCGCGGCACGATCATCCGGATCAAAGGACAGGGTCTCGCGATAAAGCCCGAGCCGAAGACCGAAGCCGGCTACCGAACTCTCATGCTCCCCACCTGGTGCAGGGACCAGCTGAAGGCCCGCAGGGCTCGGAATGACCGTGACTGGGGCAGCCTCAACCTCGTCTTCCCCTCCGCCGTCGGAACGCTGCGCGATCCGTCGAACGTCGATCACCACCTCAAGGACGCCTTCACCTGGGCCGGGGTCCCCGACATCACCTCGCACATCTTCCGCAAGACTGTGGCCACCCTGATGGACAAAGCCGGCCTGTCGGCAAGAGCCGGCGCAGACCAACTCGGCCACGCCCAGGTCTCGATGACGCAGAACACCTACTTCGGGCGAAAAGTCTCAGATACCGGGGCCGCCGTGGTATTGGAAGCCCTCGATATCGCATGAGCCAAACGTCGCGAGAGTGACGTATGCCCGGCATTGGCGCTCACACGCCCTCGGCAACTACTAGGCCGTGTCTCGAAGTCGGTCACAGCCATTCGTTGATGGCGGTTATGTGGAAGGTGGCTTCGTAGCGGACGGCGAGCTTGTCGTAGCGGGTGCCGGCGGCGCGGTGGCGCTTGAGTCGGTTGATGCCGCATTCGACGGCGTGCCGCTGTTTGTAGATGTCGGGATCGCACACAGGTGGCCGGCCGCCCTTGGATCCCTTCGTCCGTCGGTGGGCGTCCTGGTCGGCCTTGGACGGGATGGTCGCCTTGATTCCACGCCTTCGCAGGTAGGTGCGGTTGGCCTTGGACGTGTACGCCTTGTCGGCGATGACCCGATCGGGTGTGGTCCGGGGCCGGCCACCTGCGGGACGAGGGACGCGGATGCGGTCCAGCACAACGGCGAACTGCGGGCTGTCACCGCGTTGCCCGGCGGTCAGCACCATCGACAGTGGTTTCTGGCCCTGCTCGCAGGACAGATGAAGCTTGGTCGTCCACCCGCCCCGGGAGCGGCCCAACGCATGGTCGGCCGGTTCCTCGCCGGCCCCGCCGGGCGGCTCCTTCTGCCCGGCACCGTCGCGGCGGGCGCCAGCGGCGTGCTGGTGCGCCCGGGCGATCGTGGAGTCCACGCTGACGTCCCAGGTGATCAGACCGGCGGCGTCGGCCCGGGCCTGCAACGCGGTCAGGATCTGCTGCCAGATCCCGGCCCGCTGCCACCGCCGGAACAACGCATACACCGACTGCCACGAGCCGTAGCATTCCGGCACGTCCCGCCACGGCGCACCTACCCGCACCCGCCACCGGATCCCATCGATCAGCTGCCGTTTCGTCCACTTCGACGGCCGACCCGCCCGCTTCGGTTCCGGCAACAGCGGCGCCAGCCGCGCCCACTGGGCGTCGGTCAGGTCGAACCGCCTCGTCACCGCTATGGTGTCCACGAGGTCTCCGGTTATTCAGGTTCTGCTTGGTCGCTGAACCATCTACCGGAGACCTCGTCACATATCGATCACCGACACGCCGACAACCACCAACACCCAGGCCAGACGCAGCCATCACTTCGAGACACGTCCTAGGCCTGCCGATCGAGCGACTTGGTTACGCGGGTCTGGATGACCTCGCCGAGACAGCCCGGTCGGAGTGCGATCGGAACCCCTCAAACCTTGCTCGTCGTTCTCGGCGATGATCCGGGCGGAGGTTGCCCGCCGAGTGGCATGTAGCGGCCGAGGGTGCCCAGGTGCCGGTGGCGGGACTTGGCCTACAGTCCGTCATCGAGCCCCTGACCCCGCTCATCGATCACGCTCGGAAGTTGAGCGTCCAGTCTCCTTGGACACGATCAGCCACATCCGCAGCGCCGTCACCAACTCCACCGACACCCCACCATCGCCGCCGCGGTCAGCTCCGCCGCCTGCCGGGTCGAAGGCATGTATTACAAGATCGCCGAGGGACAGTACGCCTCCTCGAACCGGAACCTGCCCACTGAACGCCGTGGCCGGCAGACCCGGGTCGGTCGAGGGCCGGAAACATCCGCGAGCAGCTCAGCCGGCGCTCGACCGTGAGCCCGAAGCCAGCTGACGAGGGGCCTGGCGCACACACTGCTCGACTCATGCGTGGGCGCCCACACGCCGGTGTTCGGCGCGGCCAAGGTACGCGGCCGTTGATCGCGAAAGCCAGATCGCTCCGACTGGCCGCCGACGGAGGTCGGGCAGGCGATCGTGAGCCGGCTGAACTTGTCGACCTACGCACGGTCAACAACACTTATCGCGAGGGTACGGAGCCGGCCGTCTGGGGATGGCGGAGGTGCTGAGCACGACGGGGCGTCACTGACCCGACACGAATTGACGCTTGAGCATGGCGAGGTGCAACTCGATCTGCCGAAGTCGAGCGTGGTGGGGACTATTCGTCGGGCAGTTGCTCAGATGCGCGGACACGGCCGGATACAACCGGTAGACGTGTGTCCGTGCGCCATCGAACTCATAGTCGGACAACGGATGGCCCAGGTACCGGGTCCTGCACTCCACGTACTTCCTGTGGATCCGTTGGAAGGAGATATCGCAGCGCACCGCGTAGATCTGACCCTGTCGCAGGGCCGTCGTGGAGCGTAGCTGCTCGACCTGCTGGCGAAGACCGGCAGAGTTCCCGGCGTGTTCGACGTGCGTCGATGCCCTGCGCAGGTGGTCCATCAGACCGTCGAGGACGGCGTCGTCGACACCGGCGAGATCAATCCGTGCGAGGTAACCGTGGTGCACCTGGGCCAGAAGGTAGGCCGCTCGGGTTCCGCGCTCGTCGAACCGTTCGATCCAATGGAGCAGGTTGTACGCGCGGGTGAGGTCACCGGCCCGTAGCGCGTTGACGGCCTCGTCGAACCGGGGCCGCAGAACCCATTCGACGACCCGGTCGATGGCGGCCTGGGACGGCACATCGGACGGCGGTCGCGGAGCGCGGAGGCCATCGCCCGCCACGCGGTCGGCGGTGTAGATCAACGAGTCCCGGGCAAGGACGTCGTCCGGCCGGTGCGAGACAAGGCGTTCGAGCACGTGTCGGGCGCGGTCGAAGTTCCGGCGCCGCAACGCTTTCCAGACCACCACCATCTGCCGGTCCGACCAGGGTTCACCGCAGCGGGCCAGGAGCCGCTGACAGGCGTCGGCCCATGGCCCCGGTTCGGCCAGTTGCCGGGCGACCTCGCCGCGCTTCCTCGCCTGCCCGTACTCGCCGACCTCCAGGTGACACCGGACGAGATGGAGGAGTGCGTCGATTCGCTCGGGATCCACGGCGAGGTAGGCGTCAAAACGAGCGATCGCGCGGGTCCAGTCGCGGTCGGCGATGTCCCGCAGAGCCGCTTCTATCAAGCTCTCCGACGACTCGCCGCCCGTCATGGAATCCACGATAGGTGATCAAAAACGTGCTCTTCGTAATGCGAATGGTTACCCTAAGGCATCAGCTTCGCGTTCCAGCTGCCCACGAGGTGACCCGTGAAGGTCGACGAAGCGTTCGACACGATCGATGAGAGGATCTCGCCGACTTCCAGCCAGGCGGCGACGGCCGCAAAGCGCGTGGCCCACTTCACTGAGATCCTTGAAGGGCTCGGACCGGGCGTCAAGGTGGTGCCGTCCGGGTCCTGGGCCCGCGGAACCTCGCTCGGCCCGATCCACGACGTCGACCTCATCGTGGTGTTCCCCGCGGATCAGCAACCGACCTGGGGAAACGGCTCGGGCACGGCCCAGGAGGCGCTCGACCACGTTCAGCAGGCGATCAAGAGCCATCTGAGCGAGCGGTACGGGTTCTCCTACGTCTGGGACACCGAGCCGCGTAACCATGTGGTCAAGTGCCGTCTGGACGGCAAGTTCGTCATCGACGAGATCCTGTTTCCAGGCTTCGCGGTCGAGGTCATGCCCGCCATTCGTGACGGGTCGGCGCTCCGGGTGCCCGAAGCTCACGACCGCCAATGGGCCACGGTCGACCCGGAATACCTGATCGCGGAGACTGCCCGGCGCCAGCGGGAATGGCCGCACTACACGGCGTTGGTCCGCCTCCTCAAACACTGGGCGAAGGAGCACCCGGAACTGGGCTTCTCGTCGCTGGCGATGGAGGTGCTGGCGCTGAAGTGCATACCGCGGCCACCGCTGTTCGGGTCGATGTCGCGGGCCGAGGCGTTGCGAGGGTTCTTCACGGCGGCTGCGGCGCAGATCATGAAGGGCGTCCGGGATCCATCGGGGCGCTGCGGCGAGATCGAGCCCGGCATCAAGCGGCGCAAGGCCCGCGGGGAGTTCCTGAAAATGGCCGACCTGGCCGCGAACGCGGTCGAGTGGGAGAAGTCAGGCCACGAATTCGGCGACGACATCGCAATCCATTTCCTGCGCAAGATCTTCGGCAAACGGTTTCCCAGGCCCTCCCGCGATTGGAGCGACTACCTGATCGATCTGTGGTGGGCTGAGATGCACCGCACCGGGCCCGAGTTCCGCGACGCTCCGCATGATTGGAACCAGCGGTTCCAACACTCGGAGGGTCCGCACGAAGCCCGGGAACCCCCGCCCGGTCAGGGCCGGACGGGCGGCGACAGCCCAGACGAGGGCCCACAGGGTCCTCGCGGCGGTCCTGAGGACGGTCCGAAGTGGGGTCCGAACGGCGGGCCGACAGACCGTCCCGGTGGCGGATTCCCAGGTGCGAACCCGGCCGGTCCGTGGAGCAGCGGCGCCCCTCGTAACCCCACACGTCCCACTGAGGGAGGACCGCAGTCCGGTGGCCGTGGCCACCGTGAGGCGGGGCAGCCGAGAGTGTCATCCGTCGCCCGCTCCGGCGGGGTTTCCCTGGGAAACCCGGGCGGCCATCGCAAAGGCGTTCCGACCGCCAGCCCGGTGTACGCCCCAGCGGCGCCGCGACCCGACGATCCCGCCGGATGACCACTACGCGGCCGCCGGTCATCACCTGGTGGGAGGACGATCCGCGACGGCTCGCGGCCGAACTCGCAGCGATGGAAGTGGCCGCTCCCGGCCTCTTGTGGGACACCGCGGGTGCCGGCGGGTGGCAGGGCGAGGTGCCGTTGTGGCCGTTCGACCGCGAGGAACCACGCTGCCTGGGCGAGCTGGTCGAGGGCAAACTGCTGCACGTCGAGATCAATTTGAAGCCTGCACATCCGATGCTTTTCCCTCTGGTCTTTCCGAAGGTGCCGCTTTTTCCTGACACGTTGGGCGATCCTGACTGGCACCTCGCGCCCATCGGATCGCTCTGCCTGTTCCGGGGAACCGCGTGGTGGGACCCCACCACGCTCGTCGCCGACCTGATACCGAAGATCAGCGGCTGGTACCTCGAGTACCGCCTGATGAGGCGCGGGCGTATCGAGCGGATGCCCGACCGAGGGATCGACCGCGATCCGGAGCTTGACCGCCTCGTCGACCACTGCACGCAACCGGTCGGGTGAGCGCCTCCTTGTTGGTCGTGCTCACCAGCGGATCGGCGGCTCGGATCGCGGCTGCCACGGCGACGTGGGGTGAGGCTGTCATCGCCGTCGACGGGCCGAACCGGGTCTTCGGGGTAGTCGGGACCTCCGACGGCGACACCGAAATGGTGCTCGACGAGCCGGGTACCGAGCTACACGCCACCACCCTGGTGCGCTCGCGCTGGCCGGGTGGCTGGGCACGGGGCGGTTCCTGGGTGGACGAGGCCCTCGACGTGACCGACGCGCAGAACGGGCGGCTTGCGACCCGCCTCCTTCGCCCATCCCTGGCCGGGCTTCCCGAGCGGCTGTGGGAGGCCGAAGCGTGGGTCCTGGTGACATGGTCGCCCGACGCCGAGAATAGGGCCGCGAGAAACTGGGTCGCGTGGCTGATCGTTGGCGACCAAGCGGCCCTCCTGGGCGTCGAGGTGCTGCGGCCGATCGAGGCCGATCCGATCGAGGATCTCGGCCGGCACTGGCCGTTCGGGGACCTCGACCAGCGCGTGGTTGTCGTGGGTCTCGGCAGTATCGGTAGCGCGGCTGCCCTCGCCCTGGCCCGGTACGGAGTCCGTGACCTCGTCCTCGTAGACCCCGACCGGCTCCTGTCGCACAATCTCGTGCGGCACCAGTGCACGCGTTGGGATGTCGGCCGGTATAAAGTCGATGCGGTGCGCGACGTCATCCTCACTCGGTGGCCGGCGACGCGGGTCAACGCGCTGAGGCTCCACACCGTCTACGCCGCGGACGTCATGCGCCCGCTGCTGCGCGAGTCCGCCCTCGTGCTGTGCGCGGCCGACGGTGTTGCGTCCCGGCGCAGCGTCAACCATCTCGCCCGGCGGGCCGAGTGCACGTCCGTATTCGCGTCCGTCCTGCGCGACGGCAGCGTGGGAGAGGTGCTCCGGGTACGCCCCTGGCCGGGCACCGGCTGCCTGCTGTGTGTGCGGACGCTGCTTGCCGAGCACGGGACGATCGACCCCGAGCCGCAGCAGGACGCCGACTACGGCACCGGGGACCCCCACCGTCCGATGACTGCAGTCGGTTCGGATCTCGAACTTGTCGGGGGCCTCGCGGCAAAGCTCGCGGTCGGGACGCTGCTGGAGGAGGCCGGCCACCATCATCAGGTCTTCCAGAAGGACTGGGCGTTGATCGGTCTCCAGATCGACCGCACCGCACCCGTGCCGTTCGACCTCTACCCGGGGCAAGTGCATTGGTTGCCCGCGGCCGGCGAGATCGTTTCGCGACCGGAGTGCCCGACCTGCGGAGACGAAGCGCTCAAACCGTTCGAAACAAAGTCATGACCGCGGCCGGAGCGCAACGCAGGCCCGACGCCCGTACGCGGGTGTGGTGGTGGCTCATTGCGCTGCCGGGCCGGCTGGTGACCCGAGAGTGGATCATCGCGGTCGCGTTCACAATCGGCATGGCGAGCCTGAGCGTGGCCTTCGGGGTGGTTCCCGACCTCGCGGCGGAGGGGTGGGCGGGTAACCCCCGGTTGCCATGGTTGGTCGGCTTCACGGTCGTCGCGATGGTCTTCCTGGTCGCCGGCGCCGGGATGTGGTGGCTGCGCAACACGCTCCTGCACCGGCGCGGTACCGCCTACATCGTTGAGGAAACCGCCCCCGGCTGGGACCCCGAAGACAAGCGCGCGTTCACTGCGGCCATCAGGTCGCAGTTCGCCGCGGTGCGGGAGGTACCCGGCCCTGCCCGGCTGCGGGGTGACTGGGAATGGGCGTTCGACCACCGCGCCGCGCTATGGGGCGAACGCCTGACCGACCTCGTCCACTCGTTCCGGGTCGTTTACATCAACGACGATCCGACCACGCCGAACGCGCTGTATATGTGGGCGCCCTGGCCGGTCGCCCTCGCCTTCGGGCTTCGCACACACAACCGGAACCGGAGCCTGAACTTACAGGTCCGGGCCCGGCCGAGCTTCGGCCGCCGGGGAACTGTGCGAGCCGTCGCGTTCACGGATCCGGGCCACACCTTCGGCGATCCGGGTGGCACCCAGCAGCCACCGGCGGGCACCATCACTGTTCGCGAGTACCCCGTTCGGCTGCGGGTCGAGCCGGCCGGGGCGGGGCCGCCGGTCGTCGTTCTGCTCCTGCGGACCTCCGACCTCCCGTTCGGCCCGCTGCCCAGTGAGCCGCACGGCGGCACTCCCACCCTATCGGTGACCGACGGTGCGACGCTTAACCTCCCCGGCGACGCTCTGGCGACGGTCCACGAATGGGTCTACCAGCCGGTTGGCCAAACCATTGACTGGGTCGAATTTCCGGCCGTGGTCGCTTCCGCCGCCGCCTGGATCCGGGACCGGGCCGATGTCGCCGACGGGTCCAGTCTTCTGCTTGGCGCGCTGCTACCACAGGAGGTGGCTGTAGGGATCGGCATCGTGGCGGCGAGGACGCCGAACTGGCCGGCCCACCTGTGGCCCATGATGCACGACCCGGCTCGTGGACTCGTCGTAGTTCGACTCGATCTGGGCCGCGGCACCGCATGAACCCGGCCGCGATCAGGCGGGGATCGGGCGGGGGCGAGCTGCAGACCGGCGACGCCGTGGCCATCACTGCCCTCCAACGCCCCAAATGGGGCGCGGCTCGGAACTCGGCCTCAGCCGAGCGTGGATGTGAGACGTGGGCCGGCCGCACAGATGGCAACCCAGCCAACGTTTGTGGTCACAGCACTAATTAGCCGTCGTTGCGCCGCGATACTCAGGACGCCTTTGATCATCGTCGCCGGGCACAGTTCGGCTCCTCGTGCGCCGGCGCTTCGGCATCGAGGTCGCCTATCCGAGTCTGTCGTACCTCGGGTGTAGCGTTCTGCCGACTGTTGACGCGCTGGCGGGCTCTGGGGGGAACCGAGCCCGACGACACCAGATCAGCAGCGAGGATTTCGATCAAGAGGGGGAATCGTATGGCGACGCTGCCTACGAATTTTCGGGATGCGCTGTCGAACATTCAGCCAGCCGTGGACGAGAAACACGCGGCCCAGGCCCACGCCGAGGTCAGCAAGGTGCTGACCAGCGACGCCAAGCTGCAGGCGCTGGGTATCAGCCCGGTGCTGATCGGCTCGTATGCCCGTGAGGTGTCGATCCGGCGAGTCAAAGACGTAGATGTGTTCGGCCGGCTGACCGCCGCCGACGACACGCTCGCGCCTGGTAGGGCCATGGGTCTGTTCGAGAACGCGCTCCGCGCCGAGTACGGCGACCGGGTGGAGCGGCAGCACCGCTCGTTCAAGGTTGAGTTCCCGGACTTCGACCTTTGCGTCGACGCGGTTCCGGCACGCCCGCGCGGAAAACATTGGGAAATCCCCAATCGACCCAATGAGCGGGCCCGCTGGGTCGAGACCAACCCCACCAGGCTCAACGACCTGACCACGGCCGCGAACAAGTCGTTCACGCTCAACAAAGCCGGGATCTACGTGCCGACGGTCAAGCTCATCCGGCAGGTGCGCCGGATCTGGGTGACCGACCAGCCCGGCGGCTTCTTCTTCGAGATCATGACCTACTGGGCCTTCCGGAACGAGCAGCCCAACGCGTCCAGCCACGCGGAGTACCTGACGGTGACCCTGGAAGCCATCGCCGACATGTTGCCCGCCGTCGCCGCCGACGGCCTGGACGACCCGACGCTGCCCGGCAAGAAGATCAGCACGAAGGCGACTGCCGCGGACCTTGCCGCCGCCACGAAGCAGATCGCCGCCGCGGCTACCCTCGCCCGTAACGCCTTGGACGAGGAAGATCCGTGCCGGGCGGCGGCGCGGTGGCGGAAGCTGTTGGGCAAGACCAGCACCGGCAGTCAGGTGTTCCCGTTGCCGGACTACTGCAACGCCGACGGTAGTCGCCGCGCGGCGGCCAACCGGGCAACCGCCGGTGTGGTTGGCGGCGCCGCGCAGGTGCCGGCCGGCAGCGACCGCTTCGCGTGACCCGCGCCTGGGACGCTGGCCTCGCCGCCGAGCGCGACGCCTGGCGCGCCGCGCTCGGCACGGCTGGTTTCTCCGACGACGGGGCCACGCTGCACGGACCGGTGCGCTGGTTACACCCCGACGGCCAGACGGTCACCGCCACCATCGAGGTGACCGCCACCGAGTCGTTCCCGTTCACCCCGCCCCGGGTCCGGATTCTGGATCCCGGCGCGGAGTTGGAGCTGACCTTCCACCGTGAACGAGACGGTGCCCTGTGCCTGTGGGGAGCAGATGTCGCCGTCGATGACGCACCCTGGTCCGAACCGGCCCAGCTCCTGGCACGTGTGGCGGGCTGGCTGGCCGAGACTGCTGCGGGCTGGCCAGGCGACGACGACTGCGACCTGGAACGGTATCTGCAGCCCGACTCCCGCATGGTGCTCTACGACCGCGACATACTCGTCGCCACACGCGGTTGCGTGCGCACGTTCACCGACGCTGGCGGTCAGCGGGTCACGGTCAGCGGCGAACCGCAGCGGCCGCCGAGTCGGTGGCGGGTGAATAAGCAGGGAGGTGGGCGGCGCAACCATCGCCGCCGGCCGAGGGTCGGCCGGAAGCAGCGGCGTCTGGCGTGGGTAGCTGATATCGGGCAGGTCGACAGGGTGATCGCCGACTGGGACACGCTGTGCGCCGTGCTGGGCTCGGACACGAGCGAGGTCCGGCGACTGGTGTCGATCGGTGTGGTCGAGTTCGTGATCCTGCGGTACCGGCGGGCCGACGCCGACGGCGTGCTCGCTCTTGCCGTGGCCCCAGCCCTTCGGGGAAACGGATATGAGGTGCGTGCCTGCGAAAGCGCCGATACCAGCGTCGCGACCCGGATGCTGCGCGCCGGCAGCACCGCGTTCGACCTTGCGGATCGGCGGGTCGCGGTGATCGGTGTGGGAGCAGTCGGGTCCTTCGTCGCCGACCTGCTGTTCAGGCACGGAGTCCGCCGAATGACCCTGATCGACCCGCAACTGCTGCGTCCCGGCAACCTGGTCAGGCACCTCGCAGGCGAGGCCATGGTCGGCTATCCGAAGGCCGCCGCAGTGAAAGCCAAGCTGGCCGGGCTCGGCTTCGACGTTTCCGGCGTCGACTATCAGCGTGACCGGCTGTCTACCCCCGAGCAGGCGATCAGAGTGATCCGCGACCACCACCTGATCATCGACGCCACGGCCAATCAGCGCGCCACCGCGCTGCTCGCGTGGGCAAGCAGCCAGATCGCCCACCCGGTTGTATCGGTGTGCGTACAACGGCAGGGCGGCGTCGTCCGGGTCGACCGTTTCCCGCGACGCGGCGACGAACAGCACCTGGACCCGCTACCGCCGTCGACTGCGTTCGACCTCGGCCGGGAACACGGCTGCGACGAACCGGTGTCGGTGACCCCGCCCGCTGCGGTCGTAGCAGCCGCCCAATTGACCTGCCGGGTAGCGATTGACGAGCTGACCCTGGGCTGCGCACTACCTGCGACCCTGCTCGACGTCCTCATCCCGCAGGAGCCGCCCTACGATGTGCTTGGCATGCACACGGGCAGCACCCCGTGACCGGTCGCCGCCGGCGGATAGAAGTCCGCGTAGTAGCCGAGGTCGCCGAAGCATTGCAGCGGCATGCGCAGCCAGCGGCCCACCGAGAACGCGGCGGCCTGCTGCTGGGCTGGTGGGACCACGACGACATCATCGTCCGCTGTGCCATTGAAGTGCCTGACCCGGACGCCACCTCCACCGCCTGGACACGTCACCAACTCGCCGCGCAGCACGCACTGGACCAGGCCCGTGCCGCCTCCGCCGATCCGCGCATCGGCTACGTCGGCGACTGGCACACACACCCCGCCCCGGTAGGCGCGAGCCCCACGGACGAAGCGGCGTTACTCCGCGCGTCCCGTCAGTATCCCCAGCCGACCGCGCTCATCGTGGCCCTACCTGACGGGAGCCTCGACACTCGAGCAGCCCACGCGGGACGCATCCGTCCCGTTCGCCTCACGATCGAGCCCATGAAGGATCAGCCCGTGACCGTGCCCGCCCGCGCCGCAGCCCTCCGTGGCGACGACTACCAGCACATCATCGGCTGGTACTGGGCCTGCCAAGCCCTCATCGATCCCGACATCATCTCCGTCAGCATCGAAGACACCGCCGGTGGCGCGTTCGACGACATCGTTGTCCTGCGGCACGCCGGACCTGACTGCTACGACCAGATCAAGAGCTCGAACACCGACGAGACCATCGTCGATGCCGCGTGGCTCACGACCGCGACCGCCACCAACGGCAAAAGCCCCCTTCAGCACTTCCACACCACCTGGGCGGCGCACCGGCACGAGACTCCCCGCCCACAGTTCCGACTGATCACCAACCGGGCCTTCGACCCCAGGGACCCCATCCTCAAACTGCGCGACAAGCACAGCAACACCGTCGCACGCGTCCTCCAACTCAAGGGCCCACGCAGTGCCGCCGGCACGCAGCGCAAGGCATGGGCCGCCCACCTCGGCATCACCGAGGCCGAACTGTTGAACTTCCTCGCCGAGTTCGAACTACACCACGAGGGCAGCGAAACGTCCTGGTTCCGACAGGCCCGCGACGCCATGCGCGCCGCCGGCCTCCGCACCGATGACGACGCCGTCATCCGCGGCCGCGACCTCGTTCGCGAATGGGTCAAGACCGGCGCCGGTCCGCAGACCCGAAACGGTATCCGGCAACAGATGGCCGACGCCGACCTCCTCGCCCGCACCGGCACGCTCATCTTCGCGGTCCACGCCATCGACCGCCCCGCCCACAGCCTGCAACCCGCCATCACGCTCGACTTCGTCGACCGCTACAAGGGCGACACCGACCGGGAGCGGCGCCAGCTCTGCAACCCCGACGACTGGCAAGCCGTCGTCATGCCCTCACTGAAAAAGGCGACCGACGAACTTGAAGCATTTGGCATCCGCCGCGTCCACATCATAGGCGCGATGCGACTGCCCATGTGGTTCGCAACCGGAGTACGACTTCCCGGCACCCGAGGATGGGTAGTGTCGACCGACCAGGGCATCGTCGAATGGCGCAGCGACACCCCACCAGCCGACGTCGAAGCCAAGGAAGTCGGCCACGTCGTACTCGGGCAAGGCCCAGACCTCGCCGTCGCGGTCGCACTCACCCACCCGATTGCCACCGACGTGACGGACTACCTACGCAGCATCACCGTCCCGGTCCGCGAATTGCTAGCGCTCGGGCCCGCCGGCGGCCCCAGTCAAACCTCCGTTCCCGACGCGGCGTTCGCCGTCGGCTGGGCACACACAGCGCGAACTCGCATCCGCGAGGCCATCAAGCGGATGAACGCACCACGGCTCCATCTGTTCTTCGCCGCACCCCAAGGCGCGGCACTGATGCTCGGCCACCACTGGAACCTCATGCCACCAACCGTTGTGTACGAGCACCTCGGCACCACCTATGCCCCGACCATGTCGATCAACTGACAGGAACCGGCGTGGGGCGTGGGCGGCTGCTCCAAGCAGCGGCCCGAAGGCGCTGACGGGAGGCAACAGAGGCACCAACCTGCGCCATGCCCAGACACGAACGCCCAGGTGCAGGCGCAGTTAAGCCAAAGGCCGGACGGGATAGAGGTCGGAAGGCTTGAGGTGCTAACCCCGCAGGGCAGCAACCGTGCTGCCGAGAACTTGAACCGGCAACTCGTTGACTTCGGTTCGTATTTGACGCCCTATCCTTGCCGAACTGGCCCCAGTACATCGAGCGACCCACGCATTTGCTCGCCACCGTCTGCATCGCTCGCGGCGAGCCGTAGGTACCCGGCGTGCAGTTCGCACGCAGGTCTACACGTCGCTCGTACGCCTTCCGAATACCGCGGCGCTGCGTGATCACGCTCAGCGTCGATCGTCGGTGTTGGCGTCTAGCCAGCCCTCGACCTCGCTGCGTCTGTAGCGCAATACGTTGCCAACCCGGATCGCTCGCGGGCCGAGGCCTCGACTGCGCCATGCGTACAAGGTTGCCTTCGGCTTGCCGAGCCAGCGGGCCACTTGGTCGACCGACAGCAGGGGATCAGGTTCGGTAGCGGACGCCGAGGAGGAAATCGTCGACTTGGCTCGATCGGCAAACGATGCGCGGCGACCGGAGTTCGACTCATGATCGTTCATGTACCCATCCCTCTGAGTCCTGAGAGTTTTTCGCCTACCGTGAGCCACCACCGTTGACGCGAGGGCTGCCATCAGGTTCTGGCGCGTTGCCGCCCACGCGTGCTTATCGGTGGCGAGTGGGCTACCTCGTCCTAATGCGCAGGAGGTTCCCTGTGTCCGATCAGCGGCGGGGCCGCCGATGAGCCGGCTGGCCACCGATGTTCGGCCAACCGGCTGCGATCGGTAGGGGCGGTTGCAGGAAGTACTGCGCCGACATCCGAGTCGCCACCGTCCGCAGTTCGACCGCAGCGGCATGGGCCGCGTTGGCTTGATGTAGCCGTATCTGAGCTCGTCGAAGGGCCGCGAGGGTGTCGGCGAAAGCCGCGACCATTTCGAGCATTTCGAGCAGCGATCGGGTCTCCCTTGCCATCCTGAGGCGTCCAACCGACGACAGGAGACGACCGACGGAGCGAAGATTGGCCCCCACGAGGGTGTACGGCGTGCGGTCTCGACATCCCGCCCGCGCGGCTCGATCGAGGAGATCGCTCGCTCTGGTCAGTTGACCACGGCCGGCCATTGCAGAGAGGGCTGACAGGACATCCGACCCGTGGACGGCTGTTGCCGCCGCCCGGTCCGGATCGATGTCGGACCAGGTCGCCATGTCCTGCCGGGCGGCGACGAGGGCGTCTCGGACATTCTCGAGTAGGCCGCGGTTGGTGGCTGGTCGGTTCGGCACAGGGCGGCCCCATCGTTGCCGTAGTCGGGGCAGTGTCAGATCGGGAGCCAGGCGGCCGCCGCCGTACCAGATGGTGTCGCCGGCCGCGGTGCAGTGATGTGGGAGTCCGACGGCGTAGCCGGTGACGTCGCCCGGGTTGGTGGTGCTGTGCCGGAGCCGGACGAGGACGCCGGCGGCCTGCAGGGCGGTGACAAAGGAACGTTCGTCGGTGGCAGCGGCCACGGCGGCGCGTACCTCGCGGCGTAGCCGGTCGCGGGGGACGTCGCGGTGGCCGAGGCGGCGCGTCTTGTTCTGCTCGGCGGCTCCCGGGTAGCGGTGTGCAGTGTGGTCGGCGGGGCCGACGCGGTAGAGGCCGAACTCGCGTTCGAGGCGTCGGGCGGCGGCCTGTGCGTTGTAGCGCTCGTTCCATGCCCAGGCGGTGGCACCGTCCTGGCGGACGAGGGTGGCGACGAGGTGGATGTGGTCTTCGGCGTGGCGGATGGCGGCCCAGCGGACGGCGTTGGGATCGCCGTGTGGTGCCAGACCGACGGCGTTCATGATCTCGGCGGCGATGTGGGCCCACTGCTCGTCGGTCAGCGGGCGGTCGGTGATGTGGTTGCGGATCGAGGTGTGCCACACGGTCAGCGGTGGTGGGTGGGCGGCGGCGTTGACGGGCTGGCGGAGCAGTCGGGCGAGGCGGGTGACGTCGTGCCGTCCGTTCGAGTCGCAGGTTGGTTCCAGCCAGGGGAGCTGTTGTGGGCCGGTCCAGGCGGCGATGAGGTGGGGGTTGCGGTGTTCTTCGCGGCGGCCGGGTCCGTACAGGTAGGCGACGAGGCCGTGGACGTTACGGCCCCGGTCGTGGATGGCGGGGATCATCGGAGTCGTTGGTCGATGCGGTCGACGACGGAGTCGATACGGCCGAGGGCGGCCTCGGCGTGGTGGACGGCGTCGCCGAGCCACGGTGGTGCCTGGTCGACGGTGTTGATGGCGTCGGTCGCCTTGCCGAGCATCGCTGCGAGGTCGGTGGCGGCGGTCCGGGCGGCGAACAGGTCGCGTTGCAGAGAGGCGAGTTCGGCCCAGGTGATGTCCACGCCGGCGACCGGGTGCGCGGGGTGGGTGGTGCCGCGGGCGGCGGCGAGGGAGGCGTCGGCGCAGTAGCCGCTCGGGGTGAGCCCTGCCCGGATCGCCGCGGTGGTGATGTCGTGGTGCTCGTCGGGGTCGAGGCGCAGGTTGATCCGTCGCTGCCGGCCGGGGAACAGGTGTCGGCGGTCGATGCCTCTCGGCGCCTTGCCGCCTGTGCCGGGTTCCATGGAGTTCACGGTGGCCGTGAGGGGTTGACGGCGGCGTTGCCGTCGCGGTCGCTCCCTTCTCGCTGACCCCGCCGGGTCGGCGACTGCGGTTGCCGGTGGAGCCGACCGTGCCTGGTCGGCGGATTCCGGTAACCGGTCACTACAACTTGCTCCCCCGGACGTTCTGCGGACGACGACTCGGGTGACTTGCATAGCCTCTGACCTGCGGAAACGCTGGCTGCTGGCGGTTGAAAATGGTATATTTGTGGCTGGTTCGTCCGGTGGGTGTGGCTCAGCCCCTGCCGTGATCCGAGAACCGCCTTCCTTCCCGTTCTGGGTGCGCTGCTGCGCGCCGTCAGGAGGTTCGTCATGGCTTCGCGTTCTCGTTCGTTGCGGCTCGTCGAGCGGTCCGGCTCCGAGGTTTCGTCCGGAGTGTTGGTGCATGTTGATCCGAGGTCCCTGCTCGTCCATCCCGGGAACCTGCGCACCGATCTCGGCGATCTGACGGAGTTGGAGGCGAGCATCGCCGCCAACGGTGTGGTGCAGGCGCTGACGCTGATCCCGGACGCCGACGGCTACCGGATCCTGGCCGGACACCGCCGGGCGGCTGCCGCCGTCGCGGTGCTCGACAGTGGGCGGTGGCCGGAGAACCTGCCCGCGACGGTGCCGGGGGTCGTCCGGGCTGATCTCGCCGATGCGGCGGCGTCGCAGGTGGCGGTGATGCTGGTGGAGAACGACGCCGACCAGCGGACCCCGCTGACCGTCTGCGAGCAGGCCGCCGGCTACGCCCAGCTGGCCGCGTTCGACCTGGACGCGGCCGAGATCGGCCGCCGCTTGGGGAAGACCGTTGCGCATGTGGAGGCGGTGATGCGGCTGGGACGGATGACCGCGACGGTCCGGGCGCATGCGGACGCTGGTCGGCTGTCGCTGGAGGATGTGGCCGAGCTGGCCGAGTTCGACGACGACCCGAAGGCGATGGACCGGATCCTGAAGGACGCGGGCAGCCCGTGGGGCATCCGGCACCGGATCGTCGACGAACGTCGCCGCCGTAGCGACGCGAAGGCCGAGCAGAGCCTGCGGGCCGAACTCGCCGACGCCGGAGTGGCGGTCGTGGCCAAGCCGAAGGGGTGGCCGTACCAGTGCGCCGCCGCTGCAGCGACCAGCCTGATCGACCCGGCGACGGGGGTTCGGCTGGATCCGGACGCGGTGCGTACCGATGAGCGGTTCGCGACGTTCATCGACACCGCGTGCAGCCCGCCGGCGGCGGTGGTGATCTGCCGTGACCCCGACGCCGCGGGGTTCAAGCGCACGGCCTACAGCTCCTACGAGTCGCCGGAGAAGCTGGCGGCGAAGGAGGCCGCCCGGGTGGCGGCGAAGGTGCGGCTGCAGGCGTTGACGGACGCGGCCAGGACCCGGCACCGGTTCCTGGCCGAGACGTACGGCAGCGCCAAGGCGGCGAAGGTGCTATTCGTCGACGCGTTGCGGGCGGTGGTCGAGGATCCGGACGTCGTCGACCGGGGCAGCACCCACCTGGTGACCGCGCTCGCCGGCGGGAACGTGACCGCCACTGCGGGGGCGAAGCTGGATCGGCTGAGCCGGCTGCTGGTTGCCCGGTGGGTCGCTGGGCTGGAGGACAACCTCGCGATGACGGCGGAGAGCGGCCGGGGGTGGCGGCGGGATCCGGTGACGGCGTTGGCGTGGCTGGACCGGTTGGTGGCGGCCGGGTACGAGCTGGCCGAGGCTGAGGTGCAGTTCCGGGACGAGCTCGCGGCGATGGTTGCTGCCGACGCCGAAGAGGAGACGGTCGACGTCGCCGATGTCGGTTGACGGAAAGGTCGGGCGGCGTCAACGGTCTCGTCAACCGGTGCCGCCCATCATCGCCAGGTTCACGATCGTCGATTCTCGGAAGGGCCGGGCTGATGCGGGTCCCCTTGCTTGAGTGCGTGGCGGTGTCACGGTGACCGGCGTGGACGCCGGGGTGGTCGCGGCCTGGTGCCGCGACCACGTGGCGGAACTGCTGATCGCCGGCCTGGCCGTATGCGTGCTGCCGTTGGCCTGGTTGGTGCGGCGGGCGGTGCGGTCCGGCCGGCCGGATGCGTGGCTGGCGCGGGTGTCGTTCCTGGTCGGGTTCGCCTGGTCTGGGGAGGCGATGTGGGAGGTCGCCACGCAGAAGCTGGGGCTGTCGCCGGTGTTTGCCGGGTTCGGGTTCTTCCTGTTCGAGGCGATGATGGCCACCGCGATGATCCGCGCGGAGCGGTCGCAGGTGCGAGTTGGGCGGCCGGGTCGGCATGGGCGGGCGGTGTGGTTGATCGCCGTCGTGGCCGGGCTGATCGCGGCCGTCGCGGGGGACAGCGTGGTGGAGATGGGACTGCGGTTGGCGGTCCCGTTGCTGGTGGCCTACCAGTGGTGGGTCGGCCTGTCCGACGATGGCGCCGTGCGTGCGCCGGATGCGATCACCTGGACGTGGACGCCTCGGCGGCTGCTGATCGCCGCCGGTCTGGCGCGGCCGGGGGTGTCGGACCTGTCGACGGTGGATCGCGAGCGGCAGGTACGGACGGTGGCGAAGGTGGCCCACCGACTGCACTCCACCCGGTGGGCGTGGCGACGTGGCTGGTGCCAGATGCGGCTGCGGTCGTTGGCGATGCGCTCCGACGACGCGGTCCTCGACGCCGCCCGGGTACGGGTCGAGCGGGTGTGGCGGGCGGCGGAACGGACCCGGCCGGCGACGCCGGCGGAACTGGAAGCGGTTGCTTCCGTCCGCGCGGAAGCGGAAGCAGCTCGGGCGGAGGCGGAACGGTTCCGGACCGACGCGGAGCTCGCGCGGGCGGACCTGCACCGCCTGCGTGCCGAGGTCGTCCGAGTCCGGGATCACGCCGATCGGGTCCAGGCTGACGCTGGCCGGATTCGGGCGGAGGCGGAAGCAACGGCAGCGGAAGCGGTCGAGGCGGCGCGAGCGGAGGCGGAAGCAATGGTGGCGGAAGCGGAACGGGCGCGGGCGGAACTGGAGGCGGTCCGTGCGGAGTTGGCCGCTCGACCGGCCGGTGCCCGGCGACTCGCCAGGCCTTCGTCGCGGTCACAGCGAGCCGTGCGGGTGTTGGAGGATGGGGATTCGGTTCCGCACGTGCCTCGGGTCGGGGCGGCGACCGTTCGAGCGGTGCTGGAGGCGCGGCGGGCGGAACCGTCGGCCACCCAGAAGGAAATTGCCGCGCGGGTGCAGGTGTCGGATCGGACGGTGCGGGCCGTCCTCGCCGCGGTCAGCAATGGCCGCGCGGGCGACCGCGGCACCGTCGGCGGACCGTCGGCAGTGTGACGTCCTCGCGTGTCGCATCGGCCGCCGGTTACCTGGCCGCATTGCTGACGACGGTCGGCGTCGACCGGCCACGAACGGTGCCGGCAACCCCCGTCGGGCACGGTGGCCGTCATGGACGCTGAACACCACGACCCGTGGAGCGATGCCACCCGGCAGGGGCTGGAACGCATCATGGCCCTGGCGGTCCTTGCCGAGGCTGGGTCCCGGCTCCACGTGGAGAGCAGACGCGCCGCTGCTGCCCGTCGCGAGCGGCAGGCCGCGAGGATCGCGGACGAGGCCCGGAAGGCGATGGCTGCTCACCAGCAGAGGGTCGAACTGTCGGCGCGGCGGGCCCGGGAATGGGCCCGTTTCGTCGACGACCCCCAGCGGCTTCGCGACTACCTCGCCGGTCTGAAGTTCCAGGAGCTCGCGCGGCAATGGGCCGCCGCCGCGCCGCACGCCGACACCAACCCGGTGGCCGCCACCGTTCTCGCCGCGGCCGAAACGGACCTCCGTGCACGCGCACCCGGACTGATGAACTTCTACGACCGGGCGCGCGCCGACGGGACCCAGCGCGGCGAGGCGATGGCCCAAGCCGTCGCCTACACCTGGCGCGGCAACAGCCCCGCCCGCCCACACGGCGGACGCCGACCCGCCGCGGGCGAGCTGACCCGGCTCGGCGAGGAACTCGAGACGGCGCTGGCCGATCTCGCCCGTTCTGCAGGCCCGGTCGAACGCACCCGGCTGGTACGCCACCTGGAGGACGCGGGCTGGTCGACCGAATCGATCGGACACATCGAGTCCGTCCTCGACAGTGCCTCTGCCGCAGGCCGGGCGGACGGTCGGACCGCGGCACAGGTCGCCGCCGAATCGTTCGCTGCTCCGGCCCGGGACGCGTTGACCGCCCATCCGGCCGCGATGCCGGCCCGGCCGCGCATCGGCGACCCGATCCATCGGAGGACGCGATGACCACGCCGGACGACCCGTCGGCGGCCCAGGGCGGTCAGACCACGACAGTTGCGGCGCCCGAGCTTCGCTACCCCGATGTGGAGACGTGGGTCCACCTCATGTTCCTGCCGACCTTCGGCTGGCGCGTCGACGACCACGCCTGGCGCTGGTGCGCCCAGTGGTGGCGTCACGCCGAAGCCGTCTGGCGGCTCGAACTCCTGTGGCGCTCCTGGGAAGCCCACCGCCTCCAACCCACCGGAATGTCCGCCTGGTCGATCGAGATCGACCGGCACCTGCGCGAACTCCTCGGCCCGGACGGCACCTTCCGCCAGTGCCGCAGCGCCGACGAGGACCGGCCGGCGCTGCATACTGACCAGCCGATCCCCATTGCGGAGCTTGCGCCGGACGGCTGGTGGAGCCTCGACCAGACCTGAGCGAGGCAGGGCCGAGCTGGGGCCGTGCCTGCGTCCACTACCGGCCGATGCGATGGCATCGGCCTGGTGCCCAACGTGTTTTTCGGTCGACCGGCGTGCACGGCCGAACCGGCACGCCGAAAGTCACTTTCCTGGTTCGTGCTCGGCATCCGGGCCGACCTGACCGACATACTCTGGTATCCGATCGGCATCGCGCCGCTCATCGCAGGGCACCACGCGCTTCGGTGTCAACGACGGCTGAAATTTTCACGCGTCGTCGACATTCGGCATCGTGCAGACCAATCCGAACGGGCGAGTTGCGCCCCGTCACCGTATTGCGGCGCTCCCCGCCGGAGCGGGTGGCGGTCATTGTCCGTGGGCTGCGTGCCAGGCGGTGAGGATGTCGGGGCGTAGGCGGCCGCGGTCGGAGACGGCGAGGCCGTGGTCGCGGGCCCAGGCGCGGATCTCGGCGGTCGACGGGCCGGGCGCGGCCGGTGCCCGGTCGAGGTCGCTGAGGCGGGGACCGATCCGGGTGACGGCGTCGTCCTCGGTGAGTGCCCAGGCGTGCGCGGCGGCGAGGTAGCGGTAGGTCCATTCCTCGGCCAGCGGGCGGGTCTCGGCGAATACGATCGGCACCGACGGGAACCGCACCTGGACCTCGGCCAGACCGTCAGCGACGACGGCAGGGCGGACCCGGTCTAGAGCGAAGACTTGGGAATAGCGGTCCTCGACCACGACCGCGGCACGGGGCAGGGCGGCGAGGTCGGCCAGGGCGTACCGCAGCTTACCGCCGGTGAGGCTGGCCACCAGGTCGGGCAGCGACTTGCGTTCCACCGACGCCACCAGCCTGCCGTCGACGACCAGGCCGTAGTCCCCGCACGGCAACCGCCCGCCGCACCGTGGATACCTGCTGTTTGGCGAACCGGTACGGGTACTGCTCGTGCGCGTCGACGACGATCTCTAACCCGGCGATCCCGGCCGCCCGCGCCGTTGGCGTCCGTACGGCGGGCCGGGCCTGTTTACGGGTGCGGGCCGACTGCCAGAACACCACCTCGCGGCCCCGGGCGGTGGTGAACACCAACTGCGAACGCGTTTCCCGGCCGCGGTCGAGGATCAGGTCGATCGCCGCACCCCGCCGGGTACACGACCGCAGCGGTACCTGCTCGACCAGCTCCGGCGACGCCGGCCATTCTTCGACCGGCACCGGATGGCAGTACAACGCCGACGTCCGCGGCCACGTCCCCGACGTGCGGAACACTAACCCGGCCGCACCGAGCGGGACACGCAGCAGATACGGCAGCCGGGAGTCCGGGTCCGGATTACGGGCGATCAACAACCTCACCTGTCCAGTGTCGACCACGCGCCAGCGGACCCGTGGACGACACCGACCCGCCCACATCCGGCCACGAGTCGTACACGGCGCCACGCTCAACATGCGGCAGAAGAGGAAGCCGCGGACCGAAGGGGATTCGAACCCCCGGTGGGGCATGGCGCGCCAGCGGCCCCACACGCTGTCGAGCCGCCCGTGCGCACCCGGCTTCCGACCCAAAGCGCTGCAATAACCCGGCTCTGCCACCGGTCCATCTACATTATCGATCATTCCGGGGACGAGCGCTCAGCGGCCAGATCAGCACAACCGCGCTGTCCGCGGCAGAAGCGCGCACGTGATCGAGCGGCATCGCGGCAGGGGTTCCGGCTCGTCGACGATGGGCAGCGTCGAGTGTCGGTCAGGGTTCGTTGGGCTCAGCTGACCAGCGACGTGCGCGGTCGGTGATGGCGGCGACCATCGCACTCTTGCCGTCGGTGTAGGCGTTGCGGTCGTGCGAATGGCGGCCGGCGAGCTGCTGCTTGAGGTGTTCGTACTCCTGGAGTGCATCGGGGTGGGCGCGTAGGTAGTCGCGGAAGGCCAGGACATCGGTGAACCGCTGGGAGCCGGTGGGCACAAGATGGAGGTGATGGGTACGGCGTTGAGGGCTCGGCTTGCAGAACCAGTGCATGACGTCGGCTCGGTACGGTGCGTAGCAGTAGTCAAGCGGGACGAGCAGGTCGATGCAGGGTCGCGTCGAGTCCAGGTCACCTACGCCGATCATGATGTCGATGACGGGCTTTGCGGCCAGGCCTGGCACCGCTGTACTACCGACATGGTGCACACCACCGGTGATCCAGGGTGTGAGGACCCGGGTGAGCAGGCTCGCCTCGCTGGCGAAGTCGGCCGGCCAGGCCGCGTCGTAAGGATGGAGGGCGATCGTCTGATCCCCGCGCCGGCCGTCGCCCTGATCATGTGTCATCACCACACCCTGCCTTCCATAGCACAGCCGACACCGACCCTGATCCTGCCAGCAGCGGTGCACCGTTCGGCGCACTCCGAACGGCACGCCCCGTCATACGGCCCGCCAGCGATTACCCCGTCTGCCGAGCGGTGCGCGGCAGATCCGGACTGGTGAGTGGCCCGTTCAGACACCGCGGTGCCAACATCATCCAATGACCGATGAGCAGGCTCGCGTCCTCGCCCGTGATGGGAACGTCGCAGTGACCTGGTTGGCCGATCGCTCCTATCTCGGGGATCCATGCGCAAGGCGACACCTTGCTGAGCTGCATCGACAGCTCGCCCATGCGGCGAGCCCCATAGGCGGAAGCGGCCGTACCCTCACGACGAGGCCAACTGAGCTCTACCTTCACTGACGCCGCGCACCCAGCGACAGATGAGGATGGCGAGAGGGATGCCGCGCCGGTCGCACAGGTTAGTGTGCACGAGCAGCGCGAAGTTGGGTTTCGGTGAATGCGGTGTGGGGGTGGTTGTCGCCGAGCACCCGCCGCCGGTCGGTAAGGACCTGCTCGTACAAGGTGATCGCCTCGGCCGCCCGCCCCGCCGCCTGGTAGGCGAGAGCGAGGTTGTGGCGGGAGGTCAGGGTATCGGGGTGGTCGTCGCCGAGCACCCGCCGGCAGTCGGCGAGTTCTTCTTCGTGCAGGATGATCGCCTCGGCTACCCTCCCCACCGCCCGGTAGGCGTAGGCGAGGTTGTGGCGGGAGGTCAGGGCGTCGGGGTGGTCGTCGCCGAGCACCCGCCGGGAGTCGGTGAGGACCTGCTCGTACATGGTGATCGCCTCGGCCATCCGCCCCGCCGCCTGGTAGGCGAGAGCGAGGTTGTGGCGGGAGGTCAGGGTATCGGGGTGGTCGTCGCCGAGCACCCGCCGGCAGTCGCCAAGTTCTTCCTCATGCAGCGTGATCGCCTCCGTCAACCGCCCCGCCGACCGGTAGGAGAGAGCAAGGTTGTTGCGGGAGGTCAGGGTGTCGGGGTGGTTGTCGCCGAGCACCCGCCGCCGGTCGGATAGCACCTGCTCGTGCAGGGTGATCGCCTCGGCCACCCGCCTCGCCGCCCGGTAGGCGTCGGCGAGGTTGTTGCGGGAGGTCAGGGTGTCGGGGTGGTTGTCGCCGAGCACCCGCCGCCGATCGGAGAGCACCTCCTCGAATTGGGTGATCGCCGGGTCCAGCTGGCCTTGGTGCAGGCGGTAGATGGCCGCACGATCACCGAGGTAGAGCAGGTCGGTGTTGTCGTGGCCGGGGCCGATGTGCGCGGCGACCGCGTCGATGTGCGGCAACAGCGCATTCCACTGCTGTCCCCAACGAGCAACCGCGCTCCTCGCCGCGATCTTCGTCCTCCAACTCATCGAAGAGCAGCGCCAGTCACGATGAAATGAGCTCAATGCGTGCGTCCGACAGGCGGTGAGGTGGGCCTGCTGCTTCCGTCCGCGAGGACGGATGCAGGTCAGGGCAGTTTGGTGTCCGGGTGCGCGGCGAGGTAGTGGCTACCGCCCGCAGGACGAGTTGATCAGACGACACGACGCCGATGTCGGAAGCGGGGAAGGCAGCCAGATCTGGACCATGCGTCTCTGTCGTCATCACGAGCAGTCGCTGGCATACCGCGCCCCCGGAGCGGCAGATCCGGAAGGCTCCGCGAAGGCCAGTGGGAGCATTAGGATGCAGAGAAGCTGGTATCCGTCCAACCAGTGGTCAATTCCTCGAGGAAGACATGATTAGGGTTGCCCCAGCCCCAACGCCCGCGTCTCGCAATGTCTCACTATGCGCTAATTGGCGTGCACCCTCTTTCCAGAAGAGCTCGTATTCCACAGCTCTTACTTGGTGGTCCGGCGAACGAAACGGAAGTTCAGGCGCGGAGAGGAGCTTGTTCACAATACTCAAGACAGGCACGTCGATTGGTAGTGCGACATCCCACCGATCGGTAGTGGAGGTCGCAGCGAGGATTACGGAGACTCTTTCCAGGTTGACCTTGGCCGCCTCGCCTATCCCTGAGGGTGCCTTCGCGTCGTGCGCACCAACGCTGCCCGGCATGGCACCGGCGTAGGAATCGTTTTTCTCCGCTTCCGTACCGACCCCCCGCTCGTGGGGGCGAAGGTCGAGTGGGTCTTCACTGTTGCGGACATTGATCCACAGGCCGCGAAAGTATTCCACATCGCCGCCCAAGGCTTCCACCACAAGCTCCAACTGACCCCAGCGGGGGCACTTCACGCAGCGAATGACAGCATTGGCCGTCGTGTGACTCATTGCGGCGTTTGTCTGCCGAGCAATCTGCCGAGTGCTCGGCTCTCCGCCATGGCGATGAAGGATGCGCAGCTCTCTACGCAGCACCGAAATCGGATCAAGATCGGGATCCCGCGGCTTGCCGGCACCATCAGTCACGCCGCGCATTATCCCGAACTTGTAAAATCTTGTAAAGAAGGCGTCCGTGAGCGTTGCTCCCCGTTGCATGTCGTCAGCGCTTGACGCAATTCGGCATTCCCTGTTAGCACCCGTAAAGCATGCCCTCCTATGCCGCAATGTTGCATCAGCAGCATCGAGTGGATCACTCGGTGGGGGACACATGACGGAAGGACGGGATTGGCCATGGGAAGAGGACGGTCGCAAGGATTGCCTGGCCGACGACAGGAGCTGGGAAATCTAGCCGCCCAGGGTGCGATGAGCGGCTTTGTGCGAGCGGTTGTCTCCTGGTTGATCGAGTGCATATTCGGCCGATGAACTCGCGGGCGTCTGATGACCAGCGACCTCAGGCGCCCGCACATCGGCACGAGCGGACGCCGCCCCACCCCAGTGCCGCTACGGCCCGCAGCGATCGACTCGCGGCAGATCCGGACGCCAAGATCGGATTGAATCGTGCCGGCGCACCAAGTTCACCGGTTACGAACCTCAGCCGATCAGAGTTCGTCGAGTCCGACCTCGTGCAGCACTCCGTCCGGGCCTATCCGGAAGTGCGCGGCGGTCCCATCGTCTGTCGGGCAACTTCGTATGCAGCCTCGCCGTCGGTTGCGAACAGCGCATACTGACCAACTTCAGGTACTCCGGCCGGCCACTCGTCGCGCACGCCTACCGGCTCACTTGAACGGAAATCGTTTTGCTTTCAATTGGCGCGCCATTGAGGCGTACCCGAATGGAGAGCATGATTTGCAATGTGTCGGCACCAAGCGAACCATTGGCGAAGATGACAGTTCCGTTAACCAGGGCAGAAGGAGCAACGGGCGACATCGGACTACCTGGGAAATCGCCTCCGTCTATACCCTCACGATCACGTTGTCGACCATTTGGCGCCTCCACGATGGACATTCCCCAAATCTCAAATGGTTCCGACGACCCATTCTTCGCTTGAAGTTGTAACTTCACCGACTGTTCGAGATCCCACACGCCCGTGATCGTAATCGTTATGCCGGAGAACCTGGTTTGTCCCGCCGCCATGAGACGGTTTCTTGGCACCGAAGGCGCCGATACCGTCCCTTCTGGACCTACGGATGCAGTTGCTCTCTCCGGTGAGTGGGGATCGTCCGACCTCGGCCGGGAACTTGTGGTATCAGAGGGTGCGCTTCCCGTTGGCAGAGGAGCCCGATCCGTCCCGCGACCGGTTCTGTTCCTCTGATCATCGCCCAACCACTGTGTACCGGCCAGCACCGCCAAGAGCAACGCAAGCATGGCGGCGGTCACAAATACGCCGGTTCGGGCGTGACGACGTCCTCGCGGCAGTCTCGACCGCCTGAGCCTAAATTGGGGGTCCGTTAGCATGCGCTCAAGAGAAGAGACCACCGGTGTGGCGTTAGGTGTCGTTAAGGCACGGTTACGTGCTAGCGCGATCTGGCCACCTATGTTTCGGGCTGAGAGTTCCGGCAGTGGGCGACCCTTTGCCTCCAAAGATGCATGAAGGTGGAGGTATAGCGTTTCCATGTCCAGGTTTTCCGGACCGTTGGGTTTTCCATTGCGTAGGACGTCCAGGAGTTCGCCTGAGAACGCGGTGTACATCTCGTTGGGGGGCGCAACGGCGCGTTCGTTTGCGTGGGATGCCGTGAGAATGCAGACCCCTCGAATGTTGGCTCGATCAACGAGTGGGTTAGAGGGTGGGGACTGGTAACCGCTCATTGCCCGCGCGCTGTAGCAGCAGTCGAGTACGACGATCGAGCGCTTGTTCGCGGCCGTGCGTTCGTGGATAACCCGACGGATGTGTTCGTACGGAATCGAGGTGTAAGCCGCCTCGGGGCCTGGTATGGACGAAGGGAGAGCCAGCAGCAACCTGTCATCATGGGTATCGATCAACCCGTGACCTACGTAGTAAAAGACGAGAGTGTCGTCGGCCTCCTTGGATGCGTGCCGTAGCGCATTTAATACCGCCACCTGGTCAGAAGACTTCGGCAGAAGCCGACAGTGCTCTCGGGCGATACCCCAGATGGAGGGATCCGTCAGTACGTCTTGGACGGCCTTGGCGCTGGACGCCGCGGACGGCAGTGGTCCGAGGTGTGTAAAATGAGAGACACCAAGCAAAATCACACGTGAACGCGTGGGGTCGGCGAGCAGCGCCATGCTTAGTTGTCCGGCATGTCTTCATACGGGAGACAATCGGACCCGATCGTCTCAGTGATTTGTTCAATGGAACGAGGCTCTGCGTCCGTCACCTCTGCCCTTATTCCCTGACGCTCGATGGTGACCGTTGCCGAATTGCGCTTGGCCTCACGCCACGCCGCACATGCCACAATGAGCGCACAGAGGTCGATGCTACGTCCTAGTACTACGTCGATGACCTCTAGCGGCCCCATGGCACCCGAGGCTGGATCCGCTTGCGGGATCGAAAGGCTAGCGCGCCCGGCGATCCGTGGGTCGCTCGCCAGCCACTTATGGAGCTGGAAGATGTCGCCATTCGCCGCACGATCAACACTCAACTGAAGATGCACGGCAGCATCTTCCGACTTTCGCGGCGCATGGCGCGCCTAAACGCGATGCTTTCACTCTGCTCGAATTGCAGATAATGCCAAAACTCGCTTTTCGGTCATCTTGATCACTGACTACACATCAAGCCAGCTGGTTAAGTTGCCGCTATTGTCAGCGTGGCCCTGCGATCACGTTGTGAGCACCGCGAGCTCGGCATCAGCTGGGTCGCCATCATCGGCCCCACGTGGGTTGTATGTAAACGGCAAGGTTGCATGCGCTCTCATCGGCATGGGGGCGCGCGGAGCGGCATGAGCGGAAACCTGATCAGCATGCGTTCCCATAGGCGCCGATGCCGTTTCGGCTGACGTTTATCAGTGCGGCAGATTCTTTCGGTGACGGCAGCCAAGATTTATCATTCGCGACGGATTGTGCACAAACTAGAAGCGAATCACGATCTTTTCGATCAACACAACCTCGTCGCTCTCCAGGCGTACGCACCCCACTTGGTCCAGGAAGTCGATCGCGCGATCAAAATCTTCTGGCCGATTGACTTCGGACGCCAGCGTGCTGCGGGGGAGTTTTCGAGAGGGAGCAGCTAGCAGTGCAACCACAAGCTGACCGCTGCCACTCGGTGCGCGTTTGCGGACGCCCTGCAGACTTCCGAGGGCGGCCACCGCGGCCAGAGTAGCGGGAAGGGTAACGCCGGCCACCGCTGTGAGGACCACGCCGGCCACTCCGGCCGCTCCCGTGATTGCCTTGAAGAGGTCGCACCAGATGAGCTGGCCAGAGGTTGGATTGAGGGTGAGGGCGTGGCTGCCTGACGCGCTCGACACAGCCTGTTGGGCAATAGCCGTTGCCATACGGTCCACTTCCTGCACATCGAGACCGGCTGAATCGGACACCGTCTCAACACCGCGCTTGATCTCGTCAATTAACACGTCTGGCCTCCGCTAGAAGACGATCGTGGTGGCGGTCGATGAACTTCCGGACGTCCGGAGGCAAGTAGGCTGCGACCAGACCAGCGAGCAGGGTGAAGATCCGAAACGGTTTCGCGGCGAGTTTCATGGTATCGGCGCTGACTGCCACGTCCTCATCCGGGGCTGTGCGAACATCGATTCCGAGTCTAAGCAGTTCGGTCTCCGCGTCGGCCAGTGCGCGACCGATCTCGTAACAGAGTTTGCCGGGCGCTCCGAAGGAGAGCAGTCTAAGCAGTTCGCCTCGCGCTGACCCTCGCGCCATGATCCCATCGATGGAGAGGTAGGGGTGCTCATCGACGGCGTTGCGAAGCAACTCTTGCAGCGGCGACGTTCCTGGGAGTACGGGAAGGAGTCGCTCGATACGGTCTAGGGCGCTTTCGACTCCAATTGAGAGGCTCTCGACCGCATCGAAGGTTACGCCACCCTCGGACGCCGTACTAGCCGCGGCCATCTTCAGGACCAGCATTCTCATCTCGGCCTCAGGGTGTGTCGCCGACGCAATCCCGCCCTGCGCTTTCTCCAGAATGCTGGCCAGCCGGAGGAAGAGATGCGCTGCCGCGTATGCCGCTTGCAAATCCGCTCCGCTAATTCGGCCGTCGTCGGCGACGAAGATCCTCACGAACAGGTTCCAGCCGAGAATGTCGGCCTCGTACTCTTGGTCGACTGACGATGCCAGTTGCGGACCCTCGTGGTACGCATCGGGAAGTGCTTGAAGCGGCGCGGAGTTGGTGTGTCCGAGAAGGACGTGGGACATCTCGTGGGAGTAGACGAAACGCTCGGCGAGGTCGGTAAGGTGGGCAGCCAGATCTCTGTGAGGTCGAGACACCGTCCGGCGAGTCTGCTGAGGAATTCCGAAGTAGGTGTAGTAGCGAACCATTTCGGCCAGGTCAGCAGCTGCATCGGCCTCCGTCTGGCTAGGCGGCTGCGCAGGTCGATCCTGGTCTGGACGCAACGACGTGGTCGACACGATCGCACGCATGCATCCGTAGACAAACACTTCGAGTCCTTCGTTGAGTGTTATCAGCCAGCTGTTGGGCTCATCCGGCACCTTGTAGGCAGACCCGTTGATGTCTGCACTCCTGAGCACGCCTACAGCCAAGTCATAGTCCGTCGTCAGACTGAGTTGTGCCTCATCGCTCACGCCGCGCATGAACTCGTCATGGATCCGGTTCAGCCATGGATTTTCCTGCTGTCCGAGGAGTACGCGTCGAAGCTCCTCACGCGTCCTTTCGGCGTCCTCGGGCGACAATTGGGCGGAGTAGTCACCGACAAGGCCATCGACGATAGAGACGTCATTGAAAGTTCCCGGCCCGCGCTGGTACATCATGGCGGCATGGCTGAGCTCGGAAAAGTGTCGGTACGCCGACTGCAGCTGAGCAAGATATTCTGCTGCCTTCACGGTAATCCCCTCACAGAGCGCGCACCGACCGAGACTAGTCGGTGGCGGCACGCAAGTGATGTCGGGCATGGACGCTGCTGGTGGCGGGGTCAGAGCGAGCGTTGTCAGCAACGTCCACATCTGCGCTCCACGAGCCATGAGAGTCGGGTGAGCGCTGATCAGCGATCACAGCTCGTACCCGCAGTGCTCCACAGCCACGTCAGCTTCTGGCGCTATGGGCTGCGACCAGCGGAGATGGCCAGTTCGCACTGCCGAAGGACAGCCCTATTCGAAGCCGGTGGCGCTCCGCCACCGGAATGATGGCGCGAACGCCTACCTCACCTCCCAGTTTGCGGTGGCTAACAAGACCGAGGCGCCGGTCGCGCGGATCGCGGTTAGATCAGCACGACCGCGCTCCTCGCGGCAGATCCGGACGAGTAGTAAGCCGACAAATGCGCGGCTCAGAGGCATCGTGACGGGTAATTCGACCGTGTGCGCGTTAACGCTTTACGGGACGAAGGTGACACCGGAATCAACCGACTCCTATCCAGGAAGGTCAAAAGAGTGTTTGCCTAAGGGGGAAGGGCAAACCCCTGCCGTCGAAACAGGACTCCACGAAGCCGAGCCGTCTCGGGTCTCGCAGCCGTCATAGCGGTACTCTGATCCGTCCCAGTTCCATACGTCGCGGAGTGCGCCAGCGGACTCATTTGCAGGCCACCCAACGCGGTATGTAAACAGATGTCGAAGTCCATTGTATGACTGGTCCGAGAAATTGTCGATCCGCAACCTCCCATTCACCGTCCCGTACTCTGTAAATTGTCCACTCCGGAGACCGATCACCCAACCGAGACTCGAGTGATTGCTGAGATTGAACGAGATAAAAGCGTTCTGGGATACGTCGGTTGCCAGCTTTGCGAGCCCATACCCGGGCAGAAACTCGGACCGCCAGATGATTTGACCGTCAGAAAGGAGGACTACAACCCCGACACCCCCGGGGAATTTGGCCTCGCCGCCTTGCGGCACTTCGAACTTCTCGAAAACGCCCACGGTGTATTCATTCGTACCGTCACCCATCCGGATGCGATCGACCACCCGGCAGTCAGACTCCTTGCAAATTGTGGCCGCTTCGACAATACTTTCGTCGGTTAGAACTTGGAGGCCAGGCGATTTCAGTTCGTCTGCAGCGAAAGCAAATGCAATCCCAACGGGAATCACGGTGCATACGATTGCTCCTGCGACCAAAGGCCAGCGTCGGGCGCCCCTCACCAACCTCTTGTTCTCCACGAGCGCCATCGCAGCTCCGATAAGAGTTGCGAGCACCGAAATTGCCGTGATTACGGGACCCGAGGTCAATCCCAACACCATGAGTACGGCCAGATCCACACCTAAGGCAACCACGCCTAGGGCTAGCCAAGCCCTGATCGTGATCCAATTCCGGCGCTCTAGCCACTTACGGAACATTCTACAACGACGACGCGACTTGCTTAGCAGACAGAGAATGCGACGTCGCATTGAACTTGTGATTGCGGTCCGAGCAATGGTAGGGGTAACAACATCTCGCCCGCCTTCGCCTTCGCCGGAGGAAGGTTCGAGAGTTTCAGGGCCTTCGCTGGGACTCTGCGGGGGAGTCATAGGGTTTAGAGTAAATGCACGGAACTCGACGATCGATGGTACTTCTGGTCGGTCAACGACCGCTTTCCGTGTCCGCTACCACACTCCTCCACGAGGGATGCAGATCAGCCCAAACCGCATCCTCGCCCCCGCAGCAAATTTAAGGTGGCTTCCGCTCCGCTGGGACCCGACCGGCAGCATCCATAGGCCGCTAGGTCAAGGTCAGGTGCACTGACATCGGCATGAGCGGAAGTTTGTCGCCGTCTCGTCCAAACAGGCCCTGGGGCGCCGAGGCGACGCTGTCTCAACCCGACCCGCGCAGCTCGGCTGCGTGCCGGACTGCCTCACCGGCGTAGACATCCAGCGTGTGACGCTCTCGGTTGGCATCACCGGTGCCTCCGGGGGCTCTCCTCTTTCGATGCGGGTTCGATCGATTGCGACCTCGGCTCCGCGGCCGGCGGAGTAGCGTAACTGTTCCGCATGATGCTTCGTACGGTCGTCCGCTCGCCTCGGTCTCGCAGGGCCTTGACGGCGTCCAGGACCCCGACCGGCCGCTTCGCGCCGATGAATTCGGCGAGCTTGCTGCCCGCGTTGAAAGCGTTCCGCAGCGCGTTGCAGAGCTGCGTGTAGACGGGGTCGTCGGTGGGCGCCCGCTCCCATCGGGCGAGGTAGATGCTCTTACCCGGCTGTCGGTGGAGCGCTGCGGCCCGCAGGAACTCGCTGGCTTCCTGGGTGCGGCCGACCTGTTCGACCATGAGGAGGGCGATCTCGGGGAGGCGGGCGGCGACGTCCGTCGCGAGGGTCTGCCAGTCCTGGCCGGGTCGGAGCATGGGCCACTTGGCGATTGGTCGCCAGTCACCCGGTGGTCCGAGGTGGCGGGAGAACCAGTCCGATACCGCTCGGAGGGCGTTGTCGGCGGTGTGGCCTCCGGGTGGTGGGTCGATGGGGCTGCGGAGGAGGTCGGCGGCTTCGGCGGCGTTGCGCCATTGAGTGACTGCGCGTCGGGCGCGCCCGGCCGCCTTGTCGCCGAGGGCGGTGGTGTGTGAGAGGACGTGGCCGACCTGGTAGTTGATCATCAGTGCCGACCGGGCGATGCGGGCCGTTTCGCGTGCGGTCAGGCGTGTGTCGGAGGTGTAGAGCGCCGATCGGACGGCGTCCATCGCGTCGACGACGAGGTTCGATGACGGGATCTGTGTCCACTGTAGGGGTCGGTCGCCGGTGACGGCGACGGCGCTGACGTGGCGGCTGGGTGCGTCGGCGGCGTTGCCTCGGGCGGCGGCGAGGAGGGCGTGGACGGCTAGGTCGCCCTGTTCGGTGCGGGTGACGTCGGCGCTGGTGGCGATGAGGAGCGGTTGCCAGCTGCCGGCGTCGGGACCCGGTCGGAGCCAGCCGTTGACGCGGAGACGGGTGTCGAGTTCGACGGCGGCTGCGATGAGCCGGGCGGCGGCTGCGAGGTTGTCGGCGCGGCCGTGGCCAGCGCGGAGCGCGGCTCCTTCCGGCGTCTGCGGTCGGCCGTGTGCGGTGCCGAGGTGTTCGGCGAGTGCGCCGTTGACGGTGACGAGTTCCACGACCGCGTTGTGGAGAGCCCGGCTGACCGGGCCTGCCGATGGGGCGTGCGGTAGCTGGGCGGGCATGGCCGCCCGCACGGCCGCTGTCGCGTCGTGCAGGCTGGCAGCGAGACCGGTGTCGGCGTTGCCGAGCAGTCCGACGTGTTGTTCGAGTTCCCGGTACAGCCGGGTCCGCGCAACGGCGACGGCGGCCTGTTCGTCGGGCGTGTCGGGTCGGTTGCCGCGGAGTGCGACGGTGGCGCGGGCGATCGCCGCGGCGGCTTCGTCGAGGAGTTCGCCGGTGTTCACGGCAGGTCCCTGCGGGCGTCGTCGAGGCGGTGGGCGACCTGCGCCCAGATCAGGCGCCGCCACGGTGTTCCGGTCTCGCCCTCGGCGCCGGCGGTGAACACGTCGGCAAGCCGTTGGACGAGCGCGCGTACCGGATCGGCGAGCCGGTTGACGTCGGCCAGGGCGGGCCGAAGTTCGGCGGGCAGCATCCCGGTGTCCGCGAGTGGCGGAGCGAGGTGCGCGATCGCGTCGGCGATGGCCTGGCCGTAGCGGCCCCAGCGAGGTGCGGTGTCGGTCGCGTAGGCAGCGACGGCGGCGGCGCGGTGGGCGAGGAGCAGGGCCTGCCAGGTGTCGGGGCCGTCGGGGTCGGCGCCCTCGGTGAGGGCGCGGCGGGCGTTGGTGATCCGGTCGGTGAAGGTCATGGACGTAGTTACCTCCGTTTCGGGACGCGCGGTGTCTGCGCGTCGGTGTGGCTGTGGACAGCGAGGGGGTCTGTGGACAAAGGCGTGGTGATCGGGGCGAAGGACGACCGGACCATCGCCGGGGCGGGGCCGGTCGCGGTCGGTACCTGTCGCGGGGTGCCCGGGGTTGTGGTGACGCGGTGCGGCGGCGCGTTGGTGGCGTGGATGACGACGATGCCGACCTCGGCGTCGGTGACGGCGGTGGCGAGTCGGCGGGCGGTGCGGCGGGCGTCGGAGGTGCCGGCGAGCTCGAAGGCGAGGACCTTGTCCGGGACCTGTCGGGGCAGCGCGTTGGTGCACAGGAGGAGCGGTCCGGTGTCGAGTGGGCAGACGCTGATGTCGCCGCCGCGAACGCTCGACGACAGGACGAGGTCGCCGGGGTCCTGAGCCGTGGTGATCCGGGTCAGGTGTCCTTTGTGGATGGTGTAGGCGTGGCAGTCGCCGGTCCAGGCGAGCTCGAACCGGACGCCGTGCCGGTGGTTCGGTTCGGGGTAGGCGGTGACGACGAGCAGGCTGGCGTCGCCGGTCTGACTGGCGTGAGTGTTGGCGTAGTGGCCGTTGAGGGCGTGGCGGGCGGCGTTCAGTCCGGCCGGTGGGGTGGTCCGGAGGGCGACGGTCGCGGCGATCTCGGCGGCCATGACCGAGGCGACTGCTGCTTCGGGGTAGGTGCCGATTCCGTCGGCGAGTGCCCATACGGTGCGGCCGGTGCCGGGGTCGCTGCGGTTGATGAGCGTGATGTCGGTGGTCGCCGCAGGGCCCCGATGGTGTGCCGATCCGGTGACGGTCGCCCGTTCGGCGCGGCGTCTCCCCGGGCTTCGCGTGGGCGCCGGCGCGGCCTCTGGGGACGGTGCGGGCGCCGCAGGTGGCGGATCTGGGCCGGGTGGAGAGCCGGTGCGGGCTTCGAGGACGTCGACGATGCCCTGGATGACGGTGGTCGGGTCGACGCCGAGGCGGGCGGCGGCGGTCGCGGACAGTTCGTCGATGTCTCGTGGGTCGTCGACGAACAGGGGTGCGATGGCGGCGCAGACGCGGTCGCGGTCGGCGGGGTAGGTGGCCGGGTCGGTGATGCGCCCGTCGTGCAGGAGCGCGTCGATGCGGTTGGCGAGTTCGATGCGGGCCAGCGGCTGCACCGACTGGAGCAGCACGGCGGCCGCCTCATCGGGGCCGCTGGTGGCGAGGAGGTCGGCCGGGTCGTGGTCGGCGGGCAGGACGGTGCCGGACACCTTGGCAGGCCAGGTTTTGGCGAGTGGGTAGGTGCGGGAGGCGGCGCGGCGTCCGGCGGTGTCGCCGTCGAGGGCGAGGACGAGGTGGGCGTCGGGCAGGGTCTGCCGGAGAAGGTTCAGGTGGTGGCTGGTGAAGCCGGTGCCGCACGGCGCGACCGTGTAGACGGGCCGGCCGAGATGCCGGGGCAGGTCCATGAGGTGGGTGGCGATGACGTCGGTGGCGCCTTCGACGACGAACACCGTCGGCTCGCCGCTGCCGGCCGGTGGGTGGGCGAGCTGTTGGCCGAGTCCATACAGGACGGAGCTCTTGCGGTAGACCGGGCTGCCGGGGGTGTTGATCCATCTGCTGGTGCTCTGGCCGGTGAGGTCGCGGGCGGTGAAGGCGATGGTCCGGTTGTCGACGTCGGTGATGGGGAACATCAGTCGGCCGCGGAAGCGGTCGAGGAGGTCGCCGGTGTCCTTGTGTCGGAAGGCGACGCCGGCGTCGACGATGTCGTCCTCGCTGAATCCGGTGTTGAGCAGGTGGGTGGTGAGGACCTTCCAGCCGTTGGGTGCGTAGCCGATTCGCCACATCGGCGGGAGCTGGGACAGGCCGTGGGTGCGGAGGTACTCGACGGCGTTGGCGGTCCGGGTGAGCCGGTCGGCCCAGAAGGTGGCGGCGGCTTCGTTGACGTCGTAGGTGGTCATGGTTTGTCGTTCCGGCGGAGGGCGGCCTTGGCGTGGCGGGTGATGGCGGCGACGTTGGTGGCGGTGTCGGCGGCGATGGTGGCGGCGTGGTCGCCGTCGTACCAGGGCATCAGGTCGACCATCGCGGCGCGGGCGCCAGTGGCGAGAAGAACGGCGCGGCCGCGGGGGATCGCGCGTAGGTCGCCGGGTTCGAGGATGCGGCGGCGTTGGACGCTGGTGGACCAGTTCGGGTAGCCGCGGCCGTCTCGGCTGACGGAGGCGACGGCGACGTCATGGTCGCCGATGAGGCGGGACATGTCGTCGGCGTGGCGGGCGTCGTCGAGGCCGGCGCCGAGGAGCTTGATGGTGGACGCCGACCACAGGGCGGTCATGCCGCGTTCGCCCCACACGCCCTGGCCCTGGGCGAGGTTCTGGATGATGGTGATGGGGATGATGGCGCGGCCGCCGAGGTGGCTGTAGAGCTGGGGCAGGTCGCTGATTTTGCAGATGTTGGCGGCTTCGTCGAGGACGGCGAGTAGGGGCGGGTCGAGCCGGCCGCCCGCCGACTCGGCATAGCCGATGGCGGTGCGGAACACGGAGTCGGTGAGGCCTGCGACCAACGGTCCGGCGGCGCCGGCGCCTTCCTTGGACAGCAGGTACAGGGTGTCGGTGGAGTCGACGAAGGTGTGGACGTCGAGCTGTGGCAGCCCGGCGCGGGGTGGGGTGACCCAGGCCATGATGTCGGGGTCGGACAGGCATCTCGCGGCGGTGCGGGCGGTTTCGTAGACGCCGTCGCGCGTTTCCGGTGCGCCGGACTGCCGTCCGGCCAACGATCGGGCGGCCTGGGGAAAGCCGGCGGCGCGTAGGAGGGTGGCAGGTTCGCGGCTGGTGACGTCGGACAGCCAGGCCTGGACGTCTGCGAGGTTGCCGCCGGAGCTGGCGGCGGCGAGGAACAGGCAGGTGAGCAGGTCGCCGGCGGCGAGAGGCCAGAAAGGGTCGGAGGAGCCGACGCCGCGGATCTCCTGGATGAAGTGGTCGGCGAGCCGGGCGGCTTCCTCCACTGTGGAGACGGCGGCGAGCGGGTCCCACCAGAAGCCCTGTGGCTGGCGGGTGACGCGCTGCGGGTCGAACAGCCACACCTGCCCGGCCGAGGCGCGGGTCAGGGCGGTGGCCGCCCACACGTCGGAGCGGTTGGAGGTGGCGAGGACGGCGCCGGGTGCGTCAATGATCGGTGGGACGGCGAGCGCGGTGGTCTTGCCGGCGCGGGGCGCCATGATGGCGAGCAGGACGTCCTCCCAACTGGCGCGCAGTATCGGCCGGTGCCGGCCGGGGTGGACGAGCCGGCCGACCGCGATGCCGACCGCGGTGTCGGGGATCTCGCGGTGGTGGAGTCCGGCGAGGCTCGGCCGCAGACGCTGCGCGCGGCGGCGGGCGGCATCGCCGATGAGCTCGTCGACGTCGCGGGGTGAGGCGAGGGAGGGGACCGGATCGTCGGCCTCAGGGCGGCGCATCTGCCACCACCGCCAGCCCAGCAGCGGTGGAACGACGACAAGCACGAGCAGGAGCGCGAAGACGACCGCCACGAGCAACGGTGGCGTGCCGGGCCACAGCTGCTGCGCGTCCGCTCGGATGAGGTCCTCGACGAACGCCCAGCCGAACGCCGGTCCCTGCCATGGGTTTCCGGCGACGACGGCCGCGATGCGGCCGGCGAGCCAGGCCAGCGCGACCAGGCCGTAGAGACCCGCGCAGCAGACGACGATCAGCCACGGGACCAGAGGGAATCCGCCGACGGAGCTGGACGGGATCACCGGACGCGGCCTCATCGCGTACCTGCCCAGGCAGCGGTTTCGCCGGCGACCTGGCTAGAGTTCGGCCGGTGGACCGCGACCGTCTTGTCGGCATGCTGCACCGTGACGGTGGGGCGTTCGAAGCGTGCCGGCGGATGCTTGTCGCCGGCGCGCGGTACTGGGTTGACGAGGACACCGTGCCGGCATCGGCACTCGCGACGATCTACGCCCGTCGCGACCGGCTCACCCGGCGGAAGGGCATACAGTCGCTCGGGTTCACCGAAGCGGTCGAGACGTTGCGGTCGCGCGGTGACGACCCGATCTGCATCGGAGCGGTGGACACCGACGACCCGCCGTACCACTTCCAGCTGTTCCTCGACGAAGGCGCCACCACGGTTGTGGCCTGCCTCGGCGTGGACCAGAGCTGGAAAACTCACGTTGACGAACCGGGACAGCGGACGATCCGTCGGCAGCCGTAGGTTCCTTGTCACCGGGACTCACCCCCGGACTTCCGCGCGAGCCGTCCGGAATCCGGGCGGATCCTCTGGTCTGTGTCGTACAAGGTGGGTTCGTCGCCGACGAGGTAGAGGGCGACGGGGATGCCTGACCGTTCTCCGGTTTTGAGGAGGTAGCGGCCGCGGCCGGGGTGGGCGGCGCCGGGCATGAGGGCTTCCGGTGCGGCCCAGGAGGCGACCATGTCGCGTTCGGGGGCGGAGAGGCGGACCATGCCGGCGATGCGGTCGAGTTCGCGGTTGGGGAGGGCGGCGAGGACTTTGATGGCGCAGCGTTCGGCCATGCCGCGGGCTTTGGCGCGGTCTTCGTCGGTGGCGAGGGCGTCGAGGTCGTCAAGGCTGTGGGTGAGCATGATCTGGGCGACGCCGAGGTTGCGGGACAGGCGGGTGAGGGCGTCGGCGGGTTCGACGAGTCCGGGTGCTCCGCGGAGGACGCGCCAGAGTTCGTCCATGACGGCGAGGTGTCGTCGTCGTGGGGCGAGGTGGTGGTGGGCGAGGACGGCGGCGGCGTCGATGACGGCGTAGCCGTAGGACCAGGTGGACAGCATCGCGGCGGTGACAAGTTTGTCGCCGGCCGCTGAGACGCGGGAGATGTCGACGGAGACGGCCGCGGCGGTCAGGTCGATGGGTGTGGTGGTGGCGTCGTCGAAGACGCCGGCGAGGGTGCCTTCGCACAGCAGGCGCAGGGTGGCGACGAGATCGTCGACGCGGCGGCGGTAGTCGGCCGGGCTGGTGGCGCGGGCGGCTGTGCGCAGCGTGTCGGGTGCCTGGTCGAGGACGTTGAGGACGTCGGGGATGACGGGGTCCACTGTGGACCGGTCGGTGAGCAGGTCGACGGTGCGGCCGAGGATAACCTCTTCGGTATTGGTGACCTTGCCGCCGTCGCGGACGAGGGTGCACAGGGCGATGAGGAGGTTCAGCCGTCTGCCGCGGACCTCGGTGCGCAGCTGGTCGGCGTCCTGTCCGGACATCTTGGTGAGTGCTGTGCCGAGGGGGCCGGCGTCGAGGGGGTTGATGCGGTCGAGGCCGCGGCCGACGCGGATGACCTGTCCGCCCAGGGCTTTCACGAGGCGGGTGTAGTCGGGTTTGGTGTCGCCGAGGATGAGGGCCTGGGTGCCGGTGCCGGTCATGCCGGTGATGAGCCGTTTGGCGAGGGCGCTTTTGCCGGCGCCGGGTTGGCCGAGGACGAACATGCCGGTGTTGGTGGTGAGGCCGGCGGTGAGCCATTCGAAGGGGTCGAGGAGGACGGATTCGCCCCAGAGTTGGTGGCGTCCGATGGGGACGCCGAGCAGGGGTGAGCCGCTGCCGGCGGTGAACGGGTAGAGGCCGGCGGCCTGGACGGTGGTGGCCTGGTACTCGACGCCGGCGGCGACGTGGCTTGCGCGGCCGGCGTTGCGGCCGGGCCAGCCCCACGCGGGTGCGATCGTCATGTCTCGTGCTCCCTTCAGCGGGCGTGGCGTCGCGGCGTGCCCGGCGGTGACGGCGGGGCGGCGTCGGCGGGTCCCGGCTTGCCTGGGACGGCCTGCCCGGGCGGATAGGAGGTTGCGGCGGTGGCTGCCGGGTGGGGTCTGGTGATCTGCCGTGCGGCGATCAGCAGGGCGCGCTGGGCGGCGGTGTTGGTGAGGAGGGCGGCGGTGCCGCTGGTGGGGTAGGCGTGGAAGCGGGCTGGGTCGTCGTGGAGTGAGATCCGGCCGAGGAACACCTCGGGGAGGTGAGCGGTGACGGAGACGGCGTTTGCGCTGCTGTAGGGGCCGACGATGGTGCGGACGGTGCCGTCGGTGAGGTGCAGGTCGAAGGGTTCGCCGTTGGATCCACGGCCGTCGCCGTTGTCGAACAGGTCCAGGACGTAGCCGTCGGGGTGGGTGCCGAGGTACACGTAGCGCGGTGGTGGGTGACGTAGCACCGGCAGTCCGATGCGGAGCTCGTGTTCGGTGAACTGGAGTTCGGACACGTCGGGGATGCGGTCGACGAGGACGGCCAGCTGCCCGTGGTCGGTGTGGTGGGCGTCGAGAATCGCCATGGGCCGGGGCGTGCCGTCCGGCGCGGCCGGCCGTGGGCGGTGGTCGGCGAGTCCGTATCGGCGGCGGATCACGCCGGCGACCCGCTGCAGTTCCACCGGTTCCGGACGCTGCGGGCTGGACGCCAGGAGGACCATCGACTGTGGACTGGTGCGCACGGCGACCCACGGCGAGTCCCGCCAGCCGATCGCCGTCACCAGGTGCCGGGCGATGCCGGCCCATTCCCGGCTGGTGAGCGTCGGTTCGGTCGAGTCGGTCCGCACGCCGACCGCGCCGAGCGGGTGGCGGGCGGCGATGACCGCCCGGACGTCGGTGCGCCAGTCGCCGGGCTGCCAGTAGCCGTCCGCGGCGACGAGCGTCCGCTCGGCGAGATGCGACGGAGCACCGGGGTCGCCGGCGAGGGCGGTGGCGAGTTCGTCGGTGGTGCCGCGGGTGTACGAGATGACGTTCACGGGACGTGTCCCTTCGCTGGGATGGGTTCAGTGCGGCCAGACGCCGGACAGGACGGGTGGGCAGACACCGCAGGGGAGGGTGGTGGCGAAGCCGGCGGCCTGGGAGCGCCACAGCCGCCGTAGCCGGATCTTGCAGGTGTCGGCGCGGGACTCGATGTCGGCGACGGCACGGTCCGCCAGGGACGGATCGGTGACGGTGGTCGTCACCCACAGGCTCACCAGCCCGAGGCCGGCGCCGAGGGCCTCCTCGCGGGCCGCGGCGGTGGCGCGTTCGATGTCGGCGAGTTCGCGGGCGGTCGGGTCCAGGCGGCGGGCCCTGCGGTACGCCGACCGGAACTGGGCGGCGTTGACCTGTTGCTCCACCTCCGCCGCGGCCTGCCCGGCGGTCAGCGGCCGGTAGATGAGGCTGACGCGTTTGGCGTGCTCGCCGGGCGCGAGGAGCCGGGCGAGGACGTTGTGCGGGACCGGTTGCCGCGGTGCCTCGTGCCAGGCCCAGCTGACACTGGTGGCGTTGTCGTGTTCGTACCGGTCCGGGTACTCCTCGGCGGTGACCGGGCCGGCGTTGGCCCAGTCGAGGAGGTCGTCGTCGGCGCGTCCGAGGTCGCCGCGGGCGTCGGGGTCGAACGCCTGCCGGACCATCGCCGCGAGGTCGGTGGTGGCGGCCCGGCCGAGGACGGTCAGCCCGCACGCCGACAGGCTGGTCTCCAGGCCGGGCAGGGCCCGGTCGACCTCGGCGAGGCGGTCCACTGTGGACCTCGGCTTCACCGGCGACGCGGACGGGTCGAAGGTGATCGACACGCTGCTCTGCACCTCGGCAGCGGCCTGCGGCGCTGTCGCGACGAGCTGCTGGAGGATGCGGATGGCTGCGGTCGGTCCGCCGGGGGCGAGCCGGTCGGTGATGTAGTCGGCGAGGCGGGTGCCGGCGTCGGGTGCGGTGTCGACGGTGACGTTCACCCAGCGGACGGTCGGGATGTGACCGAGGCTGGCCAGCCAGCCGCCCCAGTTGGTGACCCACGTGGTCGCCGCGTCCGGGTCGGCGAGCCAGGTCGACTGGGCCGCGCACCGCAGCGTGACGGTCATCGTGCCCAGCCGCCGGTTCCACACCACGCCGTATCCGCCGGGGGCGTCGAGCAGGGTGGTGGGGGCGAGGACGCCGGGCAGGTCCCAGGCGTGTTCGGGCGGGGCCATGACGCCGCCGCGGAACCGGATCCGGCCGCGGGCCGAGCCGGTCAGCCAGCGTCCACGGTGGACGATGGCCTGGGCGAGCGAGACGCCGTCCCATCGGGCGACGTTGCCGATGACCACCGCTGCTGCGATCGGCGCGACCACGGCGGTCGCGGTGATGTCGACGGCGGTGGTGATGAGCGCGGCGGCCAGGGCGGCGAGGACGATCAAGGTCTGGACGAAGCCGAGCCCGAACAGGCCCATTGCGCGGGCCCGTCGCCATCCGCCGTAGGTGCGGTGCTCCGTCGTGGTCACCGGTCACCGTCCACGACCGAGCGGGTGGCGGTGTCCGCGGCAGCCTTGGCCGCGGTGCCGGCGGCTTTGCCTGCCGCCATGACACCGGCGACGATCGGTGCCGCGGGACCGGCCGCTGCCGCCGCACCCGCTGCCGCTGCCGTACCTGCGGTTCCGGCTGTCGCGCCGGTCCCGGCTGCGGTCGCGCCGGCTCCCGCTGTGCCTGTGCCTGCCGTTGCTGCGTTGGCTCCGATGCCGGCGCCGGGCGTGCCGCCGGGTGCGGTCGGCGACGGGTTGGTGAACTGCGGTGGCTTGAAGGTTGGCGTGGGGGTGGTGCCGGCCGGGTCCTTGTCGTCGGTGCGTTGGTGGCGGCGCTCGAGGTCGCGGGCGTAGTCGGTGGCGCTGAGCCCGGCCTGGGTTCCGCGGTGCGAGGAGATCGCGTGCATCCCGGCTGCGCCCGTGGCGGCGAGCATGCCGGCGGTGCCGCCGGTGGTTTGCACCGCTCCGACGGTCCAGTTGAAGAACTTCATCATCGCGGGGAGGGCGATGATGGACAGCACGAGCATGGCGGCGCCGGTGAACCAGGTGGCGGTGTCGGTGTTGTCGCGGTCGCCGATGAGCATGAACGCGACGGCGTAGGTGGTGGCGGCGAACGGCTCGTAGAAGGTGAGCGCGAGGAGCCACCCGAGGACGCGGCGCAGCCAGTTCGACGTGGCCGAGGTGAAGCTGCCGGCGGCGGCCAGTTGCAGCATGCCGGCGAGCACGATGATGGCGCCGTTGCGGAACAGCAGCAGCATCGCCTGAGTGATCGAGGCCAGCAGCGCGAAGAAGCTGACGATGACGATGAGCACGCTCGCTGAGGTGAAGCCGGCGGGGGTCAGGACGGTCTGGATGCGTTCGCTGAGGGCATCGGTCTTGCACTCGACGTCCTGGCCGAGGCCGGGCTCGCAGTTGAGGCCGGCGGTGAGGACCCATTCGGTCCAGGCGTCGCAGGCCTGCAGCAGTAGTTGGACACCGGCGAGGCTGACCGCGCCCCACATCGCCGTGGTGAACAGGCCTTTGGCGATCGTGAGGAGCGGTTCGCCCTTGCGGTTGATGATGAGCAGCAGGGACTGCCACAGGATCCCGCCGGTGACCACGAGGACCGCGAACGGCAGCATCCACTGCTGCAGCGTCTGTGCGGCGGGTGCGCCGCCGGCGTCGACCGGTGGCAGGTACAGCCACCAGGTGACGGTTGCGGTGATCAGGCTGCTCTGCGCTTCGCTGATCGCTCCGGCCAGGCCGTCGACGACGGAGCTGACGGCGCCGGTGACGGTCTCTTTGGTCTTGCACTGGAGGTCCCAGACCTGGCACACGGGTCACCTCGCCGGAAGCGGGATGTAGTCGGAGACCGCATCGGCCGGAACCGGCGTGCGGACGGTGCTCCAGTCGCCGTGCGGTGGGGCGACGAGCCGCCAGTCGTTGTCGCTCCAGGCGACCTGGACGAGGGCGGCGGCGCGGGCGGTTCCGGTTCCGGTCGGGGCCTCGATGAGGACGCGCATGCTCGCTGCTTCCGGTCTGTAGGAGTCGAGGCGGATGCCGGCGATGGCGGCGTAGATCCGGTCGGCCTTGTCGCCTCGGCGCAACGCGGCACGGTGGTCGGCGCGGACCTCCTCGGCGTAGGCGACCGCGTCGGGACCGACGACCTGGTCGCGCAGCGTCGGCTCCCAGACGGCCGGGCCGGCCTGGTAGCTGGTCCGCACGATCAGGTGCAGGGCGGCGAGGACCGCGCCCGGCGGGCTTTGGGCGAACGCGGCGGAGCGGCCGAGGTTCCGGTTCCGCGGACCGTGCTCCTTCGACGCAGGAAGGTCGATGCCGGCGACGCGTTCCCAGGTGAGGTCGGTCGGCCAGGTGAACGCGGTGGCTTCCGGTTCCTGTTCGTGCTCCTGCTCCGGATCCGGTGCCGGTTCCGCTTTGGCTGTGGTCGGGTTCCGCTTCGGTGGTTCCGGTTCCTGGTTCCGGCTCAGGCAGGCGACCGCGATGGTTCCGGCGACCATCGCGACCGTGATAGCGGCGAGCACGATGATGGTTCCGGTCCGGTTCCGCTTGCGGTGGCGTCCGGCTTTCATGACAGCGCCACCCCGGCGATCCCGGCCGCGAGGCTCGTCAGTGCCAGTCCGGCCAGGACCCACGGGACGCCCGCGGCGCCGTCGACGGCGGTCTGCGACCGGTTACGCCGTCCAATGATCATCATGCCGGCGCAGATGAAGAACCCGAGGACACCGGCCACGAGCAAGGACCACTTGCCCCACCCGAGGAAGGTGTTGGCCATCTCCTCCATACCCGGCGGGGCGATCGGGACGGGGTTCGGCGCGCTAGGCGGCGACGACGGGTCGGGCGCCGCCAGAAGGTTCAGAAGCATCGACTGCTCCGTTCGGTGGGTGGCTCGCGTGGTCGAGCCGTTCGAACGGACCGTCTCCCGGACGGGATGCCGCAACGGTTGACGACCCGTTGACGGCACCGTTGCCGGGCCCTGTCCAGCAACGGTTTCGCCTACGGGCCGGCGCGATCGTCGGCGGCATGAACGGATCACCGCGCGGGATCACCGGGCCGGCTCTCGGGGTGCTGGTCGTCGCGATGTCGTTCGGGCTGGTGGTGGTCATCGGCGTGGGGGCGGTCAGCACCGCCGTGTCGTCGGCGTCGGCGGGTGCGGGGGAGGGGCGGCTCAACGTCGATGCGATCCCCGCCGATGCCCGGCACCTGGCGTCGTGGGTCGTCCGGGCAGGGGCGATGTGCCCGGAGCTCAATGCGCCGATGGTCGCCGCGCAGCTCGACCTGGAAAGCAGCTGGAATCCGGCAGTCGTCGCCCACAACCCGGCCGACCGCGGTGGCGACGCTGTCGGCATCGCCCAGTTCCAGACCGGCACCTGGGCGACCTGGGGTGGCGACTACGACGAGGACGGTCGAAACGAACCGGCCGATCCCGAGGACGCGATCGTCGCTCTGGGACGGCTCATGTGCGACAACATCGCCTGGGCCCAGCGTGGCGTCGGCTCGGGACAACTCAGCGGTGACGTGCTCGACCTGGCGTGGGCGGCCTACTTCTGCGGCCGTCGCTGTGTCTCTGACGCCGGCGGGGCGACGGCGTTCGACTATCCACAGCAGGTCCGGTCCCGGACCGGCCGCTACACGCTCGTCGCTTCGGTGGGGGCGTGGCAGTTCCCGCTGCCGGCCGGCTCGTACGAGCTGGTCTCCCGGTTCCGGACGGCGTCGCGGCCCTCCCACGACGGGGTCGACCTGGCCGCACCGGCCGGCACACCGATCTATGCGGTGGCGGGCGGTGTCGTGCTCGATGCCGGCTGCACGAGCGCGTACTGCGACCGTCCCGGCAACCCCGAGCTCGGCGGCTGCGGTCTCCGCGTGAACCTCAACCACGGCGGCCTCGCGACCCGCTACTGCCACGCGGTGCGGCTCAACGTGACCGCCGGCGCCCTCGTGCAGGCGGGCGACGTTCTCGGGTGGGTGGGGTCGACCGGCAACTCGTCCGGGCCGCACCTGCACTTCGAGGTGCACCTCCACGCGCCGCCGATGAGCTCCGCCACCGCGGTCGACCCGGCTCCCTATCTCGGCCTGTGAACCCCTTCTCCCCTGGAGTGATCATGCTGGTGAACCTTTACGACAACCGGTCCGCCCGACTGCTCGCCATGGCCACCGTCGCCAACGCCACCGGACCACGCAGCCAGAGCACCCGCTCCCGGGCCCGCATCATCGACGTCGGCGGTGGCTGGAACACGCGGTCGTGGCGGGACTCGCTGCGCCGCCTCGCCGACCGTGGCACCGTGACCGCGCTCGCCGTGCGGACGCGGCCGCTCCAACGGCAGCTGACCGACGCCGAGTGGGAGCAGGTTGCCCGGCGACTGGCTCGGCATGCGGGGCTTGGGCAGCGACCGTGGCTCGCGGTCCGGACCAGCCCGACCACCGTTGCGGTCCTGGCCGACTCCACGGCCGGGCCGCCGAAGATCGAAGACGCGCGGCGGTTCATCAGCTCGGTGGTGGCCGGCTTCAAACTCAAAGCCGGTCGGACGACGACCGAGATATCGGACTTCGAGCCGCGGCTCACCTTTCTGCGTCCGTCACCCCAGGAGCCGGCTGCCGAGTTCGAGCAGGTTCCGCCGGTCGTGGCGGTGCGGGGCGAGGCCGATGCGCAGAAGCTCGCCGGGGAGGGAGTCAGCATCGCGGAGGCCGTGATTGGACGGGAGGAACTGGCGGACAAGGGCCTCATCGCAGCGGTCTCCATGCAGTGGGAGCGGATGGCTGCGTCACCAGACCGCGGCAACCGCATCGAGATGGCCGCCAGCCTCGCCTGGAACCACACGTATTCGGACGCGTTCGAGTTCGGATACCGGACACTGGCGAAAGCGGTGGCAAGCCGGTTCGACACGCTGCACCAGCAATTGGTCGACGATCCGCCCACCAACCCTGCAACGGTGGACCGCGTACGAGAGCTGGTCGCGACCGCCCGAGCCGCGGTGCCCTGGCGGATCGAGACGCCGGAGGTACCGCGCCACACACTGATGACCGCTACCCGCGCTGGCCTGGAACGACCTCAGGACCAGACGATTCCCGAGGCCATCGTCCGCGCCGTCTGCCGGGACGCCGCGGCCATCGGGGGTCTTCACGGGGCGATCGCCGCCACGACCGACATCCGGCAGGAGTGGAAGCCCAGCTGCTCGCTCGAGCTTGGCATGACCGACGATGCAGTTCGGCGGCATATCGACGACGTCTTGGACAATCTGCGCCGCCAACTCGGCGGTGCCCTCGCTGTCCGCGACGGCAGCGCCGGACCGGGACCTGCTGAGACACGGTCGAGCTTTGCTGCGCCGCCAGGTGCCCAGACGTCGCCTCCGTCAGTCGGTCAGACCTCGATACCGAGCCTGGTCGACAAACTCCGACGAAGTCGTTGATCGGGAAGATCTGGACAACTGCGAATCATTACGGACGGAGCTCGGAGGTGCGGATTGCGGCGTGTTCCTGGCCCCAGGTGCGGAGGATCCGGGCGTAGGCGCCGTTGTCGATGAGTTCGGCGAGCGCTTTGTGGAGAGTTGTTGCGAAGTCGCGGTCCTTCGTGCGGACGGCAAATCCGAAGGTGACCGGATCATAAGCGTTCCCGGCCGTACGGAACCTGTCGTCCGAAATGCTGACGAGGTAGTCGCATACGTGGCTGTCACTGACGAATGCGTCCACCTCGCCCTTGCCGAGCGCGCGTTGAGCGTCCTGGACTGCGTTGTATCGGACTACGGTGACCGGTGGTTGTCCGCTGCTGGTGCAGCGGGCTGAGCGGTCGGTCAGGTCGTCCGTCTGGATGGTGCCGGCTACAACGGCGACGGTCCTTCCGCAGGCGGTCTCGGGGCCGATTTGCTCGGTGCCAGCGCGAGCCAGCCAGCGGGTGCCGGATGTGAGGTAGCTGACCATCGTCACCTGCGTGGTGGCGGTGTCGGTGATGGGTATGGCGGAGACGCCCAGTTCGACATCGCCGGCCTGGACGTGGGTGATGATGCTGTCGAGCGGTATGCGTTGCCAGCGGACAGTCAGGCCGAGCCGCTCGGCGACGGCTTCGACGAGGTCGGCGTCGACTCCGACGACGGTCGTGGACCCGGGACGGGTGAACTGGCTCGGCTCATATGTCGGGTCCACCGCCACTGTGACCACGCCATCGGCGCGTATGTGTGTCGGCACCTGGGCGGCCAGTGCCGGGTTGACACCGACGGTGGGCGGTAGCGCCGCGACGGTGCCGATCATGGCAGCGGGAAGGACGAGTCGGACGAGTGCCTGTCTCCACGCGAGGGCGTGCGGCATCGGCCACCTCACTGTCCATAGTCGACAGAAAGTGATCCTATACAACACGCGCCGCGACGCATAGATTGCTCTCACCTTCTGGCCGAGGGGATGTGCGGGATGCGGCTGGCACGGTTGAGGTCAGTACGTCGATGGGGTCAGATCAGGGGAACGACGGCAGCGGTCGGGGTGCTTGTTCTCGCATCGATGATCGTCGCGCCGCCGCTTCCGGTGCGCGCTGAACCGGGCCTGCCGCCGGGGGCCACGCGGTCGGCGCCGAAGCAGTCGGTGGGTTCGGCTGCGGGCCGCTCGCACAAGGCCAGCACCGGCGACACCGCCGCGACACCCGTCGGACCTGCCGTCACCTCGACGGCCGCCCGGCCGCAGGTGCCCGGAGCGATAGGCCCCGAGCAGACGTTCGCCGACCCGGTGCTGCCGACGGCCTCGGTCAAGCCGCAGACGCTGGCACGGCACGCTGGCGGAGACATCCCGGCGCGGACCTCGAGCGGAGTCGTGCCGGGCATGTCCCGGGAGGTACCTACGGAGCGGACACCGCGGTCGACGGTGTTCGTGAATCCGGATGGGACGAAAACCCGTCGCCTCTATCAGGACGACGCGTTCGTCCGTGGCCAGCGTGGTGCCTACGTCAAGGCGGACCCGACCCTCCTGCGAACTGCGGACGGCCGGTGGGCACCGGTCGCGGCTGCGCCGGTCTCGCTCGCCCCGTCTGCGACCGACTCCACGCTGGCGACCATCGATCTCGGCGGGGGTACGACGGCGGGGTTCCGCCTCGAGGCCGCAGGTGCGGTGGGCGCCCAGGTCGGTAGGGACGGTGCCCGGTATCCCGACGTCCGGACAGCGTCCGACCTCGTCCTGACACCGACCATCGACGGCCTGAAAGAACTCATCGTTCTCAAATCACCCCAGGCGCCAACCTCATGGACGTTTCCCCTCGATCTGCACGGCGTCACACCAAGTCTCGACCCGGCCAGTGGCGATGTCCTTCTCGTCGACGACGACACCGGTGAGGTGCGGGCACGCATCCCTGCGGGGTTCATGTACGACTCGGCCATCGATCCGCGTAGCGGTGACCCCGCTGTTTCGCAGGCCGTAACCTACGCCCTGCAGAAGACCCGCAGCGGATGGGCGCTACGGGTCGACCTCGACTCCACCTGGTTGCGGGATCCGGCCCGTCGGTACCCGGTCACGGTTGATCCGGCGATCCGTCAGAACACCGGCACCGACGACACTTTCGCCTCGTCCCGGGACTGGCCCAACGGCGGCGCGAGCGACACCGTGCTGCGCGTCGGCACGTATGACGGGGTGGAGAAGGCCGCCTCGTACCTGCAGTTCAACAGTGCCATGAGCGCGTTGACGAACAAGTACATTCTCGGGGCGTCGCTGAACCTGTACAACGTCTGGTCGTACTCCTGCCGGCCCTACACGATGACGGTGCACCGGGTCACCACGCCCTGGTCGGCGTCCACGGTCAAGAAGTTCCCGGGTCCCGCCTACGACGCGGCCACTCCGGTGACCTCCGGACACTTCGCCTACGGCTACGACAGCTGCTCGGCCGACCGGTGGGTCAGCCTCGCCATCCCCGCCGACCGGATGACGGGGTGGGTACACGGAACGGAGCCTTTCTACGGGTTCACACTGCGCTCGGACACGAACAGCGTGGACAGTTGGAAGAAGTTCGCGTCGGCGAACAACGGTGACCCCGCAGCGATCCCGTTCCTCGACGTCAATTACGCGGACGAGGGCGCCGGCTTCGACCTGGCGTCGGAGACCTTCGACCCACCGGTGACGATCTCGGCCCCGGGTCGCATCACCGCCCGGGTAACCAACTGGGGCACGTCGACCTGGACACCCACGAACGGCTACCGGTTGCGGCATCAGGTGCTCAACAACGTCGGCACGGTGATGCAGACAGGCACCTGGACACTTCCGCATGTGGTCGCCTCTCACGACACGACTGATGTGCCAATCGTCGTCGGGGCGTTGCCAGTCGGGGACTACACCTTGGAACTAGACATGCTCACCCCCGACGGTGACGCCTTCCACGATGAGTACGGCTCATCCGCCGGTGCAGCCGATTTCGAGGTGGCCAACGGTCCACCGACCATCAATGGGAACTCTCCGTCCAATAACGGGACCGCCGAATCGCTCACACCTACCCTGTGGGCGTCGTACTACGACCCGGACAACTACCCGCTGGGTGCCCGCCAGTTCAGCTTCGAGGTGTGTACCGGAACGCCGGCCGCTCCGGTGGGGTGTCAGACGTCCGGGTGGACCGGGCTCGCTGGTTGGCAGGTGCCCAGCGGCGTCCTGTCCTGGTCGAAGCCGGCGTTCTGGTACGTGACCGTCTCCGATACCCAGCAGGCCTCGCCACGCATTGGGCCGCTCCACTTCACCCCGGTCGTTGCGCAGCCGCCCGTCACCAGCCACCTCGCGTCGAACCCGGACGGCGGGGACATGCCGAACGTCAACCCGTCCGTGGGCAACTTCGCACGTACCTTCACCGACGCTGCCGTTCTCACGCCGGGTCCGACGCTGTCGGTGCTGCGCACCTACAATTCGCAGGATCTGCGCGCTACGGGAGCGTTCGGGGCCGGCTGGGCAACGCCGTTCGACCAACGGCTGACCGTCGAACCGACCGGTGACGCGCTGGTCACCCTGCCCGCCGGCGGGCAGGTCCGGTTTGGCCGCAATCCCGACGACAGTTACGCGCCTCCGCCGGGCTGGAACCTTACTCTCGCGAAGACCACCGTCGGCACGACCAGTACGTGGGTGCTGAGGGACGCATCAGGGCAACGGCGGATGTTCGACGCCGACGGTCGACTGACCCAGCTCAGCGATGCCGACGGCCGCGTGCAGACCTACAGCTACCAGAACATCAGTGGCACCTGGCGCCTGACCGACGTGGTCGACGCCACCAGCAACCGCGGTCTGCACTTGACCTGGACCGGGGGGCATGTCACCGCTGTGGCCACCGATCCACCGGCCAGCGGCGAGTCCCCCCCGACGTGGACCTACAGCTACGCCGGAGACCGGCTCACCCAGGTCTGCACCCCGCTGTCTGCACAGTCCTGCACCACCTATACCTACACCGACTCGTCGCACTACCGGTCAAGGGTCATGGACGGCAACCCGATCGCGTACTGGCCGCTGGGCGAGACCAACGGCGGCAGCGCCGAGAACGTGGTCGCCCGCAGCCAAGGACAGTACGTGGCTACGTACAACTCCGTCACCCTCGGCACCGCGGGCGCGCTGAACGGATCACCGGACAAGGCGGTCACGTTCGCCGGATCGGCCACCAGCCAGGTGACCCTCCCGGACAACCTGGTCAACACCAACGCGGCGTTCTCCACCGAGCTATGGTTCAAGGCCGCCACCGGGCAGCGCGGAGTTCTCTTCGCCGAGCAGAACGCGCTTCCGGGCGGGGGCAGAAGCCACTACACCCCGATGCTGTACGTCGGGTTGGACGGCAAACTCCGCGGCCGAGCTCCTACCCTCATCGGGACCGGCCCGGTCATCGGGCTGGACGATAAGTGCCTTGACGTGGAGAACGACGGCACCGACGACGGCACCCCGATCCAGATCTACGACTGCAACGGCTCCGACGCGCAACGCTGGACCTTCGGCGTCGACGGCACCCTCCGCGCGTTCGGCAAGTGCCTGGACGTGCAGTTCGACGGCACCGAGAACGGAACCCCGGTCTGGCTGTGGGAGTGCAACGGCAGTGTCGCCCAGGAGTGGCAGGCCGTCGGCAACACTCTGTTGAATCCGCATTCAGGTAAGTGCCTGGACATCCCCTGGGACGACGCCACCAGCGGCAATGACCTGCACATCTGGGACTGCAACAACGATGCCAACCAGCACTGGCACCTGACCGGCGGAGACTCGCCGATGACCTCACCGCAGCGGGTCGACAACGGCCAATGGCACCACGTGCTGCTCACCGCAGGCGGCGACAGCCAGACCCTCTACCTCGACGGCGTCGCCATCGGCGCCGTCTCCGGCGCCCCGATCGACCACCAGGACCGCACTCGGGCCCTGGTCGGCAACGGCCATGCGAACGGTTTCGTACAGGCGCCAAGTGGTGGGTTCCCGTTCAACGGATCAGTCGACGAGGTGGCGGTCTACCGGTATCCGCTCAGCGCAACCCAGGCCGCCGAACACCACGCCGCCCGGGCACCAGGTACCCGGCTGGCCACCGTGGTCGAGCCCGGAAACTTCACCGCCGACACCATCACCTACGACCCCGCCACCGGCCGGATCGCCACCACGACCGACCGCAACGGAGCGACCTGGACGCTCGGCGTCCCTGTCGTTGGGCCAGACCAGCGTCAGGTCAGCGTCAATTCGACCGCCCGCGACGCGGTCACCTATACCTACGACACCCGACACGGTGGCCGGCTGGCCACCAGCGCCGACAGCTCCGGAACCCGCACCTGGGACTACAACGCGGCCGGATTCGTGTCGAAGCACACCGACGAGAACGGCAACGCGGTCACCTTCGATACCGACGCCCGCGGCAACGTCGTTGCCCGCGCCACCTGCCGAACGACGTCTGCGTGCAACACCGAATACTTCGGCTACTTCCACAACCCGACCGACCCCCTCGACCCACGCAACGACGTGCAGATCTGGCGAGCCGACGCCCGCTCGTCGTCGGTGACGGACACCACCTACCGCACCAGCTATCAGCTCGACACAGCGGGCCGCGTCACCACCGTGACCTATCCGCTGACGAACGGCGTGGCAACGAATCCCGCCGAGGAGTTCGTCTACTCCACGGCGGCTACACCTGCCGAGGGTGGCGGAACGGTCCCGGCCGGTCTGCTGATGTCTTCCAAGGCCCGTAACGGCGCGACAACCAGCTTCGGCTACAGCGCCAAAGGCGACCTGACCCGCAAGGTGGACCCGAGCGGACTGGTGACGACCTATGGCCATGACCTGTTGGGCCGCCGCATCACACTTGCAACGTCCTCGGACGTCGGCGGCACACACGTCGACTACGGCACCACCACCACGACCTACACCCCGGACTCGCGGATCGCTACGGAGACGAATCCAGCGGTGGTGAACCCGGTCACCGCGGTGACCCACACGCTCCAGACCACCTACATCTACGATCCGATGGGGCGGCCGACCCATAGCACCCTGTCCGACATTACAGGCGGCGACCCGGCCCGGACCTGGGTCTGGGGCTATGACCCCGCCGGCCGGTTGACATCGGCGAAGACGCCGAACGACGCCGCAATCACGCAGACCTGGGACGCGCGCGGCGACCTGGTCAGGCTGACCCGGCCCAATGGGCTGGTCCTCGAGTACACCTACGACCGGCACCGGATCGTGGAGACGGCGGCTGTAGGGTCGGGTGTCGATCCGGCATCGCCGTCGGCGACCCGGTTGGTACTGGAGTCGCGGGCCTACGACCCGGGCGGCCGGTTGGCCTCGACGGTTGACGCGACGGGCCGACAGACGACGTATGAATACTGGGGCGACAACCGGCTGGCCGATGTCTGGCGGACCGACCAGTTCGTCGGCCCCGGGAATCCGGACGGGTCGCCTGGCTGCCCGACCTGCAACCGGCTGAGGATCGGGCATCTCGCGTACGACGCGGCGGGGAATATCGTCGAATCGACAGACGCCCGTCAGACCCAGCGCTTCACCTACGATCCGTTCGGCAACGTGGCGACGCAGACCACCGAGATCGATCCGGCTGCCACCGCCAGCCGGACGTGGACGCTGATGTACAACGCCGACAGCACGGTGAGCCGCACGACGCTGAGCAACAGCAGCGCGTCCGAACGCGTGGACTACGAGTACGACACCGTAGGGCGGCTCAGTGCTGCAAAGGTGGACACAGGTACGGCCAACTTCCTGGTGACGCGGTTCGCGAGGGATCCTCGTGGCCTGGTCACCCGGGAGACTGACCCGGCCGGGGCCGTCACCGACTACGCCTACGACGTCACCGGCAACCCGTCGTCGATCACCGGAGCACCACGCACAATCTGGACGGCCGGAACGCGCACCGACAACGTGCAGCCCGTGACCGTGTACGGGTACAACACCTTCGGCGAGGTCACCGACATGGTCGACCCGAGCGCCGCACACACCCGAACGACGTACGACCAGATGGGCCGGGCCACGGAGATCACACTGCCCGCGTACACCCCGCCGGGGTCCTCGGTCGTCACGGCGAAGTACACCTTCGAGTATGACTTGAACGGGCAGACGAGCAAGATGACCGACCCACTCGGGCGGATCACCAGAACGACCTACGACCCGTACGGCCGGCCGCTCAGCCGCACCGACCCCGACCCGGACGGCGCCGGTCCGAAGGTCAGCCCGGTCTCCACGATGGCGTACACGCGCACCGGCGAGCCCGCTGAGGCGACCGACCCAACCGGCGGTCGCACGTCCGCCACCTGGGACCCGATCGGCCGGGCCGAGACGAGCACCGTGAGCGAGCGTCTCGGGGGGTCGACCGTTCATTACACAACCCGGACGGGTTACCGAGCCGGGAGCGCGTCGCCCGACCCGGTCTCCATGACCAGCCCCACCGGCAAGGTGACCTCCTTCGTGTTCGACGCTGCAGGCCAGCCGGTCCGGGTCACCGATCCGACCGGACGGTTCGTCGAGTACGGCTACGACGTGGCCGGCCGGACCGCTCTTGTCAAGCGCGGCACAATCGGAAGCCCCGACGCCTACTTCGGCACGATGGCCGGGATGCGGTACGACAAGGCCGGCCGCCTCGTCGAAGCCGGGCAGTGCCCGCTGGGAGACGCGGTTGTCGCGTGCCTGAACTCCGCGTACGGCAAAAGCACGATGACGTACGATAGCGTCGGCCGGTTCATCGGCCAGACCAGCCCGGAAGGTCGACCGACAAGCTACACCTACGACGGCGCTGGCCAACTCGCCTCGGTGAGCCAACGGCGGAACCCGGCCGACGCGGCGACGCCGACCACCGTGCAACTCGGCTACGACGTGAACGGCCGGCAGAGCCGGATGGTCGACGGCAACGGCAACGCCACCTATTCCACCTACACGCCGTGGGGCCTGCCCGAGTCCATGGTCGAGCCGGCGACAGCGGCCCACCCCGACGCCGCCGACCGCACTTGGACCACCGTCTACGACGCAGCCGGCCAGCCCGTTACCCAGAAGCTGCCGGGCAACGTGACCCGCGCCCGCACCTTCGACGGGCTCGGACGTCTGACCGGTGAGTCCGGCAGCGGCGCGGAAGCCGCGACGTCGGCGAGAAGCCTGGACTACGACGCGCTCGGTCGCATCGTGCGGATGGGCGGGCCGGCCGGCGACACCACATACACGTGGAACGATCGTGGGCTGTTGATGCAGGCGACCGGCGCAGCGGGCACCGCGTCGTACAGCTACGACGGCGACGGCAACCTGGCGTCCAAGACCGACGCCGCCGGGACCTCCGCCCTGACCTACGATGGGGCAGGTCGGCTCCTCACGGCCGGCGATCCGCTCATCGGCGTGGTGCAGACCTATTCCTACGACATGACTGGCAATCTCAGCAAGGTTGACTACGGTTCCGGGGCGTCGCGGGTTCTCACCTACGATCCGCAGTCGTTGCTCATCAGCACCGACACGTGGAAGAAGGCCGACGGCACCACGATCGGTTCGACCACGTACGCACACGACAAGGACGGTCTGCTCACCGGTAGAACCCTCAACGGCGCGTTCGGCAGCGGAACGAACAGCTACACCTACGACGGCCTCGGCCGGCTCGCGTCGTGGACCCGCCCGAACAACGAGGTGTACACGTATGGGTACGACGGTGCCTCGAACCGCACCGGCGTGACCGGACCCGCCGGCACCCGCACGTTCACGTACGACGAACGCAACCGGCTGCTGTCCGGCACCAACGGCGGCGACACCACGCAGGCCTACACGTGGAGCCCGCGCGGCACCACGGCAACCAGTACCAAGGACGGCGTCACGAAGACCTACAGCTTCGACGCCTTCGAACGCCTGACCAGGTTGGTGATGCCGAACCAGCAGACGATCGACTACACGTACGACAGCCTCGACCGGCTGGCACAACGCAACGGCGTAGACACGAAGTACGCCGACTTGTCAAACAACCCCGTCATGACCGGCGATGCCACCGTCTACCGCATTCCCGGCGGCACGCCCACCTCGTCGAAGGTCGGCACCGGCGCGGCACAGGCGCTGCTCACCGACCCCGTGCACGGTGACGGCATCGCCACCGCCAACCCCACCGACGGCGCCGTCAGCGCGTCCGTCACCTACGACCCGATGGGCAATCCCACTGTGTCCGGCACGGGCATCGTGCCGATCGGCTTCCAGGGCGGTGTCACCGACCCCGCCACCGGCATGACGAACGCGCACGCCCGCTGGTACTCGCCGACGAGCGGCACGTTCGCCTCCCGCGACACGGTGACGCTCACCCCCGATCCGGTCGCGCAGACCAACCGCTACGCGTACGCCAACGCCGCACCCACAACCTGGAGCGACGCCAGCGGACACGGCCCGGACATACCGCACTGCGCCGACGTGGCCTACGAGGTCGACTGCTACATCGCCGGCTTCGGCAACGGCCCTCTCCACAGCGGCGTGCTCGACTCTCGCCCAGAACGAACGGTGTCCCGTCCGGGAACGCAGCCGGGATCGTCGCGCAGCAAGGCCGCCAAGCCAGCCACGCCAATCCGGGTGAAGCCCCCTACGGCCCCCCGCAAGCCGTTCGGCACCGAACCGAACCAGCGCCCCGACACGGAGGACCTCAACGGCGGACAGCCGATCGTAAACCCGCCACCGCCGGTCCCACCCGTGACCACCCTTGAATGCTCGCTCGATTGCGCCGCGAACTTCGTCCCGATCAAGGATCCGCACGGAAGTCCCGACGGCGGCAGCGACCCGGAGCCCGGCTGCAGCGGCACCAACATGTACAGCGCCAGCTGCGAGGCATACCGCGGCCTGGTGGCAGTGCGACGAAATTCGCGGGTACCGACCATCTGGGCCCCGCCGAAGCTCAACCCATTGAACGAGCTGAAGGTGGGCCGCCTGTGGGGTCTCGGATTGTCGTTCGCCCTGCTGCTGATGCTGAGCAGCTCCGAGGCACCGAAATGGTCCTTCTACGAGTTCGACCCAGATGAGCGGGACAAGCGTGCGGACGGCTGCCTGGACGGCGAGGGCCCGCCACCGCCACCGGTCTACTACCCGCTAGACCAGTATCCCGACGGACGGGCGCAGGGCGTGGAGGCATGCCTTGCGCTGCCATGGGTCCAGAAGTTCGGCAGCGGTACTAATGGCGAGGACGTGCCGGGGTTCCGGGAGGGCATGAACCGGAGCCACCTCCTCGCGGACCAGTTCGGTGGGCAGCCCATACCGGAGAACCTCGTCGCGATGTGGGAGTGGGCCAACAAGAGCCAGATGGCCGTCATCGAGAACCTCATAAAGAAGCTTCTAGCCACGGGACAACGGATCTTCATGCAGGCGATCCCGATCTACGCGACGCCGAGCCACCCCAAGTACCAGGAGTACGGCGATGCTCCGCTGTTCGTGCGGTACATCATCATCACCCAGAGCGGAGAGGTGTACACGCGCAACGTAGAGAACATCAGGAAGCCGAGGTGACACGGAACCGTTTAGCTGCCTGTCATGCGACGCTGTCGGTCCAGACCGGCTCCCGGCCGCTGGTGGCTCTGACCATCCGCGAGCCCATGGCCCGTACGGCCGCCGCCACGGCGGTCCGGGCGTCGTCGTCGTCCTCCGGCGGAAACCGCACCACGATCCCGTCGGGGCCGTAGCCGGTGAGGAAGGCGAGCAACCAGTCGCGGTCGACGGCCTTGAAGTTGTCCGTCCGCCGGCCGAGCTGATCCTCGACGCTGCGACGGTCGGAGGTCGGCGCAAGGTGCTCGCGAAGAATCCGTAACCGGTCGGCCGACGGCACCTCACCGTCGGCCAATGCGATTCGAACCTCCCGACGATCGCGGTACCGGTCGAACCACGGGACGTCCGGCGGAGGACTCAACAGCTCCACGCGTGCTTGTCCGCTGAGGTAGCCGTACAGCAATTCCACGGCACCGCGGTCGTAGCGGTGGCCACCCTCCCGGACGTTCCAGACCGCGGTGGGCCAGTCGTCGGGTCGCCCCTCGGTAAGCCAGCACAGGTCCGTGCCTTCGCCGGTCTTCGCCCAGGGCAGCAGTCCGCCATTCTCCGGATACAGGGGGAACGGAAAGTTCTCGGGATCGTCGTCACGGAGGTCGTCGTACCAGGAAGTCAGCGCCTCCGCGTATTCGACGAGATCGAAGACGGCGTCGGGATGGGTGTCGAACGGCGTCAGCAGGGTGATGTCGTCGAACTGTCCCACGCCGTACCGGCGGAGCAGCTCCTTGAAATCGGCCGGCAGAGCGAGGCCGAGCCTCGCCTCCACGCGCTGCCAGTCACCATCTCCGTCGACTGGCAGCGCCGGCGGTGAAACCAGAGTCATGAGACGGTCAAGGGCGGAAACCACCGTCGTCACCTCGCGCTCGACTAGGGGAGAACTCTGAAGACCAAGACACTAACGCCGAGACGTTAAGCGGTGGCATCCGGCCGGTGGGACGAAGTGATCGAGGCTGTGCTGCGACGCGGAGGCTCCACGGACGACACTACGGCGCCAGCCTTTTGCAGAACAAGGTCAGGCCGTACTCCGTCGAGCCGGCCGCGATCTGGTGTCCGATCCCGCACATTGATAGCGACGCCTCTGCTGGCGACCGCCGATGGGCCGGGCGGGGCCCGCGGTCGCAGGATCGAAGCAGTGCGGATTGCCTCTTACTAAGCAGAACTTCCGCGGCGCGGGCCCGGTAAGTGGTTGGTAAGGGTCTGGTATGCGTCGCCGCGCATCGTGTCCTTAGTCCGATTCGTGCGAGCGGTAGCGGGGTGACGACACATGTGGGGCAACGGGCACGGGGCCGGCTGGCCGGCGTGGTCGTCAGGAGGCGACGGTGACGGCGACGGCAGCACCACCGATGAGAAACGGACCCATCGGGACGTGGGTGATCTGTTCGCTGCGTCCGGCCAAGACCACAGCAGCGACCAGCCCTTGCGCCACGAGGCCGAGCGCGATCCCCACGGCGAGCGCCTGCCAACCGAACCATCCCAGCAGCGTGGCGGTGCTCAGCAGCAACTTCGCATCGCCCAAACCAGGCCCAAGGCGGCCGAGGGTCAGGGTGAGTATGGCGAACGCCCCTGCGATGCCGAGGCCTGCGACGACCGCGAGCGCGAACTGCCCGGCACCATGCGGGCCGAGAGCGGCGGCCAGCCCGAGAAGGGCAACGGTTCCAGCCGCTGCGGGGTAGGTAAGCCTGTCGGGCAGCCGGTGAACGGCGGCGTCGATGAACGCGAGCGGAATCGCCCAGCCGACCCACCAGGCCACGGCCAACGACTCCAAGAGCGACAGCCGTCCAGCAGCGACCAGAGCCCCGATGTCGGCAATGGCGACAGCGGTCACCGCCTCCAGCCAGAAAGGCGGCGCACCGATGCGCGCCCGACAGAATCCGCAGCGGCCTGCGGGGTAGAACACCCGCGAGCTCAGCGGATCACCACAACTGTCGCAGCAGCGCCGCCAGGGAGTGCCAGCCGGTACGGCGTGGATGGCCACGGCCGCGCGGAGCAGGGGTGTGATCAGCAGCAGACTCGGCATCCGCATGAGATCCATGGGCGGGACAATACATCGAGATCTGTCGTCATCGTGACGGCAATCGCCGCGCTGGTTGCTATCGCGATGGCGGCGACAGGATGTGGCCAGAGCCGGGACCAGACCCCGGGTTCCACCGGTCACTCAGGCGCGGCACGGCCCTCTGCGACAACTGAACCACCTGAGACAGCCGAGATCCTCGCGGTATTCGAGGGCTACCGGCGTGCCCTTAGAGCCGCGAACGAGTCCGGCGCTGACTCCCCGAGCGAGGAGCTCCGGAATTACCTGACCGATCCGCTCCTGACCGAGGCGTTGGCCCAGCTGCATCGCAACCGGCTTCGAGGCGTCTACTACGCCGGCAACTCAGTAGCGCTCGACCCGAGGGTCACCGAGGTCCGGCCAGATGCGCAGCCACCGACCGCGGCGCTCGTGACCTGCGTCGACAACAGCGACTACCGGCTGGTCTACCGGTCCAACAACTCGCCGGTGGCGACACCGAGCGGCAACCGCCGAGTGGTGGCGTCCTACACCGCGACCTACGTGGACGGCCAGGGCTGGCGGATCAGCGACTCGACCAGCCTGGACCAACCGTGCTGAAGATCCTGGTCGCCGTCGTGGTCGCGGTCGTCATGACCATCGCGCCCGCGAACGCCGAGCCATCGGGCGGACACTGCCCGCCCGATGATCCCGAGTGCTACGTCTTCGACGACCTGCCTGCCGGCCCGCCCGGCGGTGGAACAGGCGGCCGGGGCGGAGGAACCGGGGGCAGAGCCGCATGCACTCTCGACGGCAAAACCGTGCCATGCCAGCTCGACGGCCTCGGCTCATACGTCGGCGGCGGCTGCTATGTCCGTCAGGTAGCAGCGCCGGTCCCCGATCCTCATGCCGGCGCCGGTGGCTGGTACGTCCGCACCTGCAACGTGTTCAGCGGCAACCCGTCCCAGTCCGACGCCGAGTGGTCGCTGAACCCACCGACCGGCGGCCCATCACCCGAGGAACTCGCACGGGAGGCGCTCGCCAAGATCCGGCTGCTCGGCGCTGCGGTCGGTACCGCCCCCGGGCCTGACGGAGCAGGCCTCGTCGGCCTGCCGGTCTGGCTATGGACGGCGGTCACCCCGAACACCTGGGGCCCGATCACATCATCGGCGAGTTCCGGTGGGCTCACGGTCACGATCACCGGCCGCGCTACGCGCATCGTCTGGTCGATGGGCGACGGGTCGACGGTCACCTGCCACAACCCAGGAACGCCGTACGACGCCGGCTACGCCGACCAGCCGTCGCCGAACTGCGGGCATGTCTACCAAAAGGCCAGCCGGTCCCGACCGAGCGGCGTCTACCGGATCTCGGCGGTCACGCACTGGCGCGTCGACTGGGCCGGCGGCGGCCAGTCCGGCGTCATCGACACCACGCGCCAGTCGAGCACGACGCTCGCCATCGACGAACTGCAGGTGGTTACGTCATGAAGCAGACGCCACTGGCGCCTCCGTCCACGCTCGGGCAGCGGCGTACACGCTGGGGCGCGCTCGCCCTGGCCGTCCTCCTCATGGCCGTCGGCGGCCTGCTGTCCGGCTTCGCGTACCTCGCGTCAACCAGAACCGAGGAATGTCTCGTGGTCACGCGGGCCGTGCCGGCCGGCGTCACGGTCACGGCTGGGGATCTGACGGCCGTCCGGGTCACCGTCACAGCGCCGCTCGCGCCGATCCGGTCCAAGAACATCCGGGACGCGGTGGGCAGGCGCGCCGCCGTCTCCCTCGTTCCGGGGACGCTGCTCACGGCGGCCCAACTGACCGACGAACTCCTGGTGGGACCGGACCAGAGACAGGTCGGCGTCGGCCTGCCGCCCGAGCGGATGCCGGCCCGCACGCTGCACCCGGGCGACAGCGTGCAACTGGTCACCACACCCGACGACCAGGAGACCGCGGCAACGATGGTGCGCCAACGGTTCGACGCCACCGTGGTCGATCTGAGCGGACGGGCAGCCGCCGGCGTCGAAGGTTGGGTCGTCTACGTGGCGGTGGCGGAGAACGACGCCACCCAGGTTGTCGCGCTCGCCGCCCAGGGCCGGCTGAGCATGGTGCTGCGGGTGGGTGGCTGATGGCGGTCATCGCAATCGCGTCGGCAAAGGGCTCACCCGGGGTGACCACGTCCGCGCTGGCCTTCACCCTGTCGTGGAGCAGCCGGATGCTTCTCGCCGAATGCGATCCGGCCGGCGGCAGCGCGCTGGCCGGATTCCTGCAAGGACAACTGCCAGCGGACCGAGGCCTGCTGCCCCTCGCGATCGCAGAGCTGCGCGAGAACGGCCTGGCGGCGGCCTTCCGAGCTCAACTCGTAGACCTCGAACCACCGCACGGCCGAAGGCTGCTGCTGCCGGGCCTGACCGACCCGGTCCAGGCCGGAACCCTTGCACCGCTGTGGAGTCGGCTGGCTCTCTTCTTCACCGAACTCGAGTACGCCGATCCGCCGGGTGACGTGATCGTCGACTGTGGACGGCTGGCCGCCGAACACGTCCCCTGGCCGCTGCTCGATGCCGCCGACGCCGTCCTGCTCGCCGTCCGGCCGACCCTGGCCTCCGTCGCGCCGGCCGTTCCGGTGGCGTCCGCACTGACCCGCCGCCTCCAAGAGGCCCTCGGAAGCTCCAGCTCGCTGGGGCTGCTCGTCATCGGCGAGGGCCCGTACGGCACTCGCGAGATTGCCGCAGGTCTCGTTCTTCCTGTGGTGGCAAGCGTTCCCGAGGACCGCCGAGCGGCCAGCGTGTTGACCAACGGCGGCGTCGTGAAGTCCCGCTCCCGGTTCATGCGGGCCGCCGCCGGCGCCGAAGCGTCTGTGCGGCAGTTCATCGGGCGGCACCGGCAGATCGTTCCGAGACGGCCCGTCCTGAAGGAGATTAGCGGTGGCACGATTTGAGCCCACCTTCACCGGTCCGGTAGAGGCTCACCGTTCGCCGGTGGTGTTCGTCCCACCGACCGTTGCGACGCGACTGCCCGTCCAGCGTGTGAGCAATGTCGACCACGGCGCTGTCAAAGAACTCCGGCAGAAGGTCAGCGAGCGGCTCACGGCCTGGCTGCATGATCACGGAGACACCACGAACGACGTGCGTGACCGGGAACGCGACCGTCTCGTCACCGAGCTGGTCGCGGAGCACGCGAACGAAAGGCGGCGCAGGGGCGAGCCGCTGTCCAGAGTGGACGAGGCCGCACTGCGGGACGCCGTCGTCACCGAGTTCGGCGAGCTCGGTCCACTTCGGACACTTCTCACCGATCAGACGGTCGAGGAGGTCCACGTCATCGGCTGCGACCGGGTCCGCATCACGCGCCGCGAAGGATCGGTTGAGTGGGGGCAACCGATCGCCGCGAGCGACGCGGAACTCGTCGAGATGCTGCAGGCTCTGGCGCGCCGGGCCGGGTCGACCGAGCGGTCGCTGTCGACGAGCCGGCCCACGCTGGACCTCCAGCTCCCGGACGGCAGCCGCCTCGCCGCGGTCTTCCAGGTCTCGCACCGGCCGGTCGCCGTGATTCGCCGTCACAACACGCTGAACGTCGTCCTGGACGACCTGGTCGGGAGCCGGCCGGACGTCGAGGAGATGATCGATCCGCTGATCCGGGACCTGCTCCGGTCCGCGATGAGGTCCGGCCTGAACATCATGATCGCGGGCCTGGCCGGCGCCGGTAAGACGACTCTCCTGCGTGCGCTCGCGGCGGAGATCCCTCCGAACGAGCCGTTCGTCGTCCTCGAAGAGAGTCGCGAGCTCGGCCTGCACACCGCGACCAGACACCCGGCCGCGATCAGCTTCGAAGCTCGCGAGGGCCACGGCGAACGCGGACCGGACGGACGCCCGGCGGGCGAGGTCACCATCGCCGACCTCATCCCCTTGTCGCTGCGGATGGGGGTGCTCCGCGTCATCGTCGGCGAGGTGAGGTCGCGGGAGATCGTCCCGATGCTGCAGGCGATGACGACGAGTCGCGGTTCGATGTGCACCATCCACGCCCGGCACCCGGCCGCCGTACCGGAACGCATCGTCGAACTCGCCCTCGCGCACGGCCGCGACATGACCGTCGAGCTCGCCCGGCGGATGGCCGGGAACGCGCTCGACCTGATCGTCTACGTCACGATCGAGGACGAGACGGCGGTCGGCGGTCGCAAGCACCGTTTCGTCACGCACATCGAGGAGGTGGACGGCGGCGGCGACGGCCGGATCACTACCACGACCATCTTCGGTCCGGGACCGGATGGACGGGCGGTCCCACGGCACCTGCCGAACCGGCTCCGCGATCCGCTCCTTCGGGTCGGCTACGACCCGAGGCAGCTGTCCGCCTGGATCGCGGCGGGGCACGGCGCATGGCAGCGGCGGCGATCCAGCGTCCTGCGGCCGGCGTCATGAGCCTGGCCATCGTCGCCCAGATCGGCGGAGTGCTGATCGTGGCCGGCATCGCCCTCGGCGTCCTCGCCTTCTCCAGCGCGGCCGGTCCGACGTTGAAGTTCCGCCGGCGCGCCGGCCGGCTGAGCGACCGGGACCGACGCCTTCGCCGGATCATCCTGGCGGCCGCGTGCCTGGGCGGATTCCTCGGCTGGCTGCTGACCGGCATGCCGGTCATCGGACTGGTCATCGCGGTCTCGATTCCCGGCGTGCCCTGGCTCGTCACCGTCGGCCGCAGCGAGCGAGAGGCGATCGCCCGCGTCGAGGCGGTGGGGGAGTGGACCCGCAGGCTGAAGGACATCTGCGGGACGGGCGTCGGCCTGCAACAGGCGATCGTGGCCAGCACCGCGACGGCGCCGGACGGGATCGTCGACGACGTCCGCATGGTCGCAGCCCGTCTGCAGGCAGGTTGGCAGCCGCGGAAGGCGTTGCTCTCCTTCGCGGACAGCCTCGACGACCCGGTGTGCGACCAGGTCGTCGCCGCGTTGATTCTCAACCTGACCGACCGCGGCGAGAACCTCGGCAACGTCCTCGCTTCAATCGCGACCGCGGCCGGCGCCGAGGTCGCCACCCGCCGGGAGGTCGAGGCCAAGCGGACCCAGCCACGGTTCGCCGTCCGCTTCCTGACCGGGATGACGCTGCTGACCTTCGCCTACGGCATCACCCGGGCCGAGTACATGAGCCCGTATGCCACGGCAACCGGCCAGGCGGTGCTCGCGGTTCTCGCCGCGACGTTCATCGCCCTACTGCTGTGGGTGCGGCAGATGAGCCTGCCCCCACGGACCGCGCGGTTCCTGACCGGCGCGGACGCAAAGGCGGACGATCAATGAGCTGGCACCTCACCGTAGGAGTGGTCGCCGGCGCCGTGGCCGGCCTCGGCGGGTTCGTCGCAATCCGTGAAGTGCTCCCGGCCGTCCCGCCGCTGGACCCGGCGTTACGGCGCCTGCACCACGGCGGTGACCGACAACGGACCCTGCTCCACACGTTCACGCGGGTCGCTCGACCACCGGACCGCGAGCTCGCGCTACTCGGTAGATCCAGGGAGCGGTACACCCTGACACTGCTGGCTGCCGCGCTCGCCGGCCTGGCGCTGCCCTCCGCGACGGCGCTCGTCGTGGTGCTGTCCGGCAGCGGTGTCGATGTCCGCGTTCCGGTGTTTGCGGGACCAGCATGCGCGGCGCTGTTCGTCCTGCTCGTCCGCCGCGACGTGACGGCGAAGGCGACTCAGGCACGGCGCGAGTTCGTCCGCGCGGTCTGCACCTACCTCGACCTGGTGGCGCTGCAACTGTCGGCGGCCCACGGCCCGGTGCAGGCGTTGGAGCAGGCGGCCAAGGTATGCAACGGCTGGGTGTTCGAGCGAATCCGCGAGGCGCTCCTCCGCGCGCAGCTTCAACTCAAGTTCCCATGGCAGGAACTGCGCGAGACGGCGGCGCGGATCGGCGTGCCGGAGCTCGGTGACGTCGGCGCCATCATGCAGTCCTCGGGCACCGAAGGCGCCCAGGTCCAGGACACCCTGCGCCAGCAGGCCGACAGCCTCCGCGACCAGCTCCGCACCGACGCGCTCGCTCGAGCCGAGGCGGTCACCGGACGACTCGACGTTCCCGGCGCCGCGCTGGTGTTCGTCCTCGTTGCGTTCGTCCTCTACCCGTTCATGACCCGACTCTGACCACAGTGGATGGAGACAAGTGATGGCCAACCGCATGGCGGCCGCGATGGCGGCACGGCTCCACCGGATCCGCATTGAGAGCGACCGGGGAGACAACCCGGTTCCAACCGCGATCATCATCGCCGGCTTGGCGCTCCTCGCGGCTGCCGTCGTCGGCTGGGCGGTGGCCCGGGCGAACGGCTTCATGAACACCGCACCCGGCGGACCGGCGACATGATGAGACGACTCCGCTCGGACCGGGGATCCGCAGCGGTCGAGCTCGCAATCCTGTTCCCGGCCGTCCTCCTGCTGCTGTTCGCCAGCATCCAGACCGCGGCCTGGTTCCTGGCCCGCAACGTCGCGATGACCGCCGCGCAGGAGGCGGTGACCGCGCAGCGCGCCTACAACGCACCCGACGGAGCGGGTCACGCTCGCGCCACCAGGTTCCTAAACGGTGCCGGAGACTGGCTCGTCGGCCCGACGGTCACGGTCGTGCGCGACGGCGACGACGTCTCTGCCACCGTGACTGGGCGCAGCCTCCGGTTCGTGGTGGCGTTCGACGTGTCGCAGACGGCCCACGGCAGGGTCGAACGGTTCAGCTCCGAGGAGCAGCCGTGACGCCCCGACGCCGCGACGACGGTTCTGTATCAGTCGAGCTGGCGATCCTGATGCCCGCGTTCCTCGTCCTCATCGCTCTTGCGGTGGTCGTCGGACGGCAGGCCGTCGCACAGAGCGCGGTCGATCTGGCCGCCCACGACGCTGCCCGCGCGGCGTCGCTGTCGCGTAGTGCGGCGGTCGCCGAGGACCGCGCGACGGACGCCGCCCGGCAGACGCTGGCGCGGCAGAACCTCGGCTGCGTCGAGCTGACGGTCACTGTCGACGTCGACGGGTTCGCCGTCCCGGTGGGCCAGCCGGCGTCGGTCGGCGTACGCGTCGCCTGCGAGGTGACGTTCGAGGACGTTGCCATGCCCGGCGTGCCAGGTAGCCGAGTGCTGACGGCGTCGTTCGAGTCCCCCTTGGACCGTTATCGAGGCAGGGGTGGTGGCGGATGACCAGTCGCATGCGCTCGGACGAAGGACGGATCAACGTGTTCGTCGCGACCGCGCTGCTCAGCGTCCTCGTCATCATTGGCCTCTCGGCCGATGGAGCCGGCATGCTCCGGGCGATCGTGCGCGCCGATCACATCGCGGCCGAAGCGGCTCGTGCCGGTGGGCAGGCGATCGCCCTGCCGCAGGCGGTCACCGGCGGGGACAAGGTACTGGACCCCGGGCGCGCGACCGCCGCCGCGCGGCAGTACCTGGATGCCGCCGGGGTGGTCGGCACCGTCCGAGTCGAGGACGGCGAGACGCTGGTGGTCACCGTGACGGTGGCCTACGACACCGTGATGCTCGGACTCATTGGATTTGAGCGGACGACGGTGACAGCCAGCGCCACCGCGCACCTGGTGTCTGGCTGAGTCGGCGATGATTCGACGATTCCTGGCCGCCGCGGCGGCGACCGCCGCGCTGATCGCGATCGTCGGTGGGGTGCCGGTCCTCCTCGTCGTGGTGGCCGGAAACCCGCTGCCGGCCGAGGTGCCCGCTGCGGACGAGGTCGCGTCGGCGTTGACGGCCCGGGACACCGGGCAGTTGTTCCTGCGGACGCTGACGGTCGTCGCCTGGCTGGCGTGGGCGTCGTTCGCGCTGTCGGTGCTGGTCGAGATTCCCGCGGCGATCCGCCGCCGGCCGGCGTTGCGGCTCGCCGGGCTGGGGCCGCAGCAACGGCTCGCGGCCGCGCTGGTCGCGGCGGTCATCGTGGGCGCGTCGGCGCCGGCTGTGGCAACCGCTTCCGTGACCCGGGCAGCGCCTGCCTACGTCGTCGCCGCAGAACAGCCGACCGGACAGCTGTACGTGGTTGCACCCGATGACCGGCTCACCGCTGTCGCGGAACGGTTTCTCGGCGAGCGGAGGCGGTACGACGACCTTGCACGTCTGAACGGGCTGCCGGACCCGGATCGGATAGCGGCCGGGCAGAAACTGGTGCTGCCGGTCGGCGCGGTCGACCGTGGAGCCCGACCGCATGCCGTTGGCCGCGTCGACGATTCGAAGCCTGCGGGGCCGCTGTCCTATGTGACCGCGCGCGGGGACCGACTGGCCGACATCGCCGTTCGGCTGACCGGGGACCCGGACCGGTATCGGGAGATCGCTCAGCTCAACGGCATCAGAGATCCCGACCGGATCGGCGCAAGCCAACGACTGCAGCTGCCAGCAGACGCGGCGGACCGAGGGCCGCGCGGGCACGCGACCGGGACGATCCTCGGCAGGCCGGTCTCCCAACCTCCGGCCGCTGCTGAGCCGACGCCGCCTCCACCAGATCCCGCGCCACCGTCCGCCCCTGCCGCCGAAGCACCTCCACCAGCCTCACCCACCGATGACGCGGACGCCGACGACAATGTGCTGGATCAACTGGTGCTCATCGGCGTTCCGCTGATGGCAGCCGGTCTCCTCGCGACGCTCGCCCTTGCGCTGCTACGACGCCACCGCCGGCGGCTACTGGAGCGCCGCCCTGTCGACGCGCGGATCGCTGACCCGGCCGAACCGAGAATCGAGTCCGACATGCGGGTCGTCGCCCAACCCGTTGCCGTTGACCGTCTCGATCATGCCCTCCGTGCGCTGTCCATCGAGCTCGCGGACAGGGATGCCTTGACGCTGCCCGATTTCATCGGGGTCTGGATGGAGGGGGACACCGTCCACACGTTGCTGACCCGGCAGCCGCCCGCTCCACCAGCACCGTGGGAACACGAGGAACTCACCTGGACGCTGCCGGCCGACGCCGGACTGCCCGAGGCCGACGGACAGCTCGCCCCGTTGCCGGCGCTCGCCGCTGTCGGTTCGCAGCCGGGTATGCACCTGCTCCTCGACCTGGAGCGCCTTGGCCTGGTCACGATCACCGGGGACACCGGACGAGCCGAGAACCTCCTCCGCTATCTCGCCGGCGAGCTGGCCTGCAACACCTGGAGCGACCACGTGGACGTCATCGTCGCCGGGTTCGATGCCGACGAGACCGCCGACCTCATCGCGCTGAATGCCGACCGCGTCACGGCGGCCGCCAACACGCGGGCCGCGATCGACCGTGCCCGGCGCCGCGTCGAACAGGCCGTCGCGTCAATGGACCGCGTCGGCACCGACCCGCTCACCGGCCGGATCCAGGACATCGTGGCCGACGCCTGGATGCCCCAGGTGTACCTCGTGAAGGACCCGACCATGGACGACCTCACCGCGCTGCAACGCCTCGACAAGGAGCTGGACAACGCCGGCCGGTGCACGGTCGTCGTCGTAGTGGTCAGCACCGAGCAGGTCGGCCGCTGGCCGGTGCACATCGACGACGACGGTCGGCTGAGCATCGACTTTCTCGGCCTCGCAGGCACGGACGAAACCCTGGAGGCGGCCAGCCTGTCGAGAACCGAGCTCGGCGCCATCTCTGGTCTGCTGCGCCAGGTCTCACCGTCGACTGCGGCGCCGGAGGAGCAGCCAGCTGTGGCGGACGCTGCTTCGTCCGTCCCCTCGATCGTGGTGCCGATCGCCGCACCGACGCCGCGGACGCCGTCCCGCGCACACAACGACCCGACGCTGGACCGCGACCTGCGCGACTGGGCCGACCCCGCGATACCGCGACCCCGGATCTCCATTCTGGGCCCGGCGATGGTCGAAGCCGCCGGCGTCGCGCCCGCCGACCGGCCACGGTTCTACACGGAGATCGTCGTCTATCTGGCCACGCGGGGAGAGCGCGGTGTTCTGAGTGACCAGCTCGACGAGGCGCTGTGGCCGGGACAGCGGGTCAAGGTCACCACTCGGCGGTCGGCGATGACGCGGACCCGCCGCTGGCTCGGCTCCGGCGCCGACGGTGAGCCCTGGCTGCCTGAGGCGACGGCCGACCGGCGTTACCGCCTGCGGGACGGCTACCTCCTCGACTGGGATCTGTTCCGGCGGCTGCGCGAGCGCAGCGACAGCCGTGGTCCGGCCGGCATGAGTGATCTCCGCCTGGCACTTGGATTGGTTCGCGGCGAACCGCTGGCGGGCGCTGACATGGCGTACTCGTCGGTGGCGCGCAACCCGTACACGTGGCTGCCGAACTCGGACATCCAACCGCACCACCTCACGTCTGCCGTGGTCGACGCCGCGCATCGGCTGGTCGAGCTGTGCCTGGCGAGCGGCGGCACGGCCGGTGCACGGTGGGCGGTCGAGCGGGCGTGGACGGCCGACCGCTACCGCACCAGCGACATCACGTGGCGGGACATGCTGCGGGTAGCTGCCGCTGACGGCAACACCGCCGAGCTCCAGCAGACCGTGACGGACCTGATGGAGTCCCGGGACGCGGAAGTGCCGGAGGACCTTGACAGCGAGACCTACCAGACTCTGTGTGAGGTTGCCCCGGACGTGGTTGGTCGGAGCTGATCACCCTGCGCAATCCCGCTGGTCCGTAGTGCTTCGACTGGTGTCTCAGACCTGGTACGCGCCGATGGACACGGTCTTGTCGTAGAGCTGCCGGAAGACGCGGCGGTACTCGCCGACCTCGCCGGGCTTCTCCAGATATCGGGAGCCTGTGAGCGTCTCGATGTGAGCCACAGACGGGTCATCGTCGTCTTGAAAATCCATGATGCTGAAGCTGCCGGCGCTCATGGCCGGATGCGAGCCCGCTTCCCACGGCAGCACTCGGACGTCGATGCAGTCGAGACGGTCAAGCTCCCGCAATCGACTGACCTGGTCAGCCATCACGTCGCTGCCACCGACCGGACGAGCGAACACGCCAGCGCCGATGATCACGATCAGCCTCAGCGAGGACTCCCTGGTGAAGATGCCATCCTGCCGTTCCTGATGCGCCTTGACCCGATCGCGGAGATCCGACTCCGATTCGTCGGGCTTGAGGGCCGTCCGGACCGCCTGGAAGTAGTCAGGCGTCTGGAGAAGATCGGGAACCAGCTCATGACGGTAGGCCCGGATCTCGTCGGCGATCGACTCCAAGCCGAGGTAGAGGCTGGACCAGGTAGGTGAGTCCTGGTGGTCCTCCCAGAATCCCAGACTGCTGATGGACGTCACTGCCAACGCCGTCAGGGCCTCTGTCGTCTCGACATCGGCACCGTAGAGCCAGCAGAGTCCGCGAACGTCACCGACCTTAATCCCGACCTTGCCGGTTTCGATACGCCACAGCTTGACTCGCGAGGCAATATTCGCCTCCTCGACGTCGCGCTCGGTCTTGCCGGCCGCCCTTCGGAGTATCCGGAGCTGCCGTCCCACTTGGCGTCGTGCGAGGGTCGGTCCTTGCAGTGGCATTCGAATCTCCCGTGACTTGCCGCTGTGCTCGACGCGGCCGTTGGCGCATGGGACGTCGGTCGAAGGAGGCGCGCAACGACCGGCCGCCCCGAAGTCACGCAGCGGTGGGCCGATCGAGGGACTCGGTCGCGGCGACTGGACCCGCGGCGAAGGTCAGGAGCACGAAGTCGACGCTTCCATCGCCGAGCGGGACGAGGCGCACAACGCCGTGCCGTCGTGCATCGAACGCCAGGTCGGTCTGGTATCTGGTCCCATCAGCGACGTACGGATCAGGAGCGACGTCGATGTCCCAGGCCCCGCAGCCGTTTCGCTCCAGCCGTTCCAGCTCCCGACGAAGCTGCGCGACGGTCATGAACTGCGAGATAGCCTGCGTGGTCATCGTTCTCCTCGTTGGATGATCATCATGGTCGGCGCGCCGTGGCGCGGGCGGTCGATGGTGACGGACGTCCGGGGCATTCGGTGCACCGCAGGCAGGCGCCGCATGCCGGGCACCACTGCAGCGACCGCTTGAAGGTGACGAACCCGATACCGAAGCCGATGGCGAGCGCTGTCACGGCAATAGCGGCTGCGAGCATCGGGCGGTCACCTCGCGCGGGGCAGGCGCGGGGCCCGCCACATCGGCCAGAACTGCGGCCCTCCGGGGTCACCGAACGGCGAGCCCGGCCGGTAGCCGTGGTGCGCGTACGAGTCCCAGGCCAGAGTGTCGTTGACCTCGAAGTAGCCCGGTAGCCCGCTCGCGTCGAGCAGCCTGTGGTGGTGCGTGAGAAGTGCGTTACCGCGTCCCAGATACCGCATGTCCGGACGGGCCGCGAGAAACCTCAGGTGATGGTGCGGCTCGGTCGGGTGGTGCAGATCGAACAGCCTGTCGAGGGTCAGAAACCGGTGCACGTGCGGTCCGCAGATCGCGTCGAGTTGCTCGCGGTCCTCGACACAGGAGGAGCCGCCGAGGTGGTGATGGAGCCATACGGCCGCCGCGCTCTCGTCGTCGCACAGGTAGACGGTGTCGTGGTCGACCGCGTGTTCGACCAGGCTGCGCGACCACGCGAAGATGACGGAACGCCGGTCCGCCGGATCTGTGACGAGCCACGCGGCCAACGTCGTGCCCACGAGCGCATCGGTGACGATCTCCGCCACGGTCGACGCGTCAAGACTGTCAGCGAGCCGAATCCGCGGCGACCTCATCGGCCGGGCCCGGCTTCCTGAGCCGATTGGGATCCGTGCCCCCGTCGACGGATCCCTGACTTCACGGTCGTCATCTCGCACTCCTCTGCTCCGGCGACAGGTGACCACGCCGGAAGCTGAGCCCGGCCGACGCGATCAGGACGCTAGGAGCGCCGGGGCTCAAGGAAGACCACCCGCGGTGGGGGACACACATGGTGTACCTCGCCGGCGAGGAACGTCTTAGGTTGTCAGGTTCGCTGCGGCGACAAGCGGGCGAAGCTCGGCTTCCGTGGCCGGCTTCCGACGACCCCAGAGCTGGCGGAGCGTCTCTCGAACCACGGAGCTGTAGCGCAGCTCCTCCGGCGACTCGCGATGGATCCGTTCGATCATGTGGATCGCCGCCACGTCCTCGTTCTTCCGGACGTAGCAACGGGCGGCGTCGAGGCGGAAGGTAAGCCGCCGCTCGACGGCGGGGGAGTTGCCGATCGCGACCTGTTCGGTGATCTCCAGGGCCTCGATGGTCCGGCCCAGCTCGACGGCAGCCGACACCCGGTGCAATGCCACGTTCGTCGGTCCAAAGACCATCCGATGGTGGTTGGTCTCCCCGGTCCGGGCCGCGATTGAGTCCGCGACGTCCAGGAGCCGGGACGCTTCCGCGATGTGGTCGTCGCGCGCGGCTTCGGTCGCCGCGAGTAGGTGCAGACCACCGAACACAGCCAATCGGGCCGGATCGCAGCCGTCCAGGCGCGGCTTCAACTCCTCGATGGCCCTGTGCAGGACCGCTCGCGCCTGCTCGGTCCTGCCCTGGGCGGACAGGATCATCGCCAGATTCCATGCTGAAGCACCGGCAAGGTCGGGATCGTCGGCGTCCAGCGCATAGGTGACGGCACGGTCAGCGGCGACCAGCGACAGTTCGTACTCGCCGACCCGCTTGGTCCACGTGCGGACGAGCTGGTAGAGCGTGCTCGACAACCGAAGAATCGACCTGCGCTCGTCACCCGTTGACTGCCACAGGGCGGCCTCGACATCCGTGACCAGCGCTGGCAGGGCCTGCCCGACCATGTCGTACCTGAACGCGGAAGCGGTCTGCCAGGCCTGCCAGGTCCGCTCGACGCGCTCGGCGAGGAGCGCCGGCCGTAGCACCTCACCCACAGGTGGATGCCGCTGCATGACGGCCGCGTAGACAGCGTTCGTAGCCGGATGGCCGCGGCGTCCGTCCGGCAGTAAAGACAATGGGACGCCCGTGAGCTCACGCAGATCCTTGATCCGCAGCGCCTCCGCGAACTGGATGAGCTGCGAGAACCGGGTGACCAGGCGATCGCCCGACTCGATCTTCTTCATCATCGAGAGTGAGATGCCGACGAGTCCAGCGAGCTCCGCCTGCGTGAGCCCTCGGCGGACCCGATGGCTGGCGATGCGCTGCCCGACGGCACACTCGTCGATCTCCACCGTTTCCCTCCGGAGTGCGCCCGACCGACCCAGGCTACGCCTCCAGATGACAAACTTGGCCGATGGCCAGCGGGAACGGCGACCTGACCTTGGTCCTCTGGGACATCGACCATACGTTGATCGAGACCCGCGGCCTGGGAGGCGAGTTCTACCAGCGAGCGTTCGAGAAGGTCACCGGCCGCCGGATGGAGCAGAAGGCCGACGTCACGGGGCAGACCGAGCCGGCGATCCTTGCCGCCACATTGGAGCTGCACGGCCTCGACGACAGTTCTGCCTACCAGGAGGCCTACGCGGAGTCGCTGGCAGACGAGTACCTGAAGCACTCGGATGAGCTGCTTGCGCGGGGACGGGCGTTACCGGGTGCCCGCGAGATTCTCGCGGCGTTGGCCGAGCGGGATGACGTCGTTCAGACGGTCCTGTCAGGCAACCTGCGGGCGGTGTCAGCGATCAAGCTGCGGACGTTCGACCTGGACCGCTATCTGGACATCACCATTGGTGCGTACGGCGATGACGATCGGCACCGTCCTCGTCTGGTCGCCGTCGCGCAGGGGCGGGCCGCTGAGCGTCACGGCGCTGAGTTCGGCCGCGGCAACACCGTGGTCGTCGGAGACAGCACCCACGACGTCGCCACAGCGGTCGAAGGCGGCGCCTCCATCGTCGCGGTGGCGTCCGGCTCTTCCGACGAGGAAGCGTTGACGCAGGCCGGTGCCACGATCGTCCTGCCTGATCTTGCGGACACGGAGCGGGTCTTAGCTGCTGTTATCGGCGGACCGCGAGCGTAGCGAAAGCCTGGGAAGGATTTGGTAAGCGGTAGCAGTGATGCTCTGGGCACGGTCGGTCATCCATCGTGGATAGACTGACATGGATCGATCTTCCTGGGGAGGGGTCATGTCCATCCGTCGGTTCCTGATCGCGGTGGCGGCGCTGGTCGCATTGGCCGGAGGTGCTGTCGTTCAGGCGGACCAGCCGTCGACTGTTCAGGCTCGCGGTTTGTCGATCCAGTGCGGCGACTGCGACTGGCACACGTGACGTCGTAACTCGTCTCCCAGGCCTGTGTCATCGATGTGGACGGAGTGGACAACGCCAGTGACCGGATATCAGGACTTCATCCCTCGTCGGCGGTTCCTTGGCCCGCGGTTCCACGGGGCGTTGGCGGTGTCGCCGGACGGCAGCCATGTTGCCTACGTCGATGACGCCAGTGGGCAGTTCAACATCTCGGTGCAGGCCTTGAAGGGCGGGCCGGCCCGCCGGCTCACCTCCCTCGTGGACTCAGCGGTGCGCCGGGTGGTATGGCACCCATCCGGCCGTTCGCTGATCTTTCAGGCTGACATTGGCGGTACCGAAAAGATTCAGCTGTTCCAGGTGGGCATCGACGGTGGTGACACACAGGCACTGACCGACACGCCAGAAGCGAGCTTCGCTCTGGCAATAGGCGCCCCCGTATCACCCGATGAACGGCGGCTCGCGTTTTCGGGCAATGATCGGAACCGCGCCGTCCAGGACGTCCTCGTGAAGGACCTTGCTTCGGGCGTCGTTGAGCGCGTGTTCGACGCCGGTGGGCGGATGTACGCAGGGCACTGGTCGCCCGACGGTACGCGGTTGACGGCGGTGGACTGGCGCGAGAACAACAGCGACCACGTCGTCTACCTGGTCGGAGCCGATGGTGGCGCGCCCTTGCGACTGACGCCCGACACCGGCGAGCCGGCAATCTACGGACTAGGACCATGGTTGCCGGACGGCTCCGGCTTCCTGGTGGTCAGCAACGCCGGGCGGGAGTTCGCCGGCCTGGCCGTGCTGGACGCGGAGACGGGGGAACTCTCCTGGCTGGACGTCCCCGATTGGGACGTCGAGCGTGCGGCGTTGTCGACTGACGGCAAGACGTTGATCTGGACGGTGAACATCGACGGCGGCAGCCAGTTCCGCGGACGGGACCTGTCGTCGGGCGCGGCGTTGCCATTGCCGGAGCTACCGATGGGTGTGGTGCGGGAACATGCGGTAAGCCCGGACGGTCGGCATCTGATCTTCGGGTTCGCCTCGGCGACAAGCCCGTGGAACGTGGTGGTGCTCGACCTGGCGACGGGAGATCTGCGGTCGCTGACCGACAACGGTCCTTCGGTCGCTGATCCCGCTGGTCTGGTGGAGCCGGAACGAGTGCGGTATCTGGCTGACGACGGGCTCGAGATTCCGGCAGCGCTCTACAGGCCACGCGGCGTGACCGACCGGGTGGGGGTGGTCCTCGCGATTCATGGTGGTCCGGCGGCGCAGGAGCTTCCGGAGTACAGCTACGACGGGTTCTACCAGGCGCTCCTGGGACGCGGGCTGGCGGTGCTGGCACCGGACGTGCGCGGCTCAAGCGGTTACGGCAAGTCCTACCTGCGGCTGAGCTTCCGTGACTGGGGCGGCGGCGATCTGGGCGACTGTGCCGCAGCCGTGCGTTGGCTGCGGGAGCAGCCGTGGGTGGACCCGGATCGGATCGGTGTTTATGGCGGTTCGTACGGGGGCTTCCTGACCCTGTCGTGCGTGTCGCGGCTGGCGGATCTGAATTGGGCGGCCGCCGTCGACGTGTGTGGGCCGAGCAATCTGGTGACCTTCACCCGGTCGCAGCCGCCGACGTGGCGTCACAAGGTCGCGGTGATGGTCGGAGACCCGGACACCGATGAGGACTTCCTGCGGTCGCGGTCGCCGGTGACGTACGCGGATGAGATCCGGGCGCCGTTGTTCGTTGTCCAGGGGGCCAACGATCCACGGGTGCCGCAGCCGGAGAGCGACCAGATCGTGGAGAGGCTCCGGGCACGTGGGGTGCCGGTGCGGTACGACGTGTACCCGGACGAGGGGCACGGCTTCAGCAAGCGGGAGAACCTGGCCCGCATGCGTACGGACGTGGTCAACTTCCTGGCGGAGCATCTCGGCCCGGCAGACCGCTCATAGGGCTGGCAGACGGTAAGTACATTCCTCAAGCCGCTGGGCCACGATCGCGAGAGATGGGCCCGTGGTCGGGCAAACGCTTCGCTCACTCCACGACGCGCAATCATGGGATTGGGCGGGGAGTCGGACATTGACCATCTCGGGTAAGGGGTTTACAGATCTGGCTGAAGGACGCGCACCCGATCATGGTGCGTCGGATCGGTTCTTCCGCTGTTCAGGGCTTGGCTAACGCCGCGCACCGCTCTGACCGAACGTGCCTGATGGTTCGATCGGACTGACCGCAATATTCAGAGGGTCAGGCGAACGGGCCACTTGGGCAATGTGAGCGATGCCTGAAGAGAACTATCGTCCAAAGAAACCAACTCCGCTCTAGGCGAAGGGCGTCTCATGGACTGGGTCTCCTTGATTGTGGGCGGCATCTTCGGCGCTTTGGTCGGCCTTCCGATACAGAATGTTGCTTATCCACGGTTATCCAACTGGGGCGCAACGCGACGTAGGCAGCGATCGTACGAAGCGAATAATCGAGCTTGGAGAGCAGTCGAGGACGCAATGGACCTACGCTTGGTTCAGGAGGGTTGGGACCAAGACGGCTTTTTCGTTCCCGGAACAGCTCGAATGCGCCTCGACGGAAGATTCGAATTAAAGGATGAGGCACTAATTCGCATTCGGGCCGCCCACGCGCCTGCCTGGTTGGCACAGAATCGTACCGACGATGAACAGGTAGGAATCTCGTCCTTTATGGCAGTGCGAGTTTCTGACGAACCTGCCGATGAATTGCGCGGCCGTGCGCACGTACTGGAGCTTAAGACCCACACATACCGATACTTTGATTACCTCGCTACGCATGATCTACTTAGGGACTGCGCCGAGAGTGACAGGGCTGCGCTTGCTGGTGTAGTGGGCACGCCACGGGCTGATGCGCCTGTCGACGGGTTTCCTAATCCTTGCAGTGTCGGAATCTCATTGATCTGCGAGGACGGCGACTATTTGGTACTGACTACTCGGTCCAGGCATGCCGCAGGCGGAAGGCAGCTGGGTGACAAGATTTTCAATGCGGTCGGAGAGAACGTCGCTCCATCGGACTTTACGCCTTACCTCGATGGTTCGCACCTCGCCACCCCGGACGAGGTTGCGCGGCGCGGATTACATCAAGAGGTTGGCTTCTCGGGAGATGACATCCAACTTTGCTCGAAGATCGGTATACATAGCTATGCCTGGTCACCGGTCATATATGATCACAAGTTCTTCGGACTTGCGATCACACCCCTTTCGCGTGGCGAAGTAGAGTACAGGATGAGAACAGCCAAAGACTATCTAGCTGAGTCTGCGGGAGTTCAGTTCCACCCCGTTCGAACGCGCGAACAATGTTCCCAGCTTCTCCGCTTGATCAAGGAGCATCGCGATCAATGGTCGCCCGAGGCGACGTTCTCAACGATCCGATCGCTGCTTGTCCTTCGACGCCTGCGTCCATCGGATCTCGTTGAAGCGTTCCGATAACGAGCCTCTGCTTTCGATGGTTGAGTTTGCAGAAGAAACCGCATGTCCGGCGAATCAGTCGAAGGGGGAGGCTCGCGTGATGCGCAGAGTACTCGGATCGCTGGTACTTGCCGGCATCGCAGTTACGTGCGTCGTCGTCTCCGTGAGGACGGCTGTTCCGAAGAGTGAAGGGTTCTTCTTCGAGGAAAAGATCTCTCCGCCAGGTGTGTTCGAGTACGCCGTAAGTTTCTTCTGCTGGGGATTCATTTTCGCCATCCCCGCAGCCCTTATCGTCAAGTTGTTCTTTCCGCTGGAAGACCAGGCATCGTCGCGAACGCTGGTGTCCAAACAAGGCCAGTCGGTCCGACACCCGCAGAACGAGGAAGATCGGCGTAAAGCCGGAACGACTTGTACAAGGTGCGGACTGGCCACAGACGCTCAGTTCTTCCAGTCGACACCAAGCGACACGGACCGGACCGTCCTCTGCGCCTCATGCAGTCGACTGAAACGACGCCGTGGCGCGTGATCAAGGGCCACGCTCATACCGATGGTCTCGCGCGATGCCAGCGCTCTTGGTCGTCGCAGCGAGCGAGCGACGCGCCCGCCGACATCGATCTGCTGCCTCGCCCGCGGTCTGCGCCGAGGGGATTCGAGGTGGCGTCACGGGCGGAGGGAGGCCTTGCGATGATTCGCTTGCTACGGCGTCCGAAGCCGCTCAAGATCGCGCCGGATGGAGTCGAGTAGGAGTGTCGCCCTGGGCTGCTCAGCCAGTTCAAGTGCTTGGAGCAGAGTCGCACGGGCTAGTTCGGGCTCGTTGAGGGCCAGGTGACACTGGCTCAGTCCGCGTAGTGCCTGCCCGACGCCAGTTATGTCGCCCAGGTCGCGGCAGTCGACGAGCACCTTAGTGAACTGCTCTCGAGCGTGCTCCAGGCGTCCCTGCTTGACACGCAGGTTGCCGAGCCAGAATCGGGTCTGGGACTCGACTCGTCGGATCGGTCCGTGCGTACGGCAGAGCTCCAGCGACTGCTGGAAGTAGCTGTCAGCTGCGGCCAGATCGGATCTGGACAGGTGGATCTGGCCGATGCCGCGGAGCACATGCGCCTGCCCGCCGACGTCCCCGGACTCCGTCAGCAGGTCGAGGGCCGCGATGTACGAGTCGAGCGCTTCGTCGTGATGGCTGAGGAAGCGGTGGGCCATCGCGACGTAGGCGGTGGCGACGCCGGTGCCATGCCGATGACCGATGGACTTGAACAGGGCGAACGATCGCTCGAACAGACGGAGTGCCTCGGCTGGCATCTGTCGGTCGGCGTGCAGCTTGCCGAGTTGGTGCAGCAGGGACGCCTGCCCGAGGACGTCGTTGGCGCGGCTGGCGACCGACATGGCGGTGTCAAGGACCAGGTGCCATTCGTCGAAGGCGCGCTGGAGTTCCAACAGACCGGATGATGCGACAGCGATGTTCCAGCAGACTGCGGTGTTGCCGTCGCGGTCGGCTTGTCGTAGGGCGGGCATGATGCCCACGCGGGCCGTCTGGAACCAGTCCAACGGCTGGGATCGAATGGCTGCGCCGACGCCGGCGGGAAGGGACGTCTCAACGTCGCCGTGGACCACGAGGTGGTCGGTGTCGTAGGCGGCTCGATGCGCGGTCCGCAGCATGGCGAGCCATGCGGCGTGGACGCGTTCGCGGTGCTCCTTCCGGACAACGGGTGGATCCTCGATCCGGGCTCGTTCGCTGGCGAACAGCCGGACCAGATCGTGCAGGCGGTACCGGATGGTGCGGGTCGCATCGGAGCCGGCCACATCCAGCAGGTACGCATCCACGAGTTGGTCGAGGACGAGGTCAGCCTCGGGTGTTGCCGTGTCAAGCGCGGCGGCGACCTGCCAGTTGTAAATCGGCCCAGGAGTGTCACTGAGGATCCGCAACGTTCGTTGAGCGACCTCGTCCAGCCCTCTATAGCTGACGGCGATGCTCGCTCGGACGTCGAGGTGCTCGTGTACGAGGTGGTTGAGCCGCTGGTCCTCGTCACGGAGGTGGTCGGTAATCCAGTCGACGGTCCAATGTGGTTTGGCGGCGAGCTTGGCTCCGACAATGCGCACCGCCAGCGGTAGCCGACCGACGAGATCGCACAGAGCCGGGACGTCCGCGTCCGCCGCTCGATGCGATCCGATCATGCGTTGAAGGAGCCTCGTCGCATCCTCGACGTCGAGTACGTCGAGGTTCAGGGGTGTGGCGCCGAGGGTCGCACCGAGCCTCGCACGACTGGTGACCACGACTGCGCAGAGCCGACCTGCCGGGAGTAGCGGCGCGACCTGCGAATCGGAGTGGGCGTTGTCCAGGATGACCAGGATCCGGCGGTCGGCGACCAGATCGCGGTAGAGCTCGGCGCGTTCGTCCTCGCTTTCCGGGACCGTCGAGCCGTCGACGCCCAAAGCCCGTAGAAATCGGCCGAGAACCTCCCGTGCGGTCGGTGGTCGGTCGTCGTCGGCGTGGAGGTCGACGTAGAGCTGGCCGTCGGGGAACTGGGCTCGGGCCATGTGCGCGATGTGGACGGCGAGCGCAGTCTTTCCGACACCTCCTGGGCCGGCGATCGCGATGACGGCAGTGCTGGTGCGGCCGTCGGGCAGGAGCAGGTCCGCAACCCACGCCAGCTCTGTTGCGCGTCCCGTGAAATCGTTGACGTCGGCGGGGAGCAGTTTCGGAATTGCCGGCCGGAACCGCGGGATGTTCGTAAGGGCAGGTTCGGGTCCGGCCTGGGACAGTAGTTCCTGGTGGGCGAGGCGCAGTTCTTCGCCCGGATCCGTGCCGAACTCGGTGGCCAGCCAGCGGCGGCATTCATCGAAGAGTTTCAGCGCTTCGGTGCTGCGGCCGGCCTGGTGCATGGCGCGCAGGAACCGCGCGACGAGCGGCTCCCGGATGAGGTTGTCCCGGACAAGCGGGAGGAACTCGTCGACGATGCGTCCGGCTTTGCCCGAGCGCAGCTCGAGGGCGAGAAGGTTCTCGACGGCCGTCAGGCGCTCCGACTCCAAGGCGTGGCCGTGGACGTCGGCGATCTCTCGTGTGGTTTCCTCGCCGAGCAGCGGTCCACGCCACAGGGCGAGGGCCGCCCGGATCTGTTCGATCGTCTGCTCACCGGACGGCGCGGTCTCGGTCTGCTTCAGTAGGTGCCGGAAGCGGAGGATGTCGACGGAGTCGGTGTCTGCTTCGAGGATGTAGCCGCCGATTCGCGAATCGAGTCGGACGCCGTCTTCCGTGGTGGCGTCCAGGCCTATCGCCGATCGGGCCTGGGAGATTCTGGTCTGCATGATCGACCGTGCCCGTTGAGGCGGATTGGCGCCCCAGAGAAGATCGATCAGCCGCTCCAGGGAGACGGGGCGGTTGGCGTTGAACGCAAGGATGCCGAGCACGGTTCGTACCTGTCGGCGGGCGATGTGGACCATGCGTCCATGGCGGACCACCTCCAGTGGTCCGAGCACGCGGATCTCCACGCGGCGACGTCCTTCCGTCCGCTCTCGGAAGTTATGCCGATCAATGCCTTGGCCGTCACGAATGGTAGCAGGGGGATTGCAAGTTGCAACGTGTCCGGCGCGGTCGAGTGTTGCCGGGTTGACGGCAGGCCCGCTCGCCGTGCTGCTGTTTAGCGTTCTGTCCGGGCAGTTCTACTGAGTTCGGTAACGAAAGTCGTAGGCCATCGGGGTGGGCATGGCGAACGCCAGAGCCTCAGGGTCAGGGCGTCCACACCTCCCGGCTCGGGCGCGGTACCCGCTTTGAGACCGATCTGACGGACCGGCCGTCAACCTCGCCGTCTGTCGGGCTGCCATCTGCCGACGGGTCACGTCTGCTTGCGGGACAATGTTGCGCGGCACGACGGTAAGAGAGCGGATACCAGCGTTCCGCTTCAGGGGAGGGGTTCCTGTGGCGCCAGATGATGTACTCGTGCGGCAGTACGCAGAAGCGATCATCGCGCTGGTCCGCGCGGACATCCGCGACGGACGGATTCCGCCCGACGTGAGGTCCTTCTCCGACCTGCACGCGTACGTCGATGCGAACGAGTACGCGGACGATGTCGGTGTGCCGCAGTCCGCCGGCGACTACGACCTCGTCAATGCCGTCGAGTCCCGTGTCGACGAGATGCTTGCCGCCGGATCCGTCGACAGGTCGGGACCGGCGGACGAGTAGCAGCCCGAGTGCGATGACGGTGGTCCCCGTCGGCACAATGTCCGCGTGAGGAATGCGGCCGGAGCCGCTGGGCGACGCCCGCCACCGCTCAGCGCCACGGTCTCGGCGCAGATGAGCCGGATGCCGCGGGCGTCGACCGGTCCGGAGCTGCTGATCCGGCGTGAACTGCATCGCCGTGGTCTCCGGTTCCGTGTGAACCACAAGCCCCTGCCGGGTCGTCCCGACGTGGCGTTCACCCGTGTACGGCTGGCTGTCTTCATCGACGGCTGCTTCTGGCACATGTGCCCGGAGCACGGCACTCTGCCGAAGAACAACGCAGAGTGGTGGCTGGCGAAACTGCGTCGCAACGTCGAGCGCGATGCGGAGAAGGACGACAAGCTCGCCGCGTTGGGCTGGAGTGCCCACCACTTCTGGGAGCACGAGGATCCTCTCGCGGTCGCGGACACCATCGAGGCCCGATGGCGCGAGCTAAAGGATCCGGCCTGAACGTCCGGTGATCATGACGTCGGGTGTGACATCCTGGTCCCCACGGACAACGGACCGGAGGTGGACATGGCGCGAGAGGCATGGTTCGAGGTCGCTCCGTCGGCGGCCCGCCTGACGGGCTCGATGCGCGACATCGGCTACGACTTCCCGACCGCGGTGGCTGACATCGTCGACAACAGCATCGCCGCCGGCGCCACACGGGTGGACGTCATGGTCGAGTTCGACGGCGCCGATTCACGGGTGTTCATCACCGACGACGGCTCCGGGATGTCGCCGGGCGCGTTGCTGGAGGCGCTCCGGCTGGGCAGTCGTCGGAGTTATGCGGGCGGGGAGCTCGGCCGGTACGGGTTGGGTCTGAAAACGGCTTCGTTGTCGCAATGCCGGTCGCTGACGGTCGTGACGCGCAACAGCCGAGCCGCCGTGCGGACCTGCGCCCGTGCACTCGACCTCGACCTCGTCGAGGAATGGGACGAGTGGGCGGTCGTCGATCCCGGACCGGATCCGCAGGTGGCCCGGGCCCGGAAATGGCTGGCCGAAGGTCCCGGCACGGTGGTCCTGTGGCGCAACCTCGACCGCGTGCTGCCCGAACGTAACCCGGACGGGGGCTGGGCACGCCGACGGTTGGAGGCCCTGGCGACGAAGACGGCCGAGCATCTGGCCATGGTCTTCCACCGGTTCATCGAGGGGCTGGAGGGCCGTCCGCAGCTGGTGCTGACGGTCAACGGGAACAAGGTCGAGCCGTGGAACCCGTTCGCGCCGCACGAGGCTGCCCGGACCGAGCTCGCGTCGCACGCGTTCGAGCTGAACATCGGCGAGCGGGCCGGTCATGTGACGCTCCGCAGGTTCGTGCTGCCGTCCCGTGACCGCTTCTCCGCCCAGGCGGAGTTCGACCGGCTGTCCGGTCCCTTGAACTGGAACCGGCAGCAGGGCCTGTACATCTACCGGGCCGACCGGCTCGTGCAGTGGGGCGGCTGGGGCGGCATCCGGGGGATCGACGAGCACACGAAGCTCGCCCGTGCGGCTCTGGACTTCGGTACGGATCTCGACGCGGTCTTCAACATCAACGTGGCCAAGATGAGGGTGACGCTTCCGCCGCAGCTGAGGCACATGCTGGAGACGTCGATCAACGAGCTGTGCGTGTACGCCAACGACGCCTACCGCAAGACGCCGCGGGGGGCGACAAGGCCGGTGCCGCCGGACCTCGGGGCGCCGGCCGAGCAGCGGGCCGCAACCCATGCCGCTGTGTCGGCGGGCGTCGCGGTGCGGGCGGCGGCGATGCAGGCGGGGGAGTGGCAGGCGTGGCAGCGAATCGCCGCCGTGCTCCGCGAGACCTCACCCGAGGTCGTCGAGCTTCTGGGCCTCGACACCTGACGGCGGGGTGTAGAGCTGGAAGAGCTCGGGCTCGTGGTCGGCGGCCGGGCACAGGTCCCGTAGCGGGCAGTGGGCGCACTTCGGAGTCTCCGGTGTGCACAGGCTGTTGGCGAGCTCGATGAGGCCGAGGTGGGCGTGCCGGGCGTTGGCGTCGTCGCCCACCATGCGGGCGACGGCGATCCGGCCGTCGCTGAGCCGGTTCTTCCTGTCGACGGGTTCGCCGCTGAACCGGGCCGCGACCCGCAGCACGCCCTTCCCCGCGAGGACGGGCTCCTCGGCATCGTCCTCGCCGGCGACCGGAACGGCCAGGATCGCCAGGTCGGCCAGGGTCTCGAACAGCCCCGGAAGCGCCCTGAGCCGGTCACCTTCGTCGAGGATCTCCGGTTCACCGGCAAGCACCGCAGCGAGCTCGAGGATCCGGCTGCCACGGGCCTCCCGCTGGATCCAGCGGGACATCTCGGTGAGCTGGTCCTCGGCCGCGATGGTGTCCTGAGGGCTCGCCCACATGCGCAACAGGCCCCACAGCGAGCGCACGGTCATCGGCTGGGCGCGGTCGAGCAGGATCTCGGCCTGGATGACCTGCCACCGGGTCTCGGCCCGCAGCCACGGCACCAGCTGACTGGTTCCGGAGGTGAACCAGTCAGCGACCCGTTCGGCGACCTGGCGGGTCTGGGGTCGGGCTGGTCTGGGTGCGTCGACCGCCGCACGGACCGCAGTGGCCAAGTGACGGCCGAGCAGCGGCGGCACGGCGTTGCCGATCTGCCGGAAGGCGGCAGACGGGGGGCCGGCGAACCTGATCCGGTCCGGGAACGTCTGGAGCCTCGCCGCCTCCCGCACCGTGAGGGTGCGGTTCTGCTTCGGGTGGATGTACCAGTAGCCGTCCTTGGCGATATGCGCGGTGATCGTCCGTGACGGCCCGTCGGCGTCGAGGCGCTTGTACTTGTCGTCGAAGATGTCGGCCCGGTAGCGACGCATCTCCTCGGGCAGGTCCGAGTACCGGGTGGTGGAGTCCATCAGCTCGAACGCCCGCGCGTCATCCTCACGGACCGGCCGCGTGATGTGGTCGAACACCTTGGCCCGGTCGTCGTCGGCGACGCCCTCGCGCATCGCCTGTTGGAAGGTGGCCCCCGGCTGCGGACCGGCGTAGTCGGCCCAGCCGTACATCCCACCCTCCGGCCGCCAGCCACCCTCGACCTCGGGCAGGTCGCCGATCGCGTTCATCACGGTGACCTGCACCGGTTCCTCGGGCGGCCAGGTGAACTCGGTCCGGTCGGCGACCGCGACGATGATCAGACGCTGACGGAACTGGGGCACCCCGTACCGGCGGGTCTCCACCACGCGGGCCTGCACCCCGTACCCGAGTTCCTCCAGCTCGTGGACGATGGTGCGGAAGATGAACATCTCCTTGTCGAGTGCCATGTCCGGCACGTTCTCCATGAGGACGGTCTGCGGCCGGGCCGCGCGCACCACCTCAAGGAACGACCGCCACAGGTCCCGGCGCTCGTCGTAGGGGTCCCGCATTCCGTGACGGACCCGGTGGCGGATCATCGACCGGCCGGCCTTCGAGAACGGCTGGCAGGGCGGACCACCGGCGAGGAGCTCCACTCCGGTCCGGCGGATGAGGTCGGCAACCTCGGCGATCCGGTCCGGATCCCCGAGGTCCCAGTCCACCGTCATCCCACCGTGGTGGTGCCGGTGCGTCTCGACCGCCTCGTCGTCGTGATCGACACCGAGGACCACCCGGTAGCCGGCCGCTTCCAGGCCCAGGCTCAGGCCACCGGCGCCGCAGAACAGGTCGGCCGCCAGCCGTGCCCCCTGCTCCCGCAGCGCGGCTGTCCACGCCAGTAGCGCGGCGCTGTCATCACACGCATCGGCGTTCGCAGGGAGTTTCACGAACGGACCGCGGACGAGCTTCACCGCGTACCCGCCATGGCCCCGTGGCGTTCTTGGCGGCGGAGGTTCGGCGGCGGTCATGACCGGCCACGTTACCGACACCCGGCAGGCGCTGGACGGCTGGCTCGCCCATGTCCACCCGCTGTCCCGTCATCCGTCCGGCAGAGGCGGGTGGTCGTACACAATGGCCACAGCCCATGCCGGCCGTCCGAGTCGCCGGTGACCAGTGTGCATTCAGGTGATCGTCCGGTAGTGCCCCCGCCGCTCGGATGACCCGCGGCGACGGACAGGCATCGCTGTGCGGCGAAGGTGTCGACTTGATCCGCAACCTGCTCGGCGCCGTTGACGGAGCGTGATCCGCTGCCGCGTCGCCCTATACTCTCGGGGACCTAACGGACACTCTGTGGGTCTGTCCGACGCCCGAATTAGTGCACAGCGGAATCCGATGACGTTTCATCCCACCGGATTGGAACCGTGGTGAATCACGACGTAACACCTGGCTACGACATCGCCAGCCCGGATCCCGCTGGCACGGTGGCGTCGTTGCGGTCGCTCGGCTACAGCCTGGAGGCTGCGGTGGCCGACCTTGTCGACAACAGCGTGTCGGCTGGGGCGCGGCGGGTGGACGTGGTGTTCAGCTGGGACGGCCGCGACTCATGGGTCGCGGTCGTCGACGACGGCCGGGGCATGGACCGCGACGAGCTGGTGACGGCCATGAGAGTCGCGGCGCGTGGTCCGTCGACGGACCGGACTGTGCACGATCTCGGGCGATTCGGGATGGGCCTGAAGACCGCGTCGTTCTCGCAGGCGGGGCGGTTGACCGTGTCGAGCCGGCCGGCGGGTGGCGCCATCACCGTACGGACGTGGGACCTGAACGTCGTCGCTGAAACGGGGGAGTGGCGTCTGCTGCACGGCGCGGACGCAGGAACGCGGGAGGTACTCGGCCGACTCGAAGACGGCTCGGAGTCCGGGACGGTCGTGCTCTGGAGGAGCCTGCACCGGTTCGATCTCGACGGTGTCGTTGTGGACGATGCCGTGGTCCAGCGGCAGTTCTATGTGGAGATGGGCCGGGTCGAGGCCCACCTGGCGATGGTCTTCGGTCGGTTCCTGTCCGGTCGCGGGCGCCTGGAATTGACGGTAAACGGGACCTCGCTGACCGGGTGGGACCCGTTCCTCCGTACCCACCCGGGAGTGCAGCGGCTTCCAGCGGAGGAGATCCCGGTCGGCAGCCACTCGGTGCGGATCGAGCCGTACGTCCTTCCACATCCGAAGCGGTTGGAGAAGGACGCCGACCAGGCGGCAGGGCCTGCGGGTTGGCTGGACCAGCAGGGCTTCTACGTGTATCGCCGCGACCGGCTGATACTCGCGGGCGACTGGCTCGGCATCCGTACGTTCCGGCGGGATGAGCGCTACAACCTGGCTCGGATCGCCGTCGATGTGCCTGCGGAGGCTGACTCCGACTGGGCGATTGACGTCCGGAAGTCGGCCGCTGTTCCTCCGGTGGGCGTCCGCCGTCATCTGCAACGCATCGGGCAGCGGACCCGCACTCTGGCGGCCGAAGTGCTCAGCCACCGGGGCCGCATCAACGCACGTGCTCACGGTGCCGAGTTCGTCTATGCCTGGCGTGTCGACAAGACCGACGGTCGGATCCGGTGCCGCATCAACCGCGAACACCCGCTGGTGCGCGAGGTTCTGCGCGGTGGACCCGACGGCGCGGTGGACGCCCGTGCGCTGGTCCGGCTGCTGGAGGAGACGGTACCGGTCGCCGCCCTGCGAATCATGCACGACGTCGATACGGCAGACGATCCGGAGCCCTTTCTCGGTGCCGCTCCCCAGGAGGTCACAGCGGTGGCTGAGCGCATCTACGCGTCCCTTGTGCATCAGGGCCGCACGCCTCACGAAGCCAAACAGCGGCTCGCCGTCATGTCGCCGTTCGACCAGCTTGACGGGTTCTGGCGGGCGTGACCGCGCCGATGCCCGGCAGACCGATGCGGGAGGAACCATGACCACACCACCGGTGGAGCCGGATGAGGCGATGCAGCAGGCCATCAGGCTTGTCCTCGCGGCGCTTCCGACCGACCGCCAGGCCACACCGGCCGAGGTCGACTCCGCAGTTGACCTGGTCATCGCGATGCAACAGCTCCGCAAGACTCCAATCGACGGGACCGTGCTGCGTAAGGAGATTGAAGCGCGCGTGGCCGTCTGGCAGGACGACTCGGTTGGCCTGTACGACGACGCCGACCACATCGAGTGGCTCGCCGACGCACGCGCCGAGCGGTCGTGGGAGTTCTGGGACCGCTACCGTCGCTACCTGGAGGATGTGCGTACCCTGCCGCCCCTGGTCGTGCGGAGGCTGGACCAGAGTACCGACCGGATCCTGCGCCGGATCGAGGATCCCAAGCGGCCTGGCCGTTGGCGGCGCACGGGGCTCGTGGTCGGGCAGGTTCAGTCCGGGAAGACCGGCAACTACATCGGGCTCGCATGCAAGGCGGCCGACGCCGGCTACAAACTGATCGTCATCCTGGCGGGCATCCACAACAGCCTGCGCAGCCAGACCCAGCTGCGGGTGGACGAGGGCCTGCTGGGCTTCGACACCCAGTACCAGCTCCGGTCCGACGAGGAGAAGCGGAACTCGCGCATCGGGGTGGGCGCCATGAGCGGCGCACGTCGGTTGAAGGTCGCTTCGCTCACCACCAGTGCTGAGACAGGTGACTTCCAGCGCAAGGTCGCGCTTCACACCGGTCTACCAATCGGTGACTATCCCGTTGTGCTCGTGATCAAGAAACACCACAGCATCCTCGAGTACGTCCGGAAATGGGTCGTCGAGGTGGAGGGCCAAGAGGACGCGGACGGCGGCCCACCGAAAGTCCGGGACGTCCCTCTGCTGGTGATCGACGACGAAGCGGACCATGCCTCCATTGACGTCAGTCGCGATGCGGACAGCGACCCGTCGGCGATCAACCGAGGAATCCGGAACCTACTGGCGGCCTTCGACAAGGCCGCCTATGTCGGTTACACGGCAACGCCGTTCGCCAACATCTACATCAACCCCGACGCCGACCACGACAAGTACGGCATCGACCTGTTCCCGAGCAGTTTCATCGAGAACCTGCCAGCCCCGTCGAACTACTTCGGCCCGGAGCGGGTCTTCGGACTGCGGGCGGACGATCCCGATGACACCTCCATCGACGCGCGCCCGGTCTTCAGACCCGTCGACGACTCCACGACGTGGATGCCGAAGCATAAAAAGGACTGGGTTCCCCCGGACCAGCTCCCGGGATCGTTGCAGGAGGCCGTCGACGCGTTCGTCCTGACCTGCGCCGCCCGGCGTGCGCGTGGGCAGGTCCGCGAGCACAACTCGATGCTCATCCACGTCACCCGCTTCACCGACGTACAGAAGATCGTTCGCGACCAGGTCCACGAGCATCTCTCACTGTCGCGTGACCGGCTGCGCGACTCGCGCACCGACCAGTCGCGACGTCTCCTGGCCCGCATGGAGGAGCTCTGGAAGAGGGACTTCGTCCCCACCACTGACGCCTTTACGGCCGATGAGGCTCCGCGGCTGTCGTGGGAGCAGGTGGCCGCGGAGATCCCGGCCGCCATCCGGCGCATCGAGGTCAATGCCATCAACGGCACCTCCAAAGATGCCCTGGCGTACTACGAGAACCGCCGGACGGGGCTGAACGTCATCGCGATCGGTGGAGACAAACTCTCCCGTGGCCTGACGCTGGAAGGACTCAGCGTCAGCTACTACCTGCGGACCTCCAACACCTACGACACCCTCTTGCAGATGGGCCGATGGTTCGGGTTCCGGCCCGGCTACGAGGACCTCTGCCGCCTCTACACAACGGTCGACCTGCGGGACGCCTATGCCGAGATCACCGCGGCCGACAACGAGCTGCGCCGCGACTTCGAAGAGATGGCGATAGTCGATCAGACCCCGGAGACCTTCGGCCTCCGGGTGCGGTCGTCGTCCCTGGGCCTGGCGGTGACCGCAGCCAACAAGATGCGGCGGGGCGAGAAGGTCCGGATCAGCTACTCCGGCGAGATCCCCGAGACTACGGCCTTCAGCCTGCGGGAGAGCGCCGTCCGGCAGAACTTCGCCAACCTTGAACGGTTCGTCACCAGGCTCGACCAGATCGGAACGGGTACCGAGGACAAGGGCAGCGTCGTCTGGACGAACGTGAGCCCCACGGACGTCATCGAGGGCTTTCTCGACGGGTACGCCCCCGAGCGCGGCTCCTACCGGGTGCGGCCGGTGTTCCTCTCCGGGTACATCAAGCAGTGCGCGGCCAAGGGCGAACTGTCGCGATGGACCGTGCGCCTGGTCGGGGTATCCAACGCTCCGCCGCGCAAGATCGGTACCAGGGAGGTAGGCCTGGTGAAACGCGCAGCCAAGGAGGACGGCAAGCTCGTCGAACGGTACGCGATCCGGCGGGTGCTCAGTCCCGCTGACGAGACCACCGACCTGACCGACGAGCAGAAAGCGGCCGCCCTGCCGGCGACGATCAAGGCATCCCAGGCCGCCGCAGCGCGAAAGAACCGGACCCCGGTCGTGCCCACGCTCCCCACCGGCCGACCGCTCCGTGAGGCGCGCAGGCCCGACCAGCCGCTCCTGCTGATCTACCCGCTGAACCATCCGGACAAGAGCACATGTCCCGACAAGTCGCCGATCGTCGGGTTCGCGATCAGCTTCCCGGTGTCGAATCATCCGACCGAGACCGAGTACGTCGTGAACACGGTGTGGCTCAAGCGCGAACTGGACGACCTGTTCGACTCCGACGAACCGGATCCGGAACCGTGACCACGCTCGACACCATCACCGAAGCCAGGTGGACGATGCTGGCCGCCGAGCCGCACATCGGCGGGATGGTCTCCCTACGTGTGTATCCGCGGTCGGGGCAGGACATCTTCATCGCGGTACGGCACCCGTCCGGCGAACGAATGCTCGCCGTCCGAGTGCCGACGGCCGCCGCCGAAGCTGCCATCCGTCGGCTCGGTCG
>NZ_BOPH01000035.1 GCF_016863655.1 Virgisporangium ochraceum
AGACGCGGGGCATCAGCGTCGAGTTCGCCTCGGCCGGCGACGGACTGGTCGATCTACGGATAATCCTTACCTCCGACGACCTGCGCGACGTGTTCAACCCCCTCGCGACCGATGTCGCTTCCGCCGCCGCTGCCGCACAGGGACCCGACCAGGCGTTGAGCGAGGCGATCCGCCGGTTCGAGCACTGGCGTGCTCTGCTCCGGTCGATCGCCGACACAGGTCTCTCGCCAGAAGCGCGACTGGGTCTGTACGGCGAGCTCGCGATCCTCCGTGACCATCTGCTTCCGGTCCTGTCCGAGCTGACTGCGGTCGAGGCATGGACCGGCCCGACAGGGACCAACCAGGACTTCCAGCTCGCGACGGCGGCCGTAGAGGTCAAGACCACGGCCACGCGCCAGCCTCAGCACCTCACGATCACCAGCGAGCGCCAGCTGGACCGGGCCGGCATCAGCACGCTTGTGCTCGCCCACATGTCCGTCGACGAACGACGGGGCGGCACCGGCGAGACCATCAACCGCGCGATCGACGACATCACCGCGGCAGTCAGCGGGACGGCGGCTCTGCCACGATTCGAGGATCTGCTACTGCGCTCGGGATACCTGCCGGGGGACCGTCACCTGTATGCCGAGCCCCGCTACACCCGCCGTAACCTGAGATTCTGGCACGTCGTAGACGACTTTCCCCGGATCGTGGAATCGGACCTGCGGCCCGGCGTCGGAGACTGCCGGTACCAGATCGACACCTCCGGGCTCGACCGCTTCGTCATCCCACCGGACGAACTGCCCCGGATACTGAAGGGGGACACGTGAACCGCCCCGACCTCGACACCTACGCGCAGGCCCTCGTGGCGGAGGTCCTCGCCACCGCCGAGACCGAGAACCTCACCGCCCCTGAGGCATTCACCCGCCGCGTGCTGGACGACCTGGAGCAGGCCGGCGAGGTCGAGAACACGTTCCTCGCCTACCACCGGGCCCACGGGGTAGAGGCGAACGGGTACGGATCGAACGACTCGCTCGGCACGCTCGACCTGTTCATCACCGCGTTCAGCCTGCAGCCCCGTCAGGACCGATTGCCTCGTAGCCAGGCCGAGATGCTGCTCAAGCGACTGGCGACCTTCGTCCGGCGGTGCGCCGATGGGCTCGCCCGCGACATCGATGAGTCATCCGACGTCCACGACATGTGCACCGCCATCGAGAAGGCCCTCGCTGACGGGCCACGGCTGAGGCTTTTCCTGCTCACCGACATGATCAGCGCCGTGCCGGCCCTTCCCGCGGCCGAGGTCGACGGACTCGCCGTTACCTACGAGATCTGGGATCTGCAACGGCTGCACCGGCTGACCACCTCCGGGACCCTCAGCGAGCCGATCCATGTCGACTTCGACCCTCCGGTCGCATGTCTGTCGACCCCACCCGGCGACCGAGGCTACACCGTGATGCTCGCGATGGTCCCCGGCCAGGACCTGTCCGATCTCTACGGCCTCTGCGGAACCCGGCTGCTCGAACTCAACGTCCGCTCGTTCCTGCAGACCAAGGGAGGCGTCAACCGCGGAATTCGCGACACCCTCCTGAACAGCCCCGACGACTTCCTCGCCTATAACAATGGCATCACCGCGACCGCATCCGAGGTCGACATAGTGACCCTGCCCGAGGGCGGGCGGGCCATCAGCCGCATCCGGGACCTGCAGATCGTCAACGGTGGGCAGACAACCGCGTCCCTGCACTACGCGCACACACGGGACAAGGCAGACCTCAGCCGGGTCTGGGTCCAGATGAAGCTGAACGTGGTCTCCGCCGATCGGGTGCACGAGATCGTGCCCCAGATCTCGCGGTACTCCAACACCCAGAACAAGGTCACCCTCGCCGACTTCAGTTCCAACCACCCGTTCCACATCGCCGTCGAGAAGGTCACCCGTTCGATGTGGGCGCCGGCGGTCGACGGCAGCGGCCAGGAGACCCGCTGGTTCTACGAGCGCGCACGGGGTCAGTACACCGATGCGCTCGCGCTGGAACGCACGCCGGCCAACCAGCGCAGGTTCAAGGCGCTCAACCCGCTGTCGCAGAAGTTCACCAAGGCCGACCTGGCGAAGTATGTCCATGCTCATGGGCAGCTGCCGCACTACGTCAGCCGCGGGGCCGAAAAAAACTTCCGCGAGTTCATGCTCAACATGGGCGAGACCCCGCCAGACGTCGACGTGGCCTACTGCCAGCGTCTGATCGCTAAGGCGATCCTGTTCAAAGCCGCCGACCGCGTGGTCGCGGCGCGGGATTTCGGTGGCTACAAGATCAACATCGTCGCGTACACAGTTGCGCGATTGGTCGAGGCCGCCGGGAGACGGATCGACCTCGACCGGATCTGGCGGGAACAGGCCCTCACCCCGGCTTTGACCGCGGCGATCGACGACCTGTGTGGCCCTGTGCGAGAGGTGATCTTCCATCCGCTACGCGGCACGCATGTGGGCGAGTGGGCCAAGCGGGTCGAGTGCTGGGAGGCAGTCCTCGACATCGCCTGGAGCGTGCCCGACGACCTCGTTGACGAACTCACCCGCGCGCCGGTCGAGGACACGGTCGAGATCTCCGACCAGCGCGACGAGTCCGCGACGATCGCCGAGGTCGAGCAGATCCCGGCCGAGGACTGGTTCGCCGTCGCTAAATGGGCGAAAGAGACTCAGAATCTGAAACCGTGGCAGCGCCAGCTTGCTTTCAGCATCGGCCGCTATCTCAGTAACGATACGGAGATCAGCGACAAGCAGGCAGTTCAAGCGCTGCAGCTGATGGTCGAGGCGGAGCAGTTGGGATTCCGTCGCTCTGATTGAAGCCAGCGACGGGGGACCCGTAGTCGACCTTGTTGACGTACGCTGACCCAGCTCGCCAGCACCGGCTACAAGGAGGCGTCTGCCACGAGCGCCCAGTGGCCCAGGCTCTCTGGATCGCCTTCGTGGACGCGTTCTGGACGTACGCCGCTGAAAAGGTTAGGAGCAAGGGCGCGGACGTGATCTGGGGACCGGCGCTCGACGCGCTACTCGACCGAATCCGACTGCGTGCCACCACTCTCGGAGGCGCTGCGAAGAATCGGTTCAACAGCTGGATCCTGCAGAAGAGCGTTCTCCGGATCACCAGCAACTCGGTCGAGTGCTATCGCACCCATCCCTTCCCCGCCCTGGAATGCGCCTACGCCACGGCGACCAGCGCGCTCATGGCCAAGCGCGTCTGAACCTGCGTCTCAGCTCGTTCAACCGCGTTGCCCTGAGCCCGGCACCGCCGCGCCGGCGCTATCCCTGACGATGGGCCGCGGGTCTGCGGACGCCAGTGTCCGGAGTGCTGTCGGCGCCGTGAGTAGCGCGGCTGGCCGTGACCGGTCAATGTGATGGCCTCCAGTCGCGACGCATCCCGTCCCACGTCCGCCGACGGTTGAACACCTCGACGAAGGCTTCCGTCACCTCGCGCATGACGGCGACGTGCTGTGCGGTCCACGGCGTCGGCTCGCTGCTCGGGCCAGGATCTAGCGGGACGTCCGCCACCCCGAGGTGGTCCAAAGCGATGTCGAGGCGTCGGACCGCAGCGACGTAAGCAAGACGCGCTTGCCGCAGGTCGCGGTCGTGGCCGTTGGAGCTCATCGCCGGAGTGTATCGAACATATGTACGGCTGTGGGCGGCTCGGCAGTGGCCGGTGTCGGCGCTGGCGCCAGGGCCGCGGACCCGGGCGAACGCGGCCGCCAACGGGCCAGCCCGACTCAGCGGCGACCTTGCGCCCGCGTTCGGGCGGTAGCGGCGAAGCTGCGCGCCGCCTAGGGCCACCGGTTCGGGGCACCGCCCGTCTCCTGCTGCACGACATCGATGAACTCGTCCAGCGACACCAGGCGTCACTCAAGCGTCTCCGACCCGGTACTGGCAGGGACGCGGAGGCGGTTCGGATCTGCGGATTCAGCCGTCAGGTCGAGCACCGTGTTCGTGGACCTGGCGGCCCACCCTGGAAGGTCGACAGATCTGACGGCGCACAGCCGACGTGCTGAGACGCAGCAATAAAATGGGGGTAAAGTGGGGATCCGCTTGTAATCGGCAAGATCATGCAAGCGTTTGCCCTGGTGAGAGCTCCCCCATTTGGACTCGAACCAAAAACCTGCCGGTTAACAGCCGGCTGCTCTGCCAATTGAGCTATGGGGGATCGCGACCACACCACAGTGAGGGCGACCGGACTAGAGTACATGATGTGCCCGGCCCCAAGCACAGGGGTTATGTCGACGCGCCGAGCGGCGTGCCGGCACGCCCCACCAACCCCGTCGGGCCGCAGGTCAGGCCCGTCGGGCAGCGCATTCAGCCAGGCCGCCGGGCGGCACCATCCAGCCAGTACGACGCAGGCCCACCACGCAGGGCCACCCGGCACCGCCGGAGGCGTCCACCCGGCAGCGTGAACCTGACCGGAGTGTCGACCGCGACGCGCCGGCACCCACGTTTGCCGGCATTCGCCCCCGGGAAGCAGGTGTCACCGGCACCATGTACGGGTATGCACGGACAGACGACGCAACACGTCCGTTCGCGTGACTAACGGCGACTCGCGTCGCCTGAAGGAGGAGGTCGCATGCGCGGCAAGCTGTGGTTCCTGGGCGGTCTGGCCGCGGGTTTCGTTCTCGGCGCCCGGGCCGGTCGCGAGAAGTACGAAGAGATTGTGGCTACGGCCCGTAAGGTTCGGGAGCACCCCACGGTCCAGGAGGCCCGCGGAGTGGTCCAGGAGCAGGCCACCAGGTTGGCGTCGACGGGCAAGGAGAAGCTCAGCAACTCCAAGCTCGCCGAGACCAAGGTGGGTCAGAGCCTGCTGAGCGGCTCGGAGTCCGACACCACTCTCGCCACCACCGGATCGGGTGTCACCCGTCCGAGTAGCAACTCGACCAGCACCAGCGGCACGGGTACCAGCTACTAGATCAAACTCGCTGATACGGCGGGCCGGGCATCCGGCCCGCCGTTCGCCATGTTCACACCCGTATGGGACCGGCGTCAGCGCCGGCGCCGCCACCAACCGCGCCGCGGCACGTCGGGCCCGACCTCCGGGTCGGCCGCCGGGGACCCGGCCGGCGGGTCGGCCGGCCGCTGGGCCCTCCACTCCTCGACGATCCGGTCGACGTTCACCGGTCGCACGCTGATCCGCAGCTCCGACGGCTGCCTCAGGAACTCCACGATCCGCCTGTTCAGGTCGGCCACCGTCTCGCGCACCTCGGCCTCCGACCGCATCCGCCGGACCACCGACGGCAGCTCCTCGGCCTCGCGCCGCAGCAGCACCGCCGGCGGCAGCAGAGTGTCGCCGGTGACGCCCTCGCGCCGCAGATAGCCGTTGAGCCACCAGTTCTCGTTGTCGAGCTGGCCGGCGCCGGGCAACGGCTTGCCCGCACCGGGTAGGTTGTCGAACTCGCCGCGGTCTCCGGCCTCGCGGATCTGCCGGTCGATCCAGGTCTCGAAGTTGACTCCGGCCGGTCGTCGCTCGGTCATCAGACGCCCCCAAAAAGACGATTCTACAAGCTCCACAGTGGACGGTCGGAAACACGGTTGAGGTACCGGGAGCCGGTACCTACCGTTGGACCGCCGGCGAGGAAGGCCGCGACAGAGGAGGGGACCATGCGCACGCACTACCCGCGCACCCCGCACCTGCCGTGGTCGCCCGGAAAGGCGTCCGACGACGTCACCGCCGCCGACCTGTCCGGGTTCGCCGGCCGCGAGGTCGTGGTCACCGAGAAGCTCGACGGCGAGAACACCACCCTGTACGCCGACGGGCTGCACGCCCGCTCCCTCGACTCCGCGCACCACCCGTCGCGGGCCTGGGTCAAGGCGCTGCACGGGCGGATCGCCGGCGGCATCCCGGCGGGCTGGCGGGTCTGCGGCGAGAACATGTTCGCGCGCCACTCGATCGCCTACGACGACCTCGACAGCTACTTCTACGCGTTCTCCGTGTGGCGCGGCGACGACTGCCTCGACTGGGCCGGCACGGTGCGCTTCGCGCGCATGCTCGGTGTGCCCGTGCCGAGAACCCTGTGGCGCGGGATCTTCGACGAGCGGGCCCTGCGCGCGCTGCGCCTCGACACCGCGCGGCAGGAGGGCTTCGTCGTCCGCACGACGGAAGGCTTCCCCCGCGCCGGGTTCGCCGCGCGCGTCGCGAAGTGGGTGCGCCCGGCACACGTCCAGACCGACACGCACTGGATGCAGGCGCCCGTCGTTCCGAACGGTCTCGGCCCGACGGCGGTGCTGTGGGACGTCAGGTCCGGGGGCACGCCCGACGCCGCGGCGCTGAGCGCCGCGATCGGGGGCGGGAAGACCGGGGGCGGGGCCGTCGCCGAGGTCTCGGCCCGGTTGGACGTGGCACAGCGCACCGGCGACGCCCGGCTGGCCGGCGTCCTGGCGACCCTGCTCCACGACCGGCGCCGCTCCGAACTGATGCCGTCCCTCGCGGAGAATCTCGGAATGCCGCTCGCCCGGCGGGTCGCCGACCTCGTCGGGCTGCACGCCACCCTGCACCGCGCCGTTCCCGACGGGCAGCGCCGGTCGGGCCTCGTCCGCATGGCGGCGGCCGTCGATCCCGGCGTGCTGCACGCGGTCGCCGCGACGGTGGCCGCCACGAAGGAGGAGCGCGAGCAGGTCGAGTGGTCGATGCTGCACGCCGACGACGCCGGGCTGCTCGGTCCCGAACCCCTGCGCCCGTTGCGTGCCGGCGTGCGTGCCGGCCTCGACGGCCTCGACCCCGACGCGGCCGACCGCTGCTGGGCGGAGGCCCGCGACGCGTACGCCGCCGGTCGCATCTCGACCGCGGAGGAGGCCCGGCCGTACACGTGGCGCTGGCGCGGCAACGACTTTCCGCGGCTGGTGCTCACCGTCGGCCCGTCGGGCAGCGGCAAGAGCACGTTCCTCGCCACGCTCGCCGCAGACGAGCGGATCTCGCTCGACGACATGCGCGGCGCCCGCGGAAGCCGGCAGGACCAACGCGCCAACACCGAGATCCTCCACAGTGGACTGGACCGGCTCGACGCGGCACTGAAAGCCAACAGAACCGTCGTCTGGGACGCCACGTCCATCAACGGCCAGCAGCGCGCGGTCGTGCACGCGGTGGCCCGGCGGCGCGACGCCTGGCTGACCCACGCCGTGCTCCTGGTACCCGAAGCGGAACTGGTACGCAGGAACGGGCGCAGAGAACACCCCGTTCCCGCCGGAGTGCTCGACAACCAGCTGCACCGGTTCGCGCCGCCGTATCCCTTCGAGGCACACCGCACCTGGTACGTAGGAAGGAACGGCACCGTCGACGACGTCGCCGGCACGCTCGACAGCGAGGACCCGTGATGCGGACGAGCGAGGAGATCTACCACCGCGTCCGGTGGGACCCGCGGTTCGACCCGGCCCGGTTCGTGCTCGGCATCAACGTGCGCGGCGCGGCGCCCAAGCGGGTCCCGCTGCCGAACTTCGTTCCGGGCGGCGACATTCCGTGGCACCGCGTGCTGTTCGTGGAGGCCGACGGCGAGCTCGTGTGGGACCGCGCCGCGGGCGTCGACCGCATCGACTCCTCCGGCGCCGGACGCGTGCGGGAGGCGCGGCTGCTACGCGCGCCGTTCTTCACCGCGCGCACCGCGTACGCGTACGACGCGGGGTGGCGGGCACAGGAGACCACCGAGCCGGGAACGGCCACCCACGTCAGGGTGCTCACCTGGAACACGTTGTGGGACCGCTACGACAGCGACCGCATCGACACCGCCCGCCGGTGGCCGCTGCTGCTCGCCGCCCTCGAACGGGCCGACGCCGACGTCATCGCCCTGCAGGAGGTGCAGGCCGGGCTGCTGGCCGCGATCCTCGCCGCGCCCTGGGTCCGGAGACAGTACACAGTGGACTCCGACCCGCGTGGGCGCGACGTCGAGGCGAGCGGGCTGCTCATGCTCAGCCGGCTTCCGGTCCGGGAAGCGGGCCGGCACGCGTTCGGCCCGTACAAGGCGGCCGCCGGGCTCACCGTGCTGACGGCCGCCGGTCCGCTCGTCGTGGTCGGCACCCACCTGACCAGTGACCACACCGCCGACGGCGCCGGCCACCGGCTGCGTGAGCTGACCGCGCTGGCCGACGGCCTCGGCGGCGTCGACGCCGACGTGGTGCTGCTCGGCGACTTCAACGACGGCACCACCACACCCGTTGCCACGACGGGCATGCGCGACGCCTGGACCGACCTGCACGGCGACGACACCCCCACGTTCGACCCGGGTGTCAACCCGCTCGCCGCCGTCTCCTCGTTGTCGCAGCGGGCGGCGCGCATCGACCGGGTGCTGATGCGCGGTCCCCTGTTCCGCCCGACGGCCGCGACCCGGCTCGGCGACACGCCCGCGACCGACGACGGCCTATTCGTCTCCGACCACTTCGGCGTCGCCGTCGATCTCGTCGCCGGCCCGCACGACGGGCTGCCCGGAGATACCGCAGTCCTCGACGTGGCACCGACCGCCCGCACGGCCGTCGCGTGGCTGCCGCCGGCCGAGCTGTGGCCGGCGATCCAGCGCGTCCGCGCCGCGCACGACCCGCAGGTCGAGCGGTGGCCACCGCACGTGAACCTGCTCTTCGGGTTCGTGCCGGAGGCCGACTTCGAGCGCGCGGTGCCGCTGCTCGCGGACGCCGCCACGCGCGTCCAGCCGTTCACCGCCCGCCTCGACGGCGTGCGGACGTTCGGCGACAACACCGCGGTGTGGCTCGACCCGGCCGCGGCCGACCCGGCACCGTGGGCCGCGCTCCGGCGCGAGCTCGAACGCCGGTTCCCCCGCTGCCGGGGCCGCGCCGAGGGCTACACGCCGCACCTCACGCTGGGCCGGTCCCGCGACGGCCGCACCGTGCGCCTGGAGGCCATGACCGCACGGGTCGGCGACCTCGTCGTCCTCTCACGGCGGGGCGACGAGCCGATGCGGGTGCGGGCGACGGTCGCGTTGGGCACCGGTGCCGTGCGGTGGGCGTCCCCGGAGAATGGTCCACAGAGGACGGTGGACGGCCCGGCGGATGCGCTCGCCGCGCGGCTGACGGCGGCCCTGGCCCCGGGCGTGGTCGAGGTCGTCGGCTCGCGCCGCATGGGCTGCGCGCGGCCCGGCGCCGACCTCGACCTGGTCGCCGCGCTGCCCGGTGCCGACGACCTCGACCGGGTCGCGGAGGTGGTCCGCGCGGCGGTGCCGGAGGCGGGGGTCCGCGCGGTGGTCGGTGCCCGCGTGCCCGGGCTGAGGCTGACGACCGACGGGCTGACCACTGACCTCGTCGTCGTGTCGACCGGCGACCTCGACCCGGCCGAGGCGGTGCGACGGCGCACCGACCTCGGCGAGGCGGCGGCGGTCGCGCTGCGCGCGGTCAGCGACGCCGACGCGATCCTCGCCGCCGTCGACGGGCGCCGCGAGGAGTTCGCCGCGCTGGCCCGCACGGTCAAGGCGTGGGCGCGCGCACGCGGTCTCGACTCCGCGCCGCACGGCGGGATCCCCGGCATCGCGTGGGCGGTGCTGGCGGCCCGCGCCGTGCGCGACCGGCGACCGTTCTTCGAGACGTGGGCCGCGTGGGACTGGCGGGACCCGGTGACGCTCGACGGACCACCGGGAGACGCGGTCGGCCGCGCGTTGTCCATCTACACGCCGACCGAACCGGTGCGGCTGTGCACCGAGCAGGTCGGCCCCGGGTGGCGCGACCTGGTGACGCAGGAGCTGTACGAGGCGTGGGACAACCCCGCGGACCTCCTCGCGCCGCCGCCGATGCACCGGAGGCACGCCGCCTGGGCGGTGCTGTCGGTGCCGGCCGACGAGGTGACGCTCGGCCGGGTACGCGGACGGGTGCGGTCGCTGCTGACCGCGCTGGAGGACGCCGGAACCCCGGACGCGCACGCGTGGCCGCGCCCGTTCGAGTCCACTGTGGAGGTTCACCGGTACGCGGTCGGCCTCGGCCGCGACCCGGTCGACAGGCCGACGCTCACGGCTCTCGCGGAACCGTGGTGCGCCGGCCTGACGGGTGTCGAGGTGGAGTGGGCGGACGGCGGATCCGTGCCCACGTTGGTCTAGAGGTAGATGTCGACGACCCCGCCGTCGGTCCGCTCGGCCCGGGGCAGGTCGGCGGCGACCTTCGCCGGCAGGTCCGCGTTCCGGGTGGCCTGCAGGAAGTCGGCCTGCGCGTTGACCGCGGCCTGGTACGCCTCCGGGTCCTGCCGCTGGTTGGTGGCGGTGGGGAGGCTGAGCGACAGCGCGGTGCCGGAGCCGATCGCGTTGACTGACATGGGACCCGCCTTCGGGGCCGGTACCGGGCGACGGTTCGCCCGGCGACGGAGTTGGCGACCTCACTATCGGCCGCCGCGGGGGCGGACCTGAGAACTTGACCCGGCCCACTAGACATTGGACTGACTTCGAACGGGAAGGTAGTGATGGCGTCCACCCAGAACCGGAACGAGTATCTCGAGCAGGTCGTCGCCCAGCAGCAGGTGCTGGAGGAGAACCTGAGGTCCAAGCGCAGCGCACCACCGCCCACGGAGCGCAGCCGGGCGGCGGCGGAGCCCGACCGACGGGTCGAGGTCCGCATCACCGGGTTCGGGCGGTGGAAGACCGTGCTCGTGCCGCCGAACGCCTTCGTCGTGCACACCCGGCGCGGCAGGGCCGACCCGCTGCACGTCGGGCTCGGGGTCTCCTTCCGCTACCGGCCGCAGACCGACGCGTTCCTCGTGGTGCCCGGCGCGATGCAGACGATCCTCATCAGCGCGTTCTCGATCTGCCGGGAACTGCAGGGCGTGGTGGTACAGGCGTACGTCCAGTGGATCATCGAGGACTTCGGCACCGCGTACCGCAAGCTCGACTTCAGCGACCCCGACGACCCGATGCGCCTGGTGAACCTGCAACTCAAGGAGCAGGCGGAGGCGGCCGTGAAGGACAAGGTCGCCACGATGAGCGTCCACGAGGTTCTCAGCGACAAGCAGCCCATCATCGAGGAGCTCACGTCGCGGCTGGGTTCGGTGGCCGAAGGCCTCGGGCTGCGCATCGTCACCGTGCAGATCAAGGAGGCGGTGGTCAGCTCGTCGCGGCTCTGGGAGAACCTGCAGAAGCCCTACCGCGCCGAGCAGGAGCGCCTGGCCCGCCTCGCCGAGCTGACCGCCGCCGACGCGGTCTCCGAACGCGAGATGAGCGTGGCCCGCGCCCGCGAGACCCGCCGCCTCGCCGACGAGCGCGAGCTCGGCGAGCTCCGCCACCGCAACGAGGCGGCCGGCTTCGACCGCGACACCGCCGAACGCGTCCGCCGCGCCGGCCGCGAGCAGGAGGACGCCCGCACGCTCGCCGACCTCGAGAACGAGACCGCCACCCACGCCCTCGCCATCAGGCAGGCGCGGCAGCGGCAGGAGCACGAGGTCAACCAGGCCCGCGTCGAGAACGACCAGGCTCTCCGGGCCCTGGAACAGCAGGGCGAGCTGGCCCTCGCCCGCGCCGCGGCCGCCGCCGAACACGACCACGCCGTGCTCGCCCTCGACCGCGACCGCATCCGCGGCGACATCGCCAACACCCAGTCCCCGGCCAGCATCCAGGCGCAGCTCGTCGAACGCCTCCCCGACATCGTCGCGAAGATGCCGAAACCCGCCGAGCTCCGCGCCGTCACGATCGGCGGTGCCGACAGCACCACCGTGGGCGGTCTCATCGCGGAGCTCACGGCCGTCGTCGGCGCTCTACGAGACGCGACTCGTTGATCAGCCGCTCCGCAGAACTTCGTGCATACGCGCCGTACCCGACGTCACCGGCCCACCTCCGGTCGTCGTCGGGTCCAGGCGCGGGGCGCCCGCCAGTGCCGCACCATCGCCACCACCCGTAACCCGAACACGAACACCGCCGCCGCGGTGCCGACGATCCCCAGCGGCAGCCCCGCGTGGTACGCACCGACGACCCCGGCCGACCCCAGCGCGGCCGGGATCGCGTACAGGCTGGAGTCCGCCTGCACCAGCGCGGGCGTCTCCCGCGCGGTGATGTCACGCAGCACTCCACCGCCGACCGCTGTCATCACCCCGAGCAGCACCGCCTGCAGCGGCCCGAGGTCGAACCGCAACGCCTTCAGCGTGCCCGTGACGCAGAACAGCCCGAGCCCGGCCGCGTCGAAGATCAGCACGGTGAACGTCCACCGCTGCAGGAGAGGATGCGCGAAGAACGTGACGGCCGCCGCCACCACCGGCACCACCAGATACATCACGTCGGTGAACGCGGCCGGTGGCGTGTCGCCGATGATGAGGTCGCGCAGGATGCCACCCCCGAGCGCGGTGAGGATGGCGAGCACCAGGATGCCGACGGCATCGAAGCCCTTCTGGATGGCCAGCAGCGCCCCGGACGTGGCGAACGTGAACAGGCCGACCAGTTCGAGCATGGTGATGACGAGCGCGACGGACACGCCCACCGAGCCTAGACGACCGCACGGGCCGTACCGTATTCGTGCGGCTTGCGTGGCGACGCCGTGGGCGCGCCGGTCGCCCGGGTGGCTGCCGGTGCCGACGTGGACGGGCCGACGAAGTCCAGCAACCGCACCAGGTTCCGGGCGACTTCCGGCGGTCGGACCACCGTGACAGGTGTTCCGAGCGGGTTCGTGGCGCGCGGTGTCCGTGTGCCGCGGGGCCGTCGATCTCCACGTACTGTTCCGGCGTGCAACCGAACCAGCCCTACGACAGTGGATGGCCTCCCCAGCAGTATCCCGGTCCGCCGCAGGTCACCTATCCGCCCCCGCCGCCGGGACCGCCGTTCGCACCGGTGCCGCCGCGCAGGGGTGGAGGGGGTAGGACGGCACTCGTCGTGGTCCTCATCCTCGTCGCGTTCGTGTGTCTCGGGGTGCCGGCCGCCGGCGCGGTCGTGTACGCCACCACCGAGGATGGGCCGTACACCAGCGTCGACACGGTGTGCGCGCTGTTCTCCGGCGAGAACGGCAAGAAGTTCACCGGCGGCCAGGCGGGCCGGCCGGCCGCCGGCACGGGCGACGGGTCGTGCAAGTGGGACCAGGCCGGCCTCTACGTCTTCGAGGTGTTCGTGGAGATCGTGCGCAAGGACCGCTTCACGAGCAGCATCGAGAAAGCCACCGAAGAGTTCGGACACGCGAAGAACCTGTACTTCCGCGAGATCTCGAAGCCGCGGACGATGTCCGCCCTCGAGGACGCGTGGGGCATCGGCGACCAGGCGTACCTGCAGTTCACCTCGCAGGTGCTGGCGTCGGGCAAGGACCGCGCCGACAAGCAGATCCTGCTGGCCCGCAAGGAGAACGCCGTCATCCACGTCGAGTTCACGGCGTTCACCCAGGCGACGGAGTTCCTCGGTCCGGCCGAGTGCACGAAGGTCAACCGCGACTTCCGTGATCCCGGGATCGAGCTGTTCAACCTCGTCGTTCCCGGCCTCCGCCGGTCGGGATAGGCGTCCGCAGGGGTCGGGGTAGGTGTCCGCAGGGGTCGGGGTAAGGGGCAGGCGTCACGCCCCGAGGCGCCGACGGCCTGATGTAGGCCATCATCGATGACGTACACCACGGCGACCCCGACGGTGGGTGGATTCGATGAACTCGACAGGGTTGGCCGCTCCGGTCGATGCGCTCGGCGACCACTACGACGCGGTGGTCGTCGGGTCGGGATACGGCGGGGCGGTCTGCGCGGCCCGCCTCGCGACGGCCGGGTGGCGGGTCTGCGTTCTCGAACGCGGCCGGGAACTGCGCCCCGGGCAGTTCCCCGAGACCGTGGCCGCCCTCGCGGCGGAGCTCCAGGTCCGCACCGACACGCGGCGGTTCGGCCGGACCGACCGGTTGATGGATCTCCGCACCGGTCGGTCGGGCAGCGTCGTGCTCGGGTGTGGGCTGGGCGGCGGCTCGCTGATCAACGCGGGCGTCGTCACGCGTCCGCCGGCGGCGGTTTTCGAAGACCCGCGGTGGCCGGTCGAACTGCGGGGTGACGCGTTGGCGCCGTTCCTCGACCGGGCCGAGCGCATGCTCGGCGCGGCACGGTATCCGGAGGGCTGGCCGCGATCGTCCAGAGTGGACGCGTTGGAGCGCATCGGCTCAGCGCTCGGCGGACGGGTCGAGCGGCCCCCGGTGACGATCAGCTTCCGGGCCGGCGCCAACCACGTCGGATACGAACAGGCGGCCTGCACCCTCTGCGGAAACTGCGCGACCGGCTGCAACCACGGGGCCAAGTCCACGTTGGCGACGACCTACCTTCCGGTGGCCGTGGCGCACGGGGCACACCTGTTCACCGGCGTCGACGTGCGGACGGTCCTGCGCGGGTCCGACGGGGAGTGGACGGTGTCGATGGCCGGCCCGACCGGGTTCGTGCGGGCGCCGGTGGTGGTGCTCGCCGCCGGCGCGCTCGGGTCGACGGAGATCCTGCTGCGGTCGCGGGCCGCGGGGCTGCGGCTGTCGCGGCGGCTCGGCGCGGCCTTCACCGGCAACGGCGGCGCGCTGGCGTTCTGCTACGGCGGCAGCGCGCCGATCGCGGGCTGGGGCACCAGGCGGCCCGCGTCGGCGTCGGATCCGCCCGGGCCCACGATCGCCGGCGTACTGAGGCTCGACGACGGCCGGCTCGTCGAGGACGGCGTGGTCCCGACCGCTCTCGCCGAGCTCACCGCCGCGGCTCTCGCGCTGCGCGCCGAGGGCCGGGCCGGCTTCGCGCCGTCGCCGCGCCGGCTCCGCGACGTGGTGACCCGCTCGCACCGGATTCCGGCCGACCGCACGCTGATGCTGCTGCTCGTCAACGCCGACGAGGCGACCGGGCGGCTGGTGCGGGCCCCCGATCCCGTCGGCGTGCGCGTCGTCGGCGGAATCAGCCGGCCCGACGCGCGGGCGCTGCGGGCGGTGGCCGCGGCGGTCGGCGGTCGCCTCGTCACCGACCACTTCGCCGGGCCGACCGAGCGGGTGTCGGTGCATCCGCTCGGCGGCGCGCCGGTGGGCGACGACGGACGCCACGGCGTCGTCGACCACAGTGGACGCGTGTTCAGCGGCGCCTCGGACGAGGTGCACGACGGTCTCTACGTGGTGGACGGGGCGATCGTTCCCCGGTCGCTCGTGGCCAACCCGCTCCTCACGATCACTGCGCTGGCGGAACGCTGCGCCGATCTCATCGTCGCCGCCCGCGCCCCGCGGGGAACGTCGTCGCGCCCCGGTGGGCGAGGGGGCCGGCTGCGGTTCACCGAGCGCCTCCGCGGTCACCTCGGTCGCAACGCCGACGGTGACCCGCAGGCCGGAGCCGCGCAGGGCCTTGCCGACGGCACCCCGCTCGACCTGCGGCTGACCCTGTCCACCGACCGTCCGGGCACGTTCGACCCACAGTGGACGGTTGCCGGCGCGGTGGTGGCACCGGCACTGGCGCCGCGCCGGCTACGCGTGGTGCGGGGCGGCTTCCGGGTCGACGCCGACGGTCACCTCGACGCCCGCTACTCCCTCGACCTGGTCTCCGACGACGGCCACCGGTTCGCGCTGACCGGAACCAAACGGGTCCACCCGTCGATGGACGCGCGTGCGCTGTGGCGTGAGACCACGACGCTGTCGGTCGTCGTCCGGGAGTGCGCTGCCGACCGGGTGGTCGCGGCCGGCACCGCGAGCATCACGGCGACGGACCTCCTGCGGCAGCTGGGCTCCGTGCGGCTCGCCCCGCTGACACCGAGAGCCGCGCCGACAACGCGGGACGCGCGCGCGATGCCGTGGCTCGGCGGCGTTCCGGTCGCCGCCCGCCGGGTGATCGGGCTGCGCGGCCGGCGACGCGCACTCCGTCTCCCCGAACCGGAGCCGCGGTGGTGCGCCGCCGACGGAACCTGGCACGGCGGCGAGGAGGCGGGGCCCGACGCGTGGCTGCGGCTCGTCCGCTACCGGGGAGGGCCGCGCGGCCCGGTGATGCTCGCGCCCGGGTTCAGCATGTCGGCGACGTCGTTCCTCGTCGACACCATCGCCGAGAACCTGGTGGAGCACCTCGTCGCCGCGGGGTACGACGTCTGGTTGTTCGACTACCGCGCCAGCATCGACCTGCCGTCCGCCCGCTCGGCGTTCACCATCGACCACCTCGCGCTCGTCGACTGGCCCACCGCCGTCGCCGAGGTGCTGCGGCGGACCGGTCGCGGCACGACCCACGCGCTCGGGCACTGCGTCGGGTCGCTCACGCTGATGATGGCGTTGGCCGCCGGGCTCCGGGGAGTCCGGTCGGCGGTGTGCATGCAGTCGACGCTGCACCCGGTCCCATCGACCCTCAACGCGTTGAAGGGCGCACTGCCGATCGGACGCGTCGTGCGCGCCGCCGGCGTACGGCACCTCGCACCGGCGCGGGGTGGGTCGCTGCCGGCCCTTGCCGCCAACGCCCTGCTGCGGACCGTCCCCGCGCCACCCGGCGAGCGGTGCGGCAGGGCGATCTGCGACTGGGTGAACGCCCTGTACGGATCGACGCATCGACACGCACAGCTCGACGACGCCACCCACGACGCCCTGGGTGACCTGTTCGACGTGGGCAGCGTGCCCGCGCTGGAGCAGCTCTCCCGGATCGTGCGCCAGCGCAGTGTCGCCGCCCGCTACACCGCCCACCCCGAGCGGTTGCGACTCCCGGTGCTGCTGGTGCAGGGCGAGTGCAACGACATCTTCCGCCCCGCCGGGAGCCTCCGGACCCTGGAGTGGCTGACCGCGGCCAACGGCCCCGGCCACTGCGAGCGGATCGTGCTACCCGGCTACGCACACCTCGACGCGCTCATCGGCCGCACCGCCGCGGCCGACGTGTACCCGTTGCTCACGGCCCACCTGAACCGCCACGACCGCTAGCCCGCGCCAGGGCCAGGGCCAGGATCGCGTAGCCGAGCAGCGCCGCGCCGGTCCCGGGACCGACGACCACGGCCGGCGCCACCGAGGTGGCGAGCCCCACGACCAGACCGGCCGCCGCGACCGCGCAGACGACGGCGCCGAGCAACCGCAGGTGCGGGTCGCCCAGCACCGGGACGAGTGGGAGGAAGTGCGCGCCGACCACGGCCGCCACCAGCGCCGGGATGGACTCCGACCAGCCGACCGACGCCAGAGGCGTCACGGTCACGCCGCGCCCGGCCTGCCGATGGGACCGTTCCATGGGTACCTCCCCGTACGCTGTGCCGGATGATCGTATGGTCGACGGGGGACAGGGGCGACCCGATGGACGACGGGGACCGGTTGACGGACTGGGCGGCGCGGCTGCGTGCCGCCACGGACCGGGCCGTTCGCGAGGTCCTGTCGACGTACCCGTACGAACCCGACGGGCACCACGTCGGTCCGCCGGCCACGCAGGCGGAGCTGGCCGGGCTGCGCGAGCGCCTGCCGTGGGTACCGGACGAGCTGGTGGCGTTGCACCGGCACGTCGGGCCGGTCTGGTTGCCGGACATCGGCAACGGCCACTTCCTGCACTCCGTCGACCTGATGGTCGGTGCGGTCGAGGGCGGTCGCGCCGACCGGATCGCCGAGCCGCTCGCCGACAGCGTCGAGGTCGTGGTGTTCGGCAGCAACGGCGGCGGCGACCTGTTCGCGGTCGCCACCGGAGACGGGCGGGTGTACCGGCTCCGGGAGGCGGCCTACCACGGCGGCGTCTACAGCGGCACGGAGTACGGCGTCACCGTGGTCGGCGACGACCTCGGCGACCACCTCGACCGGCTGCTGGCCGCCGTCGAGGCGTTCAGCGCGGCACCCTAGGCGCCGCAACCGAGGCGCCGCAACCGAGCTCACCTCCGCCCGCACCCGAATGGCACGCCGCCGCGGCCACGATGGGGAGGTGACAGCCGCAGGGAACCCCCACATCACCCGTCGCATCCGTTTCCGGAGCCACGTGGGCGTGCTCGACGCCGCCTCGTCCGCGTCACAGTGGTCGCTGCCGTCGCTCCCGTCGGCGTCCGCGCGGCGGGCGGGACTGTCGCCCACCACCTGCGCCGACCGTCCCACGGTGTCGATCATCCGGAGCCGTTCGTAGTCCGGGTGTCTACACTCGCCGGGTGCCGATCGAGGTCCGTCCCGCGTCCCAGGCCGACCTGCCCGCGCTGCTCGGCCTGTACGCCGAACTGCATCCGTCCGATCCGCCGTTGACGACGCCGGCCGCGGCCCGGATCTGGCGGGACATCGAGGCACAGGCCGGACGGACGATCCTCCTCGCGCACGCCGCCGCAACCGTGGTCGGCACCGTCGACTGCGCCGTCCTGCCGAACCTCACGCGCGGTGGCCGGCCGTTCATGCTGGTCGAGAACGTCGTGGTCGACCCGGGACACCGGCGGACGGGAGTGGGCGCGGCCCTGCTGGAGGCCGCCGTCGGGCTGGCCCGGCGGGCGGGGTGCTACAAGGTCCAGTTGCTCTCGCGGGCCGAACGCGAGGCGGCGCACCGCTTCTACGAGTCCCGCGGCTTCCGCGCGGTCGCGCAGGGCTACCGCCTCTACCTGGACTAGGCCTTGTCCTGCCCCGAGTTGCCGACCGGTGGCGGTTCGCCCATGATCGACATTCCAGCGTCGTACGGGAGGCGATGTCATGTATTCCGCTGTCGCGCGGTTGACCCGGGTCGTCGACCCGCCGTCCGATCTGGTCTGCTGGGCGTCGACCGACGACGGCGAGTACCTCCACTGGGTCGTGCGCCCGAACACCGACCCCGACACGTGGACGGTGCTGGCAGGCGCGATCCGCTCCGGGATCCTCTCCGACGACCACCCGTCGGAGAAGCACACCTTCGAGCCCTTCGACACCGATGCTGCTGCGTAGTGCCACGATGGCGGACCTTCCGGAGCTTCTCGACGTGCAGGAGGAGGGCGCGAAGGCCGGTCTGGGCCACATCTTCCCGCAGGAGGTCCACCCGTTCCCGCGGTCGCGGCTGGAGGCGCGGTGGGCGTCGGAGATCACCGGTCGGGACGTCCAGGTCCACGTCGCGGTGCGGCGCGACGGCGGACCGATCGAGGGGTTCGCGGCCGTCCGCGGCAACGAGCTCCTGCACTTCGGGCTCGCGGTGAGCGCCTGGGGCACCGGACTGGCCGCGGCCGTGCACGCCGAACTCGTCGACCTTCTGGCCGCCTCCGGTGAACCGTCGGCGCGGCTCCGCGTCTTCGAGGAGAACCGCCGGGCCCGCCGCTTCTACGAGAAGATGGGCTGGATGGCGACGGAAGAGCGCTCGCGGAGCACGTTCCCGCCGTACCCGGTCCTGATCGAGTACGAGATGGAGCTCACCGACGGTCGTGCTTCTGCAGGCGGTACTTCGTCATGATGCGGACGATGCGTTCGGCGTAGCGGGGATCGGTGGCGTAGCCCGCCTTCGCCATCCGCTTGACGAACGTCTTCGGCTTGCCACGCGCGGCGAAGGCCTTGCGGTACCGGGGATCGGTGGACAGGAACCGGCCGTGGTCGGCGAACGAGTCGTCCATCGAGCGGTACACCCGGAACGAGTGGACCGTCGCCCGGCACCCGGCGCGGTCGCAGACCCGGTCGGGCCCGTTGCGGCACCCGGCGGCGATCGGGCCGCCGCCCGCGGACCCGCACGTCATCCCGAAGTAGTTACGGGACGAGCGGGCCAGGTCGCTCTTCCCCCAGCCGGTCTCGTGCACGGCCTGCGCGATCACCACCGACGCCGGAACGCCGTACCGCCGTTGGCTGGTGCGGGCGACCGCTGTCGCGTTCGCGAGGAACGCGCGCTGGTCGGCCGACAACCGGCCCGTCGGTCCGGCGTATGCGTCGGGATCGGTTCCGGTGAGGGCGGGAGCGGTGACCGACAGGACCGCACCCACGGTCGCCGCGACGATCCGGCGTAACCCAGCTGCCATGCCCGCATCATGCGTGGACCGGGCGGACCGGCGAGCGGGGGTCGGGGTGCGCGACGGGTGCGAACCGGTTGCCACGTACAGCCAGCCACAGCAGCCACGCCCGCGGACCGGTTTGCTAGCGTGCGGCCATGAAAGGACTCGCCACAGCGGCCGTCGTCGGTGCCGTGGCCGGCGCCGCGATCGCCGGTCGCCGGGGAGCCCGGGCGGCCGCGACCGGCGGTCTGGTCGGCGCGGCCGCCCTCGCCGCGACCGAGGCGGTCGCGCGGGCCCGGCAACGGCCGGGGGAGATACCCGCGTGGTGGTCGCGGGTGGCGATGAGCGGCGCGCTCGCGGCGCCGGCCGGCTGGCTCGGTGGGCGGCTCACCCACGCCGGTCCGGTCGGGGTGGGCCTGGCCGCGGGCGCGGTCGCCGGCGCGCTCGGGTTGCGGCCGCAGAAGGTCGCGCTCGGTCCCGTCGTGGGTGCCGCGGTGGGGACCGCGTGGCGCCTCGCCGGCGGCCGGGACGCGCCACCGGCAGCGGTGGCGACGAGCGCCGTGGTCGGTTTCCGGGCCCTGTCGGCGGTGCTGTTCCGCGACCCGCAGGTGGCGCTGCTGGCCGAGCGCGTGCCGGCGGAGGACCTGCCGTTCGTGGTCCCGCTGGAGGCCCGGACCCGGTACGTTGGCACCGACTACGTGCGCGGGCTCGCCGGGGTGCTCGGCGGTACCTACCGGGCCGACGCCGACGACGTGGGGATCGTCGCGTCCCTCGACGACCTCGCCGGTCCGCAGTTCGACCCCGCCGGCGTCGACCCGCTGGTGCGCGAGTTCTACGAGCACACCACCCGCTTCCGGCTCGACATCGTGCCCGAGTGGCGGCTGTGGGTGCGGCCGGGCTACCTGGTCTACCGGACGCTCGTGGCGCGCCCGCTGGGACAGGCCAACGTGCCGATGAACCAACGCGAGACGCTGCGGGGTGTGCGCAGCCGCATCGACACCATCACGCCCCACGGCACCGACCTCGTCGCCGTGCGCGGATGGATCCGGTCGTTCGCCGACACCGACGAGCCGATCTACGTCGGCGTCTACACGACGTACCGGCACGAGGGCCGCGGCTACGTCAGCGTCGGATTTCCGGTGCCACAGGCCAGCTTCACCGCCACGCTGCTGCCGGTGCCGCGCCCGGGCGGCGGGCTCGTGCTCACCAGCCGGAGCCCGCTCGCGCACCCCGGTCACTACCTCAGCTACATCGACCCGGAGACCCGCGACCTCACGACGCTGGCCGTGCACGGCTTCGCGGAACAGCTCGACGTGTACGTCGACGGCGGCGAACTGCGTGCCGAGCACGCGTTCTCCCTCTACGGTCTGCCGTTTCTCGTGCTGCGGTACAGGATGCACCGGAAGTGATCAGAGCCGTCGTCGTCGACGTCGACGACACGCTGTGCCTCACCGAGGCGGCCTCGTTCGACCTCGAGAACGACGTCCTCGAGCGGATGGGCCGGCCGCCGATGTCGCGCGCGGTACACCTGTCGACGTGGGGCGAGGTGCTGCTCGACGCGATGCCGCACCGGTCGCCGGGTGTGGACCTCGACCGGTTCGCGGCCCTGTTCCCGGACGTGCACCGCGAGTACCTGGCCGCCGGTCGCCTCGACGTGATCCCGCCGGAGAACCTGGCGGCCCTCGACCAATTGGTCGAGCAGGGCCGGACCGTCCTGCTGCTGACCTCGCGCACCGAGACCGAGGTCGCGCACATGCTCGCGCCCGACCACGTGCTCGCCACGCGGGTGAGCGCCGCCTACCACCAGGGCAACACCCGGTACCGCAAGCCGGATCCGCGCGTCTTCGACGAACTGCTCGCCGAGACCGGGCTCGCGGCGGCCGACTGTGTCTACGTGGGCGACTCACCCGGCGACGCGCTCGCGGCCGGCGGTGCGGGGATCCGGTTCATCGCCTGCCTGCAGAGCGGCGTGCGCCGCCTCGACGAGTTCGACCCGCGCTACGTCACCGGGTCTGTCGAGACGTTTCCGGAAGTCGTCGCCGCCGTTGCCGGGCTCGAAGCGAGACCAGGGCCACCAGCAGAACGTGGAGCAGCACCACCGTCAGCACCGTCGCCACGCGCGGGTTGACCCGGCCGACGGACGCTTCCCACACCGCGTTGCTGCCCGAGATCAGCGGATCCGGCGCGCGCCAGGTCTCGCCCTGCCACGAGACCCGTTCCCGCCACGCGTGCGCGGCCGCGAACAGGCCGGCGACCGCCAGCACGCCACCGGCGGCGAGGCGCACGGCGCGGGCCGCCGGCGCGGACCGTGCCGCCGCCCACCTGACCGTCAACCCGAGCAGCCCCGCGGTCGTGAGCGTCAGCGTCAACCCCACCCAGAACGCGACCGCGTGCAGGACACCCACGACCGGTAGCCCGAGGTCGTACGAGAAGACGTTGTGCGCCAACAGGTTCACGGGTGTGTACTCGGCCGTGGCCCAGGGCGGGTTCCAGCCGTCGACCTCTTCGCAGGTGAAGGTCCGGTCGTACAGGTACGACTGGGCGAACACCCCGAGCAGCGCGCCGCCCGCCGCCCACACCGACACCGAGCGCGGCGTGTCGCCCGGTTGCAGCGGGTCGACCTGCCGCCGCTGCGCCAGCAGCCACAGGCCCGCGGCCGCGAGGAGCGGGCCGACAGCCACCACCCACCACAGCTGCCCACCGGCCGACCCGGCCAGGGCGCGGGCGTCCACCTGGTAGAACAGGGTGACGATGCCCGGGTCGAAGACCCCCGAGCCGCATTTTCCGTACACCTCCCGCCCGCCGTACCCGATCGCGAAGATGAGCAGCATCAGGGTCGCGGTCGTCGCGGCGACCGCGGCGCGGCGCAGCAGCCGCCCCAGCGAGCGGTCGGCGCCGGTCGACGCGCCGCCGCCGATAAGGAGCAGCAGGCCGAGCAGGGGCAGGACGGCGGTCGGGCCCACGAGCGCGCGGACACCGGAGTAGGTGTTCACGGCGATGCGGTCGACGTCGTACCGGATCGAGCTGCCCTCGAAGGTCCCGAGCCCGGCCGCGAGCAGGAAGCCCATCACGCCGAGCCACACGAGCCCGCCGACGAACCACAGTGGACGGAGGGCCGGGTGCCCGTCGCGTTCGGGCTTCGCGGTCCGGAGGTCCGCGAGCGGCGCGGGCGCCGCCGGACGCTCACGGCCGTCCGTGGGCGAAGGCGGGGTGACCGGCGGAGCGCTGACCGGCGGAGCGCTGACCGGCGGAGAAACGCCGGCCGGCGGGGCGAGCGCGTCCGTCAGGCAGCCGCGCGCCACGGCGAGCTCCGGCTGGTCGATCGCCACCGGAGCGACGCCGAGCGCGCGGTGCAGCAGGCTCGCGACGAGCGGCGTCCGGCTTCCCCCGCCGACGAGGAAGACACCGGCGAGCGCACCGGTGCCCACGCCGGCACCCAGCATCGTCGCGGTCGTCAGCGCCACCGTGCGGTCCAGCCAGGGCCGCGCCAGGTCCTCGAACTCCTCGCGGGTCAGGTGCAGCTCGCGCTCCACGACCGGCACCGCGATCGTCACCTGGCTGGCGCCGCTCAGCTGCTCGCGGGCGGCGCGCGCGTCGTCCCACAGCTGCCGGCGCCGCCGGCGGTCGGCGGCGTCGGCCGGGGCCGCGAGCCGGGACCACCCGTCCGGCGCGTCGGACACCTGGCGGCCCACCCACTCGACGATCGCGGCGTCGAGGTCGACGCCGCCGACGTCGTCGAGACCGGCGGACGCCACGACCTCCCAGCCGCCCGCCGGCGGGCGCCGCACCACGCTGATGTCGAACGTGCCACCGCCGAGGTCGTAGACCACCAGCGACGAGCCGTCGGGCACGCTCCTGCCGAGAACGGCGGCGTAGTACCCGGCGGCGGCGACGGGCTCGGCGACCATCGTCACCGGCCCGAGGCCGGCCGCGGCGGCCGCGTCGCGAAGGATCTGCCTGCGGTGCGTGCCCCAGCCGGCCGGATGGGCCAGCACCACCCCGTCGGTCGCGCCGCCGGTCACCCGCCGGGCCTCCGCGGCGATCATCCGGAACAGCGCCGCGACCGCGTCGACGACGGGCACCTCCACGTCGCCGAGCAGCAGCTGACCCTCGTCGATGCGACGCTTCGGGTTGGGCTCGTAGCGGGCCGGGTCGAGGCGGGCGCCGTAGTCGGCGTCGTGCCCGGCCACCAGCCGGCCCTCGCTGGCGAAGACCGCCGACGGCACCAGCGGCGAGGACCGGAACAGCAGCGACTCCACCCGGCCGTCGGCCAGTTCGACCACCGCCACGGTGTGCGAGGTGCCGAAGTCGACCGCGAGCCGGGTCACGACCGGGGCTCTGATGCGGGGGTGCGGATGACCATGGCGCCCCATGATGCCGTACAGACGCCATGCCGCCGGATCCGGGAACCGGATCGCTCGCCGAGCGGACCGGCCGCACCCGTGCCATCATTCGATCACCGCCTTGACGGTCTTCGATTCACGGGGAGAATCTGTTGCCAATCAAGCTGATCCGCGCGCTCACCGCCGCCCTGGTCGGTGTCGCTGTCGGTGTGGCCGCCGGTGTCGTGAGTGTCGTGGCCGTCGCCGCGTCACCGGCATCCGCCGCCTGGACCGCGGTCCGCACCCTGTCCCCACCGAACTGGTCCGGGCAGGACCAACCCACCGTCGCCGTCGACCGGCAGGGCGACGCGTTGCTCGTCTGGGCCGGATGCGACGGGAGCGCCGGCTACTGCACCGACCGGGTGCAGGTGCAGCGCCGGACCCGGGCCGGTGCGCTCGGACCGGTCCGGCTCGTCACGCCGGCGGGGATGTCGGCGACGTGGCCGAAGGTCGCCGTCGACGACGACGGTGACGGCGCGCTGGTGTGGGTGCACGACTCCGTCATCTCCGCGGCGCGGGTGTCGGCCGCCGGCGTGCCGGGCCCCGTCCAGCCGGTCACCACGTGGAGCTCCACCAGCCCGTCGATCGCGGTCGACCGGTCCGGGTCCGCGCTCATCACCTGGACCGAGAGCGTGCGCTCGGTCGACGTCGCCAAGGCGCGCCGCTTCGGCGTCGACGGCACGCTCGGCCCCGAACTGACGCTCGGCCCCGGCGGCGCCGGCGGTCCGGTCGCGGCGTTCGCCGATGACGGCACCGCGCTCGTCGTCTGGACCGAGGGCTACGAGCGGATCCTCTCGGTGCGGATCGCACCCGACGGCACCGTCTCCGCGCCCACGGAGGTCGCCGCACCGGCGACCGAGGTCCGCTACGGCCAGCCCGACCTGGCCGTCGAGGGCGACGGCGACGCCGTGCTGTCGTACAGCGTCGCGCCGTACGAGGGCTACGCGCGCCGCGTGGTGCAGCGCTACCACCGGAACGGCACGCTGGAACCGGCCGTCGTCGCGACACCGGAGACGCACTGGCTGTCGTACTACTCGTCGATCGTCGTCGATCGCAACGGGACCGCGACGCTCGTGTGGGGCCGCTGGAACTGGGAGACCGACAACTCCCGCGAGGTGTACCTGCGGCGCTTCCCCGCCACCGGAACGCCCGGCCCGGTCACGGTGCTCGGGCGCGGCGACTGGCCGTCGGTGACGCTCGACGACTCCGGCGCCGGCTTCGTCGCCTGGCAGTATCCGGGCCCGATGGTGCAGGAGTCACAGGTACACGGCGTGAGCCTGGCCGCGAACGGCACGCCCGGCGCGGTGCAGACGGTCGCGCCCGACGGCCGGTCGGTCACCGCCGCCGCGAGCCCGACGGGAGCGGTCACCGTGATCTGGCAGAAGGGCACGCACCCGTCGGCGATCCAGGCCCGTTTCACCAGATAGGGGCTGTGATGGGACCGGGGGCAAAGCGTCCGTCGCCCCCGGTCCTTCTTGTACCTTGGGGCGATGAGCGCAACGGTGGCCGTCGACGGCCAGACGGTCGCGTACCGGGAGAGTGCCGGTTCCGGCCGCCCGGTCGTGTTCGTGCACGGGAACTCGTCGTCGTCGAAGACGTGGCTGCCGTTGCTCGGCGGCGACCTCGGACGGAAGTACCGGTGCGTGGCCGTCGACCTGCCGGGGCACGGCGACTCGCCGCCGGCCACCGATCCCGACGTGTACTCGATGCCCGGGTACGGCTCGCTCGTCGCCGGTCTCGCCACGGCGCTCGGGCTCGAACGGGCGGTGTACGTGGGCTGGAGTCTCGGCGGTCACATCGCCATCGAGGCGGCACCGGGGCTTCCGGAGCCGGCGGGTATCGCGGTGTTCGGCACGCCACCGGTCAGCGACCCGGCCGGCCTCGCCACCGCGTTCCTCCCGAACCCGGCGGTCGCTGTCGGGTTCACCCCCGACGTCGCCGCGGAGCAGGCCCGCGAGTACGCCGCGAGCTTCCTCGCACCCGGGTCCGCGCTGCCGCTCGACGCGTTCGAGGCCGACATCCTCGCCACCGACGGCGCCGCGCGGGGCGGCCTCGGCGCGAGCATCGCCGCGGGCCGGTTCGCCGACGAGGTCGCGATCGTGTCGGCGCTGACCGTTCCGGTGGCCGTGCTGCACGGTGCCGGGGAGCAGTTGGTCAGCCTGGACTACCTGCGGCAGCTGGACATTCCGACGCTCTGGCGCGGCGAGGTGCAGATCGTCGAGGGCGCCGGTCACGCGCCGCACCTCGAACAGACCGCCGCGTTCGCCACCCTGCTCGACGCGTTCATCGACGACTGTGGCTGAGGTCTAGGCTGTGCGGCTATGTCCACGCCACCCCCTGACGTCGACGGCGCGGTGCGCCTGACCTACGCGCTGACCGTCGACGACCTCACCGACGGGCTCCTCGCGCAGAGCGCCGCGCACCGGCCGCGGTTCCTGCGCAGCCCGCTGTTCCTGACGGCGGTCGCCGCGCTCGCGCTCGCGATCCTGCTGGGCGACGCGTTGGTGTTCCACGTCGCCGGCCTGAACGTCGTGGCGGTGCTCATCGGGTGGGTGGTCGCGATCGCCGGCCTCGTGTTCGTCGTGCACCGGGTCTCCGACGCCACGCTGCGCCGCCTACCGGTCGGCGCCCGCGTGATCTTCGGGCTGACGGCGCGGATCCTGATGCGCGGCACCCCGACGCTGGCCGAGCGGACGCGGACGGTCGTCGACGGCACCGGCCTGCACGTCACCGCCGAGACCGCCGGGTGGACGGCGGCGTGGGCCCAGTACCCGGTCCACCGGGAGACGGACGGGTCGTTCGCGTTGTTCGCGTCGGACCGGACCGGTGCCCAGATCGTCGTCCTGCCCAAGCGCGGTCTCGCGGAACCCGACGCCGAGCGGCTGCGGGCGCTCCTCGCCACCCACTCGCGCCGGCTGGCCTGATGGACGCCCGCGCCTCCTTCGAGGCGACCGGCATCACGCGGGTCTCAGCCGAGGTCGATCGCGCCCACGACCTGGCCGTCGAGCTCCTCGCCGGTGGGCCGGAAGCCCAGCTTCAGGTAGAAGTCCTCGGGACCGCCCTCACCCGGTACCCACAGCACCGTCGCGCGGCTGTTGCCCCGGCGCCGCGCCTCGGCGAGCACACCGTCGACGGCGAACCGGCCGTACCCCCGGCCCTGCCGGTCGGCGGCGATGTTCAGCCGCCAGACGCCGCACCGGAACATCGGGACCGGGCTGTCGGGGTCGAACGCACCCATCACGAACCCGACCACCTCGTCGCCGTCGTAGACCAGCCGCGGCCACGCCACGTTCGGGCGGGCGTACGCCTCGGCGAGCGAGAACGCCACGGGCGCCACGAACTGCTCCTGCTCCGGCGCGACCGCGATCCGGCAGGCGGCACGGACGTTGTCGGGACCGATTTCGACCAATCTCATCCGGCTCATCTGGTTCATCCGGCGACCGTACCGGCCGCGTGCGACACGACCGGCGGGATCTCCACGGTCAGCACGCCCTCGCGCCAGTCGGGAAGGCGCTCGGCGACCTCGCCGTCGGGCGTCACCAGGGCGGCGAGGCCGGGGAAGTCCTCGTCCTCGGTGGAGCCGGCCTGGCCGGCCAGCGCGACCCACAGCCCCAACCGCCGGGCGTGGCGGCGCGCGTCTCCCAGCGCGCAGCCCTCCCACCAGGAATGGCCGGCCCGCCAGGACCCCTCGTCGGTGCGGCGTCCGTAAAGGCCGGGCGCAGCCGGAAAGAGGACCAGCCCGGCGCCGCCCGCGTGGGCCGCGTCGAACGGGCCGTCGTGGCCGCCCTCGGCGCAGATCGCGATGCCGAACCGGACGCCCGCGTGCGCGAAGGTGCGCGACGCACTGGCGGCCGAGAACGGCTCCTCACCCGGTCCCAGATGCCTTTTACGCTGAACGCCCACGACGCGGCCGCCGGCCGCGACGACCTGCGTGATGTACGGATCGCCACCCGGAGACCGCTCCGCGACGCCGAAGCACACCGCGACCCCGGTGCCGCCCGTGGCCTCCGCGAGCGTGGCGATCGCCGGATGGTCGAGCCCGACGAGCCGGTCGGGCCGCGACGCGGGATCGACGGACCCGGTGAGCGACATCTCCGGGAACAGGACCAGATCGCAGCCGGCCGAGCGCACCAACCGCAGGTGGGTCGCCAGGTTCCCGTCGACATCGCCCTTCCCGCAGCGGATCGCCGCCAGCATGGCACGCATGCCGCCATCGTGCCCGACCCGCGCCGACCTGCACAGCCGTCATTCCGCCTCCAGCGCCGCGTACAGCGACCGCGCCCGCTCGTGATGGTGGCTCGCCTGCTCCCGCGCACCCAGCGCGTGGTGGGCGTCCCCGAGTCCGCCGGCGGCGCGGGCCCGCTGGTGGACGTCGCCGATGGCGGTCGACACCGCGAGGGCCGCCGTGTGGTGGGCCAGCGCCTCCCCGGCGCGGCCGAGGGCCAGGGCCGCCTCGCCGAGACCGTTGAGGGCGCAGGCCTCGCCGTGCCGCTCGCCGGTTTCGCTGTGCATGTCCAGGGCCCGGCGGTGGTGGTCCAGCGCCTCTTCCGCACGGCCGAGGGCGGCCGCCAGCGTGCCGACGTTGCCCAGCGCCCACGCCTCGCCGTCGCGGTTGCCGGTGCGGCGGTAGAGGACCAGCGCCTGTCGCAGGTGGACCACCGCCGCCGACAGGTGGCCGAGCCGGGTCTCGGCGTCACCGAGGTTGCTCAGGGCCGCCGCCTGACCCGCCGCGTCGCCCGCGCGCCGGAACAGGGCCAGGGCCCGGGAGTGGTGGGCGCAGGCCGCCGCGTAGCGTCCGCTCCGCTCGTCGACGATGCCCAGCTTGGTCAGCGCGTGCGCCGCTCCGGAGACGTCGCCGTCGCGCTGGTAGAGGGCCAGCGCGCGGGAATGGTGCTCCCGCGCGGACCGGTAGCGGCCGAGACGCTGCTCGGCGTCGCCGAGGTTGGCCAGCGCGCGGGCCGTACCCGGGTCGTCGCCCGCGGCGGACAACAGGTCCAGCGCCCGGCGCAGGAGGTCGACGGCCCGGGCACCCTGTCCCAGGCGGAGGTGGGTGGCACCGAGCTGGGTCAGCGCCTGGGCCTGGCCCGTCAGGTCGTCCATGCGCCGCGCCGCGTGCAGGGCGTGGCGGTGGATGTCCATCGCGTCGCCGTGATGGCCGCCGAGCAGGTACCGGAAGAGCACGGCCGACAGGCGCACGGCGTGGCCGGGCCAGCCGTGCTCGGCGGCGTACGCGGTGACGGCCGCCAGCGCCGGCCGTTCGCCGTCGAGCCAGCCGGTGTCCGTCGACGCGACCGCGGCGGTCGCCGTCTCCAGGTAGTGGTCGAACAGGCGGGACAGCGCCGCGCGCCGCTCGGTCGGTGAGTCCTCGTCGACGGTGCGGCCGGCCGCGAAGACGCGGACCAGGTCGTGGAACGCGTACCGGTCCGGGCCGGCGGGCTGGAGCAGATGGTGGTCGCACAGGTCGGCGAGCACCGCGCGGCTCGTCGGCGGGTCGGTCGCGGTGAGGGCGGCGACCGCGTGGGCGTCGAGGTCGCGACCCGGATGCAGCGCGGCCAGTCGCAGCACCCGCCGCCGGTCGGGTGGCAGGTGCCGGTAGGACAGGGCCAGCGCGAGCTCGACGCCGGTGTCGAGCCGGCGGTGTTCGTCGAGCCGGTCGGCGTGGTCGGCGAGCGTCCAGCCGGTGGTGGCCCGGATGTGCCCGGCCACCACGCCGAGCGCGAGGGGCAGGTGGCCGCAGCGGTCCGCGATCCGGGCGAGGGCGTCGGGGTCGTCGTCGATGGCGGCGTGGCGCGCGACGCCGGTCAGGAACTCGCGCGCCTCGGCCGGGTCGAACACGTCGACCGAGACGTGGTCGGCGGCCAGCTCCGGCAGGGCGCGCCGGCTGGTGACCAGCGTGCGGCACCCCGGCGCGGCGGCCAGCAACGGACGCGCCTGCCCGGCACCGGCGGCGTTGTCGAGCACGACGAGCGTCGGCGCCTCGGCGAGCCGGCGGCGGTAGAGGGCCGTGCGGTCGGCGAGCGCGGGCGGGATCCGGTGCCCGGGCACGCCCAGCGCCCGGAGGAAACCGTCGAGCACCGCCGCCGGGTCGGCCGGCGGTGTCGCCGGGTCGGAGTGGTAGCCGCGCAGGTCGACGAACAACGACCGGGTGACCGCACCCCGCCGCGCGAGCAGGTGCCCGACCCGCACGGCGAGCCGGGTCTTGCCCACCCCGGCCATGCCCGACACCACCACGACACCGGACCCGGACCGCAGCACGCCGTCGAGTTCGGCCGCGCGTCCGGTGAAGACGTCGAGGTCTGGCGGCAGCGCGGTCTGCACCCGCACCAGCGCGGCCGCCGCCAGCTCCCCGCTGACCACCTGGACCGCGCCGCGCCACCGGTCGACGTACCCGCTGTCGGGGTGCAGCGCCGCCACGACGGCAGTGACGAGGTCGAGGTTGAGCCGGCGCCGCCCGGCCCGGAAACAGTCGGCGACCGTGCTCTTCCCGGCGAGCTCACCCGGCGGCCGGCCCCGCGCCGCCCAGGCCGCGTTGACCCGGTCCTTGATCTGCTCGAAGGACGGGTTGCCCGCCCACGCCTTGAGCTGCCGCAAGGCGGCGGCCAGCTCGTCGAGCGTGCCCGCGCGCGTCGGGTCGGGGGGATCGAGTGACATCTCTCGCTTCCGGCTTCCGGGTCCGACCACCGTATCCGTGCGGTCGGACCCGCGATCGTCCGGAGTCAGTAGCTGGTGCCCATGGCCGTCCGGACCTCGTCGAGGGTGGCGTCGCCGATCGTGTTCGCGGTGCGGTTGCCGGCGCGCAGGACCGACAGCACGTGGCCCGGGTCGGCGGCGAGCTCGGCGCGTCGTCGGCGGTGGTCGGCCAGGAACCCGTTGACCGCCTCGGTCGTGACCTGCTTGAGCCGTCCCGCTCCCGCGTCGCCGATCTCCTCCGCCAGCGCGTGCGGCGTCGACCCCGAGCACAGCGCCGCGGTGGTCAGCAGCGCCGACACCCCGGGCCGGCGCTCCGGGTCGAACGTGATGTGCCGGTCGGTGTCGGTGCGGGCCTTCCGGATGACGGCGGCCGTCTCGTCGGCGGTCATGCCCAGCGTGATCGTGTTGCCGTAGCTCTTGGACATCTTGCGGCCGTCGAGGCCGGGCAGTTCGGGGACCGACGTGAACAGCACCTCCGGCACCGGGAACACCGGCCCGTACCGTTCGTTGAACCGCCGCGCGATGACGCGGGTCTGCTCGACGTGCGGGGCGTTGTCCTTGCCGACCGGCACCAGGTTCCCCTTGCAGAACAGGATGTCGGCGGCCTGGTGGACCGGATACGTCAGCAGCAGCCCCGACAATGCCCGCCCGGACGCGGCCAGCTCGGCCTTGACCGTCGGGTTGCGGTGCAGTTCGGCCTCGGTGACCAGGCTCAGGAACGGCAGCATGAGCTGGTTGAGCGCCGGCACGGCGGAGTGCGTGAAGATGGTGGTGCGGGCCGGGTCGACGCCGGCGGCGAGGTAGTCGAGCACCGCGTCGAGCACGAACCGCCGCACGTCACCGATCGAGTCGCGGTCGGTGATCACCTGGTAGTCGGCGACGATGACGAACGTCTGCACGCCGGCGTTCTGCAGACGGACGCGTTCCAGCACCGAGCCGAAGAGATGGCCCAGGTGCAGGGGACCGGTGGGGCGGTCACCGGTGAGCACCCGGTACCTCCCGGGATGGGCGGCGAGCTGGTCGGCCACGGAGGCGGAGCGCTCCAGGAGCGCGGTGAAGGTGTCGGACATGGCGTACTCCCTGCGGATCGGTAGGGAGGGCCGCACGGCTGCCGGGCCTGCTCGGAAAGGAAGGGGCTGCCATGCAGCCCCGGAACATGCGTCGCGAACGGCTGCTAGTGCAGCCGCCACCAGAGAAGGCTCGTCGAACGCATACCGACACTGTACCGCGCCGGGGTGCCACGCCCCCGGCGCCGGCCCGGGTCAGGCGACGGTCATCGCGAAGCTGTTGTCAACCGCTCGGTCAACCGGTCGGTCGGCCAGGCTCGGGAGCGCGGTGGTGGCGTGCCGGTCAGACGCGTCGCATCACGGTGCGGGCGAGGTCGATCACGGCCTCCCGCACGGTCGTCACGTCGCCGGGGGTGCGGCCGTAGGAGATGCTCACGTGCGTGCCGCCGCGCCGCGACAGGATCGTGACGACCACGCCCTTGTCGGCACCGCTGACCACCGTGCCGCACGCGAAGTCGCCGACCCCGCCGAGGTGGTCGGGCGGCATCCAGGTCGCGTCGCCCCGGTCGCGCTCCAGGTTCCTGCACTCCTCGTCGGTGCCCGGTGACGGGTCGTCGATCGTGATGCGCAGGAAGTCACCGACCGGCGCCTCGGCGGTGCCGGAGGCCAGCCGCACGCACGCGTCGCTCTCGCCCTCGCCCGGCGGGTCGGGCTCGAAGGTCGGGACGACCTTCCGCAGCGTGTCGGTGCCGATGCGCTCGCACAGCGGCGCTGTCGACCCGGGCGTGGCGGACGGGTCCGCGTCGCCCCCCGAGCACCCGCCGGCGGCGAGCAGCACCGCGATCGACCCGATCGCCATCGATCGACGCACCATGGGTCGGAATCCTATCGGCCCGCACCATCGAGGACGGCGGCGTACCGGGTGACCGAGCCGGCCGGTACGCCGAGGGCGATGTGGTCGAGCCCGATCCGCCGGCCCGATCGTTGGCGCGTCCAACGCTGGCTAGGATCGGGACCCGTGGACACCGCACCGGACCGGCTCGCGGGCAAGGCGAGCTGGCTCATCACCCAGCTCGGCGTGCACGCCCGCCGCCTCGTCACCGACGCCTTCCACGCCACCGGCGCGCGCGGCTACCACTACCGGGTGCTGGCGACGCTGCGCGAGTTCGGCGGGGTGAGCCAGGTCGAACTCGGCAGGCGGTGCCGCATGGACCGCAGCGACGTCGTCGCCGCCGTCACCGAGCTGGTCGCGGAGGGCCTGGTCGAGCGCGGCACCGACCCGGCCGACCGGCGCCGCAACACGGTCACGATCACCCGCGCGGGCACCCGCCAGCTCCAGCGGCTCGACCGCGCCCTCGACGCGGTGCAGGACGAGCTGCTCGCGCCCCTGTCGCCCGACGAGCGGACGGTCCTGCGCGACCTGCTCGCCCGGGTCCTCGCCCACCACGCCCGGTCGGAATAATCGCCGGCCGGCGGACGTTGGCGACCGTCGTGCAGATCGAGGTGTGGTCCGACATCGTGTGTCCCTGGTGTTACATCGGGAAGCGGCGGTTGGAGACGGCGCTCAGCCGGTTCCCGCACGCCGACAAGGTGGAGGTCGTCTGGCGGTCGTTCCAGCTCGACCCCAGCATTCCGGAGGGTCACACCGAACGCACGCTACCGTCGGTGGCCGCCAAGTACGGCATCAGTGAGGACCAGATGCGGGCGCAGATGCGTCGGGTCGAGGACCTCGCCGCCGCCGAGGGGCTCGACTACGACCTCGCCAACGGGGTCAGCGGCAACACGCTGCTCGCCCATCAGCTCATCCATCTCGCCGCCGGGCACGGGCTCGGCGCGCAGATGAAGGAGCGGCTGCTGCACGCGAACTTCGAGGAGCGCCGCCCGGTGTTCGACGTCGAGTCGCTGGTGCCGCTGGGCGTCGACGTCGGGCTGGACGGGGACGAAGTGCGGGAAGCCCTGTCCGACAGGCGTTTCCTGCCCGCGGTGCGGCACGACATCGCCACCGCCCGGGCGCTCGGCGGCAACGGCGTGCCGTTCTTCGTCGTCGACCGCGCCTACGGCGCGTCCGGTGCCCAGCCGCCGGAGGTGCTGCTGCAGTTGCTGGAGCGGGCGTGGGCCGACAGCCACCCGCTCACCACCGTGCCGGCCGCCGACGCCTGCGACGATGGAAGCTGCGCGATCTGACGTAAATCGGTGGCCCACCGGGCGGGCACGGGTGATGCTCACCGCGATGGGTCTGTTGGACGCGATGGCGCGGCGGGTCGCCGCGGGGGAGACGGTCGAGTTCCGCCCGACCGGTTCGTCGATGGTGCCGCTGATCCGCAGCCGGCAACCGGTCACCGTCGCACCCGTGGAGCCGGCGCTCGTCGAACCCGGTGACATCGTGCTGGCCCGGGTCGCCGGCGCCGTCCACCTCCATCTCGTCACCGCCGTCGACCACGGCCGTGGCCGCGTGCAGATCGGCAACAACCGCGGCCGGGTCAACGGATGGACGAGCCACGGCCGCGTCTTCGGCATCTGCACCGCGGTCGAGGGCGCGCCGCGTCCGCGGCTCGACGGCAAGCTGCGCCCGCGGCTCGACGGCGAGTCACGTCCGATTGACATGGAATAGCGTTCCAGATAGCTTCGGCCTGCATCGGACCTGATCATCTTCGATGGGAGTGATCCCGTGCGCCGTCTCATGCTGGCGTTACTCGTCACGGTCACCACACTCGTCGCGGCACCGGCCGCCGCCACGGCACAACCGTCCGCCACCGCGCAACCGGTCGCCACCGGTGCCGGAACGCCGACCGACCCGGTCGTCGTCGCCACCGCCGGGTCCGGCAAGCGCGCGTTCTTCGGCGACATCATCAAGCTCCACAATGGACGGTTGCTCGCCGCGTACCGCGAGTCCGTCGCGCACATCGACCAGGACGGGCGCATCATGGTCGTGGAGAGCCGCGACCAGGGCCGCACCTGGAGCAACCCGCGGCTGGCCATCGACACCGCGATCGACGACCGCGACCCGAAGCTCGCGCAGACCCGCGACGGCACCGTGCTGCTGAGCTTCTTCCGCACCGACTGGACCGGGTACCCACCCGGCCCGGTGACGCTCGTCGGGACGTTCGTCGCCCGGTCCACCGACGGCGGTCGGTCGTGGAGCGAACCGGTCGAGGTGGGCACGGCGATGGAGGGCCCGTCGACGGTCGTCGTCGGCGCGTACTACGCCGGGCACGCGGCCACGCACGGTCCCATCGTCGAACTTCCGAACGGGGAACTGCTCGTGCCCCTGTACGGCCGGCTGCCCGAGGGCGGCACCGCGCCGGCGACGGTCGTGCGGTCACGTGACGGCGGGCGCACGTGGCCGAAGGAGACCGAGTCGACGATCGGCCGGGCGGCCGACCTCGACTTCCAGGAACCCAACATCAGCGTGCTGAGGAACGGCTCGCTGCTGGCGATCCTGCGGACGTCCATCAACGTCGCCTACGTGTCCTGGTCGCACGACCGCGGACGCACGTGGACGACGCCGGTGTCGACCGGGCTGCCCGCCTCGTCGCACCACCAACTGGTGCTGCACAACGGCGACGTGCTGCTGACCTACGGCGACCTCTCCGGCCGGTTCGGCCCCGGGCGTCCGACGGCGGGCCGCATCCTCGAGCGCCCCGAACGCACAATCGACGCGCGCAGGGATGTCCTCATCTACGACGCGGTGATCCACGGGCCGGCGACCACCGACCAGGCGAACCCGTCGAGCGTGGAACTGCGGCCCGGCCGCTACTTCACGATCACGTCCGACCCGCACATCGCCGCGATCGTCGGCGTCTACACCAAGAAGCGCGACTACCGCTAGGTTTCCGAGCCGTGCCGGCGCCGCTCACCCGGCGCCGGCATGGCCGCGCGCCGCTAATCCGTCGCCAGCACAGTCGCGGCACCGGCCTCCGGTGCCGGCACGGCCGTGGCACGGTCCTCCGGGCCGGACACCGCGAGGAGAGCCGCGCCCAGCGCGGCGAGGCCGCCGCACAGCAGCAGCGCCGCCTGGTACCCGAGCGTCTGCGCGACCGCGCCGGCCAGCACCCCGGAGATCAGCGACCCGGTCGTCAGGGTGTTGGCGAACAGCGCTGTCGCGCGTCCCGGTGCGGTGGGAAGCAGGTCCTGGACGTACGTGATGCCCAACGCGCCGACGACGGCGATCGCCACCCCGCGGGCGACCTGCGTGGCCACCAGCGCGGCCAACGTGGAACTGGCCGCCACCATCACGAAGTAGGCGACGAATAGCAGCATTCCCGCCAGGATCAGGGGACGCTTGCGCATCCGGGCCGGCAGCAGCAGGAGACCGAGCGCGGCCGGCACCTCCACGAAAGCGCAGACGCTGAACAACAACCCGACGTCGCTGTCGGAGAGGTCGAGGGTCCGCGTGACGTAGAGCGGCAACGCGACGGACCCGCTGAGCATCGCCGTATGGAAAAGCGTGTAACTGGCGACGGCGAGGAGCACCGGCCGGGTCCACCGGTGCCGTTCCGTGCCCGGCGTACCCGTCGGCTCCCGGGCCGGCCCCGGAGCAGTGTGTCCGAGCGCCGCGAGCGGCACCAGCACGAGCACGAACACCGCCGCGGTGACCAGTAGCAGCCCCCGGTAACCCTGCCACGCCAGCACCACCGCGCCGAGCAGCGGACCGATCGCCCACGCGAGCGACCACACCGACCGCAGCACCGGGTTCCCGCGCGCCGCGGCCGGGCCCGTCGCCAGATGCGTGCGCGCCAACGAGAACAGCTGCGGGAACGCGGCCATCCCCGCGCCCAGGAACCCGATCGCGACGAGCAGCAGCAGCACGTAGTCGGTGGTCACGGTCAGAACGAGATACCCGACCGCCGGCGCGGTCACCGCGACGACCGCCGGCCACCGGCCCTCCGACCGGTCGTAGCGCCGGCCCAGCCAGGTGCTGACGACGAGTCCACTGGCCGCGATCAGCGAGACGAACACGCCGACCTGGAACGGCGACAGGTTCGCCTCGTCGGCGCCGAACAGCACGAGATAGGGCCCGATCATCGAGTCGGCGATGCCGAGGAGCAGAACACCGGCGATCAGGTGGTTCAGACGCATCCGGCTCGCGTTCCCCGGTTTCCGCTCGGGAAACCCACGGCCGGCCCGCGAAGTACGCTGGCCGAATGGCCCGAACGCCGCGCCGGCGGGAGAGCGCGTCGCCCGGCAGCGCGTCACCGCGCTGGCGCGAATGCGCGCTCTTGGCCGCGCTCGCCGTTGTGGTAGCGGCCGAGGCGTGGCCGCACGCGGGTCCGGTCGCGGCCGGTGTCGTGTGGTCGACGCTGGTCGTTGTCACGGCACAACGCCGGCCCGCGTGGGCATTGGCGATCGGGGCCTCCGCGACCCTGCTCGCGCTGGCCGACCTGCCCGGAACCGATGCCTGGCCGGTGCTCGTGTCGGCGGCCGCGGGCGCGATGGCGGGCCGGCGGATGGCCGACACCGTCACGGCCGCCGCCGTGTTCGCCGGGGTCGCGGCGGCTGGTCTCGTGGTCGCTGTGGCAGCCGGTGACGCGTGGGCGTGGTTCCCGGTCGGGTTCCTGCTGCTGGTGTTCGGGGTGCTGCCATGGCTCGCCGGGCGGTACCTGCGGCTGCGGGCGACACTCGCCGCGGCGGGCTGGCAGCGGGCCGAACAGCTGGAACGGGAGCGGCAGCTCGTCGAGCGGGAGGCACGGCTGCGGGAGCGGGCCGGGATCGCGCGCGACATGCACGACTCGCTCGGCCACGAGCTCAGCCTCATCGCCATGCGGGCCGGCGCCCTCGAGCTCGACGGCGACCTCGACGAGCGGCACCGCGCGGCGATCGCGCACCTGCGGTCGACGGCGGTCGACGCCACCGACCGCCTGCAGGACATCGTCACCGTGCTCCGGGGCCTCGACGACGCCGAACCCGGGAGCATCGACGACCTCGTGGCGCGGTCGCGATCGTCCGGTGTGGACATTCGTCTGGTCTCGTCGGGACCGACCGACGACGTGCCGGCGTCCGTCGGGCGCACGGCCTACCGCGTCGTCCAGGAGGCGGTCACCAACGCCGTCCGGCACGCGCCGGGAGCGGCGGTCACGGTGGAGGTGCGGTTTGACGGGACCCACGTGAGCGTGGCCGTCCGCAACGGCGCGGGCCGGGGCGCGGCGCCGACGACCGGTGGTGGGCACGGGCTCGTCGGTCTGTGCGAACGCGTCCGGCTCGCCGGTGGAACGCTGCGCGCCGGACGGCACGGCGACGGCTACGAGGTGGTGGCGGAGCTTCCGTACCGGGTCGACGGGTCCGACTCCGCGCGGCAGCTGTCGGAGGTGACCCGCGCCACCCGCCGCGGACTCGCGGCAGCGGTGGCCGTCCCGGTCGCGATCGGCGCCGTGGTCGCCCTGCTGCTACTGGGGATGCGGTGGTACGAGGTGCACCACTCGTTCCTCGCCGCCGACCGGTACGATGCGCTGCGCGTCGGAGACCCGCGCACGCAAGGACTGCCCCGCAACCAGGTCGAGGGTCGGCCCGACGTCGCCGAGCCACCGGTTCCGTCCGGCGCCCGGTGCGAGTACTACCGCACGACCCGCGACCTCTTCACCGGTCCGATCGACGTCTACCGGCTGTGTTTCACCGACGGCCGGCTGGCGGACAAGGCGGTAGTACGGGGGACGGCGCGGTGATCCGGGTCCTGGTCGCCGACGACGAGCCGATGATCCGGGCCGGTGCGCGGGCGATCCTCGCGTCCGACCCGGCAATCGACGTGGTCGCCGAGGCCGGCGACGGGCGCGCCGCCGTGGACCTGGCCCGCCGGCACCGGCCTGACGTCGCGCTGCTGGACATCCGGATGCCGGTGATGGACGGCCTCGCCGCCGCCGAGGAGCTGCACAGAACCGTTCCGGAGACGGCGGTGGCGATGCTGACCACGTTCGGCGACGACGAGTACGTGGCGCGGGCACTGGCGGCCGGCACGAGCGGGTTCCTGTTGAAGGCGGCCGACCCGCGCGACCTCGTGGCGGGCGTCCGCGCGGTCGCGGCCGGTGCGGCCTACCTGTCGCCGAAGGTGGCCCGGCGGGTCATCGCCGAGCTGGGCGCCGGCCGGCTGACGCGCGCGGCGGCGGCCCGCGACCTCGTCGCGGAACTCACCGACCGCGAACGCGAGGTGCTCGTGCTGGTCGCCGCGGGACTATCCAATGTGGAGATCGCCGGCCGGCTGTTCCTCGTGGAGGGGACCGTGAAGAGCTACGTCAGCACGGTGCTGTCCCGGCTGCGGGTGCGCAACCGGGTGCAGGCGGCGATCGTCGCCTACGAGGCGGGCCTTGTTCCGCCGGCGTAGCAGAAACCTCGCCGCCTCCACCAGCACCGTAACGCCGGCGGCCAGGCCCAGCCCGAACGCCAGTCCCTTCGCCGTGTCGTGCTCGAAGGCCGCGCCACCCAGGTAGCCGACCAGCGCCGAGTACAGCGCCCACGATCCGGCCGCGAGCGCGTCGAACATCGCGAACCGGCGGGCGGGAAAGCCGACCGCGCCGGTGGTCATCGTCGCCGCGGTCCGACCACCGGGCACGTAGCGGGCGACCACCAGCAGCAGCCCGCCGCGCACCGCGAGCGCGTCCGCGGCCCACGCGAACGCCGCGTGGCGCCGGCTGCCCGGCCGCAGCCGCCGGAGCATCCCGGCACCGGCCCGCCGGCCGATCCAGTACGAGACGTGGTCACCGACGAAAGCGCCGGCCGCGGACACACCGATCACCGCCGCCAGCTCGGGGTCGCCGCCGGCGGCGAAGACCCCGGCGGTGATGACCATGGTCTCGGACGGCACGACCGGGAAGAACCCGTCGAGCACGGCGATCGCGAACAGCGCCAGGTAGACCCAGGGCGAGGTGATCGCGGACTCCAGAACGTCGATCATGCGCCGGACGCTACGAGCGGCGCCCCGCCGTCCACAGCGGTCGATCGACAGCCTTCGACCCTGAGATTCCTCAGGGTGGATGCCTGACGTCCGGCAGGTCCGCTCCGCACCCGGCACAGCCGACAGTGGTCCCATGTGGACACTCACCCGACGGCAACTCCTCGGCACCGCCTCGGCCGCGGCGGCGGCCGGAATGCTGCCCGGCACCGCGGCGGCCGGCACCGCGCCCGGCACCGCGCCCGACGTCGCGGCCGCCGGAGCGGCCGGGACCGCGCCGCTGCGGCTCACTTTGCCGGCGCCGACCGGCCGGTACCCCGTCGGCGCGGTCGACCTGCACCTCGTCGACCACGACCGGCCCGACCCGTGGGTCCCGGACCGGCGACGCGAGCTCATGGTCTCGGTGCGGTACCCGGCCCGGCCGACCGGCCGCGAGCCGCGCATGCCGTACCTGCCACCGCTGACGGCCCGCCGCCAGGACGAGGACGCCGCCCGCACGCTCGGCATCTCCACCGGAAGCATCGACTGGGCGGGCCTGGTCACGCACGCCCGCGCCGGCGCGCCGCCCCGCGGCACGCATCCGGTGGTGCTCTACTCGCCGGGCGGCGGTCGCCTGCGCGCCGAGGGCACGGTTCTCGTCGAGGACCTGGCGAGCCACGGCTACGTCGTGGTGGCGGTCGACCACACCTACGAGGCGCCGGCCGTCCAGTTCCCCGGCGGCCGGCTGGAGGTCCAGCGCCTGCCCGACACCGACCCGACGGAGGTGCTGCGCACGATGCTCTACACGCGGGTCGCGGACACCCGGTTCGTCCTCGACCGGCTCGTCGCGGTCCGCCGGTTCGGCGCCGACCCGTCCCGCGTCGGCATGGTCGGCCACTCGGCCGGAGGCTTCACCGCCGCCGAGACGATGCTCGTCGACCGGCGCCTCGACGCCGGTGTCGACCTCGACGGCAGCATGGCGTTCAGCTTCGGCGCCGGGGACTTCGGCGAGGTCGTCCACCGCGGGCTGGACCGCCCGTTCCTGCTGATGGGCGCGGGTGGCGCCGACGGGGTGCCGCACACGCACGTCCACGCCCTCGACTGGCGGCGGTTCTGGGAGCGCTCGACCGGCTGGAAACGTGACCTGTACGTCGCCGCCGGCGAGCACTTCACGTTCACCGACGTGCAGGTGCTGCTGCCGCCGATCGCGCGGGCGTTCGCGCTGCCGGACGCCGCCGTCACCGGAGCGATCGGCACCGTCGACCCCGCGCGGATCGTCGCCGCGCTGCGGGCCTACCTCGCCGCGTTCTTCGACCTGCACCTGCGCGGGCGCGCGCAACCGCTGTTCGACGGCCCGTCGACGGAGCACCCCGACGTCTCCTTCGTGTGACGGCCGGTCGCTACGGTCGACGTATGTCCGGGCGGTGGAGCGCCCGGACCGGCCGGCGCTGGGTCCCCCTGACCAGCGACCGGCTGCCGGCCTGACGCGGCCGCGGTCTGCATGGTCCACCCCCACCGGGAATGGGTGCTGGCACCGATGGTCGCCGCGCCGGCCCCGGACCAGACTGGGCAGCGCCGGATCGGGAATGCTGTCAGGGAGGTTGGGCGACGATGACCGCACAGGCTCGGCTCGACCGCCATACCGAATGGGTTGGTTTCATGCAAGCACGCGACATCGCCGTGCACGTGCCGACGGTCACCATGGAGGACCGGGTGGCCAAAGCGGTGGGTGTGATGGCCATCAGCCGTCTCCCCGGGCTGATCGTGGTCGACGCGCTGTCCCGACCGAAATGGGTGCTGCCGGGCAGCCAGGTGCTGCGTCTGGCGGTTCCCGAGGCGTACCAGGAGGATCCGGCACTCGTCCGCACGATCGACGAGGCACACGCCGACCGCTTCTGGACCGAGCTCGGTGACCGGACCGTCGGCGACTGCGTTCCCCGGTCGCCCTCGCGGCCGGTCACCGTCCACTCGGACGCGACGCTGCTCGAGGTGGCCGCGCTCATGGCGCGCCAGCACAGTCCGTTGGTCGCGGTGGTCGACGACAGCGGCGCTCTCGTCGGTGCCATCACGTTGGACCGGCTGATCACGAGCCTCGCGGTGTTCGGCCCCGAGGAGTAGATCCCCGCTTTCCGCACCCGGGCGCGTTTTCGCGCCCGGGCGATGACTCCTGTCCGGAGGTTCTGCTTTTGAGCGCGATTCTTGCCCTTGGCATCTTCGTGGTCGCCTTTGTCCTCATCGCCACGGAGAAGATCAACAAGGTCAAGGTCGTGCTGTTCGCCGCCGCCCTGATGCTGGTGTTCCAGTTCGCGCCGGGCGCCGAGGTTTTCTTCTCCGAGCACGAGGGCATCGACTGGAACGTCATCTTCCTGCTGTTCGGCATGATGATCATCGTCGGGATCGTGAAGCAGACCGGCGTCTTCGACTTCCTGGCCATCTGGGCCGCGAAGAAGTCGAGGGGCCGGCCGTACCGGCTGATGGTCATGTTCATGGTGATCACCGCGATCGCGTCGCCGTTCCTCGACAACGTCACCACGATCATGCTCGTCGCGCCGGTGACCGTGGTGGTCTGCGACCGCCTCAACATCTCCGCGCAGCCGTACCTGATCGCGGAGGTGCTCGCCTCCAACATCGGCGGCGCCGCCACGCTCATCGGTGACCCGCCGAACATCATCATCGGCAGCCGGGCCGGACTGTCCTTTGTGGACTTCCTGGTGCACATGGCGCCGATCGTCGTCGTCGTGTTCGTCGTGTTCGTTCTGTTCACGCGCGTGCTGTTCCGCAAATCGTTCCAGTACAACCCCGACCGGGTCGAGGCCATCATGGCGCTCAAGGAACGCCGTGCGATCAAGGACCCGGAGATGCTGCGCCGGTGCCTCGCGGTGTTCGCGTTGGTGGTGACCGGGTTCAGCCTGCACTCCGTGCTGCACATCGACCCGTCGGTGGTGGCGCTGGTGGGTGCCGGCCTGATGCTGGTGGTCACCGGTGCCGACCTCGACGAGGTGCTCGCCGAGGTGGAGTGGCCGACGCTCGTGTTCTTCATGGGCCTGTTCGTGATGGTCTCCGGGCTGGTGCACACCGGCGTCATCAGGACCGTCGGTGACTGGGCGGCCGGCCAGGTCGGCGGCAACTACTTCGCCGCCGCGACCGCGTTGCTGTTCGGCTCGGCGGTGCTCGGCGCCTTCTTCGACAACATCCCGTACGTGACGGCGATGGCGCCGGTCGTCGAGGACGTCGTGGCGCAGGCCCCCGACGCGAAGACCGGCGAGTCGTTGTGGTGGGCGTTCGCGCTCGGCGCCGACTTCGGCGGCAACGGCACCGCGGTGGCGGCGAGCGCCAACGTGGTCGCGATCGGCATCGCCGCCCGCACCGGCCACCGCATCTCTTTCTGGCAGTTCACCCGGTACGGCATTGTGGTGACGATCCTGAGCACCCTGATCGCCTGGCTCTACGTGTGGCTACGGTATTTCATGTGACCGTCATCCTCTTCGACTTCTTCGGCACCCTCGTCCACTACTCGCCCGACCACACCGGGCAGGACCACGCACGGTCACACGACCTGCTCCGCCGGTACGGCGCCGACCTGGGCTATCCCGACTACCTGGCCGCGTGGACGCACACCTGGAAGGAGTTCGAGCGGCGCAGCGACCGCGACGACCGCGAGTTCTCCCTGACCGACGCCGCCACCGGGTTCCTCACCGGTGCGCTGGGCCGTGCGCCGCTCGGCGCCGAGGTCGGGGCGTTCGCGGCGGCCTACCTCAGCGAGTGGAACGCCGGTGTGACGTACCCGCCCGAGATCGTCGACTGCGTGCGCGGCCTCGCCCGCGACCACCGCCTCGCCGTGGTGACCAACACCCACCAGCCCGAGCTGGTGCCCGACCACCTCGACGCGATGGGCCTCCTGCCGTCGTTCGAGGTCGTCGTCACGTCGGTGGAGGTCGGCTGGCGCAAGCCGCATCCGGTGATCTACGCCACCGCCCTGGACGCCCTCGGTGTCGACGCCGCGTCGGCCGTGTTCGTCGGCGACACCTACGTCCCGGACTTCGTCGGACCCGAAGAGGCCGGCATCACCGCGTTCCTCATCGACCCGCACCGCCGGGCGCCGGTGCGCGACGAGCGCAGGCTCACCTCGGTCGTCGACCTGCCCTCGCGTCTGGAGGCCCGGCTGGAGGCCGGCCGGTGAGCGTCACGCGCCGCACCCTGCTCGGCGCCGCGGCGGCGGTCGCGGCCGCCGGATGCTCGCCTCCGAAGAAGGACCCGGTCGCCACCCCGTCCGCGCGGCCGTCCCCATCGGTGGAGGTGGAGCGGCGGCACGAGGCGCTCGCCGCACTGGAGACCCGGTTCGGCGCCCGCCTGGGCGTCTACGCCCTCGCCACCGGCACCGGTGCCACGGTCGCGCACCGCGCCGACGAGCGGTTCGCGTTCTGCTCGACGTTCAAGCTGCTCGCCGCGGCCGCGGTGCTGCGGCGCCGTGCCCTGTCCGAGCTCGACACCGTCGTCACCTACACCCGCGCCGACCTGATGAAGAGCTCCTTCATCACGAAGGACCGCGTGTCCACCGGCATGACGATCCGCCAGCTGTGCGACGCCGCGGTGCGCTACAGCGACGGGACCGCGGGCAACCTGCTGCTCCGCGACCTCGGCGGACCGGCCGCGCTCACCGCGTTCACCCGCGACCTGGGCGACCGGGTGACCCGGATGGACCGGATCGAGCCCGACATCACCGGCGCCGTGCCCGGCGACGAACGCGACACCAGCTCACCGCGGGCGCTGGCCGGCACCATCGAGCGGATCCTCCTCGGCGACACGCTCCCCGCCGACCGGCTGGCGTTCCTGCGCGACCTGCTCGAGCGCAACACGACCGGCGACCGGCGCATCCGGGCCGGCACCCCGACCGGCTGGACGGTGGCCGACAAGACCGGAACCGGCGGCTACGGCACGGTCAACGACCTCGGGGTCCTCCGGCCACCGGCGGGGCCGCCGCTGGTGGTCGCGCTGATGTCCAGCAAGCAGGCGAAGGACGCGGTGTACGACGAGGCCCTCCTCGCCGAGGCGACCCGGTACGTCGTCGCGACCCTCACGTGACGCGGGCCGGCCGGAACCCCGGCCGGCCCACGACGTGCGGGTTCAGCTCTGCGGCGACTCGCCGATGTGCTGGGTCAGGGCGATCACGTCGGTCAGGATCTCGGGCTGGTCGGTGGCGAGCTCGGAGGTCGTCACCGTCTTCGTGTGGCCGCCGTTGTAGGTGACGGTCAGCGTGTACTCGAAGAAGTCGCAGCACGGGTTCTTCGGGCCGTAGTGGTCGTCCAGCGCCAGGAACTCGGGCTTGGACACGGTGCGCAGCAACCGGGCGCCGTCCTCGCCGAAGTGCTCGGCGTCGACGGTCCAGGTCTTCGGGATGCCGGTGAAGCCGCCCGTGCGCACAAGCTCGACGCGGTTCGCGACCGGCGTCTTCGGTCCCGGCACGTCGGCCGCGGTGGCGGCCTGAGGCAGCACCAGAGCGGCGGTGGCGATTCCGAACAGCAGCGCGACAGCGGCGAGCAGGCGACGGACGGCCCGTCCCGTTTCGGTACGCATGCGAGGGGATTCCTTTCGTGGACTGCGTGGACCGGTCGAGCATCGGTGCACCGGTCCACGCACCCAATGCGTACATCTACGTAGCGGGGCGGCGTATCCGAACGGGGTGGATCACCTCGGGTCGGCGTCGAACGCGGCGCGCACGGTCGTGATGCACCAGCCCATCCGGGCCGCGGCCGTCTCCGGGTGCTCACCGAACTCGCCGGCGACCTGAACGGCGCAGCCGGCCTCGCCGTGGCGGCTGAGGGTGGCCGTCACCGCGTCGCGGACCCGGTCGCCGGCGGGTGCCTCGGACGCCTGCACCGTCGAGGCGAACAGTGCCTCGGCGCGGACCGCCTCGATCGTCGTGGTCATGCCGGGCGCGTCCGCGCCCGGAACACTGTCTGAACTGCTTGACACATTGTCAAGTCTAGACAGAAAATCCAGAAATGGCTCTTCCGGACGGAATGACCTCGGTCATCGAGGCGGTCGTCGCCCTGTTCCACCCGCACCTCGAGGCCGTCGTGCACGACGTGGCCGCCGACGAGGTGGTGGCGATCTGGAACCCGGTGTCCGGGCGCCGCCCCGGCGACGCGTCCCTGCTCGAGCCCGACCTCATCGAGGCCGGCGCGGGCGTCCTCGGCCCCTACGGCAAGGTCGACGCGCAGGGCCGCACCTGGACCTCGGTCACCGTGCCCCTGGACGACGGCGCGACGCTGCTGTGCCTGAACTTCGACCGCTCGGTCCTCGACCGGGCCGCCGGCGCGCTGACCGCGTTCGCCGCCCCGGTGCGGCCGCGGCCGGCGGGGCTGTTCGAGCGCGACTGGCGGGAGGAGATCAACCAGCTCGTCGACGGCTGGTGCCGGTCCTCCCTCACACCGCGCGACCTCCTGACCGCGGCCCAGCGCCGGGAACTCGTCGCCCACCTCGACGGCAAGGGGGTTTTCGGCGTGCGGCACTCCGCGCGGCACGTCGCCGCCGCGCTCGGCGTCTCGCGCGCGACGGTCTACGGAATGCTCAAGGCGTGCCGTGACTGAGGAGGCGCTGCCGGGAGGTTTCGTGAACGTCGTCGTGCGCGTCGGCGCCACCGTCCGGCGCACGCCGTCGCCGAACGCGGAGTTCGCGCACCGGGTGCTGGCCCACCTCGAACGCCACGGATGGCCCGGCGCACCCAGGTTCCTCGGCACCGACGACAGCGGCCGCGAGATTCTGTCCTATGTGGACGGCCACGTCGCCTGGCAGCCGCACCCGCACTCCACCCGCAGCCTCGTCGCCGTGGCCCGCCTGCTGCGCGCGTTCCACGACCTGACCGCCGGCACGGAGCTGGCCGGCGACCGCGAGGTCGTGTGCCACAACGACCTGTCGCCGAAGAACACCGTCTACGACAGCGATCTCATGCCGGTCGCGTTCATCGACTGGGACCTCGCCGCGCCGGGCGAGCGCGTCCACGACGTGGCGCACGTCTGCTGGCAGTACCTGGCGCTCGGTCCGGGCGTCACCGACCCCGCCGCCACGGGCCGCGACCTCCGCGCGATCGCCGACGCCTACGGGCTTTCCGACCTGTCGGCGCTCCTCGACACCGTGCTGTGGTGGCAGGACCGGTGCTGGCGCGGCATCGAGGCGGAGGCGTCCGCCGGGGTCGCGCACGCGGTCCGGCTGCGCGCTCTCGGTGTCGTTCGGGAGATTCAGGACCAGTACCGCTGGACGGCCGGCAACCGGTCGCTTCTCGAAGGGTGAGACCGATGCGGCTGCCGTTGCCGGACTTCCGGCTGGAGACGTACTTCTCCCGGTGGGAGTTCGTCGCCGAGCACCACCTGACCGCCTCCGACGCCCAGACCCTCACCGTCGCCGAACTGCTGGCGCTGGCCGACGAATCCGACCGCGAGGCGTTCTCCGCCCTGCCGTTGGGCTACACGCCGACGTGGGGCACGGACCGCTTGCGGGAGGCCGTCTCCCGCACCTACGACACCTGCGGACCGGCCGACGTCCTCACGTTCGCCGGCGCCGAGGAGGCCATCTTCTGGCTCATGCAGCTGCTGGTGCACCCCGGCGAGCACGTCGTGGTCACCGTGCCGAACTACCAGGCGATGGAGACGCTCCCGCTCGCGTCGGGTGTGCAGGTGTCCGGCGTCCCGCTCGACGAGCACGACGGGTGGCGGCTCGACCTCGACCGGGTGCGCGCCGCGCTGCGCCCGTCGACGCGGCTGGTCGCGGTCAACTTCCCCAACAATCCCACCGGCGCGGTCCCCGATCCCCAGATGTGGCAAGGGCTCGCGGACCTGTGCGCGGAGCGCGGCATCCGGCTGCTCTCCGACGAGGTCTATCGCGGTCTCGAACTCGACCCCGCCCGCCGCCTGACGCAGGCCGCCGACCTGGCACCGACGGCGGTGTCCATCAACGTGTTGTCGAAGTCCTACGGACTGCCGGGCCTGCGCGTCGGGTGGGTGGCCACCCGCGACCGCGACGTGCTGCGCTCCCTCGAGCGGCACAAGCACTACACGTCCATCTGCAACGCCGGTCCGAGCGAGTTCCTCGGCGCGGTCGCGGTCGAGCGGGGCGAGGCGATCCACGCCCGCAACCGCGCCATCATCGCCGCGAACGTGGCCGCCTTCGACGCGTTCTTCGCCACGCACGAGGACCTGTTCGAGTGGACCCCGCCCGACGGTGGGTGTGTCGCCTTCCCCCGCTACCTCGGCGCCGACGGCGTGGAGGCGTTCTGCCGCACCCTGGTGGAGTCCGCCGGCGTTCTGCTCCTTCCGGCGGGCATCTACACCTCGGACCTGGCACCGGTTCCGGCCGACCGCTTCCGCATCGGCGTCGGCCGCGCGAACGCGGGCCCGGCCCTGGCGGCGTTCGACCGGTTCCTGGCCTCAGACTTTGGTCGCTTCCGGGCGCCGGCCACCGGCTCCTAGCCTTCTCCCCGTGAGCAACCAGCAGCCCGGACGCGGTCAGGTCGTCACGATGGTCGTGGGCGTCGCCGTCCTCACCGCGGCCACCGTGGCCGGTGGCATGGGGGAGCGGAACCTGCCCCTCGACCTCGCCGTCGGAGTCGCCGCCGTCGGCGCCACCCCGCTTCTGGTGCGGTGGCCGGTGCACGGCACGGTGGCGTTGAGCGTCCTCGCCGTGCTGTCGCCGGCGGCGACCCCCGCGTCCACCACCGGCGCGTTGGTCGTGGCGCAGCGCCGGCGGCTCCCGGTCGCCGTCGGTACCGGTGCGATGGGACTGGCCGCGCATCTCGCGCAGGGGCTGCTGCGCCCGGCCGGTGGGCTGTCCTTCGGATGGTGGGCGGTCCTGGTCACCTGCGCCTACGCGGCCCTGGTCGCCTGGGGCGCCCTGAACCAGGCGCGGTGGGCGCTGCTGGAGTCCCTACGCGAGCGGGCCCGGCGGGCCGAGGCGGAGCGCGACCGGCGGGTCGTGGAGGCGCGGGCGGCCGAACGCACCCGCATCGCCCGCGAGATGCACGACGTCCTGGCGCACCGGCTTACCCTCGTCGCCACCTACGCGGGCGCCCTGGAGTACCGGCCCGACGCGCCGCCCGCGCAGGTGGCGCAGGCGGCCGGCGTGGTGCGGGCCGGGGTGCACCAGGCGCTGGAGGAGCTGCGCGACGTCATCGGGGTGCTGCGCGCCGGCGCCGAGGACGCCCGTCCGGCGCCGGTGTTCGCCGACGTGCCGCGGCTGGTGGAGGAGGCACGCGAGGTGGGGCAGCCGGTCACCTACCTCGACACGACCGACGGCACGCCGCCCGATCCGGTCGGGCGCACCGTGTACCGCGTCGTGCAGGAGGGCCTGTCCAATGCCCGTCGCCATGCCGCGGGGCGGCCGGTCACCGTCGAGGTCGCTGGCCGTCCGGGCGCTCAGCTGCGGGTCCAATTGACAAACGACACGGCGGTGACCGACGTGAGCGGATCTCCCGGTACGGGCCTCATCGGGCTGACCGAGCGCGTGGAGCTGGCCGGTGGCCGGTTCGAACACGAGGTGACCGGTGGCAGCTTCCACCTGCGGGCCGAGCTACCGTGGCCGGCGTGATCAGGGTGCTGATCGTCGACGACGACGAGCACGTCCGCGCGGCACTGACGATGATGCTCGACGGCGCGGCCGGCATCGCCGTGGTAGGGCACGCCGCCGACGGCGACGGGGTACCCGACGCGATCGCCGCACACGCACCCGACGTGGTCCTGATGGACCTGCGCATGCCACGCGTTGACGGCCTCACCGCGCTGGAACGGTTGCGGCGCCGCCCCCGCCCACCGGAGGTGATCGTGCTGACCACGTTCGACTCCGACGAGAACGTGCTCCGCGCGCTGCGGCTGGGAGCCAGCGGTTTCCTGCTGAAGGACAGCCCGCCCGCGCGCATCGTCGAGGCGGTGCACCGCGTGGCCGGCGGCGACCCGATGCTGTCGCCCGACATCACGAGGCGCCTGATCGAGCGGGTCAACGAGGGCGCCTCGACCCGCGAACGGGCGCGGGCGGCCCTCGACGGGCTCAGCCCCCGGGAGCGGGAGGTGGCCGCGGCGATCGCCCGGGGCCAGACCAACGCCGAGATCGCGGCGGAACTGTTCATGAGCGTGCCGACCGTGAAGGGTCACGTCACGCAGGTGATGCTCAAGCTCGGGGTGTCCAACCGCACGCAGGTGGCGCTGCTGGTCAACGAGGCCGGCTAGCCTTTCTCTTGGTCACGTAGCGCTCCATCTTGGCGCGGGTGCCGCAGTCCTCCATCGAGCACCAGCGGCGGGACCCGTTGCGGGACCGGTCGAGGAAGACCCACGGGCAGCCGGCGCAGCGCTTGAGCCGGCCGAGGTCGGGCGCGGTGAGCAGGTCGGCGGCGGCGCGGGCAACCGGCCACAGCACGGCGCCGGGCCGGTCGTCGGGCCAGCTCATCACGTAGCTGCCCCGGTGGGGAAGCAGGTCGCAGTGGCGGTACGAGTCGGTGACGAACGGCCGCAGCCCCGCCCAGTGCGCGTCGGCCCGGGGCTGCCCGTCGGCGATGCCGCCGAACACCTCGACGAGCACGGCTCTCAAGGCGTGCGCCGCCCTCAGCGACTGCGGGCCGGTCTCGAACAGGCGCCGCGCGCCGGCGGCGGTCAGGATGTCGACCCGCACCGCCCAGTGCAGCAACCCCGGATAGGTACCGAGGTGGTCGAACCGGTTGTCCACGGTGTTGGCGAAGTCGAGCGCGAGATGCCCGGTGACGATGGGCAGCTCCCGTACGCCGGCGGGCCGCTCGGCGGCCGCCGCCTTCTCGAATGTTTCCACCGTGGGGGAGTTTAGTGGTTGTTCTCTCTGCGCTGTTACCTCTCTGCCGTCTTGTCCTCTGCCGTCTTCTCCTCTGCCCTCGTGCCTTCTGCCTCTTGTCCTCTGCCTTTGTCTGCGGCCCGGCGCCGACGTGGCTGCCCGAACCTGTCACAGCCGCCGGGTAGCGTGCACCCGTGACCGCCCTCAGAGACCTGCCCACCTCCGCACGCGCCATAGCCGAGGCGGCGATCACCGCCGTGGAGGCCGCCAACCGCCGAGACGCAGACCCTTTCGAGGCGGCCGCCACCACCCTGTCCACCACGGACGGCTCCGGACTGGTCCTGGGCTCGGTCGTCCGCCTGCTCCTGGAGGAGCAGAACCCCGACGGCCTGGGCGCCGACGAGGTGAAAACCGCCCTCCTCGACTGCGTTACGTGGGCCAGCTCCTGGGCCGCCGACATAGACCCGCACGCGGTGCTGGTCCTGCTGGCCAGCGCCCTGGGCGTCCACGACCCCGACAACGCCGAGGTGCCCGACCCGTCCTCCCGCGAGCTGGCCCGCCACGGCGCCCTGCTGACCGCGTCCCTCCTGGGCCCCCGCCCGCTCGACCGCTACCTGGCCACAGCGTTCGCCGAAATCCGGCGAAAGGAGCTGCACGATGTCTGATGTGTGCTTGTTTGGGGCGTTCCGCGAGTAAGGGGTGGGTGGCAACGGCCCGCTGAGGCAGAATGGTCCGGGTGCCCGGCTCCGATGGGGGTTCGGGCTCTCGGGGCGGTAGCTCAGCAGGTTAGAGCAGGGGACTCATAATCCCTCGGTCGCGGGTTCGAACCCCGCCCGCCCCACCTGCAGTTTCATCGGTTTGGCACGGCTCGCATGGGGCTACACGTGGTGCGAGTGGTCTAGAGTCCGCACCATGGCGACCGCCAAGCGTCGACGCGGCGAGATCGAGAACCTTCCCAGTGGGTCTCTGCGCGTCAAGGTCTACGCCGGCATCGACCCGGTGACCAAGCGCCGGCACTACCTGCACGAGACGATCCCGGCCGGCCCGACTGCTGAGCGGGAAGCGGAGAAGGCGCGTACTCGCCTGCTCGCCCAGGTCGACGAGCGCCGCAACCCGCGGACGCGGGCGACGCTGGCGCAGTTGCTCGACCGGTGGCTCGACGTGGTCGATGTGCAGCCGTCGACCCGACAGGGATACGTGCGCAAGCTCGACAAGCACGTACGGCCGTTGCTGGGCAAGGAACCCGTGGGTCGTCTCGACGCGGAGACGCTGGAATCGTTCTATGCGGTGCTGCGGAAGTGCCGGGATCATTGTGGTGGCCGCAAGTACGTCGAGCACCGGAAGGCCGGTGAGCACGTCTGCACCGACAAGTGCCGGCCGCACGTGTGCAGAGGCCTGTCGCCGGCGTCAATCCGGCAGATTCACTGGATCCTGTCGGGAGCGTTCGCCCGGGCGGTGCGGTGGCGCTGGATCGGCGTCAACCCCGCCGACCAGGCCGACAAGCCTGGGATGCCCGCGCCGAACCCGCACCCGCCGACGTCGACCGAGGCGGCCCAGCTCGTTACCGCGGCGTGGGAACTCGACCCGGACTGGGGCACGTTCGTGTGGACGGCCATGACGACCGGGGCGCGGCGCTCGGAGCTGTGCGCGTTGCGGTGGAACCGGGTGCACCTCGACCCGGGCGTCGTGGTGCTGGAACGGGCCCTATACGTCGACGACGACGGCATGCTGCAGGAGAAGGAGACGAAAACTCATCAGCAGCGCCGGGTGGCACTGGATCCTGAGACGGTCGAGGTGCTGCGAGAGCACCTGGAGCGGTGTGAGGCCCGATGCCGCGAGCTCGAGCTCGACTTACCGGCCGACGGCTACGTCTTCTCGCCGGCGGTGGACGGGTCTTCGCCGCTGGTGCCGGATACGGCTACGCAGAAGTTTGGCCGGATGGCGGCGAAGCTGAAGCTCGCGACGAATCTGCATGCGTTGCGCCATTACTCGGCCACGGAGCTAATTGCTGCCGGCGTCGACGTCAGGACCGTTGCAGGGCGGCTCGGGCATGGAGGCGGAGGGGCAACTACGCTGCGGGTATATGCGGCTTGGCTGTCGGAATCCGATCAGCGGGCGGCCGCGACCCTGGCAGCGCGAATGCCACCGAGACCGGATCGCAGCTGAGCGTTGGCCTTAACCTCCCGGCGCTGCGGTAGGGTGCGTCGTCGCTTGGTGGCGGAATTCGTAAACGACTGACGCCCCCAACTCAGATTGAGGGCGTCATCTGGTGACTTACTTAGCAGGTCGTTGTGCCGGAGAATTTCCGGCCCTTCGTCCACTTGTAGCCGCCACTGGTGTTGGGAGCAACGCGGACGCAGGGCTCCGTGTACCACGAAACCGTCGAGACGCGGAAGCCAGTAGTGTAGCTACAGGTGTTGTAGCCCCACACCGTCTGGGTCGTGATGCCGGTTGTCGGCGTAATCACGAAGCAACCCATCCTGTAGCTAGTGCTGGCCTGGGCCCCGGTCGCCGCGCCTCCCAGGATGAGTCCCGCGCTGGCTGCTACGACTGCGATTGAACGGGCGATGCTGCGCCAAGCCGAACGCCTGTTGCGAGTGCGCGAAACGACATTCATTTGTTTCCTCCGAATGGTGTGCGATGCGGAAGTCGAGCATAAAAGGCAGCCCAAACAAGCGCCGCCATCTCATGCGGCGGGCTATATCGTCACCTCGGCTTTGAATTGGCCGACTTGGAGAACAAGACTCGGCCGAATCGCGGTCACCCGCTCAGCGCACTATTTGCCACAGATGGCTGTCCGACTGACCTCCTCCGTGTCAATCCGATCAAGAACCGGTGTCACGTGCCGATGCTCCTGTGTTCGCTGGTGTTCGCTAGCATCCGTGCCGGTGACCCCCTCGATTGACCCCTCTCAGCTTCCCCGGGTACTGATACTGATCGATGGGTCAGAAATACGGTGGGTAAAAGGACCACGGAGTGCCAGCGTTTAGGCCGCTAGCCAAGGCTGACCGCTGGCGAGAGGCGCGGGCAACCGCTCTTTCGCGGGCCGCTTCATAGCCGCCAGACATGGAGTGCAGACAGATAAGTGAAACTATTGCGAGCAGCGTTCCGCCGATTGTGGGGAAACTGGTTGACCCATGCATTGACGAATTTCGCCAACGGTATAGGAGGTCGAACCCATCTTCGCCAGAAGAGGCTAGGGATGACAGATGGCGGCGCAGTGAATCGAGGTCACTTTGAAGATTGTTGTCTGCGATTTCGTTGTTTAGCAGCACCAAGAGATCCCTTAGGCTGCTGCACCTCTTGCCGGTCCGATATTTTCTAAGGCTTCCGTCACTCTGCTCGATCTCAAAGTTCTTCTGGATTTCCCCCGAGGGTGAGACGTACGTTGAGCACTCTTTCTTAAGAACCCCTTCAAGCAAAGGGAACGATAGATAAGCAAGGATAAGGTGCGAGTCCCTCAGTAGTGCTCCCATTTGCCAATCCTGTAGGAGGTCAGCATAGCGCTCTCTGCGGTCGGGCGAAACTGCACCGCTGAGGGCCGAACGGTTGCATACAATTGATAGTTGTTTTAGCTCGAATTCCGTATGCGAAAAGTAATTCGTCCCTGCCCCCGCAAGAAGTTCCGCACACCATGCCCACAAGAAGTAGTGATCATTGACGACCACCGTGTTCATTCCTGGCAAAAGTAGCGTTTTGGTCAACCCCAGGATTGCAACTCGTAATTCATCAAAAGTAAGCTCGTGAAAATATATACCGTTGGACATGAGGCGAAACTGCTCGGTTTGGTAGCTAATCTGACTCCCGCCCGTTGGCAGGCTGGCAGCTTTGATCCACTCCTCGCACAGTCTTGTTATCTCGTCGGCCTTCGAAGTAGTCATTATGTCACCTCCGGCTTCTTCGCCTCGACGCCATGACCGCCCGAAAATAACAGACAATTATGCCGAGCGCCGGAGAGTCGGCCTCGAATCAACCGTACGAGATGATGATCAGAGTGATTGTTACCGTATGCCTCGACTGGCGGGCTAACTCCATCGTGGAGCCTGACTGGGCCGTGACCCGTGTCAAGAGGCGTCTAGGACTCGGACAGAAAAGGTTTCACTCATGCGGCGCGCCGAAGCCTGCCCGCAGCCGGCCATAGTGTCCCGGTTCTAAGCCCGGTCAAATCTCAGCAGGGGTACGTCAAAAAGTTGCCTTTCCCTCGGCCGTGTCATTGAGGGCGCGACTACCTCGACTAAGACCATTTCGACGAGGAACTGGACTCGCGCCGACAGGAGATGGCTGGTGAATCCATTCGCGGAGCGTGCCTTCTCGCCGACCGTGACATGGAGGTGCGGGATGATGCCGTCCTGCTCGGCGTCGTACGCAATCGTCCCGCCGCCGAGCGCCTCGACGTTGGTCAAGTGCACCTTGTCCCAAACCGGCGCATTCGGGTTCTCCAGCCTCGCGCACGCGCCCACGATCTCGACCTCCGCGAACGCCGCCAGGAACATCGGCACGTACCCCTGCCGGATCCCTTTCTCCCGGCAGAACGCCGACAGCGTCGGGTAGAAGTCCTCACCCGGATCGAACACCACTGCGAACGTGCGGCCGATCGTCAGCTCCGCGCTGCGCATTGAACATTCTCCTCCGAACGAACGGATTAGGCACGATCGCCGACGAGCCGCATGGCCGGGTCGATGGCGACGCGGTCCGCGCCGGCGAGCATCAGGACGTGGAGCAGCGTTCGCGCCTTATACGGGTCGAGATGCCCGGCAGAGATCAGGCCACGTCCAAGGAGATCCGACTCGGAGCCCGAGAACCCGTATGTGCTCGACAGCACCGAACCCGACCCCGTTCGCGACGCCAACACAACCGGCTTGCGCGCCGAGATGTTCTCCAGCACCGATACCCACCCGGCCGGCACATGCCCGGCACCGAAGGCAGCCACCACCAGCCCATCGCTCAGCTCGCCGGCGGCGCGCAGCAGCTCGCCGTCATTGTCCACGGTGGCCGCGACGACCGAAGTCCGCACGCGCCGGCTCGGGTCAGCGCCGGCGATGGCCGGCCGCCGCACCGGGCGGAGCGGAATCCGCACCTCGTTCTCGACCACGTGCCCGATCGGCCCGCGCGGCGAGGTGAACGCCGTGATGCTCGTAGAGTGCGTCTTGCGGACGTATCGCGCGGCGTGCAGCTCGTCGGCGAAGGCCACCAGGACGCCCAGGCCGCGAGCGGTAGCCGAGGCGGCCGTCCGCAGCGCGGCAAGGATGTTCGCCGGCCCGTCGGCGCCGGCCGCCGAGGCGCTGCGCATCGCGCCGGTGACGACGACTGGGGCGTCGCCCTCGTGGACTAGGTCGAGGATGTATGCCGTCTCCTCGATGGTGTCGGTTCCCTGGGTGACCACGATGCCGTCGACGCCGCCGGCGAACTGCTTGGCAATGGAAGACGCGAGCTCAAGGAGATCCGCGTACGTCAGCGAAGCGCCGGGGATGCGGCGGAAGTCGTGTATGTCGATGGTGACGCCGAGCTCGGCGAGGCCGGGCACCGCAGCGAGCAGGTCACTGGCCGATAGCGCCGGCTGCACACCGCCGGAACCGCTCTGCTGCGTCATGGCGATGGTCCCGCCCAGCGAGAACATGGCGATGCGGGTCACGCTCGGGCGTCCTTTCAGAGGGCTCACTGCGTCGCCGGCAAGGAGCCGACGAACGCGCACGCGGCGTCGAGACCGGCGGCCGAGAGCATCCGGCTACGCGGCCTCATCATGCCAGCCGTCCCAGAGGCGGCCAGCGCGGCACAGCGCCGCGTCAGCCAGGTCCAGTCGAGCGCGAGGTAGTTCGCGAGCGCGGAGCCTGGCGGCGGCCGTCGGTCCCTCGATGACGGAGTCGGCGCCGACGTCGCCGACGACCTCCGTGAAGTTGCGGACTGTGCCGGCCCGGTCGGTGAGGTCGACGTGCCACATGCCGTCGCCGCGAACCCAGTTCGCGATGATGGCTCGCTTCGCCGGTGCGACGACGAAGCCCTCGACCGTCCCATAATCGGGGTCTGTCGTGACCTTCACGCGGATGCCGAGTGACTCCATCAGCGCGATGGCGAGGAACAGCAGCGCGCGCTCGTGGCGCGGCGATTCGCGGACCGCGTCCTCCGGGATGCAGAACGCGCGGACGATCGACGACCCGATCAGATCCATCGTCTGCTTCAAGTACCGGTACTTGTGGTCGAACAGCAGCCAGGTGCTGGCTTCTTCGCCGCGCTGCTCGCGCGTCCAGAACGCCGGCACCTCCGGTAGCTCGGGCAGCGTGCGGAGGATGTGCCGCGCGCAGAAGTCGGATCCGAGCCACGTGTGGCCGATCGCGTTCAGGCCCGGCGCCGCTTCCCGGCTCACGGCAGACGCCTACAGCCGTTCGTACGCCGCGAGGTCGCGCTTCGCTTCGTCGAGCGCCTGGTCGTCGGACTGGAGAGCGTCGTCGAGGTTGCTGACGGCCCACATGATTCCGTACGTCAGGTCGTCGAGCTCGTAGGCGTCCGGGATCTGGACTGTCCACTCGCGACGTTTGCGCGTCGGCGTGTCCGGCGCGTCGAGCAGGAAGTAGCCGCCGTCGGCGAGGCCCAGCGCCTTGCCGAGGCGGCGCATCGGGTGCTGCCCGAGCTGGCCGACCGAATCGCGGCGGCGGCCGAGTTCCGAACAGCGCCCGACGGCCAGGCCGACGAGGAGATTCTGTCGGCATCCTGGCTGGCTGACCCACGACGGGAGACGCTGTCGGGCCTCTGCGAGTGGCTCGGACAGATCTTGATCCATTACCCGGATACAGTTCGGGCTCTCAGCCCGTGCTGGCCTCGCCACCCGTGGATCGTCGAGGAACTGGTCGCTTTGCAAGCAGCATGGCGGGAGGCGTACGAAGGCGAACGGGCCAGCGGAACCAAGGCTGTCGACTGGCACGATCGGCTGCGCCCCGGTGTCGTCGCTCGGCTAAGAGTCCACACCGCTGGGTGCTCGCCGGAAGCTCACCGCCCAGGTGGCCGGCTCGATTCCGAGTCTTCCGACGTCCCGGGCGCGGCGGAGATCGCGCGCCTGGCGAGCGGCGGCCGAGGTGCGTCGGTATGAGACCAGGGCGCGATCCGACGAAGACGGTCCCCACGATCAATGGATACCGGGCGGTACGCAGGGTGACCGGATCCGCCCCGATCGGATGAAGAACCGGAACCACCGTGACTGCTGTGACATGGTAAGACGTATGTGACGTGCAGTCGACGGAAGGTAACGGGTCGTGGATGTTGGAGAACTCGCCGGTGCTGTCCTTCCGTATGTCGGCGCCGCGGCGACCGCTTACGGCACGGCGGTGGTGCAGCGGGTCACCGACCAGGTCAGCGACGTGACCTCCGACGCCACGGTCGACGCCGGACGCCGGATCCTGCGCCGCTTGTTTGGGTCTTCTCATGGAGAGCAGATCCAGGACGCGACGGCGAGCTCGGCGCCGATCCGGACGATGAGGCCCGGGCTGACCTGCTCCGGGCGCGGATTCGCAAGGCGTTGGCCGAGGATCCTCAGCTCGTCGCCGACATCGCTGAATTGATGGCGGAAGCCGCCCCCACGAACGCCGGCAAGTACACCGTGACGGTCACCGGATCTCAAGGCGTGCAGGTCGGCGACAGCAACACCCAGACGAACACCTTCGGTCCGCTCCCACCGCGGTGACCGCCGCCAACGAGCCCGATCCGCGCGGCGGGGCGAACAGGTCGGCGAGCGTCTCAGGCAGCCACGGTGTGCAGATCGGCAACCAGAACCAGCAGACGAATCTCGCTCTCGACCCGTCAGCGTTGCCACCGCCCCAGCGGTCGCCGGAGTCGGCAGCCCTTCAGGGCCCGATCCACAACTTGCCACCGAAGTCCGGTGTGTTCGTTGGACGGGAGATCGAGGATGTAGGCCGGCTGCTGGCCGGTAGTGGAACCGGCGCGGTCGTCGGTCAAGCGGCCGCAGTGCACGGACTGGGCGGCATCGGAAAGTCGGAGCTGGTCACTCAGTACGCGCACGCGAATCTGAACCGCTATCCGCTCGTGTGGTGGATAACGGCCGACAACCCGGAGAATCTCAGCCTCGGCTTGGCAGCGCTGACCCGCCGGCTGCACGTGATGGCAACTCTCGCCGACGCCGAGGAATGGGCGATCGGATGGCTCCAGAGCCACAACGGATGGCTGCTGATCCTCGACAACGTCGAGGACATCGGCCACATCCGAAACTTACTCGGACTGGTCGGCTCGACCGGACATGTGCTGGTGACGACCCGACGGAACCTGGGCGACGGTCAGTGGACGCGCCTGGGCCTACGGCCGCTGTCGTTGGGAGTGTTGGACCGGGCGGCGAGCATTGAACTGCTCACGCGGCTGGCCGGAAGCGATGACGTCGACGGTGCGGACCGGCTGGCAACCGATCTCGGTGACCTACCGCTCGCCCTGGACCAGGCGGGTGTGTTCATCTCTCAACTCGGGTTGGACTTCGACGAGTACCGCGCGCTGCTTGCGGACAGTTTCGAGTCAGCGGCTCGCGACATCGGCGAGGGTAGCGACGCCGAACGCACCATCGCGACGGTGTGGCAGGTCACCATGAACGCGGTAACCGAGCGGTCGCAGTTGGCGGCGCAGATTCTCGACGTGCTGGCCTGGTTGGCTCCCGACGATGTGCCGGAGGATCTGCTCGCACCACTCGGAAGCGAACCCCTCGATACCGTTCGAGCCTTGAGCCTGCTGTCGTCGTACTCAATGATTATCCGCGCCGGTGGGATGGTCGGCGTCCACCGCCTGGTCCAGGCCGTCACCCGCCACCAGGCCGGAGTTGCCGGATCCGCGGAATCGTCGTTCGAGCTGGCCACCGATCTACTAGCTGCAGGCATTCCTGACGACCCGATCAACGGCGTTGCCGGCTGGCCACGGTGGGCGCTCCTGCTGCCACACATCGATTCGGCGCTGGCCTGTTTGGCGGGAGACCACGCCAACGAGCCGGCGATGCTTCTTGGCGACCGTGCCGCGACATTCCGCCAGTTCCAAGGTCGGCTGCGCGAGGCGATCGGCCTATTCGAGACAGTGCTAGCCGACCGTCGGCGGGTGCTGGGCGAGGAGCATCCGTCCACGTTGACATCGCGGAACAATCTGGCCCTGGCCTACGAGTCGGTGGGGCGGCTGGAGGAGGCGATCGACCTGTTCGAGTCGGTGCTAGCCGACCAGCAGCGGGTGCTGGGCGAGGAGCATCCGTCCACGTTGGCGTCGCGGAACAATCTAGCCGCCTCCTACCAGGCAGTGGGGCGGCTGGTCGAGGCGATCGACCTGTACGAGTCGGTGCTAGCCGACCAGCGGCGGGTGCTGGGCGAGGAGCATCCGTTCACGTTGGCGTCGCGGAACAATCTAGCCGCCTCCTACCAGGCAGTGGGGCGGCTGGTCGAGGCGATCGACCTGTACGAGTCGGTGTTGGTCGACCGGCGGCGGGTGCTGGGCGAGGAGCATCCGGACACGCTGGC
>NZ_BOPH01000036.1 GCF_016863655.1 Virgisporangium ochraceum
GTCGCGGAACAATCTGGCCTACGCGTACCAGGCGGTGGGGCGGCTGGAGGAGGCGATCGACCTGTACGAGACAGCGCTAGCAGTGTGCCAGCGGGTGCTAGGGGACAAGCATTCCCTCACAAGCGCCATCCGAGCGAACCTAAACGCCGCGCGTCAGTCCGGCCCGTGATCACGGCGTGGGGCAACTCGTGGTGCGAACTGTCGTCGGCTGGTGCGGCCACTGTCGCATGAAGCGGGCGTTCGTAATGCCGTCGGCGCAGGTAGAGGGCCATGTCGGCGTAGTGGCCGTCGCTCATGATCCCTCGGTCGCGGGTTCGAACCCCGCCCGCCCCACGGCAGTTGACCTGCGGTGGCCTGGCGGCCGATAGCGCCGCTGACAACGGCGATGTCCTTTGCCTCGTGGCGGTCGACGAGCTATTCGAAGCGGTAGCTGACGAAGTCCGGTCGAAGCTTTCCTCCCGTGTGAAGACGAGCCTGATGTCGTGCCATGCCGGACTCGAAGCGGGCCGTACCTCGACCTGCTTGATCCCTCGTCGGTCCTCGTCCCTTGTGGCACGGACTGACTGCCCGCCGGGACGGTGCGGCCGGGCTCTCATGGGTCGCGCAGAACGACAGGCGCCGACTGCCTGCCGACGGGGGATGTCGGACCGGCCCTCCGACCGCCGAATGTTAAGGGTAGTTGCACAACGACTCAATGTGATAGAACCCATTGGCCGCAGCCAGTGGGTGTTCGATGCGCCGCGGCGGTCGGGTGCGGACCGGCCGATGATGCGACCAGTCGGAAAGAGCCCGGCGCTACCGGTCCTCGCGGAGGTAGGTGACGCCGAAGCCCTTCACCTCCCGGTACCGCTGGTACTTCGTCGCCAGGTCGAACGGGCTGTCCGACGTCCGCTGGAAGATGTCCAGCCCACGACCGAGCACAATCCTCCACCCCGTGTCGGTCGTGATGGAGCGGTCGTGCACGGACTGCGGCGCCGCGAACTCGACGTCGACGACGATTCCGAGTACGGCGGCGCTCTTCTTGATCTGCAGGAGGTACTCGTACTGCTTCTGCAGCCGCTCCGGCCCATCCTGGTTCTCGACGGTCACCAGCTTCAGCACGACCTCGTCGGCCGGGTCCTTTCCGCTCGCGATCCCCTCGACCAGCTCCATCAGGTTCCTCGCCTGGTGGAACATGCGCACGTACGGGTCGACGAGTGTGATCTGCGAGGCGCCCCGCAGGTAGGGGACGAGCAGCGCGTCGAACGAGACGCCGCGCTGGCCCTCCTGGTACTCCCGGTGACCCTCGAACAGCACAGGTTCCGCGGAAGGCGCGGTACCGGGATCCGCGCCGTCCGCGGAGGGCGCGGCACGGGGAACCGCGCCGTCCGCGGAGGGCGCGGCACGGGGATCCGTGCGGTGGTAGTGGGCGGGATACTCGTCCTCCTCGCGAGTGGTGACGCCGTGCCAGGTGCCGTCCGTGTCGAGGTAGCCGAACCGGACCTCGGCCATCGTGGAGTCGATGCGCAGGATCTGGTCCTTCACGCGTTTGCGGCCTTCGATCGCGAACCGCAGGATCTCCTCGATCTCCTCGCGGGTGGCGCCGCCGCCGGGGTGGAGGATCTTCATCAGGCCCGAGAAGGTCTTGTGGACGCCGTCCCGGTCGCGCGTGGAGATGTCCGACGACAGCGTGAAGTGCTGCCGGTAGCGGTCGGAGTGGTCCTCCGGTCGCATCGACCTCAGCACCTCGGCGATGTAGTCGACGACGAAACCGTAGCCGTTGGAGAACATCTCGCCGCGGATGATGTCGACCTCCCAGCCCGGGATGTAGTGGTGCAGGCGGTCGAGGTAGGCCGGGTCGTGGTAGGCCTCCGGCAGCTCGTCGAACAGGTCGGAGTTCTTCAGCATGTACGGCACGGTGTGCGAGGTGTTGCCGACGAACACCATCGAGGCCTCGGCGCCGAGCGTCTCGACACCACGCGAGAACGACCGGTTCGCCATGTAGTTCTTCATGATGTCGACGAGCGCCCTGTCGGTGCGCTTCTTCCTGCCCGCGAACTCGTCGAACGCGACCACGTCCCAGTAGCCCACCAGGCCGATGCGTCCGTTGGAGTTGTTGACGAAGAGCTTCGGAACGGTGACCTCGCCGCCCGAGATCAGCATCCCGTGCGGCGAGAACTCCGAGTAGATGTGTGACTTGCCGGTCCCCTTGGGCCCGAGCTCGATCAGGTTGTAGTTGCGCTCGACGAACGGGATGAGCCGCACGAGCTGAAAGAACTTCGCACGCCTGCTGAACAGTGCGGGATCGAAGCCAATGGACTGCAGGAGCAGGTCGATCCACTCGTCGGTGGTGAAGCCGCGGCGCGCGTCGAGGTACTGCTCCAGGTCGAACGTCGACAGCTGGATGGGCTTGATCGAGCCGAGGTTCCAGGGCACAGTGCGCTGGTCGTCACCGTGGAAGTACTCCAGGTCGCAGATGCACCAGACGCCACCGACCAGGAGCTTGGGATGGGCCTTGACGGTGGGCGACCCGACGACCACGCCCTTGACGCCGAGGTTGGCGAACTCCGCCTCGTAGACGTCGGCCCTGTCGTTGAGGGTCACGGTGACCTTGTCGATGATCCGGTGCCGGCCGCGCTCCTTGATTGTCGACTTGACCAGCTCCGACTCGCCGCGGTGCACGTAGTGCTCGGCGAGGATCCTGCGGACGGTCTCGATGCCGGCCTCGATGGTGGCGTGGTCGTCCGAGGCCGCGTACTGCCCGAGCAGGTACTCGAGGACGTACGACGGCACGATCGCGTTGCCCTTGACGGCCTTGACGAGGTCCTTGCGGACGACGACCCCGGGAAACAGGCGGTTGATCCGGGAGTCGAGGTCGTCGGTGTCGGGTGCGCTCATCTGATTCCCCGTGCGTTCAGAAGTCGAAGTCCGAGGCGAACGAACGCTTCAGCGTGTAGATCGCCTTCGCGTAGACACGCCACTGGTTGGTGTTGGGGATGCGCTCCTCCAGGCGGAACTCGACCGCGCGGTTGTTGAACTCGTTGGCGTCCTGGCTGAGGAGCATCTGCGCGCTCCGGTACCGGTCGCGCTTGTCGGCCGAGGTCTGGTCGAAGGTCAGGTGGACGAGGTTGGAGATCAGGGTCCCATCGACGTAGAGCCCGGCCCGGACCGTGCGCGGCTGCACCTTGTCGGTGACCGGCTCGGACTGGAACAGCCGGACGACGACCTGCCCCGTGGTGATCTTGTCGGACTCGGGCCACACCTCGACGTTGACCGGTCTGGTGTCGCTCCTGCGCTTCTTGTTGACGACCAGCACGGGGACGACGACCTCCTGGAGCGTCGCCCCTCCGTGCACGAACCGCGATCCGCCGCCGGCCAGGCGCAGCCGGTGGATCGACTTGGGGATCTGCACCTCGAGGTCGCCCCGGAGCCCGAGCTGGGCGGCCTCGAACCGCGCGAAGGCGTTGTCGGCCTTGAGGCCCCGGCCCAGCACGTAACGCCGGTTGACGACCCTGATGTCGTCGCCCTGCGGATGGGTGGACAGGAAGAACGTGTCGCCCAGGGCGTCGTCCTGGAAGAGGAAGCCGTGGTCGGCTGTGACGAAGATGTTCGTGGCGTTGGCGCTGGCCAGCTTCTTGACGAGGTCGACGATGTCGCGCAGCGTGTCTTCGACGGCCTCGAACACCTGCCGTTCGGTGCCGGGCTTGTCGCCGGTGGCGTCGATCCGGTTGTGGTAGACGTACATGACCCGGTTGGCCCTGTAGAGCTCGCGCCGCTCGTCGGCGTTGAGGGCCTTGAAGTCCTCGGCCTGGATCGCCACCCCGCCGACGCTCTCGAGCACCTTGCCGCGCAGGGCGGTGTTGTTCGTCGGCTGGTCGTCGGCCAGCACGGTCTTCGCGTCGGGGGAGTGCGTGAGCGTCGAGTGCGGCAGGAGCGCCGCCATTCCCAGCTGCGTGTAGCTCGGCACCATCCCGAGGACGGCGTCGAGCGTCGCGTCGAAGCGGTCCTCCTTCCGGATGCGTGACCCGAGCTCGTCGGCCACCTCGTAGCGCAGCGCGTCGGAGATGATGACGACGGCCTTCCTGTCGCCGTCGCGCACGAGGGGGTGTACGTAGCCGGCGTAGAAGCCGGTCTGCGGGCGGAAGGTGTCCGAGCGCCACCGGTCGACCCGGTCTACCTGCTGCTGCCAGGCGTTTCCCAGCCCGTACACGAACCTGGTGGTGTACCGCTTCTCGATCTGCTCCCGCAGCGCCTCCAGCGGCTTCGGGTACTCGGCCGTGCGGGCCGCGTAGACGAACTGCCGGTAGAGCTGGTCGATGCGGAACCACTCGCGGCGGTAGCGCTCGATCCCGTCGTCGAACGACTGCATCGCGAGGTCGAGCGAGGCGAGCTCGCCCAGCAGTTCGGAGGCGCTGGCGATGGCCGTGTAGAGCTGCCGGTAGCCGTCGATCCACACACTGCTCTGCCGCGCGCGCACCACGTCTGCGACCTCGCGCGGGGGGACGGTCTGCTCGGCCACCGCGCGCGCGAGGTCACTGATGATCTTCTGGTCGGCCTCCTCGAACAGGTCGACCCTGACCAGATCGCGGAAGCTCGCGTCCTCGATCGTCGACGCGTAGCCGAGGTCGCGCGCCGCCCGCCTGGCCAGCGTGGCGAGCGCCTCCTGGCTGCGGCGGTCGTTGCGCAGGCTCGCGAAGTCGAGCTGGATGTTCTGCAGGCCACCGGCCCGGTCGGAGGTGAAACCGTCGATCGCCCGGCGGAAGATCCACAGCACGAGATCGTCGATGCTCGGCGACGCCGACGCGTAGCCGTAGATGCTGGCGACGCCGCGCCAGTAGAACTCGTCGAGGCCGTGGTCCGCGAGCGCGTCGAACTTCGCCCGGAGACCCCGGGCGTTCTCCATCAGCAGCGTCCGAGTGATCTCCAACAGGCTGTGCGACTCCTTGAGGCCGATCAGCACCGCCGACATCTTGGCGCGCAGCTTGACGGAGTCGTCGTCGGGGCTCAGCCGGTCCTTGAGGCTCTGGACGCGTCTGGTGGCGTTGAAGAACTTCTCGTGGGCCCGGACGACCTCGTCGATGCTGGCGCCGGCGAGGCCGAGATCCCGCGCGATGAGGACAGTGCGGTCGGCCGTGAAGACCCCGTAGGCCAGCTCAAGGTCGAGCAGCCAGTTCCCGATGCCCGTCGGCACCTCACCGGAGCGGTAGACGAGGAACCGGCCCGCCGGCTCCTCGTGCAGGAGCCGGTTCCTGATGCCGAACTCGTTGTTGGCGACGCGGATCGTCTGCACACCCGGCAGCGCGAGGTCGTCCAGGTCTGCGGCGTACTGACCGTCGGGGTCGTGCCAGAAGACGACCCGGGCGCTCTCGAACCACCGCTCCAGGTGCGGGCGGACCGTGGCGGCGTCACCCATCGCCCGCCTCCAGGCCGGGGATCCTCTTGAGCGCGGCGCCGAACCTGGCGTAGTTCACCTTCACCCCGTCGTCCAGATCGATCGGAAGCTGCCGGGACGCCAGCGGATACAGGACGTCGTGCTCGTACTCCTCGAGTTCCAGCAGCACCTTGCGGAGCCGGTCGGCCTCCTTCTGGGCGGCCGCCTGCTGACGCGGCGTCCCGTCGCCGGCGGCGAGGCGCTCCTGTTGCCGCAGGCTGGACTCCAGCTTGGCCCTGAACTCGCGCAGGTACTCGTTGAGCACCGTCGAGACCGTGGACGGCGTGTAGCGGTGCAGGTAGACGAGCGCGTTGAACGAGCCCCTGCTACTGGAGAAGAGCCAGTAGATCGGGCGCTTCCGGTACCGCTGGACGTGGTCCTTGTAGAACGACTTCACGAAGTAGTCGCGGATGTTCCTCACCCCGAGCGACTCCGCCACGAAGCGGAGGTTCTCCTCGACATGCCGGTCGCCGAAGGTGACCCGGAGGAACTGGCGGAAGCGCGCGACGATGTCGTCCTCGAACCAGTCGCCGTCGACGACGGGAATGACGTTGTCCTCGTCGGGTGCGAAGGTCGGAGCGGGCACCCGGGCGAGGTAGTCGCGCAGCGTGGCGCCCTGATCGGCCAGGATCAGCCCCGGCTCGTCCAGACTGTAGCGCCCGAAGACGCAGCCGACGGCGTAGGACACCAGGTCCTTCACGACGTCCTGCCGGAACAGCGCCGCACGCTCCGCCTCGGGCCTGCCGGCGTACCTGAAGGCCGTGTTGCGGGTCAGCGAGACCCGGTCGAGCGGAACCTCGCACCGCACCTCGTGCGCGAGCCCGTAGAGCTCCGCGACCGCGCGGTTGTTCGCCTCTTCGAGCGACTGCTGCCGCAGCGACAGGCCGTCCCAGCGACGGCAGTACCCGTCGACGGCATCGGCGACCCGCCCGCCGCCGCTCAGGAACGACGGCGACGCGAAGTTCCACGACGTCTCGGACTGGTCCCAGTCGAGCTTCGAGGTGGCCCGCAGCTCGGCCACCGAGGCGAGCACGTCCTCCGGCGCCGTGGCGTCGACGATCGGCAGGCTGCCGACGTCTTCGGCCACGAACGACATGGTCGGCGACTTGGCCTGGAGGAGCGCCTGCATCAGCGACGAGTTGCAGATGCTCATGATGAGCGCGGCCTGCCGTTCGGAGTCGACGAAGACGGCCTTGGCGGCCGAGCCGATGACGAAGCCCTCCGGATAGCCGCGGAACGCGGGCGCGCCGGACGAGATCTTCGACCACGAGATCGAGGAACGGAAGTAGAACTGGGGACTGCGCACCGTCGACCTGGGGCGCTCCGCGAGGATCTCCTGGCCCCCGTTCTGCCAGTTGATCAGGTACTCGTGGTTGCCGTACCACTTGCGGTACTCGCCGCCCTTGTTGAACGGGAACCATCTGGCGCCGCCGGCTCTGGCCGCGGCGGGGGTGGGCGCGCTCAGGTCGCACGACCGTCGGGCCACCTCCCACCACAGCCGGGTGAACCGGTCGGCGTCCGAACTGGACAGTCCCTCGCGCAGTTCGGCCAGCTCGCCGAGGGGACGTCCGAGGGCGAAGGCCCGCCGCATGTCCTCCGAGAGCCAGTAGACGATGGGCGTGCCCGGGATCAGCGAGAAGCTGTCACCGGGTCGCCGGTACAGGTTCGGCGCGTCCCCGGTCGTCGCGGCCGCCGCGGCGGCGAGCATCGCCCGCGACTTCTCGGCCTCGGTCCGGCCGTCGACCAGCCGCAGGTAGGTGCCCTCCTCGCCCGGCGACCTGCCGACCTGCAGGACGAACGCGGTCGTGGACACCACGGCCCCGCCGATCGAGTCGAACGCGCGCTCGCCGAGATGGGCCATCGCCGCGGGCGGCGAGTGCCGGAGGACGAGCGTGCGCAGCTTCTCGAAGGACGCGAGGAACATCCACGACTGCATGGTGACCATCGCGACCCGCCCCGAGCCGCCGGCCAGCCGGATACAGACCTCGATGAACATGGCGAACAGGTCCGTCCTGCCCGCCGGGTAGTGGTCCCTCGCGAACCCGGTCATCAGGGTGCCCATGTTTCCGGCGCCCATGTACGGGGGGTTGGCGATCACCACGGCGTACTCGCCGGACAGGACGGTCGCCTGATGCACGACCCGCCGCGCCCGCTCGACGACGTCGGCCGTCACGAGGTCAGGGCCGCCGTCGCGGTCCGGGTCGCCGTCGAGCTGTGCCAGGTGCCGCCCGAGGTCGGCCGCCAGGGCGGCGTCGGGCCGGATCAGCGACCCCAGGAGGTCGGCGTGCTCGAACCGGTTCCAGAACGCCGTCTCCGCGGCCCGGTCGCCGTCACGGGTCAGCAGGAGGTCGATCGCGGACGGGGCGAAGCGGACCGGTTCGAGCACGCACACGTTCGGCTCGATCCGCTTGCCGAAGAAGGTCCGCTGCCGCGCCCGCGCCTTCATCGTGAGGGCGAAGCCCGCGAGCGCACCGGCGCGAGGGTCGATCTCCACGCCGAAGAGGTTGTGGGTCAGGATGAGCCCGGGGATTTCGGCCGGCGCGTAGCCCTCCTCCTCGTAGATGGCGTACAGCAGGTCGAAGGCGTACGTGAGCATGTGGCCCGACCCGCATGCCGGGTCGATGACCCGCAGCTCCTCGGGAGTGCTGATCTTGAGGAAGTCCGCCTCGTCGTGGACCGGGGCGATGTAGAGCTCCATCCGGTCGACCAGGCGCGACGCGGGACGGTTGAGCATCCACAGACGACCGAGCGAGTTCTCGACGAGATAGCGGACGATCCAGTGCGGGGTGAAGAGCTGGGTGGCCGCGGGGATCTCGTCGGCGCCGGCCTTTCTGTTCCGCTTGAAGCCGGCGAAGACCTCGTCCTTGCGCTCCGAGATGTAGAACTGGTACAGCCAGCCGATGACCTCGGCGTCCCGGCACACGTCGGCGGTGAGGACCCGGACGGCGCGGTTGAGGATCGAGTCGTCCGCCAGCAGGTCGGCCGGGATGAGCAGCTCGGTGAAGTCGCCCTCGCGCTCGAACATGAACGGCATGGCGCGGTTCCAGTGGCGGCAGTGCTCCGCGAGCAGCAGCGCGTAGGCCTCGCCCTGGGGGTCTTCGCTGCGCCGGGTGCCGTTGAGCAGAGCGGTGACCGTCTCGCGGGTCCTCGTGCCGACGACGGCGGCGTCGATGTAGCCGCGTTTGGCCTCGGCGAGGATCTCGGGCTGACCGGCGGCGACGCCGGCCCGCGGGGAGACGACGCCGGTGCCGGTGTAGCCGTTGGCGTCCATGAACCTCAGGGCGATGATGCGGTTGAACCAGGTGTACGCCACCCGGTCCGCGACCACCGACCTGCCCTGGTCTCCACCGCCCGCCGCGTGTACCGCCTTCTCCAGCGCCTCGACGGCGACGGGCCGCTCGACCCGCTCGGGCGAGGCGGGAGCCAGCACGACGGCGACGCGGGCGCTCACCTCGCGGATGAGCGAGGCGCGGGCCCACGTGGCGAAGTACTTCAGTGGTGCGGTGTCCATCAGAGTGAGATCCGCTTTCCGTCCTCGAGGGCCCGGACGAGCGCGCTGCGCAGGGCGGCCAGGTACGGCGGGATGTCGTCCTCGGTCTCGATGACCCCGCTGACACCGGACGGCGAGATGGTCCTGATCGACACGGTCTGCTTCGGCGCCGGCGCGTCGTCGGCACCGCCCTGCCGCGAGGCGGCGAGCTCGTCGAGCAGGCCGGGGTAGACGGTCTCCTCGAAGCCCGCCCTCAGCTCGCGGATGAGGGCGATCTGGGTCTCGGCGCTGACGCGTGCCGTCGCCCGGTCGACCGTGCCGATCACGCTGTTCCGGGCCGCGTCGGTCGCGTCGGCGTAGAAGGCGCTCGCCTGGAGCTCACCCTTGCGGCCCTCGATCGCGGTGACGGCGTCGGCCCGGTTCGAGGCCACCAGCTCCTCGATCCGGGCGCGCAGCCGGGTGGATGCCTGCTTGAGCTGGGCCATCCGGTTGCCCCGGAACGCGTTCGGGTCCTCCAGCGCGCTCCGGACGGCCGCGTCGTCGCCGGGCGGCAGGTAGCCGAGGTTGCCGCTGTGACGGGTCAGCAGGTCGGCGGCCTCGTCGTAGATGACGCGCTGCCCGCCGCTCAGGAACGCCTGGATCGGGTCGATGACGTTCTCCTTGGCGTCGAGCAGCGCGTCGCCGAGGTCGAAGGCGGTCAGGTACCAGTCGTCGGGCCTGCCGACCACCCGGTCGAGCAGCCCGATCGGGTCGGAGAGCTGGGAGACGAAGGCGTACCTGGTGCCCGCGACGGTGGCTCTCAGCTCGTCGCGCTTGCTCGCGAGCTTCTCGGCACCGTGCCGCGCGAGCTCCAGCGGATCCGTCGGGGCGTGGGACTCGTCGAAGAAGTCGGTGCAGAACGCGCGGAAGGCGGCGACCCTGCGCTCGTCGAACGTCTTCTGCGGGGCCACGACCGTGTGCGCGTGCTTCTGGGTGTTGCGCAGCGCGGCCGGGACCTCGGAGCGCTTGAGCACGTTGCCGTCGACCGTCAGCGTCACCTTCGACGTCCCGACCAGGAAGGCGATCAGGACCTCGATCGAGGCGAGGTCCCAGCCGTAGGGCTTGGCCTGGAAGCCGTCGACGATGGTCCGGACCGTGACCTGCTCCCCGAACCCCTCCTTGCGGATGACGAAGGACAGGACCTCCTCGGCGGGAAGGGTGGTCAGGGCGCCGGCGTCGAACAGGCCGCCGTCGGGGTTCGCGGCGGAGGCGATCTGCTGCTCGCTGAAGGTGACGCCGCCGAGCAGCTTGAGCTGGGTGTAGGTGCGGCTGACGAGCGTCTGGAAGCCGTCGGTCACCCGGGCCAGGGCGTCCTGGGAGCTGGAGGTGATGTCCGCGGCGTTGATGACCAGGCTGGCCCTGCCGACCGAGGCGCGCACCCGCTGGATGAGCTCCTTCTCCCGGTCGATGTTCTGCGCGCCCTTGGAGCGCAGGATCTGATCCTCGATCGCGGAGATCGAGCTGCTCTGCTTGCGCTTGATGTACTTCTCGGTCTTGATCAGCAGCCGCAGGTCCGACAGCACCCGGGCGTCCGGGTCGAGGATGACGCGCAGCTCGTCCTTGCCCGCGCTGTGCATGCGGATCTCGTCCGGCGAGTACGGGTACTCCGGCGAGATGAAGTGGATCGCCAGCTCACGCTGGGTGCCGTGGGCCTGGTCGTCGAGCTTGAAGCCGAACGCGAGGTCCTGCCCGTTCCTGGCGTAGCGGATCTTGTTGGTTCTGATGACGTCGCCGGACAGGATCTTGAACAGGCGGGTGCTGACCTCGGAGTCGTCGTCGATCTCGACGTTCTTGATCTCCTCCTCGATGACCTGTTCCTCATTGGTCAGGTACTCGTACGCGTTGCCGTTGCGCTGGACGTAGGTCTGCGACTCCAGCAGCGTCAGCGCCTCCTTCACCCGGTCGGACAGCGCGGGGAGGTCGAGGCCGAAGCGGTCGTAGACGAGCACCGTCAGGTTGCGCGGGGTCGCCTGGAAGCCCTCGATGTACTTGACGAGGAAGAGCGCCTTGAGGAGCCGGACCGCCAGCGGGTTGTCGAGGTTGCGCTCGGCGACGTCGATCGAACGCTGGGCGGCGGACTTCAGCGAGGCGCGGATGCCGGCGAACATGCTGTCGAAGGTCGCGAGCCGGCCGACCTCGACGTCGCCGAGGTCCTTGGCGACCTGCTGCACGACGCCGAGCATGGAGCGCTCACCGACCGAGCTGTTGCGGCCCTCGAAGACGTTGTGGTCGGAGATCCCCTCGATCGCGGCCTGGAAGAGCGGGAACTGGTAGCTGACGAACGGGTAGGTCCCGACGAAGTGCGCCCCGTCGGTGTAGTTGCGGTAGGTCTTGGCTCCGTCGACGAAGTCGAACAGCGTCTTGAAGTTGGCGCTCTGCTCCGCGTGAATCGTGTTCAGCACGGCCACCCCCGCCTCGTTCTTCTCCAGCAGGCGCTTGCGGATGACCTCCTCGACGTCGGCGCTGGTGAGCTTCACGCGGGTCTTGAACCGGGCCTGGATCTTCGAGAAGTCGTTGCCCTGCTGCCGGGTCCGGTCGCCGATGACCCTCTCCATGTCCTCCTGGGAGGTGACGAACACCCACGAGCGGCCGCCGCACCGGGTGTTGAGCGACTCCGCGATCGTCTGCAGGTTGAGCATGAGCCTGGTGTCCGAGCCGATGAACTGGCCGACCTCGTCGACGAAGAAGTTCAGGCGGACGTTCGGGTCGTCCTGCTTGTCGAGCCAGGTCCTGACCTCGTCGGCGAAGTCCTCGATCGAGACGGAGTACGAGGCGCTGTACTGCCTGATGATGCCGTCGGCCGGCGCGCCGTTCACCTCGGCGAAGGCGCTGTCGATGCTCGGGCCTTCCAGAGCGCTCTGTTCGCGTCCCTGCGACCACGGAATGCCGGCGATGCGCTCGAACGCCTCCCTGAACGCCCGGTACTGGCCGCGGTTGTCCAGGTCGCGCTCGAAGCGGGCGACGTGTCCCTGGTTGCCGTAGTAACCGCGGCTCTCGTCGAAGACCTTGACGAACACCCTCAGCAGGGCGTCGGTCTGGTCCTTGCTGATCAGGGTGGCCTTCTGGTCGATGTTGAACAGCAGGCTGCGGGCCGGGATGCGGTCGGCCTTGTCGAGCAGGCCGGGCAGGAACGCGTCCGGCGTCTTGGCCCGGAAGCTGTCGGAGACGTCGCGGCGCGGGTGGGCCTGGCCCTCGACGTCGCCCAGCAGGTGGGCGAGCATCTTGAGCATGTGCGACTTGCCGGAGCCGAAGAAGCCGGAGATCCACACGCCGTTGGCGTTGGTGTAGGACGTGTACTCCTCGAGGAGGAGCTCCAGCCCTTTGGCGGCCTCGTTCGTCAGGACGTACTCGTCGACCTCGGTGCCGAGGTGCGAGGCGTCGTCGGCCTTGATGACGCCCTCGATCGGACGCTGGATGTCCTTGGCGAAGATCTCGCTGAGCCGCATCCCGCTCACGCCTCCTGTTCCAGGATGTTCTTGGCCCGGTAGTACTGGTCGTCCTTGAGCCGACCGAACAACACCAGCGACGAGCCCAACGTGTCGGACTGCTCGTAGCGGCCGGGGAAGAACAGGAGCATCGGCCTGTCCTTCACCACCGACTGCAGGTTGTTCAGCACGTTGTGCGAGCGGATGTACGGGAACACCTCACCGATCCCGGTGAGGAAGAAGATGTCGAAGTCGCCACCGAGCCGGTCGCGGATCGCCGGGGCGATGTGCAGCTGCGGGTCGAGCATTCCCTGGAGCATCTCGCGGAAGTCGGTCCGGTCCATCTCCGGCTCGGCGGCCAGCACCCGGTCCCAGACCCCCCGCTCCCTCAGCATCTCGACCGACAGGTCGTAGAGGTTGATCTCGAAGACGGTGACGCCCGCGTTCGACAGCCGGTTCTTGATCCGCTTCTTGGCCGCGGCCACGGCGAGGGCGTGCTCCGGCGCATACGGGTAGATGAAGAACGGAACCTCGTTGCCGAGGCCCTCCATCCGCAGGAAACGCCTGCCGCTGAGCACCGTGAACAGATGCTCCTCCTGTTCGTGCAGGGTCTTCGGGATCACCGTACGGGCCCCTCGGTCAGCCGGGTCGGGAAGTACCGCAGGTCGCTCGGCGTGCGGGCGGTCAGTACCGCGGCGACGGGATCGGACAGCACGACAGGCATGATGAGCCCTGCCTCTGACAAAAGTTCGGCCTCCTGCAGCATCCTGAAGACGTTCGACCGCAGCTTCCGCAGCGTCGACTCCGTGACCTGGGCCAGTTCCTCGTGCCACAACGCCTTCGCCCGGACGAAGGTGTCGAAGTCCTCGTGCCGCAGCGTCGAGGCGAGGAGCAGGAACCGCTCCCGCAGGACCTCCTCGGCGAACTCTCCGATGAGCTCGTACCGGCGACAGGCGGCGGCCCACATGAGGTGGGCCCGCTCAGACGCGGTCGCCTCCACGAGCAGCCCGATCTCGTCGTCGGCCAGGGCCGACAGGCGCTTCACGGTCTCGCGGACCAGGCGGACCCCCGTGCTGCTGGTCCGCGCCTGCAGAAGATTTCGCGCGACGGCCTCGTCCCGGACCCGCTCCCAGTCGCGCCGCTCCACGAACACGGGCGCGAGCAGCGCCGCCTCACGCGCGAGGAGAGCGCCCGTCGTGAACGACAGCGCATAGCGCCGGGGCACCGCCGCCAGTGCGTCGTCCATCCGCTCCGGACCCACTCGTCGACCTCGCTCGCTTGGAACTTCCACAGCCGACCCGTCGGCGGACAGCCAGGGGTCGGACACGGGGACAGCCTCCAGCGGGCGGAACGGGATCGTCGCGGTCGACGGTGGATACTACCGAGCGAAGCCGGGGCTGACCGGGTTTCGCGTGGTCTCTCCGGGTTGAACGCCGCCAGCTGCCTCCCGCCAGTGGGCGATGTTGTTGCGGGTGATGAGGGCGTCCGGGTGATCGGGCCCGAGGACCCGCAGCTGGTCGGCCAGCAGGTCCTGGAACGAGGCGGCGGCGCCGGCCGGGTCGCCGGCCTTTCCCTGCCAGTAAGCGATGTTGTTGCGGGTGGTGAGGGTGTCGGGGTGGTCATGTCCGAGGACACGCAGCTGGTCGGCCAGCAGGTCTTCGAGGGCGGTGGCGGCCCTGGCCGGGTCGCCGGCCTTTCCGTGCCAGTGGGCGATGTTGTTGCGGGTGGTGAGGGTGTCGGGGTGGTCGGGGCCGAGGACGCGCAGCCGGTCGGTGAGCAGGTCCTGGAACGCGGCCGCGGCTCCCGCCGGGTCGCCGGCGTGCCCACGCCAGGAGGCGATGTTGTTGCGGGTCGTGAGGGTACCGGGATGATCGGGGCCGAGGACGCGGAGCCGGTCGGTCAGCAGGTCCTGGAAAGCTTCGGCGGCGCTCGCCGGGTTGCCGGCGTGTCCGCGCCAGGACGCGATGTTGTTGCGCGTGGTGAGGGTGTCGGGGTGGTCGGGGCCGAGGACGCGGAGCCGGTCGTCGAGCAGGTCCTGGAACGCGGCCGCGGCCCCCGCCGGGTCGCCGGCGTGCCCGCGCCAGTAGGCCAGGTTGTTGCGGGTCGTGAGGGTGTCGGGGTGGTCGGGGCCGAGGACGCGGAGCCGGTCGTCGAGCAGGTCCTGGAACGCGGTGGCGGCTCCCGCCGGGTCGCCCGCCTCTCCGCGCCAGTAGGCGAGGTTGGCGCGCGTGGTGAAGGTGTCGGGGTGGTCGGGGCCGAGGACGTGCAGCCGGTCGGCGAGCAGGTTCTGGAAGGCGGTGGCGGCTCCGACCGGGTCGCCGGCGTGCCCGCGCCAGGACGCGAGGTTGCTGCGGGTCGTGAGCGTGTCGGGATGGTCCGGGCCCAGAACCCTCAGCTGATCGGTGAGCAGGTCCTGGAATGCGGTGGCGGCGCCAGCCGGGTCGCCGGCGTGCCCGCGCCAGGACGCGATGTTGTTGCGCGTGGTCAGGATGTCGGGGTGGTCGGGACCGAGGTGGTCGACGGCTGTCCCGTGAAGGTCGGCGAAGTAATCGATGGCCGCGCCGACCTGGCCTGTCTCCCCGAGACTGTTCCCCGCCCGGAACAGGGCGACGTGCCCTCCATCGGAGTCGGTCCACAGCAGGCGGCCGGCGACGCGACGCAGGTACGCGGTGTTGGACCGGAGTGCCTGCGCGTGACCGGCGTCGCGTTCGATGCGGGGCCACGTCTGGACGAGCGCGTCGGCGGTGGCGCGCGACACCGTAGCCCTGCGGTCGACGTCGCACGCTTCCCGGACCGCGCGCTGTACGAGCGCGTGGACGCGGACGCTGTCCGCGTCGTCTTCGATGTCGACCAGGTTGAACTGGTGTAGGAGCTGCAGCCCTTCGTCGACGTCGTCGGCGTCGACCTCGCGGCCGAGGCGGCCGCCGACGTGGTCGGTGAGCGCGGCCGTGGCGAACAGTCCGGCCGGAATCCCGTTCGGGTCGAGCAGGGCGGCGACCTCGAGCAGCGGCCGGGCGACGCCGACCGGGCGCAGGCTGTTGGCGCGGTCGATGGAGAGTCGCCAGGTGGCGGCGACCGTCTCCTGGTGCTGATCGGGGAGCGCGGCCGGTGCGAGATCAGCGAGCAGGCGCCGTTGGTCGGCGAGTTTGTCCCGGTACCGGGCACACGTCATGCGGGCACGCTGGCTGCGGATGTAGGCCGCGGCCTGTGCCAGCGCGAGGGGAAGGTGTCCGAGATCGTCGGCCAGCTCGGCGGCCCGGTCGAGCCGGTCCGGTTGGTCGCCGAGCTTGTCACGCAGGTACCCGAGGGACTCGGTCGGAGTGAACACGTCGACGTCGACCAGCTCCCGGCCGTCGAGCATGACGGGGTCGCGGCGGCGGGTGGTCACCACCGTCCGTCCGGTCGGCGCGTCCGGCGGCCAGAGGCCGGCCAGGTCGTTGGGGTCGGCCAGGTCGTCGAGGACGATCAACCAGCGCCTGCCGTGCCGCTCCGCCGCCCACGCGAGGAAGCGCCCGGCCGAGCTCTCCTGGTCGGGGTCGTCGAGCCCGGTCACCTTCCGGGCCGCCTCGGAGTACGCGCTGACGATGCTGGTCCGCGACGTCGCCGTCACCCACACGAGAAGGTCGACGTCCTTGCCGGCCCAACGGCGATGGGCCAGGGCGGCGGCGAGCTGCGTCTTGCCGACACCGCCCATGCCGGCGATCACCTGGCAGACCACCACAGTTCCGGGCGTACCGGTGGCGTCGGCGAGCTTCCGGTCGGCCGGTCGGTTCTGCCGTGAGTCGGCCAGCGGCGGCAGCACCCCGGCCATGCAGGGCCAGGTGACGGGCGCCCGGCCGCCGAAGTAGTTCCGCTGGACGTTGCCCCTGCCGAACTGGGGGCCCTGCGCCGCGCGCGCGTCGATCGACGATGCGTCGTCCGGGTCGGGAGAACGCGTTGTGGTCACCGATCCGAACGCCCTTCGAGGTGCTACCCGACGCCGACGCTCGATTCTCGCAACCGACGGTCACCGCCGCAGTGCGATGAATGTCTGTTTCAGGACCCCGGACGACCACCGGCGGGTGAGCACCCGGACGCGTTCCGCTGACCGTCCGGCCGATGCGTGCGCTCGGGCAGCAGTGTGACCCACGGTGCACAGGGCCCGTGTTAGCGTCGCGTCCATGCGGCTGGCAGTGATCGGCGCCGCTGGCCGGATCGGCAGCCGGATCGTCACGGAGGCCCGTGGCCGCGGCCACGAGGTGACCTCCGTGGTCCGGACGGGCGGCGATGCCGACCACGTCGTCGTGGCGGACGTGTTCGATCCGTCCGCGGTCGCGGCCGCGGTGGCCGGAGCCGACGTCGTGGTGAACGCGGCCGGGCACGCCGCCCAGCTCGACGACGCGGGGTTCTACGTCCGGGCGGCCCGGTCGGTCGTGGCCGCGCTGCGGACGCTCGACCCGCCACCGCGGCTCATCGTCGTCGGTGGCTTCGGCAGCCTGCGCGACCCCGCCGGCGGGCAGTACGCCGACCGGCCCGGCCTGCCCGTACAGGCCGCGCCGGAGATCGTCGGCCAACGCGACGCACTGACCTACTACCGCGACGTCGAAGACCTTTACTGGACCTATGTGAGCCCGCCACCCGGCGGCATCGCGCCCGGCGAGCGCACCGGCACGTTCCAGCTCGCGCGCGACACGATCGGCGACCGCGAGGTGAGCTCGACGCTGGTCTCCATGGAGGACTACGCGATCGCCGTGGTCGACGAGGCGGTGCACGCGCGGCACCCGCACGCCTGCGTCGTCGTCATGGGATGACGACGGAGTCACCGGCGGTGAGCCGGAAAGCGGGAAAGGGACCGACGGAGCGTGATCGTACTGGTGACGGGCGGCAACCGGGGTATCGGGCACGAGGTGTGCCGCCAGTTCGCGGCGCGTGGCGACACCGTCGTGCTCACCGCCCGCTCGACGGCGGCGGCAACCGACGCGGCGGCCGCGATCCCGGGCGAGGTCCATCCGCTCTGCCTCGACGTGACCGTCGAAGCGGACGTCGTGCGGGTGGCCGGAACCGTCATCGAGCGGTACGGGTACGTCGACGCGCTGGTGAACAACGCCGCGATCCTCTACGACACGTGGCAGCACGCGCCCGACGCCGACCTCGACCAGGTGCGGCAGGCCGCCGAGACCAACCTGTACGGGCCCTGGCGGCTGGTGCAGGCGCTGCTGCCGGCCCTGCGGGCCAGCGCGCATCCGCGGGTCGTCAACGTGAGCAGCGAGGCGGCGTCGTTCGCCTCCATGGGTGGCGCCACGCCGGCGTACACCGCGTCGAAGGTCGGGCTGAACGCGTTGACCCGCATGCTCGCCGCCGACCTGCGCGGCGACGGCATCCTCGTCAACGCCGTGTGCCCCGGCTGGGTCGCCACCGACATGGGCGGCGCCGGCGGGCGTCCGGTCGGGGAGGGCGCGCGCGGCATCGTATGGGCGGCGGGTCTTCCCGACGACGGCCCGACCGGCGGCTTCTTCCGCGACGGTCACCCCCTGCCCTGGTAACGCACGATCTCGTCCACGAGATCGGACACCTCCCGGCCGTCGGTGTCGAGGAGAACGTCGCAGACCCCCGCGCGCTCCCGGGCCTGTGCCGCCGCCCGGTCGGCGACCTCGCGTAGCGCCGGCTCCGGCCGCCCGATGAGCGGGTCGCCGGCGAGGTCGATGGCACCGACTCCCCGGCCGCGCCTCAGGATCCGCTCGCGCAGCGTGTCGGCGCCGGCGTCGAGCCGGTACACGGTCAGCCTCGCGGCCGGGAGCGCCGCGGCGTACGTGCGCAGCGCCTGCGCGGTCTCGACCTCGCCGCCCACCACCATCCGGCGGGCGCCCGCGCGGTGGTAGGTCGACCACAGCGCGGCCAGGTTGGCGGCCTTGAGCCGGTGGTCGGCGGGAGCCGGACGGTGGAAGCCGATCTGTTCGAGGTCGACGAACGCGGCATGGGTGCCCGACGTGCGGATCCGGTCGTACACCTGCCATCCGACCGTCGACTTGCCCACGCCCGTCACGCCGCACACCAGCAGCACCTCGCCGGGAGCGGCGCAGGCCAGCGAAGGTCCATTGTGGACAGACGGGTACGACGCGTCGAGCCGCACCCGGTCGACGACCTCGGCGACCCCCAACCCGGTGGTGTCGACGCACTCGTCGTCGGCGTGATTCACCTCCAGCTCCGCGGCGTACGCCAGCTCGCGCGAGATGTCCTCACCCGGTCGCGCCCGGCCAGCCAACCGCCGGCGCAGTTCGCCCGGATCGGCCCGCAGCCGCAGCGTGCGCACCGCGGCGTGCGGCAGCAGGTCGCGGTCGACCCCGCGGCGGGCGTCGACCACCCCGGAGACCACGAGCAACCGCGCCCCCGCGGCCCGCTGGTTGACCACCACCGCGTCGAGGTTGCGCGCCTTCATCCGGTACCGGCCGGGATCGTCGGGCGGTTCGGGCGTGCGGTCACCGGCCGTTGGCGGGCCGTGACACATCCCGAGCTGGTCGATGTCGACGTAACCGGCCGGAAAGTCGAGCCGGGTGAACACCTCCCAACCCACCGTGGTCTTGCCGACCCCCGGCGGACCGTACAGCCACAGCACCGGCAGAGCGTCCACCCGTCCATCTCACCGCGTCCGGCAGGATATTTTCGCCGGGCCGCTCAACCTTTCCCGCGGTGGCGTCGTCATGACCGCGACGAGAGGAGAACCCGTGCTATGGAAGCGGAGCTTCGAAGGGCTCGAGGCACTGGTCGCCGAACGCGGCAACGCGTTGCTGGCCACCGCGGTACTGCTCACCGGCAGCCGCGCGGCGGGGGAGGACCTGCTGCAGTCGGCCCTGGAGCGGCTGATGCGGTCGTGGGGCAAGGTCCGTGAGGACCGGGAGGGCTACCTGCGCCGCATCATGTACAACCTGGCGGTCGACCAGTGGCGCCGGCGCAGGCGCCGTCCCGAGGTCTTCGTCACCGCCGAGCCGGTGGGCCCGACGGACCTCTCCGACGTCGTCGCCCTGCGGCAGGCGCTCGTCGTGGCACTGGCGCAGCTGCCGCCCCGCCAGCGGGCCGTGCTCGTCCTGCGGTACTGGGAGCAGCGCACCGAGGCCGAGACCGCCGAGATCCTCGGCTGCTCCGTCGGCAGCGTCAAGTCGACCTCCTCGCGGGGCCTGTCCCGTCTCCGCGAGCTGACCGCGAGCTGGGACACCTTCCCGATCCCGAACGGAGCGATGTGATGACCACCGACCTGGAAGAGCACCTGGCCGCCGGCATGCGCCAGGAGACGCGCGGCATCGCGCTCACCGACGACGTCCTGGGCCGCGCCCGGCGCGGCTACCGCCAGCGTGCCGCGGTGACCCGGCTCGGTTACGGCCTCGGTGTGGTCGCCGTCGCCGGCGCGCTCGCCGCCGGGCTGTTCGTCACCGCGCCGGAGCAGACGAGCGACGAGACGGTGGCACAGCAGTCACCGGCGCTCCGGCTCGCGAACGCCGCCACGGCGAGCAACAGCACCAGCTACCGGATCCGGTTCGAGACGAAGGCCCGGGCGAGCAGCGACGGCGTCCAGCAGCCGGAAGGCCCGCCCGTGGTGTGGGAGGGCGCGTTCGACCCGAACACGGCGACCGGGTACGCGAAGTCGTCCTTCGAGTGGGGGGTCACCACCGAGCTCCTCATCAAGGGGACCCGCTACGTCGGCACGGAGCCCCGCGCCGACGGCAAGCTGCCGCCCGGCGAGCACGAGCAGTACAGCCTCTACGGGCAGTACCCCGGCACCCACGACCGGCTGACGTACGGCGCCGCGGAGATGCCGGTCCTCAACGCCGCCGCGCCCGACCCGGCGGGTCTGCTGAAGGCGCTGCGCGAGGCGGACGCCACGGTCACCGAGAAGCCCGACGGCACCCTGACCTTCTCCTATGCCACCACGGCCGATCACGGCTCGCAGACGTTCAAGGGTGACGTGACCCTCGACGGCACCGGCCGCATCGCGTCGATGGTCGTCGTGGCCACCTGGGAGACGACCATCAAGAAGCGCCTGGACAAGGGCGAGGTCATGATGACGACCACGTTCTCCGACTGGGGCCTGCCGGTCACCGTCGAACGCCCGGCGAAGGTGCAGCCGGTCACATGAAGGGAACCGCGGAGGGCCCGAGCGGCCCTCCGCGGCGTCACGCGTCGACGCGCTTGCGCCGGCCGATCTCGTTGGCGTGCTGCAGCAGCGTGATGAGCACGTTCTTGCTCGACTCCCGCTCGCGCGCGTCGCACAGCAGGACCGGTACGCCGTCGTCGAGGTTGAGGGCGAGTTGGACGTCTTCGAGTTCGTACTGTTTGGCGCCCTCGAAGCAGTTCACCGCGACGACGAACGGCGTGCCGCGCCGCTCGAAGTAGTCCACCGACGGGAAGCAGTCGGCGAGGCGCCGCGTGTCGGCGAGCACCACCGCGCCGATCGCGCCGATCGCGAGTTCGTCCCAGACGAACCAGAAGCGGCTCTGCCCCGGGGTGCCGAACAGGTACAGGATCAGCTCGGGCGAGAGGGTGATCCGGCCGAAGTCCATGGCGACGGTCGTGGTCGCCTTCTCCTCGATGCCCGACAGGTTGTCGATGCCGATGCCCTCTTCGGTGAGCACCTCTTCGGTACGCAGTGGCCCGGTCTCGCTGACCGCGCCGACCATGGTGGTCTTCCCGGCGCCGAACCCGCCGGCGACGATGATCTTGATGGTGGTCGGCAGTACGGCAGGCACGGGGTCAGAGAGCACGGAGTCCATTGATCGCCGCCTCGATGATGTGCGTGTCGGTGAACCCGTCCGGCGCTTGGGGTTCCTGGATGTGCACCAGTCCACGTTCCAGCAGGTCACCGAGCATCACGCGGATGGTGCCGAGCGGCAGCTGCAGGTACGCGGCCAGCTCGGCGACCGACTGCGGGCGGGTGCCGAGCCGCAGGATCGACGCGTGCTCCGGCCCGATGCCGATGTCGTGCGGCGTCGCGGGGCGCAGCGTCGTCACGAGCGAGATGATGTCGAAGTCGCCGTGGGCGTGGCGGGTGCGTCCGCGGGTGATCGCGTACGGGCGCACCACCGGGCCGGCGTGGTCGTCGACCCAGAGCTCGTCGGGGGTCTCACTCATCCGGAACCTCGCCGGAGGACGGCGGTTCGGTGGTTCGCTGGGGCGAGGTCAGGAACCGGTCGGCTCGGGTGACGAGCATGGCCATCTCGTAGGCGATCAGCCCGAGGTCGGCGTCCTCCGAGGCCAGCACGGCCAGGCACGCGCCGTGCCCGGCGGCCGTGATGAGCAGGAACGACGACGCCATCTCGACGATGACCTGCTGCACCGGCCCGCCCTTGAACCGGTTGCCCGCGCCGCGGGCCAGGCTCTGGATCCCGGAGGCGATCGCGGCCAGGTGCTCGCCGTCGTCCTTGCTCAGGCCGTGGGACGAGGCCTTCAGCAGGCCGTCGACGGAGAGCACGACGGCGTGCTCGGCTTGCTTGACCCGACCGACGAGGTCATCGAGTAACCAGGTCAGGTCGACATTCGGTGTCGCCATCTGTGCCTCTCGTCGTTCTCGGTCTACCGGTCGCCCGTGTCCGGTGGGTGGCTGGGGTCGCGCGGTGGCAGCTCGGCCCGCGCCCGTCGGGTGCCCGCCTGGTACGACGCGATCATGCTGCGGACCCGTTCCGGCGGACGGGGGCGGTCCTCGGGTTCGGCGGCCGGCGGCGGCGCGTCGTCCTGGAGCGGCGTGGGAAGGTTCGCCTGGCGGTTGCGCACCGGGAGACCGGTGGAGGTCTGGCGCTGCACCACCGGCTCGTCGCGGGGCGCGGTGGTCGGTGCGGTCGCGGCCGTCGTCACGGTGTGGGCTGACCGCGTGGAGCCCGCCGTTTCTCCGGAACCCGCGACCGGCGTGGGCTTCGCGGCGCGTTCGGCCGGCGCACCGACGACGGCGGGCACCGGGACCGGCTCGTCGGCCAGCTCGCTGATCAGCTCGCGGGGGATGAGGACGATCGCGGTCGTGCCCCCGTACGGCGACTCGCGCAGCTGCACCCGCATCCGGTGCCGCTCGGCGAGCCGGCTCACGACGAACAGCCCGAGCCGCACCGCGCTGAGGTTGAACTCCGGCGGGCGGGCGATGAGCCGGTTCGCGTCGGCCAGCTCCTGCTCGGTCATGCCGAGCCCGCGGTCCTCGATCTCCACGACGTAGCCGTTCGCCACGAGCTGGCTCTTGACCTGGACCTCGGTGTGCGGCGGCGAGAACGACAACGCGTTCTCGACGAGCTCGGCCAGCAGGTGGATGACGTCGCTGACGGCCCGGCCGGCGAGCCCGTACTCACCGGTCGGCAGCACGGTGACCCGCGTGTAGTCCTCGACCTCGGCGACCGCGCCGCGGATCACGTCGACGATCGGGACGGTGCGCCGCCAGGCCCGGCCCGGTGTCGCGCCCGAGAGCACGATGAGGTTCTCGGCGTTGCGCCGCATGCGGGTTGCCAGGTGGTCGAGCCGGAACAGGTCGTCGAGCTGGGCGGCGTTGTCGTGCCGGCGTTCCATCTCGTCGAGCAGCGTCAGCTGCCGGTGCACCAGGGCCTGCGTGCGCCGGGCCAGGTTGAGGAAGATGTCGCGGACCCCGCGCCGCAGCTCGGCCTGTTCGACCGCGACCCGCACGGCGGTCTCCTGCACGGCGTTGAACGTCTGGCCGACCTGGCCGATCTCGTCGCTGCCGAACTCCAACGGCGGCGCCTCGGTGGCGACGTCGACGGTCTCTCCGCGGCTGAGCCGGTCGACGACGTCGGGCAGCCGCTCGTTGGCCAGGTGCCGGGCCGCCTCACGCAGGCGTTCCAGCTGCCGCAGCAGGGCCCGCGCCGTCGTGATCGCCACGATGACCGACGCGATGACGGTCAGGAGCCCGAGGCCGGCCGCGAGCAGCACCCGGATGACCACCCAGATGGCGACCGGGGTGGCGCGTTCGACCAGCGCCTCGCCACCGGTGAGGACGACGTCGAGGAGGGCCTGCTGGGCGTCGTCGGCGGTCTTGCGCCAGGCGTCGGCGGTGATCTGCAGCCGCAGCGCCGGTCGCGCGTCCGCGATGATCTTGTCTTCGGCCGCGCGCAACGCGGTGGCCGCGGGACCGGCGACCATCGCCTCGTACCGGCCGCGGTCGGCGTCGGGAAGCCGGTCGGCCGCGGCGGCGGCGATCATCCGGTGGTTGCCGACGAACTGGGTGAAGCGGACGTACTCGGCGTCGTTCATGCGACCAGCGGCGAGCGCGCCGGTGACCAGCGCGTCCTCGCGCGACATCAGCTCGCGGGCCTGGTTCAGCTCGATGAACGTGGTGGTGTCCTGTGCGATGCCGGGGTCGTCGAGCTGCCCGAGGGCGGAGTAGACCTGGAAGATCGAGTCGACGACGACGTTGTACGCCTCGGCGGCGGCGACCCGGTCGATGGCACGGTTGTCGATGTCGGAGCGCAGCACGGGCAGCCCGTCGAGCCGCTCGACGAGCTGGTCGAGCCGCTCCCGCAGGTCGTCGTCGGTGGCGATGCCCGCCAGCCGGCCGTCGAGGGAGTCCTTGAACGTCGTGACCAGCCCGTCGATCTTCTGCCGGTGGGCGTCGAGCTCGGCCGGCTTCGGGCCGCTCGCGGTGCCGAGGAACCCGATCGACATCCGCCGCTCCACCTGCAGATCGAGCAGCAGCGGTTCGGAGGGTTCGTAGACGGCGGTGTTGAGTGTCTGCACCCCGAGCAGGTTCAGGCCGTCCCGCAGCGTCACCCACGCCGCGAACGCCCAGAGCGCCGTCAGGGAGAGCAGGAGAGCAACGATCTTGGTACGCAGGCGCGACCCACGGGAGCCCATCACACCATCCACAGCCTGGGATTTGCCGGAACCCGCACCCTCTCGGTTCGGATCGGCCACCGTTCACGCCGGGTTTGTGGCCCGTCGCTCACCGCGTAGCACCCGGGGCACGCTATCAGTACACGCTTCGCATTCCAATACAAACGTTACGAAGCGGTGATCTTCCCTGCGCGAATCGTCAGACTATATCGACCGATGGCCGAGGTCCGCGGTCGCTGGCCAGGTGCAGCGCGGCGATTGTGAATGCGCGCACGATGGCACCGGGTCGGTAGAGGTCCTTGTCGTGCCACAGCGCGGGTCCCGGTGCGTCGATCGTTTCCAGAAGGTACGCGCGACCACGTGCGACGGCCCGCTCGGTGCGGCCGTCGGGTGTCCGTCTGGTACCCAGCAGGACGTGCATCGCGTACGCGGTCTCCTCGGTGGTTCCGGTCCATCGACCCCAGGAACCGTCGGGTCGTTGGGTGTCGAGCACCCACGCCACGGCCCGGTCGACCGCGGGCGTGACCGCCCGGGCCGCCGGCCCCCACCGGCCGAACCGGTCCAACGCGAGGACACAGCACGATGTCGCATAGTACAAAGACGCGTGCCATCGGTCGATCCACGGACCGTCGCTTGTCTGGTGGTCGCACAGCCACCCCGCCAGCCGGTCCACAGTGGGCACCAGACTGTCCGAGATGGACACACCCCCGGTCGCGACGTGCATTCCGAGGGCGTCGAGGACGTGGGCGTTGGTGGTCACCGATACGCCGTTCTCGCCGGGCCAGGTGCAGAAATGCCCGTCGACCCGGTACCGCAGCAGGCATCCGGGGTCCGCCGGCACGCCGAGCGACGCGAGTGCGAACAGCGCCACCGACGTCGTGTCGGCGTCCGCCGGCAGGCCCGGCCCGGCGGCGGTGCCGTCCGGGCCGAGCGCCGCGGCCAGGTCACGCGCCATCGCGGTCGGCGCCGTGAAGGGGACGCCCGTCCGCGCGAGCGTGCTGAGCACCCACGACCGTTCGAACACGGGGATCGGCAGCGCGCACGGCACCGGTCCACCGTGCCGGCGCACCACGGTCTCCAGATACTCCAGCGACGCCAGCGCCGGCCCGGCGGCGTCCGGCCGCGATGCCAGCCAGGCGGCCGTCGCCGCCGGCGACGCGCCGACGATGCCCGACGACCACCCCGCGCCCGGCGGCGGCACGGGATGCACCGCCGGCGCGGCCCGCACGAGGTCGGCCACGGACTCGGCGGCGTGCAGGAGCTTGTCCGGCACCGGTGCGCCCGAGAGCAGCAGCCGGCGTACGGCCGCGAGCCGACCGCCGGTCATGCCCGCCGGCAGCGGCAGCGGCGGTCGGCCACCGGCGCGGTGGAGGTGGTCGTTGACCTGGCCGACCAGGGCCGGCACCAGCAGGTCGGCGGCGGGCGTGTCCGGCACCGTCGCGAGGCGGGGGATGAGCGCGGCCAGCGCGCGCAGCCCCCGGTCGGCGGCCGCGGAGGCGTCCGTCGACAGCAGCGCCCCGACCGCGCTCAACGTGGGGACCAGCGCGTACCCGTCGGGTGCGCCCCACGTCCCGTCGGGGTGTTGGGTGTCGACGAGCCACCGCACCCGCTCGGCGTGGCCGGTGAGCCACGGCGCCAGCGTCACCAGCCGACCGGTCTCGTACACCGACGGGGACGTCTGCCCCCACGGCTCGCGCGCCATGCCGTCGAACAGGCCGCGCACCGCACCCGCCACGCCGGTGACGTGGAGCGTCACAGACGTCCCCAGAAGTCGCCGACCCGGTAGAAGCCGGAGCTGAACCCGATCTGCCGGGCCAGATACACCGCTTCCCGCGGACAGTGCTCCGTCAGCGGCTCCAGCATGCCGAGGCACTCCTCGACGAGCCCGGCGACCATCGCGGTCGCCTCGGCCCGGTCGACGCCGAGCATCAGGACGTTCACGTCGCCCCACGCGACGTCGCGCTCGTACGTCGCGAGGTCGTTGACCAGCCGCAGGATCCGCTGCACGACCCGGCCCGCCGCGGTGAGGTCGGGCAGGTGCGCGAGCGTCGCCGCCTCGCCCAGCGCGATCCAGTGCGAGACGTTGACGAACGACGACGCGAAGCTGTCGGAGTTGGCGAGGTACCGGGCGAGCGTCGGCAGCGGCCCGCCGGCGGCGTGGTCGAGCGTCCACCGCCGTTCGCGGGCCATCGCGCCGAGCACCAGCCGCAGCTCCGTGCTCCAGGCCCGGCGCAGCGTGCGGGTACCCGGGCCCAGCGAGGCCCGGATCTCGGCGAGGAACCGGCCGAGCGCGTCGTCGTCGGCGGGCTCGCGACCGCCGGCGACGGCCAGGCAGCGCGCGACGACGGCGTCGGCCTCGCCGGCCGTCTTCGCCCGGTAGTCGATGCGCCAGTCGGCGGCGCACATCCACAACGCCGTGCGGTTGGCGACCGTGAGCTGGTCACCCGTGCACCAGGGTGCCGCGTTGGCGTTCGCGAGCGCGACCGAGCCGAACAGCGTCCCGTCGAAGGGTTTCGGCGGGAACAGCTCGGGATACGCGACGGCGCGGTCGGTGAGGTCGCGCTGGCCGCGGGCGGCGAGTGCGCCGACCCGGCCGCTCTCGGTCGCCTGCGACAACGCCTCCGTCAGGGTCGCGGCGACGGGAGCCGGGTCCGCGACGGCGGTCAAGGCAGTACGTCAGACAATGGAGGAACCCCCTTTGCCGCGGACCGTCCTTTGTGGTCGGACGGGTGCCAGGCAGGGGTAGATCATCGCACCTGTGATCAAGCGAGCGCTAGGCAGGCAGTGATGGTCATCGTTCATTCATGTCACGTGTCATTCACGTGGGCTTCCGACAAAAGTCCGACTGTGGTGGACGAGGTTCCGTCGACGACGGCGAACGCGCGCTCCCACGCGCGCTGCTCAGCGACGAACGGCTCCTCCTCGGCCATCCACGACTCGTAGGTCTCGCGGCTGACCTCTCCGGCCGCCATGCGCGCCTCGTCGCGGCGGTCGCGGGCCGCCCGCGGGGTCTCGACCCACACGACGCCGTCGAGGTGGTCGGTGAGCTCGCGCCGGCCGGCACCGACCCCCTCGACGATCAGCAACCGCTGGCCGGCCGGAACCACCACGGCGCCGGCCCGGCCACGCTCGTCCCACTTCGGCGGCCGGTACGACACCGCCGCGCCGCGCCGCACCGGCTCCAGGACCCCGTCGACGATCAGGTCGACCCAGTCGAAGACCGAGTGCCACCAGGCGATGTCGTCGGTGTGCACCACGGTCGTGCCGGGAACGGCGTCGGCCAGCCGGGCGGCGAGCGTGGTCTTGCCGCTGGCGCTGCGCCCGTCGACGGCGAGGACGGACGGCCGCCCGGCCGGCGATCCGACGTGGCCGAGGACGAGGTCGGCGAACTCGGAGATCAGCACGGGTGGACCGTACCCACGCCCCGGCTATCCCACGCCGGCGCCGGTCAGCTCCCGCGGCCCCGCTGTGGATCCGGCCGTGGATCCGGCCGCCGGGTTGGTGACCGCCGGCCCGGCCGCCGCCGGGCCGGTCCGCCGCCCGCCGAGGGGAACGGCGTTGAGACCGATGCCCGCGAGGATCGCCGCTCCACCGACGACCTGCGGAACGCCGAGCGGGTCGCCGAACGCGGCCACGCCGAGCACGACGCCGACCAGCGGCTCCAGGTTCAGGAACGCGCCGGCGACCTCCGGCGAGATCCGTGCCTGGGCCCAGGCGAACAGCGTGAACGGCACGAGCGTGCCGCCGACCGCCAGGCCGACCATGGCCGCCATCGGCGCCGCGCCGGGCGCCGCGGTGGGCACACCGTCGACGGCCACCGCCACCGGCAGGGTGCCCAGGGCGGCGGCGGCGAGCTGCACGGCGGTCACCGCGACCGGGTCACGGCCCGCGAGCAGCCGCGGTTGGGCCACCATGAACGCGGCCGCGAACAGCAGCGACACGAGCACGAGGGCGTCACCGGCCAGCGAGGCCGCGCCCACGCCGTCGACACTGATGACCGCGATACCGCCGAGCGCGACCGCGAACCCCAGCCACGCGACCGGCCCGACGCGGCCCCGGCCGAGCCCGACCGTGAGCAGCGCGACCAGCACCGGCATCGCGCCGATCAGCAGGGCGGCGTGCGACACGCTGGTGCGTTCGATGCCGGCGTTCTGCAGCACGATCACCACGCCGTAGCCGGCGACGCCCCACCCGGCGACGCCGGGAGTGAGGGCCCGTCGCAGGTGCCGCCGGCCGATCCACGCCAGCGGCAGCGCGGCCAGCGTGAAGCGGGCGACGGTGAGCCAGGCCGGTCCCCAGTCGGCCAGGGCCACCTTCGACAGGGGAACGGTGGTGCCCCAGAGGAGTCCGGACGAGGTCAGGGCGAGCAGGGTCCTGGTGCGCATGATCCGATGGTCCACGGTCGCTGCTGTATATCGACCCGATCGGCGCCTCGGCTGAACTATATTCAGCAGAATGGCCGTTCGACTTGACGAAATTGACATCCTGCTACTGCGCGAGCTTCAGGAGGACGCCGACCGCACCAACGTGGAGCTGGCCCGGATCGCGGGGCTGTCGCCGGCCGGCACGCTCAACCGCGTGCGCCGCCTGAAGGAGACCGGCGTGGTGCGGCTCATCGCCGCGCGGCTCGATCCGGCCGAGGCGGGCTTTCCGCTGCAGGTGTACGTGTCGGTGACGCTGGCCCGGCACGATCCGCGCGCCAACCGCGGCTTCGAGGACGCGGTGCGGGCCATGCCCCAGATCATCGCGGCCGACTGGGTGGCCGGCGAGATCGACGCGATGCTCCTGGTGGTGGCGCGCGACGTGGCCGAGCTCCAGCAGGTCCTGGTGCGCCTGTCGACGCGCGGCGCCCAGCGCCTGAACACCCTGCTGCGGCTGCAGGAGATCAAGCCGACGTCGCCGCTCCCGGTGCAGCCGACGCCGTGAGGCGGCCTGTTCGTGCTTGTGCGACGCGCAATACAGTTCACAGCGGTCTTTTCGGACTGCGGTCGGGTACGTCGCGACCGATCTTGGACGTCTGTGCATGCCCAGAGGGTGCACGATCGTCCAAGGTCGGCTTGGCGGCCGGTCGTCGGCGGGTGGCGGGGGGTGGCGGTGGGTCGGCGTGTCCGAAAACCGCGAGTCGCGGTGCGGCGGCCGGTTCGCCGGCTGCGTGGCCGGGGCGGGCCGTGCGGCGGCGAGGTGGGCGGCCTCGACGAGGTCGGCCGCGCCGATCCGGAGGTCGGCGGGCGTCAGCAGCGAGGGGAACCAGCCCTCGCCCAGCAGCCGCGGAAGCAGGCGCAGCGCCGTCTCGGTGCGGGGCCCGCGCTCGGCGTACGGGACGCCCGCCGCCGCCCACTGCGCGGCACCGCCGCCGGAGCCCACGCCGAGGATCAGCCGGTCGCCCGACACGTGCTGCGGGGTGGCGACGCCACCATCCTTGGACCTCGACCCTGGTTGAGCTCAACCGCCCGCCGACCCCGGTACCCTGCCCGTCGTGGACGACGCGGTGCCGCCCGCGATGATGCCGGCCGACCCTCGACGCGAGGCGCCACGTGCGTCGGGTGCTCGAGCGGGCCTGTTGGCTGCCGCCGGAGCGGATCGCGTCGGTGCGAGGGTTCGCCCGGTCGCTGCCGGCGGCCGCGCCGCGCGGGCCGGGGGTGCCACCGGTCGCGTCGATGACGTTCGGCCTCGTGCTGTGGCGGCTGCTGGCCGTGCGGAACCTCGACCGCGGCACCGTCTGCCGGCTCGTCGGCTGGCCCGAGACCCTCCTGTACGGGCTCACGGTGGGGCGTGTCGAGCCGACACCGCGGTGGGTGACGGTCCTCGGCGGCGTGCTCGACCTGCGCACCGACGACCCGGCCGCACTGGCTGGCATGCCGCCGCCGGAGGGAACGCCGTCGCGGACCGCGCCGGCGCCGTGTCTCGGTGGGGCCATAGGCTCGGGGCGTGCGACTGGTCCTGATGTCCGACACCCACGTTCCCCGGCGCGCCCGCGACCTGCCCGCGCCGTTGTGGGCCGCGGTCGACGCGGCCGACGTCGTCGTGCACGCCGGTGACTGGGTGGAGGTGGCGCTGCTCGACGCGTTGGAGGCGCGCTCCGCCCGTCTCCTCGCCTGTTACGGCAACAACGACGGCGCCGCGCTGCGCGGGCGCCTGCCCGAGGTCGCGCGCGCGGAGTTCGGCGGCGTGCGGTTCGCCGTGGTCCATGAGACGGGACCGGCGACGGGACGCGAGAAGCGCTGCGCCGACCGGTTTCCCGACGTCGACGTGCTGGTCTTCGGCCACTCGCACATCCCGTGGGACACGACGGCGCCCGGCGGGCCGCGGCTGTTGAACCCCGGCTCGCCCACCGACCGGCGGCGCCAGCCGCACCACACCTACCTCACCGCGACCGCGGCCGACGGCCGGCTCACCGACGTGGCGCTCCACCGCCTGTAGGGCCGTCTGTGAGGATCGGGACATGACGCATCGCAGCAGGCTCTCCACGATCCTCATCGACACGCCGGCCGCCGAGGCGCCCGCCGCCGCCACGTTCTGGTCGCAGGCGTTGGGCGCGCCGACGCAGTCGCCGCCCGACGAGCCGCAGTTCACCGGGCTCCGCGACGCGCTGCCCGACCTGGTGCTCGCGGTGCAGGCCGTCGACGACCAGCCGCGCTACCACGTCGACATCGAGACCGACGACGTCGACGCGGAGACGGCGCGGCTGGTCGCCCTCGGCGCGGTCGAGGTGAACCGGTGGCTGGAGTGCCGCATCCTGCGGGCACCCGGCGGTCACCTGCTGTGCGTCATCCCGCTGCACAGCGACCCCGCGACGTTCACCCGGCTGTCGCGGGAGTGGCCGTGAGGATCCGCGGGAACAGCGGCCGCGGCTCGGGCAGCCGGCCGTCGACCGGCGTGCACCGGGCGGCGATCCGGGCCGCGGTGTCGGGCAGGAACGGGGCCAGGTGCTCACCGAGCGCTCGGCAGGCGCGCAGGAGCACGTCGAGCGCGTCGTCACGGTCCACTGTGGACAGATGCCAGGGCCGGGTGCGTTCGATGTAGCGGTTGGCCTCCTCGACGATGGTCCACACGGCGGCGGTGGCGGCGCGGAGGTCGAAGGCCTCCAGCGCCGCGTCGACCCGCTGCGCGACCTGCGCGGTCAGCCGGTGCTCCGGTCCGGTGCCCACCGGCGGGCGTCCGTCGTTGTATTTGTGGACCATCGTGACGACGCGGTGCACGAGGTTGCCCAGTCCGCCGGCGAGATCGCCGTTGGCCCGGGCCACGAGCCGCTCGACGGTGAAGTCGACGTCTCCCACCCGCGGGACCTCGCGCAGCAGCCACCAGCGCACCGGGTCGGTGCCGAACCGGGTCACCAGGTCGACCGGGTCCACGGCCGCGCCCGTAGACTTGCTGATCTTCTCGCCGTCGACGGTGAGGTAGTCGTGCACGAGCAGGTCGGTGGGCAGGGGCGCGCCGGCCGACAGGAGCATCGCCGGCCAGTAGACCGCGTGGAAGCGCAGCACGCCCTTGCCGAGCAGGTGCACGCGCCGGCCGTCGCCGGCCCACCAGCGGCGGTAGTCGGTGGCGTCGTCGGCGTAGCCCAGCGCGGTGAGGTAGTTGCCGAGAGCGTCCCACCAGACGTAGATGGTCTGGTCGGGGTCGTCGGGCACCGGGATGCCCCAGCCGCGGGCCCGCGTGTGCGACCGGGAGATGGAGAAGTCCTCGAGCCCCTGCGCGATGAAGCTCAGCACCTCGTTGCGGCGGGCGGCCGGCTCGATCCGCAACTGTCCACTGTGGATGATCTCGGCGAGCCGGTCCCGGTACCGCGACAGGCGGAAGAACCAGTTCTCCTCGACCACCGGCTGCGGCGGGGTGCCGTGTTCGGGACACCGGCCGGCGCGGAGCTCGGCGTCGGTGTAGAACTGCTCGCACCCGACGCAGTACAGCCCCCGGTAGTGCCGGCGGTACAGGTCGCCCGACGCGGCGCAGGCGCGCCACAGCCGTTCCACTCCCGGCCGGTGGCGCGGGTCGCGGCTGGTGCGGATGAAGTCGTCGAACGACAGCACCAGCGGGTCGCGCAGGGCCTCGAACGCGGCGGCGTTGCGGTCGACCAGGTCCTGCGTCGGCACGCCCTCGGCCTCGGCGGCGAGCACGTTCTTCAGCGAGTTGTCGTCGGTGCCCGACAGGAACCGCACCGGCTCGCCGCGCTGGCGGCGATGTCGGGCGAGCACGTCGGCCTGCACCAGTTCGAGCGCGAACCCGAGGTGCGGGCGGGCGTTGACGTAGGGGATGGTCGTGGTGACGTAGTACATCGGAACCTCCTGGAATCCACCGGGGCCCCGAAACGCGGTTCAGAAACGCGGTTCAGAAACACGTCGAGGCCCCGTGAACGGGGCCTCGGATCGTCGTCCGTGCAGCGTCAGCTAGCCCCGCTGGCGGGGCATCATCACGAAGACGGACGGTCGCATGTGGACAACGGTAACAGAGTGTCCGTTCCGTTCAATACGGTCCGGCCGGCGGTCTTCTACCGTGACGCCATGACCTCGCGACACGTCAGCACGTACATCGACCGGCCCCTGAAGGAGGTCTACGACTACGCGTCGGACCCCGCGAACCTGCCGGAGTGGGCCCCGGGGCTGTGCAGCTCCGTCGACCGGGTCGACGGCCGGTGGGTCGCCGAGTCGCCCATGGGGCGCATCGTGCTCGACTGGGCGCCACCCAACGAGTTCGGCGTGCTCGACCACCACGTCACGGTGGAGTCGGGGGAGACGTTCTACAACCCGATGCGGGTCACCGCCGACGGCACCGGCTGCGAGGTGGTGTTCAGCGTCCGCCGCCAGCCCGGCATGACCGACGGGGAGTTCGACCGCGACGCGAACGCGGTCCTCGCCGACCTCGTCGCGCTGAAGCGCAGGGTCGAGGGCGCGTAGCGGAACCGCGTGCCGGCCGGCCGCGTCGGACAGGCATGCGGACTCCCCTTCTCGCCGGGCTCGTGATGGTTCTCGTGGCCGGCTGCGGCGGCTCGGCCGGATCGGCCGGCTCGGCCGGTGGCCCGCCCGGGGCGCCGGCCGAGCCGCAGCCCTCGTGGACCTCCTGCTCCGCGGTCGGCGCGCCGGTGCCCCTGCCGGACCTGAACCCGGCCGAGTCGCTCCAGCTGCCCCGGCTCGGCGCCGACTTCGAGCCGACGGCCGTGGTCGTGTGCCGGCTGGAGCCCGACAAGCGGGCCGACGGCGCAACGGACCTCGTCGCCGCCGAGAGCCGCGCCGACGGACCCGACGACGTGGCCGCCGTGCTCGACGCCGTCCGGCTGCCCGACGAGCGCCGCACCACCGGCGCCTGCACGGCCGACCTGCCGGGCGTCCCGTGGTTCGCCCTCGTCGACGCCGACGGCCGGTGGGTGCGGCCGGGCACCCCGGCCGACGCGTGCGGGAAGATCCGCATCGAGGTTCGGCGGGCGGTCGAGAACCTCACGCTGGTGCGCGTCTCGGCGCGCCCGGTGCGCGAGCTCGAGTCGTCGGGGGCCGCGGCGACCGGCTGCACCCAGAACTGGGCCGACGTCGTGTGGGTCACCGGCCAGCACCGGACGGACGCGTCACCTCCCACCGGGGAGGACCCGTTCCCGTCGGCCGCCGCGCTGCGCGTCTGCGTGTACCGGGTCCCGCCGGCCGAGCGGGGAGGCGGGAAGCCGACCGGCACGTTCGAGCGCGGGTCCGAGCTGCCGGCGCAGCGGCGACCGGCGCTCGCGGCGGCGTTGAAGCAGACCACCGCCGCACCGGCCTGCACCACCCCGGCCAGCCTGTTCGCCCTGGTCCGCCCGGCGGACGACACCGCCGGCACGCTGTACGTCGAACTCGACGGCTGCCAGCGCGTGGTGGTCGAGACGGGCACCGACGCCGGCCGGCTCGGCAGGGCACACGCCACTCTGGTCGCGCTGTTCTCGTGAGCGCGGCCCGGTGACCGAGAGTCACTTTGCGGCATTACGGATAGTGGGTTTCGCGTTCGGCGAATCGAGCCCTATCGTGTGCGGGGTGTCCGCCGCTGTTCAGACACGTCCGGTGAACCATGCCCACCCACCGTCCCGGCCAGCACGGCCGTGGCTCCGCGCCGGCATCCTGTTCACGCTGGCGTTGGCCGTCCCCGCCCTGACCCACCTGGTCGGGGCCGACTGGCTGCTGCCACCCGCTCTCCTCGTCGCCACCGCCGGGCTGTTCGGCGCGGGCCGCACGCTGCTCGACCGGCTCCTGCTGACGACCATGCTGCTGGCCGGCGCGACCTGCGCCGCCGGGCTGCTGTTCACCGCCTGGCCGTTCGGGATGCACCCGTGGCCGGTCGCGACGCTCGCGTTCCTGGTGCTCGCCACCCTCCACGTCACCGGTCGGGAGTGGCGGCTGCCCCGGCCCACCGTCGGCGACGTCGTCACGCTCGGTGCGGTCGCGGTGGTGGCCTGGTACGTGGCCTGGCCGTACCTGCGGACGGGCACCATCGGCCGGCTCGGGCTGATCACGGGCGGTGAGGACCAGGCCCGCCACGTGACGATGGTCGACGTGATCCGCCGCCTCGGCGGCTACGCGTTCCCGGAGCGCGCGGCGGACGTCCCCGACCTGTACGACATCCTGCGGTACTACCCGTCGGGCTGGCACCTGAGCGCCGGCCTCCTCGACAACTTCGTCCGTTCCGGTACCGGACCGGGTGCGATGCCGGAGTTCGTCGACCACTACGTGATGTTCATGGTCGCGACGTACGTGCTGCTGGCCCTCGCGATCATGTGGGCCGCCACGTGGATCGCCGGGCCGCTGCTGACCTGGCCGCGGCGGATGCCGCTGCTGGCCGTGCTGACCATCGTGCTGATCTACGGCGACCTGTCGATCTTCCCGATCTTCGGGTTCCCGGGCCAGATGCTCGGCCTCGCGTTCCTCGCCGTGCTGGTCGCGATCCTGGCGCGGCCGCCCGCGTCGTTCCGGCAGACGGCGGTGCTCGCCGCGGCGATGCTCGTCGGAATCGGGTTCAGCTACCACCTCTACCTCCCCGCGGCGGGCCTGGCGATCGTGGTCTGGCTGTGGCGGCGCCGGTCCGACGTCCTCCGCCACCTGCTGTTCGTCGTCCCGGTCGCGGTCGTCGCCGGTGCGCTGGCGTCGGTGGTCTCGGTCGTCGGGGTCGCCTACGCGAACCAGGACGACAAGTTCGGCGACGCCGGCGGCGTCTTCCCGATCCCGCGTGGCCTGCTGGTCACGCTCGCGCTCGTCGTCGCGGCGGCGGTGCTGTCGCCGGCCGGGCGCCGGCTGCGGGTCTGGCGGGCGTACGGGGCGACAGCGCTCGCCGTCGCCGCGCTGCCGGCCGCGTTCCTGGCCCACCAGAAGCTGACCGACGCCGAGGGCGTGTACTACCTCGAGAAGTCCCTGCACGGCATGCTCGTGACGCTGCTCGTCGGGCTCGGCGCGGTCACCCTGTTCATGCCCCGCCCGAAGCGGCCGGCCGGTCTCCTCGGCCGCCCCGCCGAGGTGGCGTCGGCGGCGCTGCTGGCGGTCGCCGTCGCGGTCGCCGGCGGGCTGGTGGTCGACACCCGCCCCTACGAGCCGACGAAGGTGGAGCAGACCGCCCGCCAGTGGCACGCCGGGAAGCCGGCCCGCAACAACGTGGTCGCCAACTGGGTCACGACGGTCGACGACCAGGTGCCGGCGCGGGCGGGCGCGGCGACGATCGTCGTCACCGAGGGCTCGTACGCGACGCTGATGTGCAGCCTGTACCTGGCGATGCTCCAGCGGACCTCCGGGCGGGTGCAGCCGTACTTCACCCAGTTCCTGCCGGAGAGCCCGGAAGGTCCCGTGGTGCACTTCGTGCAGACGATCGACCGGGTGCGCACGCCGGTGCTCCTGGTCCCGACGACGCCCAAGGCCCGGGAGACGGCCGACCAGGTGCGGGCGCAGCGCCCCGACCTCGTGGTCGACGTCGTCTACGTCCCGGTGGAGTGAAGCGCGTCGGGGTCGACGCTCCACCGGTCGAGGAACTCGGCCACGGTCAGCTCGTCGAGCTGCTGACGCACGTGGTCCAGCAGGTCGGCGGTGGCGCCGTCGACCCGCAGCACCGTCGCGCCGGTGTCGCGCCGGGTGACCTCCAGGTCACCGAGCACCGGTGACCGCGGCGGCGGCCCCGACACGTCGGCGACCACCCCGACGAGCGCCGTGAGGAACAGGCGGACGAATGCCCACCGCGACGCCGACGGCGCGCCGACGATCGCGGCGGCGAGCACCAGAACCGCCGGCGAGCCGGGGTCGGGGTCGGGTGGCGGCACGTGTCGGACCCTAACCCGGATCGAGCGGGGTGATGGTGTAGCGGCCGCCGCCGACGAACAGGCAGGCGCCGAACGCCGGCAGCGACCACGACCACCACCCGTCCTCGACGTGCAACGACACCGCGAACCGCTGCTGGAGCTCGGTGAGGATGTTGAGCAGCACGTCGCCGCCGGCCAGGATCGGCACCGGCCGGAGGTCGAAGCGCCCGTAGATGATCCCGTCGACGACGGCGCCCATCCAGGCCGGCGGCTCGCGGTCGCCGAAGCGCACCCACACGGCCTCGTGCACGTCGGCGCGGAGCGCCGCGTCGTCGTCACCGGCGACGCCGAGCCCGTACAGGATCGTCGCGAGGCCGGTCGTCAGCCGCGGGAACGCGGTGACCCAGGTGGTAAGCGTGTAGTCCGTCGGGCCCAGGCTCAGCACCAGGTTCAGCCGGGGCATCACCCAGCGCCAGCGGTCGCCGTCGCGGTCCATCCACAGCGACCCGCCGTCGCGGGTCGTCACCTCCAGGAGGACCGCGACGAGCCCGTCCGGCCCGCCGGGGCAGGGCACCGGCTCGTCGGTGGCGCGGCCGGCGAGCACGGCGTCGAGGAGCGGGCCGACCCAGGGCCGGTCGTCGAAGGTCCGGGTGACCGCGCGGTCGACGGCCGTCCGCAGCGCGTCGTCGTCGGCCTTGGCCAGCCCGAGGCGGTGCACGATTGTCGCCAGCCGCACGGTCAGCGGCGGGTACGTCATGGACATCCACGGTCCTCCCGACGGCGGGCCGGCGCTGTCCGGTACCTGTCGGACAGGGTCACCGCTGGACGCGCAGGTACTCGTCGAGGTTGCGCGGGTCGGGGGTGGTGCGCCCGCGGACGGGTGGGCTGCCCGTCACCGGCCGGTAGCCGCCGAAGTCGGTTTCGATCGAGCCCTCGCCGCCCGTGGTTCCCGGCAGCTGGCGCTGCACCGCGGGCACCGCGGTCGCCGGGAGCAGCGCCTCGACGGTGACGAGGTCGCCGTCGCGGGTCTGCGCGGTCACGACCGCCGACGCGCGCCCGAGCACCGCGAGCAGCGGCCCGACCGTCTCCGCCGGCACCTCCACCCGCGCCCGGGCCAGCGGTTCGCAGACCCGCGTGCCGGCCTCGGCGAGCGCCCGCATCAGCACCACCGGCGTGAGCCGGCGGAAGTCGGCGGCCGTGGTGCTGGGCGCCTGGTAGCCGCTGCGGACCACGGTCACCACGCAGTCGGTGACCTCCCAGCCGCACAGGCCCTCGGCCAGCGCCGCCCTGATGTAGCCGGCCATCATCGCGGCGAACGCGTCCTGCCGCTTGTACACGTACATCGGGATCGAGGCGAGGTCGACCTCGGTGCGCACGGTGACGCCCGACCCGGGTGGCGCCGGCTCCACCCGCAGCCCGAGCGTCGCGGTGAACGGGTTGCCCGGCGCGAAGAGGACCTCGGCCGACGAGCCCGTTCCGGCCGGGCGTTCGACACAGATCGGGGTCGTGTCGCGGAACGTCACCGCGACGCCGTACTCCGCGGCCAGCGTCGCGGCGACGACCTCCTTCTGCACCTCGCCGTACAGGGACAGCGAGATCTCGTGCCGGACGTCGTCCTGCCGGACGTCGATCAGCGGATCCTGCGCGGCGAGGAACGCGAGCGCCTGGCGCAGCCCGGCCCGTTGCTCCGGGTGGTCGGGCACGACCACGGTCGACAGGGTGGGTGGGGCGAAATGGCGTGCGGTCCGTGCGTCACCTCTGATGGTGGAGACGGCACCGACCGTCACGACATCGCCGACCTGTACGGACGCCAACCCCCGGACGGCGGCGATGCCGCCGGGCCCGACCTCGCCGCCGGCGACCTCGCCGCGGTCGGTGAAGACGCCGAGCGCGGTGACGCGGCCGACCCGGCCGCCGCGGGCGCTGACCCGGTCGCGCACGCGCAGGGTGCCCGTGTCGACGCGGACGTACGCGACCGGGCCCTTCTCGATCTTGAACACGCGCCCGACGAACGGCGCGCCCGCGTCGCTGGTCGCCGCCGGCAGCAGCGTGACCAGCGCCCTGACCAGCGGCTCGATCCCGGCGCCGGTGATCGCCGACCCGAAGAACACCGGATGCGCGATCATCGCCTCCACCTGCCCGGCGAGCGCGGCGTGGAGGCGCTCAACGGTCGGCTCGCCGGCGAGGAACTCGGCGAGGAGGGCGTCGTCGCGTGCGCTCAGGGTGTCGACGAGCCGGCGGCGGGCCTCGGCGGGCCGCCACGGCAGGAACCGCGCGTCCGGCCTGCCGAGCCCGGTGGCGCGGCCCATCGCGACGGCCGCCGGGGTGAGGCGCCGGGTGATCGCGTCGAGGGTCCGCGCGTCGCTCGCGCCCGGTCGGTCGATCTTGTTGACGAACACCAGCGTCGGGACCCGCAGCCGGCGCAGCGCCCGCATCAGGACCCGCGTCTGCGGCTGCACGCCCTCGACGGCCGACACGACGAGCACGGCGCCGTCGAGCACCTCGAGCACCCGGTCGACCTCGGCGATGAAGTCGGGATGGCCGGGCGTGTCGATGAGGTTGACGAGCGTGCCGTGCGCGGCGAACGACGCGACCGCCGACCGGATCGTGATGCCACGCTGGCGTTCGAGCTCCAGCGAGTCGGTCGACGTGGTGCCCGCGTCGACGCTGCCGATCCGGTCGACGACGCCCGCCTCGTAAAGGAGGCGTTCGGTCAGTGACGTCTTACCGGCGTCGACATGGGCGAGTACTCCGAGGTTGAGGGTGCGGCGAGGCAAGCGGGAAGCCCTTCACGGTCATGAATCCTCCACACGTGGACATGACCAGGCCTCGCATGACCTCTCCCTTCCTCGGCAGACCCGCATTGTCGACGATGGGCGGCGGCCGCCGCACCCGATTTACAGGTCGCGGCGGTGGAAGGCCAGCGTCGCCAGCCCCAGGACCAGGGCGGTCCACACCACCGTCCACGCGATGTAGCCGGCGCTCAGCGGCGTGTCGCTGAGGAACGGGTGGCCGCGGAACGCCTCGCTGAACTGGAACAGCAGCGACGGGTCCTGGAACGCGTTCATCGCGCCGCGCCACAGGCCGTCGGTCGGTAGCAGCATCCGCGACACCGTGCCGACCTGCTCGACGCTTCCGTTGTTCAGCGCCCGCCCGACGCCGCCGACCACGCCGGCGACCCAGGTGGCGCCGAACAGCCCCACGGCCACGATCCCCGACGCCATTGGCGAGATCGCGGTCGACAGCAGCAGGCCGAGGGTCAGCAGCACGATCGTCTGTGCGGCGAGCAGCGCCAGGCCGGTCGCCGGACGCGGGGGCCAGTAGCCGGTGGTGGTCCGCACGATGAGCAGCTGGGTGAGGCCGGCGAGCAGCACGAAGCCGCCGCCGAAGGTCACCAGGCCCAGCCACTTGCCGGCCAGGACCGACGCGCGGTGCACCGGCCGCGCCAGCATCGACAGCGCTGTTCCGCTCTCGATGTCGCCGGCCAGCGTGGGACCGGCCAGGAACGCCGTCCCGAGCGCGGCGATCAGGCTCAACCCGAACATCACCAGGTTGAGTACCGCCGCGGTGGCGATGGTCGACTCGCCGGTGGTGAGCCCGTCGAACTCGGCGTTGATGCGCCAGAAACCCCAGGCGCTGAGGCTGAGCAGCAGCACCGTCAGCACCGCGAGCGAGCGCAGCACCTTGCGGCGGGCCGCCTCCTGCAGGGTCAGGGCGGCGACGGTCAGAATGATCATGCCTGGTCCCCTCGGAGAATGCCCAGCAGCCGCTCTTCCAGGCTGATCCGGCCCGGTTCAACGGAGTGGATGCGCACGCCCAGGCCGGCCAGGTCGGCCACGAGATCGGGAACGTGCGCGTCGTCGTGGTCCGGCGGCAGGGTGACCGTGTACGCGTCGCCCTGGTTCGTGAGCCGACCGGCGGCGGCCAGCCGCTCCCGCGCCTCGGGTGTGACCCCGTCGAGGCGCATCCGCAGCTCGCGCTGGCCGAGCAGCTCGGCGAGCGTGCCGTCGGCGGCCACCCGGCCCTTGTCGAGGATCACCACCCGGTCGCAGACCCGCTCGACCTCGCCGATGAGGTGCGAGTTGAGGATCACGGCGACCTGGCGCTCCTTCAACTCCAGGAGCAGGTCGCGCACGTCGGCCCGGCCGAGCGGGTCGAGGGCGCTGGTCGGCTCGTCGAGGATCACCAGCTCGGGACGGGCGACCAGCGCCACGGCCAGCCCGACCCGCTGCTGCATGCCCTTGGAGAAGCTGCCGACCCGGTCGCCGGCGCGGTCGGCGAGGCCGACCATGGCCAGGCACTGGCGTTGCTCCTCGGCCGGCACGGTGATGCGGGCGAGCCTGGTGTGCAGCATGAGCACCTCGGTGGCGGTCAGCCACGGCTGGTACCGGAAGAGCTCCGGCAGGTACCCGACGCGGGCGCGGGCCCGGGGGTCGGCTCCCGGCCGTCCGAGCAGCAGCACCTCACCGGCGTCGGGCCGCACCAGACCGAGCAGCATCTTGATGACGGTCGTCTTGCCGGCGCCGTTCGGGCCGAGCAGGCCCAGCACCTCGCCGCGGCCGACGGTGAACGACACGCCGTCGACCGCGGTCTGCCGGCGGTACCGCTTGCGCAGCCCGGAGCACCACACCGCCGCGGTGGCGGGCAGGTCGGCGACGAGCTGCTGGGCGGCGTCGATCGAGGCGGTCATCGACCCGCCTTCAGGCCGCGCGCGACCGACAGCACCTCGTCGACGCTGAGCGGGCCCGCCACCGCGGTGACGATGCCGTCCTCGACCCACACCACGCCCGCCATGAGACCGTCGCGCGAGGCCAGCACGGTGGCTTTGACGCCACCGACGTCGGCGGTGCTGGTGGTCATCTTCTCCGCCTGCACGAACAGCGGCAGCGTGCTGCCGTCAGCGGAGAACCCGCGTAGCTGCGACTTCACGCTCTCCGGCACGTTGGGCAGCGCCAGGACGTAGTCCCGGGCGGTCGCGAACGGGACGTCCGTCGAGTACACGGCCGGCGCCACCGCGCGTCCCACGATCATGGCCGGGACGCCGCGGTCGAGCCCCCACACCGACACCACACCCGGGCCGGCGGTGAACCGGAACCGGCTGCCGTCGAGGCCCGGCGGTGGCGGCGGCGGGGTGGCGCCGAGCGTCTGCGCGGTCTTGGCCACCGAGAACGTGAAGTTCGCGCTCGCCTGCGGGCCGGCGAAGTACCGCGGCTGCCCGGTGACCCCCCGCGGCAGCCGCTCGACCCGCGGGACGGCCAGGTTGCTGACCTTCTCGGCCGCCGCCGCGTCGGCCACGGGCCGGACGTCGACCTTCGAGGTGACCTCGAGCGTGCCGACCTCGTCGAGGTCGGGCAGGCTCACCAGGTCGGCGCGGGGCGCGGTGACCGGTGCCACCCGCTCGGCCCGGAAGATCTGCAACCAGTCCGTGGCGGCGGCGGTGCTCGCCCCGCTGACGATCACGGCCACCCCGACCACGGCGACGAGCGGGCTGCGCAGCGCGGCGCGCCACTTGCGCTGGGTCGGCACCCTTCCCGGGGTGGCGTCGAGGCTGTTCGACAGCCGTAGCCAGGCGGCGTCGACGTCGGCGGGTTGGCTCTGCTCCAGCACTCGCGCGGTCATCTCCGCGTCCTCCTTCATCGTGGCCAGCGTGGACAGGCACACCGGGCAGTCCCGGACGTGCTCGCGGTCTGCGTCGGCGACCCCGGCCGGCTCGTCCAGGAGCCGGCGGATCGTGCCGTCAGCCGGATGCCGCATGACGGTTCAACTCCTCCCGAAGGGCGGCCTCGGCGCGTCGCACGGTGGTGCCGACGCTTCCGGGCGAAAGATCAAGGGCGGCTGCGACCTCGGCGTAGCTCAGGCCGCTGTGCTTGAGCACCAGCGCCACCGCCTGCCGGCGGGGCAGCCGGGCCAGCGCCGCCCGCACGCGGCGGCGTTCGTCGTTGGTCACCACCGCGTCGGCGATGTCGGCTTGAACCTCCTGCTGCGAAGCGCGTTCTTCCCGGGACGCGCGGCGCCGGCCCGACCGCAGCAGGTTGAGCGCCGTGTGTGCCGCGGCGACCGAGAGCCACCCGGGTGCCTCGTTCGCGGTGACCGTGGTGCGGGCGAAGCTCAGGAACACCTCCTGTGCCACGTCCTCCGCTTCGTCCCGCGAGCCGAGCACCCGCGCGGCGACCGCGACCACCCGCGGGTAGGCCGAACGGAACACCTGCTCCAGGTCCGCCCGGACGACCTCTCGGTGTGCCACCGCCACCCGCCCCTGTCTCACCCGTACCGGACCGACCGGCAGGGCCGCGGCCGACGCACTGACGCCTTTCCTCACATTGGTAGAGCACCGCCGACCCCCGGGATGTGACAACCCGCCGCGGTTCCCGCCGTCCCGCCGCCGCCCGCCGCCGTTCCCGCGCCTCTTCCCGCGCCTCTTCCCTCGCCGATCTTGCACTTGTGGCCGCCCTTATTTCTGTGTATGTCCGCCTTTATCGGGGGCCACAACTGCAAGATCGGCGCGCGGTGGCGAGGCCCAGGACGGGCGTGACGCGGCGGGTGGGCATGGCGCGGCGTGGCGGGCATGGCGCGACGAGGCGTGACGAGGCGTGACGGGTGTGTTCGGCGGGCGGGTTGTGGGAGGCGTGGCGGTGCGCGATGCGGGGTGCATGGCGGTGCGCGGGGTGTGCGGAGTGCGTGGCGTGGCGCGGCGGGCGCGGCGGGCGCGGCGGTGCGCGCTGCGGGGCACGGCGGTTCGAGGCCCGGCGGTGCGACGCCGGTGGTGCGGCGGTGCGAGGCCGGTGGTGCGGCGGTGCGAGGCCGGTGGTGCGGGGCCGGTGGTGCGGGGCCGGTGGTGCGGCGGTTGGAGGCACGGCAGTGCGCGGAACGGAATGCGCGGAACGGAATGCGCGCGGAGGTGGGGTGGACGGATCGCCGGCGCCCCCCGCCGGCGATCCGTCGTCTGCGGCACTCCGCGTCCCCCGTTGTGAACGGAGTGCCACGCGGGTTCCCCCGACGGACCACCGTAGGGCGGCCGGCGGACCCGCGCACAGGGCCAATTCACCGCCACTTTGATGGGTCCACCTAGAATCTCCCGACGATGGAGCTGCATTTCCAGATCGACCGCGACGCGAATCTGGGCGAGCAGATCTACCGGCAGATCCGCGCCGGCATCCTCGGGATGCGGCTGCGGGCCGGCGACGCGATGCCGGCCAGCCGGCAGCTGGCGGTCCGGTTGGGCGTCAGCCGCAACACGGTCACGTCGGCGTACGACCGGCTCGTGGCCGAGGGGTACCTCGTCACACGCACCGGTGCCGGCACGTTCGTCAACAGCCTGGCGTTGCCGGACGGCGCGGCGGCCGACACCGGCTCCGGGCGGCCGGCCGGCCCGCTGCGGCCACGCGCGGTGTGGACCGGCATGGCGGTGCCCGGCGACCTGAACGACACCCCCGCGTTCGACTTCCGCGTCGGCGTGCCCGACGTGCGGCTGTTCCCGCACACCACCTGGCGGCGGCTGGTCGCCGACCAGTTGCGGGCCAGCGCCATGGGCGTCGCGATGCCCGGCGACCCGGCCGGGCACGACGGGCTGCGCGCGGCGATCGGCCGCCGGCTGTGGCTCTCGCGCGGGGTGACGGCCGGAGCCGGTGACATCGTGGTGACGTCCGGGACCCAGCAGGCGATCGACCTGATCGGGCGCGTGCTCCTGGAACCGGGCGCGTGCGCCGCCGTCGAGGAGCCCGGGTACTGGGCGCCGGCGAACGCGTGGCGGTCGGTGGGCGCGCGGGTGGTGCCGGTGCCCGTCGACGGTGAAGGCCTTGTCGTGGACGCGCTGCCGTCGGACGCCCGGCTGGTGTACGTGACCCCGTCGCACCAGTTCCCGACGGGCGTGGCGATGTCGTTGCGGCGCCGGATGGACCTGCTCGCCTGGGCCAGCCGGCACGGGGCGGCGATCGTCGAGGACGACTACGACAGCGACTTCCGGTACACCAGCCAGCCGCTGGAGTCGTTGCACAGCCTCGACCGCGACGGCCGGGTGCTGTACGTCGGCACGTTCTCGAAGGTCATGCTGCCCACGCTGCGGGTCGGTTTCGTCGTGCTGCCCCCCGACCTGCGCGACGCCGTACGCGCCGCGAAGTTCGTCGCCGACTGGCACACCAGCGTGCCCACGCAGGCGGCCCTGGCCACGTTCCTCGACGACGGCGCCCTGTCGCGGCACCTGCGCCGGGCCGGCCGCGCCTACCGCGAACGCCGCGAGCGGATCACCGCCGCCCTCGCCGGCCCGCTGTCGCCGTGGCTGTCGGTGATCCCGTCGGTCGCCGGTCTGCACCTGAGCGCGTACCTGCGGGAACCGGTCGACCTCGAGGAGCCGCTCGCGCGGGCGGGACTGGCGATGTGGGGGTTCACCGGGCCGGGCGGGCCGGGTCTCATGTTCGGGTTCGGCGCGATCCCCACCGACCGCGTCGACGAAGGGCTGCGGCGGCTGCGCCGCTGCCTGCGCGCGGCGTCGTAAAGGGCCGGTGGGCGCGGTAGTCGGGCCGGTGGGCGCGCGATAGTCGCGCCGAGGGCACGAAAAATGGGAGGACACAACTCCTCCCATTCATAACGTATACCGCACCCCGGGGCTTGCGGCAAGACCCGGGTGATGGCGCACAGTCCTTGGCGTGAACTCCGTGACCACCCGCGCCTTCGACCTTCCCGAACGGCTGCGCGGCAAGGCCGATCCCGCCCTCATCGCCCGCGACGAGCGGCACTTCGCGGCGATCGCGGAGAGCCTCGAACGGACGGTCGCCGACCTGTCGCAGCGCCTCGACGCCGCGCGTAGGGCGCCGGCGCGCAAGGGCCGGCAGGCGGTCGACCGCGACCAGGAGGTGCGGCGGCTCACCGCACGGCTGCGCCTGCTGCGCCGCTACGACCTCGACCTGTGCCTCGGCCACATGGTGCGCGACGGCGAGACCGTCTACATCGGACGGCGTGGCCTCACCGACGACTCCGGAGTCCGCCTGCTGCTCGACTGGCGGTCGCCGGCGGCGGAGCCGTTCTTCGGCGCGACCCACGCCAACCCCATGGGCCTCACCAGCCGCCGCCGGTACCGCTGGACCCGCGGCCGGATCACCGACTACTGGGACGAGGTCTTCACCGCCGACGGCCTCGACGGGCACGCCGCGCTCGACGACCAGTCGGCGTTCATCGCCAGCCTCGGCGGCAGCCGGTCGCCCCGGATGCGCGACGTGCTCGGCACCATCCAGGCCGACCAGGACGCCATCATCCGCGCGGGTTCCCGCGGTGCGCTCGTCGTCGACGGTGGCCCGGGTACGGGCAAGACCGTCGTCGCGCTGCACCGCACCGCGTACCTGCTCTACTCGGATCCGCGGCTCGGCCACCGTCGCGGCGGGGTGCTTTTCATCGGACCGCATCAGCCGTACCTGGCCTACGTGTCCGACGTGCTGCCCAGCCTCGGCGAGGAGGACGTGCAGACGTGCACCCTGCGCGACCTCGTGCCCGAAGGGGCCGCCGCGGTGGCCGAGGCCGACCCGGAGGTGGGCCGGCTCAAGGCGTCCGCCCGCCTCGTGACAGCGGTCGAGGCGGCCGTCCGGTTCTACGAGGAGCCGCCCGCGAAAGGCATGTGGGTCAGCACCCCGGGGTCCGAGCTCTGGGTCGGCCCGGACGACTGGGCGCGGGCCTTCGACGCACCCGACCCCGGTACGCCGCACAACGAGGCCCGCGAGCGGATCTGGGCGGAACTACTGGAGATCCTGGCCGACCGCAACGACGGCGAGGACCTGGCCCGCAACCGGCAACTGGCGGCCGCGTTCAACCGCGCGTGGCCGATCCTCGACGCGCCCGACCTCGTCGGCGACCTGTGGACGGTCCCCGCGTATCTGAGAAGGTGCGCGCCATGGCTCGACGCTCACGCGGTCCATGCGTTGCAGCGCAAGGACCCGACGGCCTGGACCACAGCCGACCTGCCGTTCCTCGACGCGGCCCGGCAGCGCCTCGGCGACCCGGAGATCGCGCGCCGCGAGCGCGAGCGCGCCGCCGCCGTGGCCGCGAACCGCGGGCACATGACCCGCGTCATCGAGGACCTCATCGAGGCCGACGACGACCCCGAGGGCGTGATGCCCATGCTGCGCCAGGAGTCGCTGCGCGAGGACCTCTTCGAGGGCACCGCACCCGTCGAGCGCGATCACGACCGGCGCGCCGGCCCGTTCGCGCACGTCGTCGTCGACGAGGCGCAGGAGCTGACCGACGCCGAGTGGCAGATGCTGCTGCTGCGCTGCCCGTCGCGCAGCTTCACGATCGTCGGTGACCGCGCGCAGGCGCGGCACGGGTTCACCGAGTCGTGGCGGGAGCGGCTCGAACGCGTCGGCATCGGTGGGAGCGGTGGATCGGGCGACGGTATCCGGTTGGCCGCGCTGGGCGTCAACTACCGCACGCCGCGGGAGGTCATGGCCGAGGCGGAACCGGTCATCCGGGCCGCGCTGCCCGACGCCAACGTGCCGACGTCGATCCGCGCCAGCGGCATCCCGGTGACGTACGGGTCCACTGTGGACCTTCCGGCGGTGCTCGACACGTGGCTCGCCACCCACGACGACGGGATCGCCTGTGTCATCGGCGATCCCGCCTTCCGCCCGCGCGAACGGGTGCGCTCGTTGACACCCGGGACCGCGAAGGGACTCGAGTTCGACCTCGTCGTGCTCGTCGACCCGGAGCGGTTCGGCGCGGGGATCGAAGGTGCGGTGGACCGCTACGTCGCGATGACGCGGGCGACCGAGCGGCTCGTGGTCCTCCGCTAGCCCACGCAGACCCACCGCAGCGGTCGGCTGGCGAGCAGGCCGGTGGCCGGATCCTTGTCGCGGGCCGACCCGTAGCCGACCACGACCCCGTTGTCGCTCATGCCGACCGCGACGGTGACGTGCGACCGCCGGTCGACCGGCAGCGGCCGCTGGACGTTGTCCGGCCCGACCAGCCGGGGCGGGTCCTGCGGCAGGAGCACCCGCCCGGTCGGGTCGACGGCGACCGGCATGGTGTCGATACCGGTCGCGGTGACCTCCCCCGTGGCGAGGTTCCAGCGGACCGCCGTGCGTCCGCCCGGAAAGTAGCTGTTCACCCTCGGGTCGGGCCGGTCCAACGACCAGTGGAGCAGGCCGGTCGCCCAGGTGCCGGTGGCGTCGACCGCGACGCCGCCGGCCGCCGCGGGCATGATGGGCAACGCCTGACCGTCGCCGTACGCGTTCCACCGGTACGGACCGCGGCCCTCGATACCACCGACCACGACGCCGGTGTCGGTGATCGCCCGGACCACCGGCGGCCCCGGCGTGGTGTAGAGCCGGTAGGTGCGCGGCTCGCCGGCCGGCCACACGATCGGGGCCGGAGTGCCCGCCGACCCGGCGATGGTTCCGGCGATGTCGCCTGCGGCGTTGATGCTCACCGCGCTGGCGCCCCCGTCCGGCGGGACCGGCAGCCGCTCGACCCGGCCGTCGCGGTAGACCCACGCGGGGCTGGCGTCGCCCGTCCCGGCGGTACCGACGACCACCCCGGACGCGTTGACGGCCGCGGCGCCGCCGGAGCCCGCGGGGAGCAGGCGCGGCTGGCCGTCGGTCCACAGGATGCCGGCGTCGCGGTCGGAGGAGCCGACGACGAACCGGCCGGTGGGGTCGATGCCGGTCACCGTCGCCGACGTGACGCCGTCGGGCAGCGGCAGGTTCTCCAGGTCGCAGTCGGTTGCCGGGCGCGCCACCTCGTCGTCGCGCCGGGGCGGGGGCGCCGCCGGTCCGCCCTGGACGGCGACCGCCGCACCGACGAGCGCCGCCGCGCCCGCGGCGACCACGGTCGTCCACCGGGTCGCCCGGCGGCGCCGCCCGATCCGGACCGTCTCGCCGATGTCGTGCCGCGGCTCGGGGAAGCCCACGTCGTGGAGCAGGGCACGCACCCGCTCGGCCTCGTCCACCGTCATCGCTTCCTCGTCTCCTCGGGGAGCAGCCGTCGGATCGCCGCCAGCGCCCGCGCCGTCTGGCTCTTCACGGTGCCGGTCGTGCACCCCATCGCCTCCGCCGTCTCCTCCACCGACAGGTCGTCGAAGTACCGCAGCACCAGCACCGTCCGCTGGCCCTTCGGCAGCTGCCGCAGCGCGGCCACGATGAGGTGGCGGTCGTCGGCGACCTCGGGTTCGGCCGCGCGCGGCTCCGGGGTCGCCCACATCAGGCGGACCCGGCTCCAGCTCAGCCGCTTCTCGTCGAGGTACCGGCGCACGAGGATGCGGTGCACGTAGGCGTCGAGGTTGTCGGCCCGCCGCGCCCGCCGCCAGTGCTGGAACAACGAGACGAACGTCGCCTGCACCAGGTCGTCGGCCCGGTGGGCGTCGCCGCACAGCAGGTACGCCGACCGGTGGACGGCCCGGGTGCGTGCCGACACGTAGTCGACGAACTCCATGCGCTTCCCCCCTCTGCCTGTCCGTCGGGCCCGGGCACCGGAAAGGTTGTCAGCCGGTCACCGCCGATTCTGATCTGTCCCATTCTGTCCGTACCGCAACCCGGGCGGCGGGCGTGAGCATCGGAGGATCAGGAAGACGAAAGGTGGGGGATGGACCGGGACCGCGAGTGCGCCGAGTACGTGTCGGCACGGCTGCCGGCGCTGCACCGCGCCGCGTACCTGCTGTGCGGCGACGCCCACCGGGCCGACGACATCGTCGCGGGCACGGTGATGGAGCTGTACCGGCACTGGCACCGGGTACGCGCGGCCGACAACGTCGACGCGTACGTGCACCGCAGCCTGGTGCGCCGGTTCAGCCAGGAGCGGCGGCTGCGGTGGGCCCGGGTCCTGCTCACCGACCGGCTACCCGACCGCGCCGCCGCCCGGCCCGACAGCGGCGTCGAGGACCGGCAGGCGCTGCGCGACGCGCTGGCCCGGCTGACCACCGCCCAGCGCACGGTGCTCGTGCTGCGGTACTTCTGCGACCTGCCGGTCGCGGAGGTGGCCCACATCCTGCGTTGTTCGGAGGGGAACGTGAAGAGCCACAGCAGCCGTGGACTGGCCGCGCTGCGCGAGATCCTCGGTACCGGGGTGGCCGTAGAGGAGGCTGACCGATGAGTGACGACAACGACGTCCGCACGCTGCTGCGCGACTGCGACATCCCGGCGACCCGGCTCGACGTCGGCGGTCTCATGGCCGACAGCCGGCGGTCGTTCCGCCGGCGCCGCACCGGGCGTGCGGCCGCCGCCGTGCTCGCGGTGGTCGCGGTCGCGGTCCCGGCCGCCGTGGTCGCGAACCGGTGGACCGCGCCGGAGCCGACCGCCGGCGACATCGCGACCGCGACGCGGGTGGTCCACCGGACGACCGTCGCCGGCAGCACGCGGGAGTGCGCCATGACGCCGCTACCCGCACCGATGGCGGGCTCCTACTCGGTGCAGGCCGTCGACGACAGGGGTGAGCGGGTCGCCGCCGTCAACTACAGCTTCCAGCCGTTGACCCTGTGGACCCGCGGCGAGCCGACGCTGTTCAGCTGGCCGGACCTGCGCGCCCAGCGGGCGAGGGCGGTGGGGGTCACCACGAGCGGCACCGTCGTCGGCTACGACCCGGGAGACCCGGGAGACCCGGGTGGCACGGCTGTCAGCTACCTCTACCGCGACGGTGCCGTGCACACGCTCGCGAAGCCCGACGGCTACCGGCAGGCGCTGGTCGTCGACGTGAACGAACGCGGCGACGCCCTCGGCACCCTCGGCTCACCCGACGACCGCACGGCGCTGGTGGTCTGGCCGGCCGGCCGTCCCGACCGGCCCCGGGTCATCGCCGAGGCCGGCCTGACACCCGTGGCGATCCGCGACGACGGCACCGTGATCGCGCTGCGGACCGGTGAGCGCCGGTCCCCGGTCGACCGCGGCGACGCCGTCGTCGTCCACCGCCCCGACGGCACCCGGCTGCGGATCGACGCCCCGCCGGGGTTCACCCTCCCCGGCTCGCTGGAGTACGGCTCGGTCCACGGCGACCTGCTGTTCACCACCCTGGCGACCGACCAGAGGGTCGAGTTCGGGTCCGACGCGGGCGAGCCGACCGGCTACCCCGCCAGCCGGCCGGTGCTGTGGAACCTGCGCACCGGGCTCGTGGAGGTGTTCGACGACCTGTTCGTCGAACGGGGGTCGCGGGTCGCCGGCTCCGGCGGCTGGTTCACCGCCAAGAAGGAACCGGCGATGGTCGCCGACCTGGCGGTGGCTCCGGACGGGACGACGCACCGGCTGCCGGAGCTCGCCAGGATCGACTGGATCAGCGCCGACGGCTCGACGCTGGTGGGTGACTACGAGGGCGCCGCCGTCACGTGGCGGTGCCCGGGGTGAGCGGGCCTAGACGGGGATCAGCCCGCGCGAGGTCTCGATGAGTCCGGGCGGCGCCTTGTGCGGAGAACCGGTGTCGTAGGGCGGCTGCGGGTCGTACTCGATCGCCAGCTGCACCGCCTGCGCGGTGCGTTCGTCGACGGTGTCGCCGAGCAGGGTGAGTGCCATGTCGATGCCCGCCGACACGCCGGCCGCGGTGACGATGTCGCCGTCGCGCACGATGCGCTCGCTGACCGGTACGGCGCCGACGCCGGCGAGCTGGTCGAGCCAGCCCCAGTGGGTGGTGGCGCGCCTGCCCCGCAGCAGACCGGCCGCGCCGAGCAGGAACGAGCCGCTGCACACCGAGGTGGTCCACCGGGCGTGCGGGTGGGCGGCGGCGATCCAGTCGAGCAGCGCGCGGTCGCCGATGGCCTCGACCGTGCCGGCGCCGCCGGGCACGAGGACGATGTCGGGACCCGGCAGCTCCCTGTACGCGGCGGTGGCCCGCAGGGTCAGCGTGCCGACGTCGTCGGTGACCGGACCCGGCTCGGCGGCGACGAACGTGACCCGCCAACCGGGCGCGAACGCGAAGACGGTGTACGGGCCGACGGCGTCGAGCGCGGTGAACTTTGGATAGAGCGGGATCGCTACGTGCATCGGATCTCCTTATCTGGTCGCGAATCTGCGGCGGTACTCGCCGGGCGCGATCCGCCAGAGGCGGCGGAACACGCGGAACAGCGTCTCGGGCGCGCCGATGCCGGTGTCGCGGGCGATGCGGTCCAACGGGTGGTCGGTGGTCTCCAGCAGCCGCCGGGCGGCCTCGGCGCGGCTGCGCTCCACGTACCGGCCGGGCGACATGCCGGTGCGTCCGGTGAACACGCGGGCGAAGTGCCGTTCGCTGAGCCCGACCCGCCGGGCCAGCGCCGGCACGCTCAGGTCGGCGCCCGGATGGGCGTCGATGTGGGCCAGCAGGTCACGCAGCGCCTCGTCGGGCGCGGGCGCCCGCAGCGCGGGGCTGAACTGGCTCTGCCCGCCCGGCCGGTGCAGGTACACCACGAGGCCGCGGGCCACGTCGCGCGCGGTGCGGGCACCGTGGTCGTCGGCGACCAGCGCCAGAGCCAGGTCGATGCCGGCGGTGACCCCGGCCGAGGTCCACACCACGCCGTCGCGCTGGTAGATCCGGTCGGCGTCGACGGTGACGCCCGGGTAGGCGGCCAGCGCCCCGGCCGACAGCCAGTGCGTGGTGGCGCGGCGACCGGTGAGCAGCCCGGCCTCGGCGAGCAGCAGCGCGCCGCTGCACACCGAGGCCGTCCGCCGCGCCAGAGTCGACAACCGGCCGATCTGCCCGGCCAGCCCGAGATGCCGTTCCACCTCCAGCCCACCGACGACCACCAGCGTGTCGATGTCGCCGGTGACCCCGGCCAGGGGCACCGACGCCTCGACGCCGATCCCGGTGTTCGCCGTGACCGTGCCGGCGCCCGCCGCCGCGACCTCGATCCGGTACCCGTCGCCCGGCGGGGCCAGCAGCGTGGCAGTGGCGAGGACATCGGCGGGACCGGCGAGATCGAGCAGCTGGAACCCCTCGTGGACGACGAACACGACCCGGCGCATGGCACCCATCGTGGTCGGGCGCCGGCGCGGCAGCAATGCCACGGGTATTGCGTTTTCTGCCATCGCGCCGCCGCCGGTGGGTGGTCAGCGGAAGTCGTCGGCGTGGTCCTCCGCCCACCGCGCGAACGTGCGGGCGGGCCGGCCCAGGACCTCCGCGACCGTGTCGGTGACCGGTTCGGGCTCGTCGACCAGGCCGGCCCAGTACCGCAGCGCGCCGGCGGCGAAGGCGTCACCCGTGACCGCGGCCATCGCTTCGCGGTACTCGTCGACGGGTTGTTCGACGGCGTACGGGCGGCGGCCCACCGCATCACCGATGATCGTCACCTGCTCGGCCATGGTCAGGGCCGACGGGCCGGTCAGTACGTAGGTCCGCCCGGCGTGGTCGGCGTCGGTCAGGGCGCGCACGGCCACCTCGGCGATGTCGCGTTCGTGGATCAGGGACCTCGACGCCAGCGGGTACGGCATCGGCACCGGCCCGCCGGCCCGGATCGCGGGCGCCCACTCGAGCGTGTTGGTGGCGAAGCCGCCGGGGCGCAGGAACGTCCACGTGTCGCCGGCGCGCCGCACGGATTCCTCGACCGCGCCCCACACGCCGCCCAGCGGGGCGCTCATCGCCGACACGTAGACCACGTGCGAGCGTCCGATCGCGCTCGCGACCGCATCGGCGCCGTCGGGGGAGAGGAACGGCCAGAGCAGGAAGACGGCGTCGGCGCCGTCGGCGGCCCGCTCGACCGACCCGGGATCGGTGAGGTCGCCGGCGATCTCGCCGTCGGCGGTCGGGTGACGCGTCATCGCGCGGACCGTGACGCCCTGCTCCCGCAGGCCGGTGACGACGTGGCGGCCGATGTTTCCGGTGGCTCCCGTGACGAGAACGGTGTGTGTCATGGCTCCACCGTCAAACTTCAACAAGGGTTGAAGTCAAGCTACGGTGGGACGCGTGGCCGACCTCACCATCGGGGAGCTGAGCGCGCGCAGCGGCGTTCCCGCGTCCGCTCTGCGCTTCTACGAACGCGAAGGGCTGATCCACAGCCGGCGTACGGGCGGCAACCAGCGCCGCTACGACCGGACCACGTTGCGGCGCATCGCGTTCGTGCGGGCGTCGCAGAGCGTCGGCATCCCGCTGGCCCTCATCCGCGACGTGCTCGGGTTCCTGCCGGAGGGTGCGCCGCCGACGAAGGAGTTCTGGCAGCGGGCGTCACGGTGCTGGTCGGAGGAGATCGACGCCCGGATCGCCAAGCTCGAACGCATGCGTGACCGCTTCACGTCGTGCATCGGGTGCGGCTGCCTGTCGTTCGACGAATGTCAGCTCGTCAATCCCGCCGACACCCTGGCGCGCCGGGGCCCGGGCGCGCACCTGCTCGACGCTACCGCCCGTCCAGCGCCGCGCGGATGAACCGTTCGATCGCGGCCCACGTCGGCGGGGTGTGCCCGACGCGCTCGCGGCCGTGCGCGGTGTCGCGCACCGTCGTACCGTCCTGTGTGGACGGATCGAGCACGGCACGCCAGTCGTGGCCGGCTCCCGGTACGGAGTAGAACGTCGCGGTGGAACCGTTGGCCTTCAGCGCCTCGTACAGCAGCACGCTCTGCCCGTGCGGGACGAGCGCGTCGCTGCCACCGTGCAGCAGCATGATCGGCGCCTCCCGCCGACCGACGTAGGTCAGCGGGCTGGCCGCGTCGGCCCGCTCGGGACATGACTGGACCGCGCATCCGATCAGCCGCGACTCCGGCGACAGCGGGTCGTTGTGGCAGTCGGTCAGCCCCATCCGCTCGTTGAACGCGGCGCTGGCGCCGGGCAGCATCTGCTCGTCCATGCGCCGGAAGTCGGTCGGCGGGTAGAACGCCACGGCCGCCCGCACGTGGTCGTCGGTCAGCGCCGCCATCACGGTGGTCCAGCCGCCCGACGAGTCACCCATGACGGCGATGCGTCCCGGGTCGATCCCGTGGTCGTGGGCGTGCCCGTGCAGCCACGCGATCGCGGTCCTGATGTCGTCGAGCTGGGCCGGGAACACCGCCTGGGTGCTCGACCGGATGCTGACGCCGGCCACGACGTACCCGAGGGGGTTGAAGACCGCGGCGATCGGACCGGCGCTGTCCTTCCCGTTGCCGGCCAGCCAGGCCGAGCCGCCGGTCCAGATCACCAGCGGACGGAGGTCGTCGGGGTCGTGGGGGCCGTCGGGGTCGTCCCCGCCGTCGGGGAGGTACAGGTCGAGCAGGTGGGCCCGGCCGACCGGCTCGGCGTAGGCGACGTCGGTGATCACCCGCGTTGGCATGGGGTCAGCATGACAGCGGTGGTCGACCTTTCGGGTCGGGCACAGGGACGCCGATCATCCGCCGACCGTACCGGCCGGCGCCGGTGCGGCCCCGTCCTCCGGTTGCCGGGTCCGGAGCAGGCCGATCCCGGCGGCCGCGACCAGGATCACCGCGACGGTGACCCCGATCAGCACCCGGTAGTCGACGACGAGGATCAGGCCCGTCGCCGCCAGGGCCGCGGACAGCTGCGGCACGTTGAAGGCCATGTTCGACGCCGCGGCCGCCCGGCCCTGCAGGGTCGGCGGCGTGCGGCGCTGCCGCAGCGTGACGAACGAGACGACCGTCAAGGACACGCCGATCCCGCACCCGAGCAGCCCGACGACGATGAGGGCGAGGCTCGTGCCCATCGTCGGGGCGATGCCCAGCCCGAGCAGCACCAGCCCGACCGTGGCCGTGCGCCGCTCGTCCCATCGCGCGACCAGCGGGCCCGCGGTGAGCCCGCCCACGACGGCTCCGGCGCCCTGCACGCTGGCCAGCACGGCGAGCATGGCCGGCCCGCTGCCGAGGCCCACCTCGATCGCGGCGAAGTTCGTCGTGTTGGTGAGGCCGGTGACGCCGATCGCCACGGCCAGCGCCACCGTCATCCCGCCGAGGACGGGCGTGCCGAACAGGTGGCGGAAGCCCGCGGTCACCTCGCGGAGGAACGGCTCCCGCTCGGTGGCCGGCGCTGTCTCGGTCACCCGGACGGCCGTCATCCCGACGGCCGCGACCACGAACAACGCCGCCGTCGTAGCGATCACCGCGTCCATGCCGACCGTGACGTACAGGCCGGCGCCGGCCATCGGCGTGATCAGCCGGAGCCCCTGGTCGACCGTGGTCAGCAGGCCGTTGGCCGGGGCGAGGTGCTCGTCGGGGAGCAGGTCGCGGACCAGCCCGGCCTGCGCCGCGGAGAGCAGGTACCCGACCGCCGCGTAGACCATGGTCACCGCGTAGATCACCCACAGCTCGTCGGTGGTGGTCAGAACGAGGACGCTCGCGGCCGCGGCCAGCGCGGCGATGGAGACCAGCCGGCGGCGCGGGAAGCGGTCGACGAGGTGACCGATGAGCGGGGCGAACAGCGCCGGAACGGCGAGTGCCGCGAGCGTGGCGCCGGCCGCGCCGTCGGACCCGGTGAGGTCCTTGACCCAGATCGCCAGCGTGAGGAACAGCATGCTGTCGGCGAGGTTGATGATGGTCCAGACGAGGACGAGCCCCCCGAAGCCGGGCGCCCGCAGGGCCGCCCTCACGACTCCTCCATCCCGGGGTCCTGGATCTCGGGGTTGAGCGCGTCCTGGATCTCGGGGTTGAGCGCGGCGAACAGGGTCGCGAGGCGGGCTCCGTCGGGACGCAGGTCGGGCCGCTCCCACCGGTCGCTGAACCGGCCGATCAGGGTCTGCAGGTCGTGGGCGAGCTCCGCCAGCTCGGCGGGCGTCGCCCAGAACGTCGACTTGACCAGGCCGACCACGTCCCGGTACTCCGGTGGCAGCCGGTGGAGGTTCGCCAGGAAGGCGCTGATCCGCTCGGTCTCGCGCAGCAGGGTCAGCTCGGCGAGGGCGCCGACCGCGCGCACCGAGGCGGGGTCGTCGTAGTCCGGGGAGGCCGTGCGGCTGCGGCCGACCGACCGCCACGGTTTCTCGCGGCCGCGCCGCTCGCCGGCCTCGATGAACCCGTACTTGGCCAGGATCCGCAGGTGGAACGAGCAGCTGGCCACGCTCTCGCCGATCGCCTCGGCGCACTGCGTGGCCGTGCGCTCCCCGCCCCGTTCGAGGACGTCGAGCAGGGCTAACCGGATGGGATGGGCGAGCGCCCGCACCCGCTCCGGCTCACTGACAACGTTCACCTTCGATGCGTCCTCCGCCATGCAGGCGAAGCTAGCATCCTAAAGGACCCTTTAGAAAGACATCTTTAGAATGGCGCGACAACGCGCTCCCGCGAGCCGCACCGCCGCCGATCTCGCCGCGATCGGCGCGGGGGAAGGCTACGTGGTGACCGTGAAGCGGGCGGTCAGCAGGACCTCGTCCCGGGAGGACGGGCCGACCAGGAGGTCGAAGTCGCCCGGCTCGACGATCCGCCGACCCTGGGCGTCGACGAGCGTGCACTCTGAGGCCGGGAGCTCGATCGGCACGGTCACCGTCGCGCCGGGGTCGACGGTCACCTGGCGGTAGGCCTTCAGCTCCTTCTCGGCCCACGTCACCGACGTCACCACGTCGCGGAGGTAGACCTGCACGGTCTCGATGGCCGGCCGGTCGCCGGTGTTCGCCACGGTCACCGACGCCCGCACCGTGCCGTCGGGCGAGACGACCGGCGTGGTCACCCGCAGGTCGCTGTACCCGACGGTCGTGTACGACAGGCCGTCGCCGAAGGCGAACGCCGGGGTCTGGGTCAGGTCGGCGTAGCGGGTGCCGTGCTGGCCGGGAATCTGGTTGTAGTAGACCGGCAGCTGCCCGGCGTGGCGCGCGAACGAGATCGGCAACCGGCCGGCCGGCTCGATGAGGCCCAGCGCCAGTTCCGCGACCGCGCGGCCGCCCCGCATACCGGGGTTGAACGCGTAGACGATCGCGGCCGCGTTCATGGCCGACGGCGGCAGCACCAACGGCTTCGACGCGATGACCACCACGACGAGCGGCGTGCCCGTCGCCGCGAGCGCGTCGAGCAGCGCGATCTGGCCGCCGACGAGCTCCAGCGTCGCCGTCGAGCGGCCCTCGCCGATCAGCTCGATCCGGTCACCGACGACGGCGACCACGTAGTCGGCCGCCGACGCGGCACCGACCGCGGCGGCGATCAGCTCGGCGGACGGCGGCGACGGGATCACGACCTCGGGCCGCGGCTGTCCGTCGGGGAAATGCGTCCCCTCCGGGTCGGTACCCACCGTGAGGATGTCGGCGCCGCGTTCATGGTGGACGGTCCACGATGGAGGGACGAGGGCGCGGAACCCGTCGAGCACCGTCTCGATCATCTCGCGCGGCTGGCCGTCGGTGAGCCAGTCGGCCTGTCCCGACGAGCCGGCCCAGTCGCCGAGCTGGGTCTGCGCGTCGTCGGCGTTCGGACCGATCACCGCGATCGTCCTCGCGCCGTCGGCCGGCAGCGGAAGCGTTCCGTCGTTCCGCAGCAGTACCAACGACCTCCGTGCCACCTCCAGGGCCAGCTCCAGGTGCGGCGCCGAGCCGATCACCGCGGTGTCGCGCGGTGTGCGCGGGTCCTCGAAGAGGCCGAGCTCGAACTTCAGCGTGAGGATCCGTGCCACCGCGGCGTCGAGATCCTGCTCCCGGAGCAGCCCCTTGGCGACCGCGTCCTGCGCGCCCTCGAAGAACTGCGGCGTCGTCATCACCATGTCGTTGCCGGCCTTGACCGCGGCGGCGGCCGCCTCGGTGTGGTCGGCGTAGACCCGTTGCTGCCACACCATCCGGCCGACGTTGTCCCAGTCGGTCACCAGCGTGCCGGTGTAGCCCCACTCGCCGCGCAGCACCTCGTCGAGCAGCCACGAGTTCACGGTGATCGGCACGCCGTCCATCGACTGGTAGCCGAGCATGAACGTGCGGCAGCCCTCGCGCGCCACGCGTTCGAACGGCGGCAGGAACCACGACCGCAGCTTGCGCCGCGAGATGTCGGCCTCGCTCGCGTCGCGCCCGCCCTGCGTCTCGGAGTAGCCGGCGAAGTGCTTGGCACAGGCCAGAATCGCGGTGGGACCCCATTTTTGGGCGCTCGCTCCGCTCACGCGGGCCTCGGGGCCTTCGGGGGCGTCACCTTCCCTCGTCGCTTCGGTCGCTTCGCTCCCTGCGCTCCTCAGTCCAGGCGACGCCGGCCCCGAGGCCGGTCCGTCGCCCTGGTAGCCGCGCACCATCGCCGACGCGAACTCGCCGAGCAGGAACGGGTCCTCGCCGAACGTCTCGCTGACCCGTCCCCACCGGAGGTCGCGGGCGATGCACAGCACGGGCGAGAACGTCCAGTGGATGCCGGTGGCCGCCGCTTCGACCGCCGTCACGCGGGCGACGCGCTCCGCGAGCGACGGGTCCCAGGACGCGGCCATGCCGAGCTGGGTCGGGAAAATCGTTGCACCGCGCCAGAACGAGTGCCCGTGGATGCAGTCCTCGGCTACCAGCAACGGGATCCGCAGCCGCGTCTGTGCCACCAGCGACGCCGCTTCCGCCAGCGCCGACGGCGGCGTGTGCAGGATCGAACCGACGTGCATCTCCTCGACGAGCTGCCGCAGGCCCTGATGCGCCGGCAGTTGCAGCATCTGGCCGACCTTCTCCGGCAGCGTCATCCGGGAGAGGAGGTCGGCCACCCGGTCGGCGACAGCCGCGTCGGGGTCGAGGTAGCGCGGGTCGGTCATGCCGGGTCGCCACTTCGTGTCGACCCGCCGTGAGCGGGCGGGCTCTGCTGGCTGGTGCCCTCGCACAAGTGCTCGGTCACGGTCGGTCTCCTCTATTTCGCGGACGCGGGACGCAGCGTGCGCGCGCCGAGTCCCATCAGCGCGGTCACGATCACGACGACGATGAACGATACGGTCAGCGACGACAGGTGCGCGATCCCCCCGATCACCCCGGGTGCGATCAGCCCGGCGCCGTAGGCGATCCCGGCGACCGCGGCGAGGCTGCGGCCCGGGTTGTCACCGACGCGGCCGGCGGCGGCGAACGCCAGCGGCACCACCACGGCGATCCCGATCCCGACGAGCGCGAACCCGGCGACCACCACCGCGATCCGGGTCGACAGCACCACGGCGAGCGCGCCGGCGGTCGCCAGCAGGGCCGCCACGCGCACGGTGGCCACCGGGCCGAAGCGGCGCACCACGGCGTCGCCGGCGAACCGGGCCGCGGCCATGCTCACCGAGAACACGGCGACGGTCGCGGCCGCGGTGCTGGCCGGGTGGTCGAGCACGTCACGCACGAAGACCGCCGACCAGTCGACGCCGGCACCCTCGGCGAACACCGCGCACAGCCCGACGAGCCCGATCGGCAGCGCCTCCTTCGTCGGCAGCGCGAACGCCGGCGGGGCGTCGGCCGTCTCCTCCTGCCGGTGCGGAATGAGCCATCGGGACGCGAGGAGCGCGACCCCGGTCAAGCCGACCGACACGGTCGTGAAGTGGATGCGCGCGTCCATGTCGGTACGCGCGGCGATGGCGGCGAGACCGGCGCCGACCAGCCCGCCGATGCTCCACCAGCCGTGGAACCCCGACATGATCGACCGGCCGTACCGGTCCTCCACGACGACGGCGTGGGCGTTCATGGCGACGTCGGCGAGCCCGGCGCTGGCGCCGTAGACGAGCAGTACCGCACAGAGCACGGGCAGGCTGGTCGGCCAGCCGGGCATCAGCAGCGCGGCGCACCACAGCACGATCAGGACCCGCGTGAGCGAGCGCAGGTCGTACCGGTGGGTGAGCCGGGCCGACAGCGGCATCGCGACGATCGCCCCGAACCCGGGCATCAGCAGCGCCACCCCGAGCCCGCCCGCGCCGACGCCGACGTGGTCGGCGACCCAGGGCAGCCGCGCGGCGAACGAGGCCATGACGACGCCGTGGACGGCGAACAGGATCGAGGTCGCCACCCGGGCCCGACGCAGGATCGAGGGGGCGACCGTATCGAGCATCCGCACACTGTAACCTCAATTCCAACCACCTGGTAAGTATTCGCCGGGGAGTCTCGACATGGGTGCCAGAGGCGGTTACGCCAAGGGCCGCGCGAAGCGGCGCGAGATCCTCGACCATGCCATCGCGCTGTTCGGCGAGGTCGGCTACCGCGCCGCGTCCCTGCGCGAGATCGCCACCCGGAGCGGCATCTCGCACCCCGGGCTGCTGCACCACTTCCCGACGAAGGAGGCGCTGCTGCTCGCGGTCCTCGCGCACCGCGACGAGGTCGACGGCGAGCTGTTCGCCGGGTCCACCGGCACCGGCGCGCTGGGCCGCCTGGTCGACCTGGTGCGGCTCAACGCCGACCGGCGCGGCGTCGTCGAACTGTTCACCGTGCTCTCGGCCGAGGCGACCGCGTCCGACCATCCGGCGCACGCGTTCTTCGTCGAGCGGTACCGGCGCACGCTGGCCGGCGTCGAGCGTGCCTACCTCGCCGCCCGCGACGCCGGTGCGCTGCGCCCCGACGTCGACCCGGCCGCGGCGGCCCGTCACCTCGTCGCGCTCATGGACGGGCTGCAGATCCAGTGGCTGCTCGACGACCGCCGCACCGACATGGTCGACCCGGTCCGCGCCCACATCCAGGCGCAGCTCACGGTCCCGTTGTAGATCCGACAGAACCTTTCGACCCCCGCGCGCCGTATGGGGAGGGACGCGCCAGCGGGAGGGTGGTCGATGGGGGAGACCTTCGAGGACTTCGTGCGCGGCTGCGCGCACCGGCTGTACCGGGTCGCCTGCCTGCTCACCTCCGGTGACCTGGCCCGCGCCGAGGACCTGGTGGCCGAGGCGCTTGCCGCGTCTACCTGGCCTGGCCGCGCCTGCGCGACGGTGACGCCTACGGCTACGCCCGCCGCACCCTCGTCAACCTGCACACCGACTGGTGGCGGATCAGCCTGCGCCGCCGCGAGGTGGTCACCGACCGTCCACCCGACCGCGGCGGCGCCGGCGACCCGGCCGGTGAGATCGTCCACCGCGACAGCGTCGCCCGGTCGCTTCGCCGGCTGACCCGTCGCGGGCGCGCCGTGGTGGTGCTGCGGTACTTCGTCGACCTCACCGAACGGGAGACCGCCGCTGAGCTGGGCATTTCGGTCGGCACCGTCAAGAGCGCCAACGCCCGGGCGCTCGGCAGGCTCCGGCTCGACCCCGAACTCACCGACCTGGCGCCGGTCGTGCCGACCCGGGAGCAGGAGGCGTGATGCGAGACCTCGACGACCTCCGGCGGGCGTTCGCCGACGAGACGGCCGGCCTGCACCTCGACCTGCCCGTCGACGGGATCCGCCGCCGCGCCCGGCGCGTGCGCGCGCGACGCACCGCCCTGCGCGCCGGGGTCGCGGCGCTCGTGGTGGCGCTCGCGGTGCCGGTGGCCGTGCTCGCGCGCGGCTCCGCCGGCACCGAGGCGCCGGCCCGTCCGGCGCCGTCGTGCGTCCCGTCGATCGCTCCGATGCCGGCGCCCTGGCTCGGGGAGCCGACCGACACCCAGCTGACGGCGGCGACCCCGAACGAGCGTGTCCGGGTGGGCCTGGCCGGCACGCTGGAGCGGCCGACGCTCGTGGTGGAACTGCGCGACGAGGCGACGGACGTCGTCACCCTGCGGCACGAGTTCTCCGTGACCCGGGACGTGACCGCCGACATCCTGCTGCCCACGCAGACCTACTCCAGGAAGTTCGTCAACGTCGAGCTCGCCCTCGCCCCGAACCGGCTCCTCTACGTCGGCCTGTACGCACGGCCGTCGGACGACGTCAGGATGCTGATCAACGGGTACGGCACGGCGGCCGGTACCGCCTACAACGACGAGACCCTCTGGACGATCTTCTGGGCCGAGCGGCAGTTGCGGCCTCCGCTGGAGGACGACGGCGACGCTCCGGGAACCTCCGCTCCGGTGACGATCCGGTTCGAGGTCTACAAGGACGGCAACCTGCTGCTCACCACGCCCGCGATGGCCGGCGTCGACCCGGCCCTCGACCCGCGGACGACGGTGACGGCCTGCACCCGGTGAGCGCCCTGGCACACTGACCGAGTGGTGTCCTTCGATCTGTTGCTGGTGACCTGCGTCTACGAGAAGGCCGACGGCCCGCGTGCCGCGCGCGACCTGTACGTCTCGCCGGACTTCCTGCGCATGAGGCACTACGCCGAGGAGAGCGGACGGCCGTGGTACATCGTCTCGGCCGAGCACGGCCTCGTGCGGCCCGACGAGTGGCTGGTGCCGTACGAGCGCCACCTCCCCGACACGCCGGGCTGGTACCAGCGGGCCTGGGGCGCCTGGGTGGTGGCGCGGCTGCGCATGCTGGCCGGCGACCTCACCGACCGCGTCGTCGAGATCCACGCCGCCCCGGAGTACGCCGCGTTGATCCACCCGCACCTGCACGCCAACGGCGCCACCATGACCCACGGCCCGCTCTGAGGCGTGTGGGCCCGTGCCAGCTCCAGTTGCCCACGCCCGATGAGATCCGATCTTGGACTGTTGTGCACCGTATTCGATGTAGATCTGTCCAAGATCGCCGCGTACGGAGGGCGGTGGCTAGTCGAGGCCGCGGCGGCCGGGGGTCCAGAATGGCTTGACCACCACGGCGGTCCTCGGCCAGCCTCGGTCGGTGACCAGGTGCCGGCGGACGGCCTGGCACGCGCGCGCCTCGCCCGCGACGTACGCCACGCCCGGTTCCGCGGGCAGGTCCAGGGTCGACAGGCCGGCCAGCAGGCCCGGTCGCGGCACCCAGTGGACCTCGCCGGGCAGGTCCAGCCGGTCGCTCGGGTCGTCGACCTCGATCAGGGTGAACGTGGGGACGGCCGGAGGGAGGGCGCGCAGGATCGCGCCGAACGCGACACCGGCCGTCTCGTCGCCGACGAGGAGGTGGTACGGGGCCTCGCGGGGGACCAGCCGGCCCTGGGGGCGGGTGAACGACACGGGCTGTCCGGGACGCACGTCGCGCGCCCAGCGGGCGCCGGGACCGTCGCCGGGGTGGTCGAGTACGCAGAGGTCCAGGGCGCCCGCCCGGTGGGCCCAGATGGAGTAGCTGCGTAGGCGCAGATCGCCGACGTGGACGCGCACGTGTTGGCCCGGCGTCCACGACAGGTTGGTCGGGCCGGTCAGGCGGATCCGGCGCATCCGTGGCGTGACGTGGTCGACCGCGGCCACCGTGGCGCGGACCAGGAAGTGGTCGAGGAGCTTGCTCATGCCCGCACGGTGCCGGTTAATGTGCGGATGAAGTCAAGCGGGCTGACGATCGGCGAGCTGGCCGACCGGTTCGGGCTGGCCACCCACGTGCTGCGGCACTGGGAGAGCAAAGGGCTGCTCGCCCCGCGCCGGGTAGCCGGCGGCCAGCGCCGCTACACCGAGAGCGACGTGACCCGGGTCGCGATGATCCTGATCGGCAAGGAAGCCGGGTTCGAGCTCGGTGACCTGCGCACCCTGCTCGACGGCGGCGACCCGCGCAGGCACACCGACCTGCTGCACCGGCACCTCGCCGCGCTCCAGGAGCGCATCGACCGGGCGGCCGCGGCCAAGGAGCTCATCGAGCACGGCCTGGCCTGCCCGGAGCCGTTCGACACGTGCCCGCACGCCCGGCAGCACATCGCCGCGCACATCCCGGGCTGACGCCCGCATCCCGGGCTGACGCTCACAACCGGTGGTAGGCCGCCGAGAGCACGTCGGCGACCTCGAAGCGGCCGGCGCTCACCCCGAGCGGCTCCAGCTGTTCCAGCAACGCGTCGGGCCGGCGGACGCTGCCGGGCACCTGGTCCAGCGGCGGCTCCAGGCGTGGCCCGGCCGTCCAGAAGTCCGCGACCGACGGCGGCGGCGCCGGCTCCGCGGGCGACGGAGCGGGCGCGGCCCGCAGCTCACGCAGGTTGTCCAGCAGCTCGGTGCGGCCGCGGCCGCGCCAGGCCAGGATCCCGAACGGGTCGGCGTCGAACGACTCGGCGAGCGCGTAGGCGGTAGCGGCCAGGTGCGGGCACGGCCGCACCCATCCGGGACACGAGCACTCCAGCGCGATCTCGCTGAGGTCGGTGGGGAACAGCGACAGCCCGAACCCGGCCAGGATCCGGTCGAGGTCCTCGGGCAGGTCGCCGGCGAGCAGGCGGGCGGCGTGGAGGGCCTCGGCGGCCAGCGCCCGCTCGATGCGCCGCCAGTCGGCCGCGGAGTAGGCCCGCACGCCGATCCGGGCGCGGTGCGTCGTTCCCTCGTCGTCGACGACGAGCCCGGTGACCACGCTCGTGGAGATGCTCAGCGACCGCACCTGCCCCGCCCGCACGTGGCGGCGTCCCTGCCCGAACACCGTGGGCATCCGCAGCGACTCGAGCATCCCCAGGAACTGCTCCGACCAGCTACTCACCAACGGCCTCCGGCACTGTGCCCGACAGTCGCCTCCGGCGACAAGGCCACCACGGTCGCCTCCGGCGACAGGGCCACCATGTCGGCGATGTCCTCTGTGGACAGTCCGGCCAGCCAACCGTGCTCGCTGCCGACCGCCAGCCCCGCCATCGCCCTCTTCTCCGACATCACCGTGTCGATGCGCTCCTCCACGGTGCCGATGCACACGAACGTGTGCACCTGCACGTCGCGGTCCTGCCCGATGCGGTACGCCCGGTCGGTGGCCTGCGACTCGACCGCCGGGTTCCACCAGCGGTCGAGGTGCACGACATGGTTGGCGGCGGTGAGGTTCAGCCCGGTGCCGCCGGCCTTCACCGACAGGAGCATCACGCCGGGACCGTCGAGCGCCTGGAAGCCGCGCACCAGCGTCTCGCGGGCCCCGCGGGCCAGACCGCCGTGCAGGAACGGCACGGGTAGACCCAGCCGCCCGGTCAGGTAGGGCGCCAGCATCGCGCCGAAGCGCGCGTACTGCGTGAACACCAGCGCCCGGTCGCCGTCGGCGAGCGCGTTGCCGAGGATCTCCTCGAGCCGGTCGAGCTTGCCCGACCGGCCCGCCAGCGGGGTGCCGTCGCCGAGCAGGTGCGCCGGATGGTTGCACACCTGCTTCAGCTTGGTGATCGCCGACAGCACGAGCCCCTTGTGCCGGGCGCCCGCGTTGCGTTCGCGCATCTTCTGCAGCAGTTCGTTCACCACCGCCTGGTACAGCGACGCCTGCTCGGTGGTCAGCGTGCACCACTGCCGCCGCTCCAGCTTCCGCGGCAGGTCGGCGATGACGTCCTTGTCGGTCTTCACCCGGCGCAGCAGGAACGGCCGGGTGGCGCGGCGCAGCCGCGCCGCCGCGTCGGCGTCGGCGAAGCGCTCGACCGGTACCGAGTACCGGGCCCGGAAAATGCTCGCCTCACCCAGGATTCCGGGGTTGAGGAAGTCGGCGATCGACCACAGCTCGGTGAGCCGGTTCTCCACGGGCGTGCCGGTGAGCGCCACCCGGTGCCGCGCGGGGATCCGTCGCAGCGCCCGCGCCGTCATGCCGGTCGCGTTCTTCACGTGCTGCGCCTCGTCGAGCACGATGCGGTCCCACTCCGTCGCGGCGAGCACGTCGGCGTCGCGCGCCGCCACCTGGTACGTGGTCAGCACGAGGTCCGTACGCGGGTGCGGCGTCCGGGTCGCTCCATGATGGACGGAGACCGTGAGGGACGGCGTGAAGCGCCCGATCTCGCGACGCCAGTTGCCGAGGACCGACAGCGGGCACACGATCAGCGTCGACGGCCGCCGCTCCCCGTGTCGGCGCAGCGCCTCCAGTGCGAGAACCTGGACGGTCTTGCCCAGCCCCATGTCGTCGGCGAGCAGCGCGCCGAGGCCGAGCGTGTCGAGGAAGGCGAGCCACGACAGGCCGGCCCGCTGGTACGGTCGCAGGTCGCCGGTGAACGACGGCGGCGGGTCGACGAGTTCGAGGGTGCCCGGCGCGCGGCCGGTCAACAGGTCGGCGAGCCAGCCCTCACCGTCCACAGAGGACACCGGCAACGGCAGGTCCGTTTCGGGGAAGAGCCGGGTGAGCCGCATCGCCTCGCCGGCGGTCATCTCACCGGACCCGCCGCGGGCCAGGAACGCGAGGCCCTGTCGCAGGCGGGCGGGATCGAGGTGCACCCACCGCCCGCGCAGCCGTACCAGGGGCACCTTGGCGCGGGCCAGCTCCGTCAGGTCGGCCTCGCTGAGGTACTCACCGCCGAGCGCCAGCCCCCACCGGAACCGCACGACGGCGTCGCGGCTCGCGGTGGTGTCGCGGAGCACCGGCCGCGCCGGCTGTCCACTGTGGACCGTCAAGGTGAGCCCGAGCTCCTGCCGCCGCTGCCACCGCGCCGGCAGCAGCACCCCGAACCCGGCCTCCGACAGCACCGTCGCGTGGGTGAGGAACCGGTACGCGCCGGCGGTGTCGAGCCGCAGCTCCACCGGGCGCGGCGAGGACCGCAGCACGTCGGTGAGGTCCGGGTACAGCCGGCTGGCCCGGCCGAGGTCGGCGAGCAGCACCTCCTGCGGGTAGTCGGCCCACCGCATCAGCGGCGACGCCGCGTCGCGCCACACCTCGGCGGCCGGCACGAGCAGGCCCGGCTCGTCGGCCGGCTGCAGCAGGAACTCGAGCAGCCAGCCGCTCCGCTCGGTGTCGGGGAACTCGTCGACGAAGCTCAACCGGAAGCAGGTGCGCAGCGGTGCCGGGCGGGCGCCGTCGGCCCAGCGGTCGAGGCGCTCGCGCAGGTCGTCCAGCTCGGCGCGGTCGCGGGAGATCGTCGCGTCGGGACCGGTGAGCGCGGCCAGCCAGGCGTGCACCACCCCGTCGCCGCGGTGCTCCAGCAAGGGGCCCGGAAGCTTGGCGCGGACCATGGCGTCGACGGCCCCGTCGAGCGCGGCCCGCGCCGCCTCCGCGGCGGACACGCCGGGGGTCGCGGCCCGGGCCACGCCCGGCATGGACCGGTGCAGCGACTCGAACCGGTGCGCGTCGTGACCGGTGAGCACGGCCCGCCAACGCGCCTCGGCGGCACCGGTGATCCCCGGCAGCACGCGGCCGCGCCGTACCAGGTCGCCGGCCAGCCACACGACGTCGGAGAGCCACCCGACCGAACTGCCGGCGCGCACCCCGTCGACCTCGGAAACCAGCGACTCGAGATCGGCGTCCGCGGCAAGGGTGACCACCGGCACCACCCACGGCAGCAAGCGCGCCACGCCGCGGGCGGCGCGGCCCGTCTCCTGTTCCGGAGAGGGGACGGGCGCCGAGCCGATCGACGGAAGCTCGAGCACGACGCTGCCCGCCGTGCCCTCCACCGGTGGCGCGACCCCGAACGGATGCGGCTCGGCCCGGCGGACGCTGCGCCGCCGACCGACCGGACCGGCCGGCGCACCCTCCGCCCAGCAGGCGAGCCGCCCACCTGCGGTGACCAGCCCATGCACGACGATCACCCGTCGACGCTAGCTCAGGCCGCGCACCGCCGGCCGAGCCAGGTCTCGAACTCGGCCGCTGTCTGCGGTTTGGCGACCGCGACCAGCCACACGAACGAGTCGTCGTGCCGGTAGAGCAGCACGGCCGGTGAGCGCAGGCCCGCGGTGACCGAGAAGATCGCGAGTACGTCCTTGTCGACCCGCAGGCGCAGCTGCAGGTGCGGTGGCGCCTCCAGCGCCTCGGCGACCTCGGCCACCGTGACGCCGGACAGGCGCGCGGGCGGCTCGGCCGCGCCCGGCATCCGCCACAGCAAACCCATGGCGGCCAATGTAACCGCTACGCGCGCACAATTCGGGGCGTTCGGGGATCGGTGTTGTCGATCAGGATCGTGGCGCGGTCGTGGGGCGCGCAGGCCGCGAAGTAGATCCGCTGCGCGTCGACGTACTTCCGCGGATCGAGGATGCGGTCACGCACGGCCATGCGCCGCGCGGTCTCGGTGAACGGCACGTCGAGGAAGACGGTGAGGTCCCAGGCCGCGCGCAGCTCGTCGCGGTGCAGGAAGAGGCCGTCGACGATCAGCACCGCGCCGGGTGGCGCGGCGACCGGCTCCGGCGCGAGGACACTGTCGGTGGCCAGGTCGTGCGCCTTCGGGCTGACCATTCCCGAGCCGTGGGGCCCCAGCGGGTCGAGCACGTCCTCCCAGAGCCGCTCGTAGTTGAACGAGTGCAGCCAGCAGCCCCTGGCGGAGTCGCGACCCAGCTGGTACCGGGAGCTGCGCACGTGGTGGAAGTCGTCGACGGACACCCGCAGAACCGGCCGTCCCGCTTCTTGGAGGGTCGCGGCGAGCGCGTCGGCGAAAAAAGTCTTCCCCGATGCGTCCGGCCCGTCGATTCCGACCCTGGTGAAAACGTCATTGTCAGGAACGGGTATGCGTCGCGCGACCTGATCGAGAACTGACACGAAGGGACCCTAACGGGTGGTTCGGGTCTGGGAAGTGTCACAGGTCTGCGCGACGATGCCCCTGGACTCTGGAGGTGTCTGATGACCGGTGTACGGGTGCTGGTGGGGACGCGCAAGGGAGCGTTCATCCTCACCGCCGACGGAAAGCGGGAAGACTGGCAGGTCAGCGGGCCGCACTTCGGCGGCTGGGAGATCTACCACGTGAACGGGTCGGCCGCCGACCCGAACCGGCTGTGGGCGTCGCAGTCGTCGGGCTGGTTCGGGCAGGTGATCCAGCGCTCCGACGACGGCGGCGAAACGTGGAACCCGGTCGGCAACGACTTCACGTACCGGGGCGACGTCGGCGAGCACCTCTGGTACGACGGCACGCCCCGGCCGTTCGAGTTCAAGCGCATCTGGCACCTCGAACCGTCCCGCGACGACCCCGACACCGTCTACGCCGGTGCGGAGGACGCGGCGCTGTACCGGTCCACCGACGGCGGCGGCAAGTGGGAGGAGCTCACGGCGCTGCGCACCCACCCGTCGGCGCCCACCTGGCAGCCGGGCGCGGGCGGCATGTGCCTGCACACGATCATCCTCGACCCGGTGAACCCGCAGCGCATCTACGTCGCGATCTCCGCGGCGGGCGCGTTCCGCAGCGACGACGGCGGCGCGTCCTGGCTGCCGATCAACAAGGGGCTGCGCTCCGGCGGCATCCCCGACGAGGACGCCGAGGTCGGCCACTGCGTGCACCGGCTGGCCATGCACCCCTCGCGCCCCGACGTGCTCTTCATGCAGAAGCACTGGGACGTGCTGCGCACCGACGACGCCGGTGGCCAGTGGCGCGAGATCAGCGGCAACCTGCCCAGCGACTTCGGGTTCCCGATCGCCGTCCACGCGCACGAGCCCGACACCGTCTACGTCATCCCGATCAAGAGCGACTCGGAGCACTACGTGCCCGACGCGAAGCTGCGCGTCTACCGCAGCCGGGTCGGTGGCGAGGAGTGGGAGCCGCTGACCACCGGGCTGCCCCAGGAGAACTGCTACGTCAACGTCCTGCGCGACGCCATGGCCGTCGACACCCTCGACGACTGCGGCATCTACTTCGGCACCACCGGCGGGCAGGTCTACTGCTCGCCCGACGGCGGCGATACGTGGCGCGCGATCGTCCGCGACCTGCCCGCGGTGCTGTCCGTCGAGGTGCAGGTGCTGCCGTGATCCGCGTCGTGCTGCCGGCCCACCTGAAGAACCTGGCCAAGGTGACCGGCGAGGTGTCCCTCGACGTGGGCGAGCCGGTCACCCAGCGCCGGGTCCTCGACGCGCTCGAGGAGGCCTACCCGATGCTCCGGGGCACCCTGCGCGACCGGCAGACCGGCCAGCGGCGGGCGTTCATCCGGTTCTTCGCGTGCGAGGAGGACCTGTCGAACGAGTCCCCCGACGCGTCGCTGCCCGACGAGGTGGCGGCGGGCAAGGAGCCGTTGCTCGTGGTGGGAGCCATGGCAGGCGGTTGACGTCAGGCGTCGAGCACGCGGAGGTAGGCGTCCAGGTGGGCGGCGCCGGTGAGCATGGCCCGGGCCCGGGCCGACAGGCGGTTGCGCCAGTCGGCCAGCGAAGCGGCCAGGGCCCCGGCGCCGCCGGCCCGGCGGGTCTGGTCGAGCACCGTGGCGATGTGGGCCAGCGGGTAGCCGCCCCGGCGCAGGAGGTGGGCCAGGTCGGCGTCGCGGAGGTCGGTCGAGCGGTAGACGCGGTGGTGGGTGCCCCGGTCGCGGTGGGGCCGGAGGATGCCGGCCCGTTCCCACTTGCGCAGGGTCGCCGGCGTCAGGCCCAGGCGGTGGGCGACGGCCCCGATGGGCACCGGGCGGTCGGGGCCGTCCGGATCGGGCGGCGGTACGAGGTCGCGGATGGCCGGTTCCACCGCGTCGAGGGTGGCCCGGTCGGCCTGGAGCTGGGCGTGGGCGCCGTCGATGAGCGGGAACGCGGAGTCGCGGTCGCCGCGGTTGACGGCCCGCATGATCTCGCCGGCCGTGGTGTGGCCGAAGCCCGGTATCAGGGCGACGAAGGCGTCCAGGGCGGCGGCGTGCACCGCCGTGTACACGCGGTAGCCGTTCGGTGTCCGTCCGGCCGGTGGGATCATGCCGGCCTGTTCGTAGTTGCGTACCGTCTGCGCGGAGATCCCGTGGGCCGCGGCCAGGTCGGCTGGGCGGCGGTGGTTGGCGTCCCTTTGAGGGTTCACGGTCATCCCTCCGGGCTGATCGGCGGCGAAGTTTCACAGGGAGGTTCAAAGATACGGTCGAAGTCATGGACTTCGACGGTGTTGACCCGCTCGCGTTCGGCGAGGACGTGGACCTGCTCGCCTTCGGCGAGCCGACCCACGGTGAGCCGGCCTTCCCGCGCGCCCGCGACGAACTGTTCAAGCGGCTCGTCCGGCGCGGGTTCCGGTCGATCGCCGTGGAGTACGACCGCGTCGCGGCGCTCGCCGTCGACGACTACGTGCAGGGCCGGTCGGACGAGCCGCCGGAAGGACGGGAACGCCAGCTCGCCGAGTGGATGCGCACCCACAACCGGTCGACCGACGACCCGCTCACGTTCCACGGCTTCGACGCGCCGATCGAGCTGACGCACGCCGCCAGCCCCGGCCCGTACCTGCGCGTCCTGCGTGACAGCCTGCCGGCGGACCTGCGTCCACCCCTGGCCGACGACCTCGACCGCCTCGTAGGCGACGACCGGAGGTGGTCGGACCCGCGGGCCCAGCTCGACGCCGCCCACTCGGTCGGCCGGTCGCCGGAGGCGCAGCGGCTGCGGGTGCTCGCCGACGACCTGCTGACCGCCCTCCACACGGTCGACGTCGACGGCTGGTACCGGGCCTACGTGCACGGCGTCGCCGCCCTCGGGCTCCTGCGGTACCACGCGGTCGCCGCCGACCCGGCGCCCGACGCCGTACGCACGTCGCGCATGCTCGCGGTCCGCGACGCGTTGATGGCGCGCAACCTGCTCGATCTCCGCGGCAACGGACCGATGCTCGTCGCGGCACACAACCGGCACCTGCAGCGCCACCCCAGCCGCTGGCACCTCGCCGGAATGGACCTCGAATGGCGCAGCGCCGGCGCGATCGTCTCGTCGCAGCTCGGCGACCGGTACAAGGTGATCGTCGGCAGCCTCGGGTCCAGCGCCGCGCTCGGGCTCGCACCGCCCGCGCCGGAGACGTTCGAGGGCCGGCTCGGCGCGCACGCCGGTCACGGTCCCCTGTTCGAGGTCGCGGCCGACGGCGCGACGGACGGGACCACCCGGACCGACGTGACCCCGGAGCAGGGCTACTTTCCGCTCGACGCCGAGACGGTGGAGCACGCCGACGCGATCTGGCACATCGACCTGTTCCCGGCCGCGGCGAGGGAGCTCGCCGACCGGATCCGCCGGCTGCCCGGCGTGGAGAGCCATCGGTCGGGACCGGGACAGGGCGTGCCCGAGGTCGGCTGGGACGACTGGTTCTTCTTCGTGGGCAGCGGGCGCCGGCATCCGTTCGCCACGATCGTCGGCCACGACATCCCCGACTTCGACCAGGAGTCGCGGCTCGACCGGGTCGGCGTGTACCGGCTCAACCTCGACCTCGGGCGCGAGGAGTTCCGGCGGCTGTTCGGCTACGGTCCCGAGGAGATCAGGGGCCGGCGCGACGGCATCGACTTCGCGCGGTTCGACGAGCCGGTGCCGCACCCGGTGTACGCGACGCAGAGCTGGGCGAGCGTGGTGAACCCGGGAGCGCGGTCGGCGGACGTCGTCGACCGCCTGCTGCGGCACGCGCACGCGCGCCGGGCGGGTCGCAGTTAGATCCGGTGCGCCGTTAAATGCGGTGCGCCGCGACCGGCGTCCGTCGTAGGCTGCCATCTTTGTGCGCAGAATCAGCGAGACCGTGGTCCCCGCCCGACTCGGGAAACCGTTCCGTTGGCTCCTCGCCTCGTCCTGGACCACGAACCTCGGCGACGGGATCGCGGTCGCCGCGGGTCCGCTGCTCGTCGCGTCGCTGACGTCCGACCCGTTCCTGGTCTCGATGGCGGCCCTGCTGGGGTGGGCGCCGCCGCTGGTCTTCGGCCTCTGGGCGGGCGCCCTCACCGACCGGCTCAACCGGCGCACGCTGGTGGTCGTCGCCGACGGTAGCCGGGCGGTGATCCTGGCCGGCCTGGTCGCCACGATGGCCACCGGCACGATCTCCGTCGGTGTCGCGCTGGCCGCGGTCGGGCTGCTGGCCACCGCCGAGGTGTTCGCCGACAACTCCACCCAGACGCTCACCCCGACGCTGGTCCACCGCGACGACCTCGTGGTCGCCAACGCCCGCCTGCAGACCGGGTTCATCACGATGAACCAGTTGGCCGGCCCGTCGGTCGGCGCGGTGCTGTTCGCCGTCGGTCGCACCTGGCCGTTCGTCACGCAGGCCGTGCTGGTCACCGCCGGGGTGCTGCTGATCGCGCGGGTGCGGCTCCCGGTGAACGAGCGGGGTGACGTCGTGCGCCACAGCGTGCTGCGCGACGTGATCGAGGGCGTCCGCTGGACGATGCGCCACGCCGCGGTCCGCACGCTGGTCCTCACGATTCTGATCTTCAACTTCACGTTCGGCGCCGCCTGGTCGGTGCTCGTGCTCTACACCCAGCGCCAGTTGGGCATGGGCGACATCGGCTACGGCGTGATGACCACCGTGGGCGCGCTCGGCGGTCTGCTCGGCACGGCGCTGTACGGCTGGATCACGAGGCGGGTGAGCCTGGGGAACGTGATGCGCGCCGGCCTGATCCTGGAGACGCTCACCCACCTGGGCCTGGCCCTCACGCGGTCACCCGTGGTGGCCGGCGTGATCTTCTTCCTGTTCGGTGCGCACGCGTTCATCTGGGGCACGACGTCGATCACGATCCGCCAGCGCGCCGTGCCGTCGCACCTGCAGGGGCGGGTCGGCAGCGTCAACGGCATCTGCGTGTACGGCGGCCTGGTGGTGGGCTCGGCGATCGGCGGGGTGCTGGCCACGCACTGGGGCGTGACGGCCCCGTTCTGGTTCGGCTTCGGCGGGTCGCTGGTGTTCGTCCTGCTGCTGTGGCGCGAAATGCGCCACATCGCCCACGACGCCCCACCCCCGGACGAGGCCGACCCCGTGACGACCCCGACCGCCCCGTCCCCGGTCGACCACGCCCCACCGGCGTGACCCGTGCGGAATCGAGCGGGCTGATTGAGACGGGGGCGAACTGGGCACTCTGGATGGGAGTACGCAACCGAGCCCACCGAAGGAGCGGCCCCATGACGGACAACACCCGGCAGACCAGCGACGAAGCGGCCACGGCCGCCAGCGACGTCCTGCGCGACCCGAACGCCACGCAGGAGGAGAAGACCGCGGCGGGTAGCGCGCTGTCGCAGACCCCGTCGAAGTCCGACGACGACGAGTGATCCGCCGCGAAGGCCCGGCCGACAGGCCGGGCCTTCGGCATGTCCGGGCGGCTCACAGGCGGCGGAGCACGCTCACGACCTTGCCCAGGATGACGGCGTCGTCGGCGGGGATGGGGTGGTAGAGCGGGTTGCGGGGCACCAGTTCGGTGCGGCCGTCGCGGGTGCGGCGGTAGACCTTGACCGTCGCCTCGCCGTCGATCGTCGCGGCGACGATGTCGCCGTTGTCGGCCACCTCCTGCTGGCGCACGACGACCACGTCGCCGTCGCAGATGGCGGCGTCGACCATCGAGTCGCCGCGTACGCGCAGCGCGAAGAGGACGCCGTGGCCGACCAGGCTCAGCGGGAGGCGCAGCTGGTCCTCCGGGTCCTCGTTGGCCGGGATCGGCGAGCCCGCCGCGATCGTGCCGAGCAGCGGGACGGTGACCTGCGGCTCCTCGGGCACGGCGGGGCGCGGACCCCCGCGGCCCAGCGTCAGCTCGCCGACCTGCTCCAGCGCGTCCAACTGATGGGCCACCGACGAGGTGGACCTGAGCCCGGCCGCCGCGCCGATCTCACGCACCGTCGGTGCGTAACCGTGCTCGTGCCACCAGGTCCGGACGATGCCGAGCACCTGCCGCTGCCGGGCGGTGAGGCGGGGCCGCTCCCCAGCCATGGTCATCCGCGCACGATACCGCAGTTAGATCATATGTACGAACGGGGTCAGGGGCGTGTCTTCAGCCAGAGGTCGAGGCCGTCGAGGATGCGGTCGAGGCCGAACCGGAAGCCCTCCTCGAAGATCTCGTCGGGCTTCACCGACGAGGAGACCTCCGCCCACCACCGGCGGTAGTTCGGGTGGTCGCGGGAGATTTCCTCGAGATGGGGACGCACGGAGTCCAGCAACTCGCCGAGCGGCTGGCCCGACTCGGTCGCCACCGTGGCGGCGGCCGAGGTCGCCGTGGCCGCGCCGATCGCGTGCGACATCAGCATCGCGCTCGCGTGGCTGACCTCCAGCCCGCGGAACCCGGCCGCCTCCAGGATCGCGACGGTGCGGTCGCCCATGCGCATCGCGTTCGGACCCAGGTTCGGGCGCGACCCGAGCTGCCCGAGCGCCCACGGGTGGCGAACCAGCGCCGCCCGCATGCCCGTGCACAGCACCGACGCCCCGATCCGCCAACTGGTGTCGCCGACCTCGGGGACGTAGACCTCGCCGAACACCTCGTCGACGGCCAGCTCCAGCAGTTCGTCCTTGTGGGCGACGTACCAGTACAGCGACGTGGCGCCGGCGCCGAGCCGGGTGCCCAGCCGTCGCATGCTCAGCCCGGCGGTGCCCTCGGCGTCGAGGATCTCGATCGCGGCGCGCACGATCTGCTCGCGGCTCAGCGTGGGCTTGTCGCCGCCCCGGGGTGACCGCGGCGGCCGCAGCCAGACCGAGTTGGTGAACGAGCTCACGGGACCATCCTACCGGCCCTCGCACACTGTTCGAGACTGCTGGTACGGTGTGCGAGATTTCTCGAACGCTGTGCGAGAAGAGAACGGAGAAAGCCGTGCCCCATCCCCGCCGGTGGCTGATCCTCGCGGTGCTCTGCCTGACCATGCTCGTGGCGGTCATCGACAACATGGTGCTCAACATCGCGATCCCCGCGCTGATCCGTGACCTGGGCGCCAGCCAGTCGGACATCCAGTGGATCATCGACTCCTACATCCTGGTGTTCGCCGGCCTGCTGCTCACCGCCGGCAGCCTGTCCGACCGGCACGGCCGCCGGCTGGGCCTCGTCGTCGGTCTCGCGGTGTTCGGCGGCGCGAGCGTGCTCGCGACGATCTGCCAGACGCCGGGTCAGCTGATCGTGGTCCGCGGCCTGATGGGCGTCGGCGCGGCGTTCCTCATGCCGGGCACGCTGTCGATCCTCACCACCGTGTTCGACGACACCGAACGCAAGAAGGCCATCGCGGTCTGGAGCTCCGTGCTGATGCTCGGCGCGCTCGGCGGGCCCACGCTCGGCGGCCTGCTGCTGGAGCACTTCTGGTGGGGCTCGGTGTTCCTGCTCAACGTCCCGATCGCGGTCCTCGGCATCGTCGCCGCGCTCGCGATCATCCCGGAGTCGCGCGGCCCGGCCTCGAAGCCCGACCTCGCCGGCGCCCTACTGTCCACTGTGGGCATGGCGGCGCTGGTGTGGGGAGTCATCTCCAGCGCGAAGGACGGCTGGTCGTCGCCGGAGACCGTCGGCGGGTTCGCCGTCGCCGTGGTGTTCCTGTCCGCGTTCGCGCTGTGGGAGCGCGGTACGCCGGAGCCCATGCTGCCGATGGGCCTGTTCCGCAACCGCAACTTCGCCGGCGCCAGCCTGTCGATCGTGCTGCTGTCGTTCTCGGCCGGCGGCGTGATGCTCGCGCTCACCCAGTACCTGCAGTTCGTTCTCGGGTACGGGGCGATGAAGGCGGGGCTGGCGTTCATCCCGCTGCTCGTCACCACCGTCGCGTTCAACGGGATCGGCGTCGTCGTCGACAAGCGGCTCGGCACCCGGGTCGCGGTCGCCGGCGGGCTGCTGCTGATGGGCGCCGGGTTCGCCGTCCTCACCACGCTGTCGCCCGACGACGGCTACCTGAAGCTGGCGTCGGCGCTGGTCCTCATGGGCATGGGCAGCGGCATCGCGGCGCCCGCCGCGGTCGGCACGCTGCTCGGCGCGCTGCCGCCGGACCGGGCCGGGGTCGGCTCGGCCGTCAACGACACCGTGCAGCAGGTCGGTGCCGCGCTCAGCGTCGCCGTGCTCGGCAGCGTGCTCACGGCCGTCTACCGGTCGGCGATGCCGGCCGACGCGAGCGAACCGGTCCGCAACTCGATCGGCGGCGCGCTCGCCACCGGTGATCCATCCCTTGCGCGGCAGGCGAAGGACGCCTTCGTCGACGCGATGGCCGCCACGTCGGTCGTCGGCGTCGTCGGAGGCGTGGCTGCCGCGATCGTCGCGGCGTCGGTCATCCGGCCGAGGACCACAGTGGACGGTGCCGGGGCGCCGGCACCGTCCACAATGGAACCTGTGTGACCTCCTTACGCCGTACCGGTGACGGAGCTGCCCGACTTCGTCACCGTGTAGGTGAGCTGCGTGCCGCTCCAGAAGTGGAACGTCAGCGTCACCGCCCGGCCGTCGGTCACCTCGGCGAAGAACTCCGGCTTCAGCGCGATCGTGTTGCCGGTGTAGTTCGGCGCGAACGTCACGTCGAACTCCTTGAACGAGGTCCAGTTGTGCGGACCGGCGAACGAGCCGTCGGAGTACTTCGCCTCCATCGTGGCCAGCTGGTCACCCCGGAACTGCGTGGGGATCGTGAACGCCGCCGTGGTGCCCGACGCGCTGGTGAGCACCGGCGGGTCGAACGTGATGACGTCGATCCGCCAAGGCACACCGGCCGAGAACCGGGCCGACAGCGTCGCGTTGACGCCGTACGCCCGCGAACCGACCAGCCGCGTCACGGCCGGCTGGGTCAACGTGAGCGTGCTGCCCGAGACGGTGTAGTCGGTGCCCTGTACCAGTGCGGTGGAGCCCTGGTACAGCCCGGTGAACGTCAGCCCGTTCAGGTTGAGCGTCAACGACTTCGCGGTGACCGCGCCGGTGCGCGACACGTAGACCTGGTCGCTCGACGCGTTTCCGGAGCGGGTCGTCCAGCTCGACCTGATCTGGTTGAACAGCTCGCTGTCGTTCCACTGCAACGTGTTCCGGTTGAGGTGCTGACCGTTGTCCCAGAGCATCGTGGTGATGCCGCGGGTGCGCGCGTGGTAGCCGAAGAACTCGAAGTACTTCAGCTTCTCGCCCTGCTCGATCGTGCCGGTGTGCCGGTCGAAGCCGAGCAGGCCGTACTCGCCGAGGATCACCGGGATGTTGCGCGCGTTGAAGGCGTTGACCACGCGGTCGAACGCGCCGGTGAGGTCGGACTGCACGGTGGCGTCGAAGCGGTAGCCGCCGGCGACGTTCACCGAGAACGGCCAGTACCCGTAGTAGTGGAACGTGGCGACCAGGTTCGGGTCGTTGTACGAGGCCATCGCGCTCGCCAGTCCGTCCACTTTGGTCTGTTCGTTGCCGGTGTTCAGCGTCGGCAGCACGAGCAGCCGGGTGGCGTTGTTGCCGCCCGACGCGCGCACGATGTTCCGGAACGACGCGTTGAGCTGGTTGTTCAGCTCGATGTACTGCGCCTCGCCGGAGCCGTTGGCGAACTGCGGCTCGTTGTTGCTCTCGAAGAGCAGCTTCGGTGACGAGTTGCGGAACGTGTTCGCGAGCTGGGTCCACGTCGCGTTGAAGCGCTCGAGCACGCCGGCCTGGTTGGTCGGCATCTGGTTGATCCACTGCCACGAGTCGTGGTGGACGTTGATCATCACGTAGAGGTCGCGGGCCAGCGCCCAGTCGACGACCTCCTTGTAGCGCGCGAGGTGCGCGGCGTCGATCGTCCAGCTGGGTCCCGCGCCCTGGTACTGCATCCAGGTGCCGGGGATGCGGATGCTCTTGAACCCGGCCGCCTTCACGGCGTCGAGCTGTGCGGTGGTGACCGCCGGGTTGCCCCAGGAGGTCTCGCCCTGGCCGGTGGCGTCGAACGTGTTGCCGAGGTTCCAGCCGGGCTGCATCGCGGCGACGACCGCGCGCGGGTTCTGCGTCGGCGGCTGCGACGACGACTGCGACGGAGACGGGCTCGACGGGCGCGGGCTGGACGGGCTGCCCGGGTTGCTGGGGTTGAGGGTCCCGGTGCAGGCGGTGCCGTTCAGCGTGAACGACGCCGGGACCGTGTTGCTACCGCTGAACGATCCCTGGAAGCCGAACTCCACGCGCCCATTGGTGGGGATGGACGCGTTGTAGGACATGTTGGTGGCGGTGACCGTGCCACTGGACGGCGAGATGGTGGCGTTCCACGCGTTGGTGACAGCCTGTCCGGACGGGAACGTCCAGCGCAGGTTCCAGCCGTTGATGGGGTCGCCGAGGTTGGTGACGGAGACGTTGGCGACGAAGCCGCCGCCCCATTGCGAGGCGTTGGTGTAGACCACCTGGCATCCCGCCGCGGCGTTGGCGTTCACCGCCGTCAGGAAGGTGGCCGCTGCCAGCATGGCCAGGGCGGCACCCGCAACCAGGCCGGCACGCATACGCATGCGGCGAAGGGTGGTGTGGAGACGGGTCATGCCACAGAACATTAAGTTGGAGCTTTAAACTATGTCAATTGGCCTGCGTCTATGACGGCTCCGTGAGGGGACGCTGAGCGGTCGATGAAATCCGGTTTAGGCGCTTCCCTGTCCGAACGGTTATCCGCCCCGGCGGATCTTTAGGTCGGCCTTTATCCGGCTCTTTCTGCTGGTCATGGGCTTGGAACCGCTCCCACGGCGGCGGCGTACCACCCGGCGCAGACAGGTAACGCCGCCGAAAGGAAAGCGCCATGGTCAGAGTTCGAGCACCGCGGATGTTGATCGCCGGTGGAGCCGCGGTGGTGATGCTGGCGGCCGGCGTCGCCACGGCCGTGGCCTCCAACGCCTCCGACAGCAGCGGCGGCAACAGCACCCGGGCGGGCGAGACGATCACCTGCCCCACCGTCGAGGACAGGTTGCCCGCGATCCCGGCCGCCGCCCAGGCGGAGGTCCAGCAGAACCTGGACCTGCTCGACAAA
>NZ_BOPH01000037.1 GCF_016863655.1 Virgisporangium ochraceum
CGCTCGACCGGATCGCGATCTCGATCGGCCGGCACGCCGCGCGTCCCACCGGCCTGGACGCGCTCGCGACCTGCACGCTCGCCTGACCAACCCCCAGGCGCCTGACGGTCGTGGCTCCGGTCCCGGGAGCCGCGACCGTCAGGCGCGCAGCTTCTTCAGCACGCCGGCCTTGATGTGCGCGCTGGCCCGGATCGCGTCGAGCAGGTCGGCCACGCGCGGATCGTCGAGCATCGTCGGGCGGTGGGCCGCGTAGTAGGTGACGTCGGGCAGGTCGGTCACCGGCACCGTGACCAGGCCGGGCGCGGGCGTCACGCAGCCGCTGACCACCGTGACACCGACCCCGAGCTCGACGAAGTGGATCGTCAGCGGCCAGCCCTCGGCCTCCACCGCCACCCGCCACGGCGCCTTCGCGGCCCGCATCGCCCGCTCCAGGTTGACCCGGAACGGCCGCGACGGCGGCGGCACCACCAGCTCCTCGCCACCGAGGTCGGCCAGCGTCACCGAGTGCCGGCCGGCCAGCCGGTGCGTCGCCGGCGCCAGCAGCACCTGCGGATAGGTCGCGACCGGCGTGACGACCAGGTCGTCGGGCAGCACGTCGAGCGCCGACACGCCGAGGTGCGCCCGTCCGGTGCGCACGGCCGCCAGCATCTGGTGCCGGTGGGTGTGCAGCAGCCGCAACGACCCGGGCCGCTCGGCGAGCGTGGTGCGGATGACGTTCGCCAGCACGTGCATGTAGGCGGCGTGCCCGGCGGCCAGCACGATCGGCCGCGTGGTGGGCGTCACCCGGAGCTCCTCCAGGAAACGGCCGAGCCGGTCGTCGTGGTCGCGGGCGAACCGGGCGACCGCCTCGCCGTCGGGGGTGAGCACCAGGCGGCGGCCGACCCGGTTGTAGAGCGGCCGCCCGACCTGGCGGGCCAGCGTCGCGAGCTTGGCGTGCAGCGCCGGCTGGGAGATGCGCAACTCGGCGGCCGCCCGGGTGAGGTTGAGGTGGTCGGCGAAGATCGCGAACGCCGACAACGCGTCGGACGAGATGCGCGCTCCATCCATAACCTGAGCCTATAGCTATCTCGCCAGATCATAGTGTGAATAGAACCGATCATTCGTCACCCTTGATCCATGACGACAAGATCCCGCATCGAACCCCCCGCTCTCGATACAGCCCAGCTCGCGGCCATGCCGCTGCACGCCATCACCGAGGTCTTCGGGGAGGCGGGCCTCACCCAGCGCCTCAGCTACGAGATCGGCCGGCTGCCGGCCGACTCCCGCTACGCCGTCGCCGACGCCGCCGAATGGGCCCTGCGCCTGCACGCCGACCAGCGCCGCACCCGCGAGCCGTACGCGAACCACGTCCTGCGGGTCACGCTGCGGATCCTCTGCCACTACAAGGTCACCGACCCCGAGGTCCTCATCGCGGCGCTGCTGCACGACGTGGTCGAGGACCAGCCGTGGGCGGCGGCGGGGGTCGCCAACCACGGGCCGCCACCGCGGGCGGCGGCCCTCGCGGTGATCACGTCCCGGTACGGCGCCCGGGTCGCGCGACTGGTCGCGGCCGTCACCAACCCGGTCCGACCCGGTGGCACGGACTGGCAGTCCCTCAACCTGCAGTACGTCGAGCACCTCGCGACCAGCCTGGACGCCGAGCCGTGGGCCCGGGTGCTCAAGCTGAGCGACTTCACTGACAACGGTGTCGGAATCATCCACACGGTCGGGCCGAAGGTCCGGCACTCCGCCCGCAAGTACAACGGCTTCCTTCCGGTGCTCCGCGAACTGCTCGACCGCCCGGACACGCCGCTCACGGAGGGGGTGAAGAGGCACATCAACGGTCAGCTCGATCTGGCGGAGCGCCGGTTCGCCGCGATCCTCGACGCCGACCGCCGGTAATTGTCACGGTGGGTGTGTACGTCGGTGTACGTCCCTGAACGTGTTGGGTATGCTCCCGCAGGTGCGCCGGATGGTTCCAGTGATCCCCCCGTCCGGCGCACCACCCACACCGGCGCGGGAGGCGACGATGGACGGCAGGCAGCCCGAGCACACTCCCCGCCGTCCCGACTGGGTCTGCCGGGACTGCGGCGAGCCGTGGCCCTGCCCGACCCGGCGGGACATGCTGCTCGACGAGATGCGCGTCAACCCGCTGGCGGTGGTGCTCTACCTGGCCGCGTGCTTCGAGGAGGCGTCGTCGTCGCTCGACGACCCCACCGGTGACGCGGTCTACAGCCGCATGTTCGGCTGGATCGGAGACCGCGGCTCCAGGTAGGTCTCCGCGATCGCGTCGACGATCGCCGGGTCGTCCGTCCACACAGGATCGTCGGGACGGGGGTGGTGGAAGACGACCTCGGTGAAGCCGAGCGCCGCGTACCGGCCGACGAAGTCGGCGAACGCGTCGAGGCTGGCGAGTGGTCGCTCGGTGGTGTTGCCGATCAGGATGATGCGATCGATGCCGGCCGGGTCGCGCCCGATCGCGTCGCAGTGCGCCGCGAGGATGTCGGCCTGCTCGCGGACGGCGCGCTCGCCGGCCTCCGACCCGTCGGTGATCCACGCGTCGGCGAACCGGGCCACCAGCCCCAGGGTGCGGCGGCCACCGGCGGCGACCGCGAGCGGAAGCCGGGGCCGCTGCACGCACCCGGGCAGCATCATCGCGCCGTCCACCGCGTAGTGCCGGCCGCGGTGCGACGTCTCCGGCTGGCGCAGCAGCACGTCGAGCACCTCGACGAACTCGGCGAGCCGGTCGACCCGCCGCCCGGGGGTCAGCGGCCCGTCGCCGAACACGGTCGCGTCGAAGCCGATGCCACCCGCGCCGATCCCCAGCGTGAGCCGGCCGGCGCTGATGTGGTCGAGCGTCATCGCCTCCTTGGCGAACGTCACCGGATGGCGGAAGTTCGGCGAGGCGACCATCGTGCCGAGCCGGATCGCCGACGTGGCACCGGCCATCCCGGTGAGCCAGGGCACCGCGGCGAACCACGGCCGGTCGCGGTACCGGCGCCAGGACAGGTGGTCGTACGTCCACAGGCTGTGGTAGCCGAGCCCTTCGAGGCGCCGCACCTGCGCGACGGCCGCGGGGAACGGGTCGGTCGGCAGGACGAGGACACCGATGCGCATCAGGCCGGCTCCAGTTGGCGGACCATCGGGGTGAGCAACGTGTTCAGCTCCCGCACGAGCACGGCCACCGCGCGGACCGCGCCGTCGACGACGTCGTCCGCGCCGTCGGGAGCGGCGGGCAGGCCGTCGAGCGGCAGCGGAGCCTCGACCAGCAGGGTCGCCCGCACGTGCGGGGCGCGGGCCGTGTCGCGGGCCGGCGGTTGCACGTACTGGCCCATCACCACCGGCCAGTCGCGCCAGCCCTGGTCGTGCGTCCACGCCCGGGTGGTGGTGAGCCCCGCCGGCCACGGCGCCACGAGCGTCACCCACGCACCCAGGCCACCGTCGTACTCGTTACGGACGCAGGTCGCGTTGAGCACCCGCCGGTGCGACCGGACGTACCCCGGGTCGAGCCGGGTGGCCAACCGCCACGCCACGCACGCGAACCCCACCGGCGAGATGTCGCCGACCGTGTCGGCGAACGCGTCGAGGTGCGCGGCCACGTGCTCCGCGTACCGGCTGGTGCCGGAGGTGGCCCGTTCGCGGTCGTAGCCGTGGTCGATCCAGAACACCTGGGTCACCCGGCGAGCCTAGCCTCCGGCCGTTGCCCCCAGACGCCGATGTGCCCAGACGTGGATGTGCCCAGACGCGGATGTGCCCGGCCCCTGGGGAGATGGGCCGGGCACATCGGGTCGCGGTGATCAGGCGCGGGCGTAAGGGTTGGTGTCGTTGTCGCCGTAGTGGACGGTGTCCGGCACGCCGTCGAAGTTGTTGTCGCTGACGGTCTTGTCGATGTTGCCGTCCTCGTCCGGGTCGTACTGGACCTGGTCGACGCGGCCGTCGAAGTTGCGGTCGAACGCGGCCAGGTCGAGCTGCCCGTCGTGGTCGGTGTCGGCAGCCGCGGCGTCGACGTAGCCGTCCTCGTTGGTGTCGGCGTAGACCCGCTCGGGGCTGCCGTCCTCGTTGGCGTCGACGTAGGCGGTGTCGAGGGCGACGCCACCGTGCTCGTCGGTGTATACGGCCTCGGGACGCCCGTCGCCGTCGGCGTCGGTGGCCGCGATGTCGGCGTAGCCGTCGTGGTCCACGTCGGAGACACCGAGCTGCGAACCGTCGGTGAACTGCGCGACGATCGTGTGCTCGTCGTGGCTCGGCTCGGGCTGGTAGCCGTCGTCGTGGCCGTAGTCGCCGCCGGTCGGCTCCTCGTACTCGCTCATGTCATGTCCTCCAGTGAAGTGGAACGCATTGTGTCCTGGCTGCGCTTACAGGAACCACACTATGGGCGGTTTCCCGACAGCTGATCCCCGGTTCGTGCCACCCGGTGATCAGGCCACGAACGCGTTCACTCCTTCGTACTCCGCCACAGTTGCGGTTCCGGTGCGGTCGTACTCCAGGAGCAGCAGCCCGTTCGGCGTCACCTCGTGGTGGGCCAGGCGGAGCCCGACCGGCGCGCCGGGGTGGTCGAGCAGCCTCCTCCCGGTCCCCACGACGGTCGGCGCCACGACGAGCCGCACCGTGTCGACCAGCCCGGCCGACAGCAGCGACCGACCCAGCCGGGCGCTGCCGTGGATCTGCAGCTCGCGCCCGGGCCGCTCCTTCAGCGCCCCGACAGCCTTCACGTCGGCGAGCACGGTGGTGGGGTTCCAGGTGCCGTCGGTGAGCGTGGTCGAGACGACGTACTTGGGAAGGGAGTTCATCGTCGCGGTGTACGGGTCGTCCGGGTCGGTGATCGCGGGCCAGTCGCGGGCGAACGCCTCGTAGGTGCGGCGTCCCAACAGGAGACCGTCGGCGCGGCTGAGCCACTCGACGGTGCGCCGCACGAACCGCTCGTCGAGGTGCGGAACGAGCCAGCCGCCGCGGGTGAAGCCGTCGCTGGTGTCCTCGGTGGGGGAGCCGGGGCCCTGGCAGACACCGTCGAGCGTCACGAACTCCGTGAGCGTGATCCTCATGCTGTGCCGCCCACTCCGGTGCCGCCCGCTCCGGTGCCGCCCGCTTCTACGACCGCCGCCAGCTGGCCGGCCACCGTGCCCCAGCCGTCGGCGAAGCCGAGCTTCTCGTGCAGGGCCCGGGCGGCGGGGTCACCGTGGCGCACGAGGATCCGGTAGTCGGTCCCCTCGGCGTGGTCGCGCATCGCGATCTCCGCGGTCATCACGATGGGACCGGGGTCGGCCGGCCGCCACGAGCTGTCGACCGCGTTGGTGAACACCAGCCGCTCGTGGTCCTCCACCACGAGGAACGTCACGTCCATGTGCGGACCGAACGCCACGCCGTCGTCGCTGATCCGGGTGACGAAGCCGCCGCCGGGACGCGCCTCCAGCCGGTCGACCCGGCACACCGCGGGCGCCGGTACCCACCAGCGGGCGAAGACGGCCGGGTCGGTCCACGCGCGCCAGACGGCCTTCCTCGGCGCGCGGATGACCCTGTCGAGGGCCAGATCGAGGTCGGGGTTCACTGTTCCTCCTCCAGCAGGGTGGCGAGGCGGTCGGTGCGCTCGTCCCAGATGCGGCGCTGCTCGGCGAGCCAGTCGTCGACGACGGCGAGGCGCCCGCGGTTGAGCTCGCAGGTGCGCACGCGGCCACGCTTGGCCGTGCTGATGAGCCCGGCCGACTCGAGCACCCGGATGTGCTTCATGAACGAGGGCAGGGTCATGGGGAACTCGCCGGCGAGGTCGCCGACGCTCGTCGGACCCCGGCCGAGGCGGCGGATGACGCCGCGCCTGGTGGGGTCGCCGAGCGCGACGAACACGTCGTCGATGTCGCGGTCGAGCACCGCTGAATACTGTGCCACGCGGCTAAGTATTGCCGCCGACAATACTTAGCGCAAGGGCTTAGTGTTGTCGTTCACCCAGGCTCCCAGCAGCCCGCGGAAGTGCGCGACGAAGCGGTCGTGCTCGTGCGGCGGGAACGTCGACGTCACCGTCTCCACCAGCAGGTCGTCGAACGCCGACGAGCCCACCCACTCGTGCACCATCTCGTCGACGTGCCCAAGCCGGGTGGCGCAGAACTCCTGGTAGCGCTCGGTCTCGAAGTACTCGTCGGCGAGCCCGCGGTAGGCGGCGAGCTTCTCGCCGTAGGACAGGTCGGGGTCGTCGCCGATGTCGAAGTAGCGGCGGGTGTCGGTGTCCAGCCGCGGCTGGCGGCCGGTGACCACGCAGAACGCGCTCCAGCGCAGCAGCGCGGTCATCGCCCACGGGAAGTAGTAGTGCAGCGAGGTCAGCGACACGTCGGGGCACGCGTTGGCGTAGTCGATGGGATGCACCTCGGAGCCGCTCACCAGCGACTCGCACGAGTTGAACTCCCACCGGAAGAACGCGTTCACCAGCCGGGAGATCGTGACGACCTCCTCGCCCGCGCCGGCGTCGAGGAAGTTGTGGTCGACGGCGTACCGGTCGTGCATCGGCAGCTCCGGCCGGAACCGCATCACCATGGTCTCCGGACCGATGGTCAGCGACCGGGCGAACACGTCGTACCCCTCGACCGCCTGCTGCAGGTGCATGAGCCGCTCGCCCGACTCGTCGTAGGCGGCGTGCAGCTCCGCCGAGTTGCGGATCTTCGACACGCCGACCCAGGCGCCGCCGTCGTACGGCTTCATGAACAGCGGGTAGCCCAGGCTGCCGGCGACCTCGTCGAGGTCGAACGGCTGGTTGTAGCGGGCGGCCGTGTACGCGTAGCGGGTGTTCTCCGGCGGGTTCTTGTACGGGACGAGCACGGTGTCGGGCACCTTCAGGCCCAGCCGCATCATCGCGCAGTAGGCCGCGTGCTTCTCCATCGACTGGAACGTGAACGGGCTGTTGAGCAGGTACACGTCGTCCATCAACGCGGCCTTCTTCAGCCACTCGCGCGGGTGGTAGTACCAGTAGGCGAGCCGGTCGATCACCAGCGAGTGGCGGGGCTTGTACCGCAGGTCGAAGGGCTCGATGGTGACGCGCCGCGTGGTCAGCCGATGAGCGGTGCCGTTCTCACCCGAGATGACGCCGAGCCGGCGCACGAGCGTCTCGAACGCCCGCGGCCAGTCCTCCTCGGTTCCCAGCAGTAGACCGATGATGTGTTCCGTCTCGCCCATTGGTGACTCCTAACAGAACCGGGGTAGGTGGTGTGCGAGTTGTGCCCGCCACGATGGCCAGTCGTGCGGAACGTCGTACCCCCAGAGGTCCAGCTCGTACCGGATCTGCTTGTCACGCAGCAGCTCGGCCATCCGCTTCGTCGACTCCAGCGACCCGGTGGTGTCCTCCCACTGTCCCTGACCGCACACCAGCAGCACCGACAGCCGCGACCGCAGCCAGTCGAGGTGGTCGCCGTGCAGGTGCGCGACGTAGGACAGCGGGCTGTTGAAGTACGTCCCGTCGCCCCGGTCTCCCCAGCCCCGCCACGCGCCCGGGTCGTAGTTGCCCGACAGGCAGATCGCCAACGGGAACAGGTCGGCCCGCTTGAACGCGAAGTTCAACGCGTGGAACGCGCCCATCGAGGCGCCGGTGGTGATGATCTCGCCGTCACCGGTGTCGGCGCGGATGAACGGCACCACGGCGTCGGTGATCCACCGCTCGTACTTGGTGTGCTCGGCCGCCCGGTCCTCCATCGGCTTGTCGGCCGCCGACCAGCTCGCCCCGTCGTGGGAGTCGACGCAGTACAGCTTCACCCGGCCGGCCTCGACCAGCGACCGGACCGCGTCGACCATCCCGTTGTTCGCGAAGTCCCAGGCCCGGCCCTGCTCCGAGGGGAACACCAGCACAGGGCGCCCGTAGTGCCCGTAGCGCACCACCGTTCCCGCGCCACCCGTCGCCGGCGACGCTAGTTCGACCGCATGTTGCTGCATGGAGACGATCACCCCCACACACGGCGTAGCAGATCGGTCAGGTGCGGGTCGAGCGCGTCCCGCCAGGCGGTGAAGTTGTGCGCGTCCGGCACCTCCGCGGTGGCCACCGGATAGCCCTGTGCCCGCAGGGCGTGCGCCATCTCGCGGTTGTTGTGGCGGTTCTCCTCCGCGCGTCCACAGGTCACCGCGACCGGAACCGGATCGCCCACCGGCGCGCGGACCACGCGCCCGACGAACCTCACCAGCCGCAGGTAGCGCTGGAACCCGGACTCGTGGCCGTCGTAGTTGGGCCGGAAGAAGCTTCCCGACTGCAGGAACAGCCCCGCGAAGGACCCGGGGTGACGGCGGTGCGCGTGCAGCATCGCCAGCGCGCCCAGCGAGGCGCCCATGCCGACGACCGGTTCGGCGGTGCCGAGCTCGGCCCGCACCCGCGGCAGAACATTGGTGACCAGCGCCCGCGCGTACCGGGGGTTGGCCGAGTACCACTCGTTGCGGTCGCCGGGCGACAGCAGCACCAGGTGGAACGGCGCGACCCGGCCGGCGCGCACCATCGCCGCGCAGTACTGGGTGAGCGAGGCGAACCGGTCGTACTCCGGGCCGTCGTGCGCGACCACGACCCGCGACGTGCGCGTGGTCGGCGACCAGATGTGCACGTCGATCGACGCGCTCAGCTCCGGCGCGGCGACCTTCAGGTCCTGCGTGGACTCCTCGGGACCGTCCCAGGTCAGCCACGGCGGCGGAGCGTACTCGGGGCAGACCAGCTCGGACTTGTCGCCGAACGCGCCGGGTACCCGGCGCGGGTTGGCCGGGTCGCACACCGTCTCCACGCCGCCGTCGGGGTGGCGCAGCTCGAACTGGTACTCCAATCGGGCGACGGGCGGGCGGGGCACGCTGAGCGTCCAGTCGTCACCGTCGCGGGCGAACGACAGCAGCGTGCCGGGGATGCCGACGCCCTGTTGCAGCCGCACGCCCGTGAGCCGCCCGTCGGGGTCGTGGTAGCGGAACGAGAGGACGCCGTCCCGGCACTCAGCCACGCGGGTCGGCGCTCTGGACCACTTCGAACTCCAGCAGGCTCGACCCGCTGGCGACCGGACGGCTCCGCTCACCGGCGTGCGCCTCCCGGGCGGGGCCGTTCGACCACGCCTGGAACGCCTCCTCGCTCTCCCACTTGGTGTAGACGAAGTACCGGGTCTCCCCGGCGACCGGGCGCAGCAGCTGGAACTCGAGGAAGCCGGGCGAGCCCTCGACCGCGCCGTGCCGGGCGGCGAACCGCCGCTCCAGTTCGGGGCCCGCGCCCTCGGGAACCTCGATCGCGTTGATCTTCACAACTGCCATGTCCGAGAGCTTATCCGGCGGGGCGTTCTGTCTACAGTGGATGGTCGCCCGGCCGTGTGCGGACGCACCATACTGGGCACGTGACTCGGACCAGGGTGTACCTCGAGGTGGGCGCGAAGCGCACGTTCGCCATGGCGCCCGACTGGCCCGGCTGGGGACGGTCGGGCCGCACGGCCGACGACGCGCTCGCGGCCCTGGCCGACTACGCCGCGCGGTACACGGACGCGGTCGGCGCGGCCGTGTCCACGGATCTCGAGATCGTGGAGACCGTGGCGGGCAACGCGACCACCGACTTCGGCGCCCCGGCGGCGTTCGCCGGCGCCGACTCCGCGCCGGTGTCGGCCGCGGCCGCCGAACGGACCGCCGCGCTGGTGTCGGCGTGCTGGGCCGCGCTCGACCGCGTCGCCGCCGGTTCACCGGAGGACCTGCGTAAGGGACCGCGTGGGGGCGGGCGTGACCGCGACCGGATGCTCACGCACGTCATCGAGACCGAAGCCGCGTACGGCCGCAAGATCGGCGTGAAGCACAAGCCGCCGGCGCTCGGAGACCGGGCGGCGCTGGAGGCCATGCGGGCGGACATCCTCGCGGTTCTCGGCGCGCCGTCGGACGGTGCGCCGCCCCCGAAGGGATGGCCGGTCCCTTACGCGGCACGGCGGATCGCGTGGCACGCCCTCGACCACGCGTGGGAGATGGAGGACCGGCGGCCGGGCTGATCGTCTCCTGACGGCCGCGCCGGCCGGGTCTCCCGGCCGGGCTGAGAAGTGTCGTACCTGTTGTCTAGATTGCTGGCATGACCCTGGATCTGCTCGCCCTGCTGCCCGACGGCTGGCGGGAGCGCATGGAGCCGCACCTCGACCCGGCGACGGTCGCCACGCTCACGGCGTTCGTCTCGGCCGAGTACGAGAGCGAAACCGTGTTCCCCCCGTTGGAAGACCTGTTCACCGCGTTCCGGCTGTGTCCGCTGGAGTCGACCAGGGTGCTCATCCTGGGCCAGGACCCGTACCACAAGCAGGGCCAGGCGCACGGGCTCAGCTTCAGCGTGCGTCCCGGGGTGTCGGTGCCGCCGTCGCTGCGCAACATCTACAAGGAGCTGCACGACGATCTCGGGGTCACGCCGCCGAAGAACGGCGACCTCACCGGCTGGGCCAGCCAGGGGGTGCTGCTGCTCAACGCGGTGCTCACCGTGCGGTCCGGCAAGCCGAGCTCGCACGCCAACCAGGGCTGGGAACACTTCACCGACGCGGCGATCAAGGCGCTCGACGACCTGCCGTACCCCGTGGTGTTCGTCCTGTGGGGCAGCTACGCGCGGAAGAAGAAGGCGCTGGTCACCAACCCGAAGCATGTCGTGCTGGAGGCGGGCCACCCGAGTCCGATGAACCCGAGGGGCTTTCTGGGCAGCCGTCCGTTCAGCCAGATCGCCAAGGCCCTTGCCGACGCCGGCCGCGGGCAGGTGAACTGGTCGTAATGCGTATCGCCTTCGCCGCCGACGACGAGAACGACACCACCCGCGCCGTGCTCGACCTTCTGGCCCGCCGCGGCGACGAGGTGGTGCGCGTTCCCGCCGACGCTGGCGCTCCCGCTGGCGCTGGCGATTCCGTCGATGCTGGCGCCGGTGCTGCGGCCGCGCCGGGGGGTTCGGGCGCGGCGGCGGCGGGTTCGGGTGCGGCGGGGGCCGTGGCGTGGCCCGATCTGGGTGCCGGTGTCGGGCGGGCCGTGGTGGAGGGCGCGGCCGACGTCGGGATCGTCATGTGCTGGACCGGTACGGGCACGGCCATCGCGGCCAACAAGGTGCCCGGGGTACGGGCGGCCCTGGCCTGGGACCCGTGGATCGCCCGCGGGGCCAGGCTGTGGAACGACGCCAACGTGCTGGCGATGAGCCTGAAGCGGCTCGCGCCCGACGTGGCCGTGGAGGTCACCGAGGCGTTCCTCGCCGTCGAGGAGGCCGATCCGGAGGAGGGGGAGAACATCGCGGCGCTCGATCGGCTGCTTCCGCCGTAGGCGGGTGGTCTGTCGTGCACCCGTCAGAGTGTCCTGACCAGGGTATCCACGGAGTGCGATCCGGCCAGATTGTGGCAGGCTGGAAGCTCAGGGGGATCCGACCGGGATAGGGGCCGGGATAGGGGGACGTCGTGGCCGGGGGACAGGCGGCACGTGCCACGCAGGTGGCCCGTAGCGCCGCTGTGCCTGGCAGAGCGGCTGGCGGGGCGGCTGGCGGGGCGGCTGGCGGGGCGGCCGGCAGGGCTGCCGGCAGGGCAGCAGGGGGCGCGGCAGGCAGGGCAGCGGCGGCCGGTGGGGCCGCCGGTAGAGCAGCGGCGGCCGGTGGGGTGGCCGGCGGGGTGGCCGGCGGGGTGGCCGGTAGAGCAGCGGCGGCCAGAGCGGGTGCCCGGGGAGCAGGCAACGGCGCTGCGGCCGGAGCGGGGGCAGCCAGACAGCCCTCCCGGGTGCGGCAGGTTCGGCGGGTTCCGCGCGAGCAGCGTCCCCTCGAGCTTGTCCGTCAGGACCAGCAGCGGCGCATCTGGCAGCGCACCGCGGCCAAGCGGGCCGCCCGGCAGGTCGAGACCGAGCAGGCGATCCTCGACCGGGAGCAGCGGCTCCGCGCCGCCCGCGAGGAGCCGCCGCCGTACGGGAGCGAGCCGGAGAGCTACGAGGCGTACGTCCGGCGCCGGCACGCCGAGGCCCGCGAGGCCACGGTGGCGGCCGCCGCCAGGTGCTCCGCCCTCGACGACCTGTGGGCGACGGCCCTGGCCAGCCCGTTGCACGTCAGCTTCGGGTCGCTGCGGCGCCGGGTCTCGCATGTGCCGTTCGAGGCCGGGGCACTGGCCACGCCGCTGCCCGAGCCGCGCGCCGAGGACTTCCAGCCGGTCGGTCCGACGCTGCCGACATGGCTGCCCGGGCAGCGGGCCGCCCGGGAGCGCGCCCGCCGGGCCGCCTACGACGAGTACCGGCAGGCGCTGGCCGAGCACCGGGCGGCGGAGTACGACCGGGTGCGGCGGCTGTCCGTCGCGCGTCTCGACCACCAGCGCCGGGAAGCCACGGTCGCGGCCGAGGCGAACGCGCACAACGCCACCATCGACCGGCTACGCAGCGGCTACCGCGACCACGAGCCGGCCGCCGTCGAGCAGTTCGCGCGCATCGTCCTGTCGGCCCGGTCGTGGCCCGAGGGCATCGTGCTGCGCTGGCGGCTGAACTACCGGCCCGACTACTGCCAGATCGACGCGGAGTGCGTGCTGCCCGGTCCCGAGGTCGTCCCCGGGGTGCGGCGCTACCGCTATGTCTCGGCCGCCGACGCGATCCGCCGCCAGCTGGTGCCCGTCGAGGAGCTGCGGCGCCGCTACGACTCCGCGGTCGAGCAGATCGCCCTGGTGGCGCTGTTCGACCTGTTCCACGCGCTGGCCCCCGACGTGGTCGACGTCGTCCACCTGACCGGGCGGCTGTCCGCGCCAGCGCCCGAGCCCGAGCCGTGCCTGGTCAGCGTGGCGGCGGCCCGGTCGGAGTGGGCCGAGCTGAACACCGGAACGGATCCGCCGGCCGAACTGCTGCGCCAGCTGGACGCCCGGGTGTCACCGAGCCCGTACGACGCGGTTCCCGTGGTGCCCTGGTAGGGCGGTCGACGGCTGGCCGGCAGCGGGCTGCGGCGCGAGCTCGCTGGTGAGCAGGTCGCGGGTGGCGGGTGCGGCGCGGGCTCTTGCGGTGTGAGATTGCCGGCCGTGCGGTGGTGGGGTGTGGGCCGGCCCGTATCAGGTTCCGGGTCGTGCGGTGTCAGGGTGGGTGGCGTCGAGTCAGGCCGAACGGCTCGTATCAGGGTGGGGTGACGCGCCGGGGCGGGCGAGTGGGTGCGTATCAGGTTGCGGGTCCGCGGCGCTTTGCGCCGCCCGCCCGCGCCCCGCCGGTGCGCCACCACGTGGGTCTCATCAAAGCTCTTACTTGGACAGGGTGGAGCCTGTCGTCGTGGGGCGGCGGGCGCCGAGGAAGAAGATGCCGGGCAGGCCGTCGGTCTCGAAGCCGGCGCTCGGGTTGCCCTTCAGGCGGGAGTTCTCGATCGACATGGTGCCCGTGCGGTCGTTGCTGACGAAGAAGATCGCGCCGCCGCCCTCGTTGGCCTTGTTGTTCTCGATGACCGTGCCGTTGAGGGCGAGGGTGAACTTGTCGCCGTCGCAGTAGATGGCGCCTCCGGAGCCGCCGCCCGGAGTGCCGGCGCGGGCCGGGTTGGCGCCCTTGCCGATGGCCTGGTTGTTGCGGAACAGGCTGTTCAGCACGACCCACGACACGTGGATGCTGCTGATACCGGCACCGTTCGAGCACACACCGCCCTCGAACGTGCTGTTGACCACGTAGACCGGCAGGTCCTTCGACTGGTCGAACACGCGCAGCGCGGCACCGCCGACGTCGGGGCCGGTGGACTCGCAGCGGTTGTTCACGAACCTCGAGTTGACCACCTTGAACCGGCCGCCGCGCTGGAAGACCGCGCCGCCACCGCCACCACCGTCGTAGTCGGTGCGGGCGCCGTTGGAGTTGCCGTTGGCGAACGTCAGGTTCTGCACCGTCAGCTGCGGGGTGGCCTGGTCGGCGCAGTTGCCGCCGATCGAGCCCTGCGCGCTGTCGCACGTGTTCATGAACAGGATCCGGCGCTGGCCGGCACCGCTGAGGGTCACCTTGCCGCCGCCGTCGAGCACCACGCGTTGCACGGTGTTGCGGACCTTCGCGGTGGCCTTCATGGTGATCGTCACCGGGTCGGGGCCGCAGTTGAACGTGATGACGCCGCCCGCCGCCACCGCCGCGACGACCGCCTCCGACGTGCAGCTGGCTGCCGAGCCGTTGCCCACCGTCCGGTCGGGCTTCGAGATGTCGACGGCCCTCGCCTCGGCCGGGATGGGCGCCTTGCCGTTGGGGTTGCCGGCCTGGGGGAGGGCGGCCGCTTTGGTCGCCGAAGCCGACGCGGACGCCGAAGCCGACGCGGACCCCGAGTTCGACGCCGACGCCGCGGGAGTGGCGGCGACGTCGTTGCCGGCCGGGTCGAGCCCGCTACCGGCGCCCCGGGCGCCCGACTTCGTGCCGGCGCAGCCGGTCAGGACCAATGCGGCGACCAGCGTCGCGATCAGCGCCGCGGTTGTGGCCGCGATCGGCCTCGCGGTTGGGGCCGTGGTTGGCGCCGCGATCGGCGTGGCGGTTGGGGCCGTGGTTGGCGCCGTGACCTGCGCAAAAGCCGACAAACGCCGAAAAGGAAAGGGGGGCCTGAGCAGCACGGATCGACTCTAGGAACGCTTGAGCCTCAGGTAGACCCTCGGGGGCTGGTTTAACCGTTTCTTAAGTCGCTCCACAGGTGGGCAACAGTCGTAATCTGCGTCGATCTTGCAGTTGTGGCCCCTGACAAAGCGGCTTTTAGTGGGACAAAGGGGCGGCCACAACTGCAAGATCGGCGGAGGGGGGAGGGACGCGGCGGGCGTGGGCGTGGGCACGGCGCACGGGGCACGGGGCGCGGCGCGGGCGGCAGGCGTGGGCGCAGCACGGCGCGGGCGGCGAGCGCGGGGAGCGTCGGCCGGCGGCGCAGGCAGCAGTGGTGCAGCGACGGCGGCGCGCGCGGCGCGGGGCCGTGGGTGAACGGGTCAGGGGAGGTGGAGGGTGGCGTCCGTCAGGGTGGTGTACCAGTCGGACTCCGTGAAATCCGGCCCGGTCTCCTCGCCGATGTAGACGTCGACGTGGCGGTCGCCGCCCAGTCCGGGGCTGAACTCGTCGCGCACGGTCCATTCGGCCGCGCTCAGCCGGTCGCACACCTGGGGGGTGACGTCGGCGCCCGAACCGCACGACGTGATCGTGAAACGGGTGCCGGCCGCCAGCACGTCGGGGTCAGCGGCGGCGGACCGCCACGGCTCCAGCGCGCCGCCGGCGCTGTCACGCGGCGCGGTGTCGAGCCAGAAGCCCACGTCGACCGACCAGTTCAGGTAGCGGCCGTCGCCGACCCGGCCGGTGCCCTCGTCGCGCACGGCTTGCACGAACGTGGCCGGGTACGTGCCCAGGTCGTCGGAGCCGCCGTCGCAGTCCAGCCGCGGGCAGCCGGTCACGCGCTCGGTCGCGCCGCCGTGGAACGAGGCGACCGCCGTGTAGTAGACGGTCACCGTCCAACCCGACCGCGACGAGCACGCCGACAGCGCGACCAGCAGGAGCAGCACCGAGAACCGGATCACCGCCGGACGGCGCCGCGCCGAATGCCGAGCCCGACGATCACCACCCCGGCGATCGCCACGATCGGTCCGACGACGGCCCACAGCGTCTGGCCCGTCATCGCGCTGCCCCCCAGCACATTGAGCCCCTGCAGCGTCCACACCAGGCCGACCACCAGCATGAGCGCCCCGACCACCAACAGGATCCAGCGCACCGCAACACCCCCTCGCCCCCTGTTCGTTCATGGTCCCCGCACGTCAGCGGCCCGGCAACCAGAGAACGGAAGAACCCCCTCGGATACGCCCAAATCGGGGTAACGTCGGATCGTGGACAGTGCGGTGCTGCCGCTCTGGCTGTCCGCGATCGCCGCGGTGCTCACCGTGGGGCTGGCGGCGGCGTTCGCGGTGGTCGCGCTGCGGGCGCAGCGCGCGCTGGTCAGCCAGTTGCGCATGATGGAGGACCTCTATCAACGGGACGCCGAGCAGCGCGCCAGGGCGCAGGCGCAGCTCGTTGCCGCCTGGCCGGTGAGCGAGCGCTCGACGTACGAGTCGCTGCTGCGGCGGGGAATCGTGGGTGCCGCGATCCGCAACGGGTCGGAGTCGCCGGTCTACGACGTCGAACTGATCTACCGGGACGTGCCGGCGGCCTGGATCGCGGTACGCCAGGTCGGCACGGTGCCGCCAGCGGCCGCGGCCGAGGTGTTCGCCGGGTTCGACGAGGAGCGCACGGAGGGCCGGCCCGACCCGTCGCGGATCAACCCGGACGGGTCGATCAAGCTGGCGCCGTCGGCGGCGATGAAGGTGGAGATCCGGTTCACCGACGGGCTGGGCGTGCGCTGGTCACGCGACTCCACCGGCGTGCTGACGCAGCTGCCGCCGGGGACCCCGCGGATGTCGACGGTCGCACCCGACGCCGAGGTCGAACCGGTCCATGGGTGACTGTCGGGAAAGCGCCCGACACGAGCTTTTCCGTGCTCGTATGCGTTGCGCGCGCCCGATGTCATGCCAAACGTGAAAAGCCTTCGGCTATTGGATGACATTTTCAACTCGTAACCCCTAGGGGGCGGCTGCCACCCTGTGGTGGACGCGAGAGGGCGTCATCGATCACCGATCACACCGGTCGCGCCGCTGGCGGCGTGGCGTACCTCCGCACGTCCGCACAACGCGAAACCCATGGGCGCACAGCGCCCCGCTCCGCGCTGCCCGATTGCGGTTCCCCGCCGAGGGCGCGCTCCACATACAGACCAGAAGGGAAGGCCGCCGTGCAGCATCCGTTCGCCGCAGTGGCCCCCGCACACCGCCGGCCCGACGCGACGCGCCGCGCGGGCAGGACAACCCCGGCGCTTACCGGCCGGACCCGGTCCGGCCCCGGCCGGTGGGAGCGCAACACGCTCGTCGCCACCGACGTCACCACGCTGGCCGCGCTGTCGACGGTCGCCGGGTCGACGGTGCCCGCCACCGTGACCCGCACCGCGTTGTGCGTCGCGCTCTTCGCCGTGGCGGGGCTGTACCGGCCGCGGCTGCACCTCTCCCCGCTCGACGACCTGTCCCGCGCACTGGTGTGCATGATCGCCGTCCTTCCGCTCGGGGCCTGGTGGAAGCTACCTACGTTGCTGGCGCCGCTCTGGTTCACGGCGGCGCCCTTTCTCTGGCCGGTGGCGATGTTCACCGGCTTCGTGATCTCCCGCTCGATCACCTGCAAGGCCATCCACGGCACCCGCCGGCGCACCGCGGGGGCGGCCACCGTGGTCGTCGGTACCGGTGCCGTCGGGCTGCGCATGGCCGAGGTCCTGCGCGACGACCCGATGTTCGGGCTGCGTCCGGTCGGTGTGGTCGGTCCCGCTCCGTTGATGGGCGGGGGGACCCCGGTGCGCCGGCTCGGTGACGCCGGTGACCTCGACGCCGTGCTCGCCGACCACCGTCCCGACGTCGTGGTGGTGACGTTCCCCGGCCCGTCCGACGCCGACCTCGTCGGCACGCTGCGCGCCTGCCGGCGGTCGGGCGTCACGGTGTTCGTGGTGCCGCGGCTGTTCGAGCTGTCCGTCGCCCGCAGCGGCGCCGAGCTCGTGCACGGCATCCCCTTGGTGCGCCTGCCCGTCGGGCGGCCGGGCGGGATCCTGAAGCGCGCGATCGACGTCCTCGGCGCCGGGCTGGGGCTGCTGCTGCTCGCGCCGGTGCTGCTGGCGTGCGCCGCGCTGGTGCGGTTCGAGTCGCGCCGGGCGAAGGTCATCTTCCGGCAGGAGCGCATCGGTCAGCACGACCGGCCGTTCACCATCATGAAGTTCCGGTCGCTGACCCCGTCGTCGGACCTCGAGTCGCAGGTGCGCTGGAACATCGCCAACGACGCGCGGGTGGGCCGCATCGGCCGGCTGCTCCGCGCGTCGTCCCTGGACGAGCTGCCGCAGCTGCTGAACGTACTGCGCGGCGACATGTCGCTGGTGGGCCCGCGCCCCGAGCGGCCGTACTTCGTCGAGCAGTTCCGCCGGACCTACTCCGGCTACGCCGACCGGCACCGCATGCCCGTGGGCATCACCGGCTGGGCGCAGATCCACGGGCTGCGCGGCGACACGTCGATCGAGGAGCGGACGCGCTTCGACAACTACTACATCGAGAACTGGTCGCTGGCCCTGGATCTGAAGATCATGGCCCGCACGGTCGGCTCGATGCTGAGCATCCACCGGAAGTGACGCCATGACCGAGCACTTGTGCGAGGGCATCATTGAGCAGAGCCGTCCCGGTCAGGGCGGGTCACCACGAAGTGGGGACCCGTCATGACGACCATGACCGTTCCGCCGCCGCACCGATGGCGCGGCGTACCCCTGGCGGTGCTCCTGTCGCCCCTCGCCTCTCTCCTGGCCGCCGGCCACGCGGTGCTGAAGCGCCCCTCCATCCTCGTCGCCGCCGCCCTGCTGATCGTGAGCGTCCCGCACCAGGACCTCGGCGGCAGCGTCACCGTCGCCGACGCGGTCATCTGCCTGGCCGTGGCCGCCGTCGCGGTGCGACCGCGGTCGATCCGTTCGGGGCGCGCCTGGATCCCCTACGCCGCGGTGGTCGTCGCGTTGGCCTGCGCCACGCTCGGCGCGCAGGACATCGGCCAGAGTGTGCGCGGGTTCGTGCGCTACGCCGAGCTGTTCGTGCTCGTGCCGGTCGCCGTCGCACTGTCCATCAGGGACAGGCTGGACCTGTACCTCGTCGCCGGCGCGATGGTGCTCCTCACGGTCGTCGAGGGCGTGGTCGGGGTCCACCAGTCGCTGACCGGCACCGGCGCCTCCTACGCCGGCGAGTACGTGCGGGCCGTCGGCACGTTCGGCTCCGAGCAGGTGCTCGCGATGGGCGCGCTCATCGGCTACGGCATCGTCGTGACGCTCGCGCTGGCCCTCGCCTCGCGCGGACGCCTGCGGGTGCACCTTGTCGGCCTGGTGCTGGCGCTGGGCCTGCCGTTGGCGTTGTCGCTGTCGCGCGGCGCCTGGATCGCCACCGCGCTCGCGGTCTCCATCCTGCTCATCGCCTGGAACTGGAAGGTCGCCGCGATGTGCGGGGCGCTGCTCGTCGTCGTCCTCGGTGGGCTGACGCTCAGCGGCAACACGACCTCCGCGACCTACACCGAGCGGGTCACCAGCATCGGGCAGTCGGGGAGCACACCCGACCGGTCGGTGCAGGACCGGTACGCGCTGTGGAGCGCGGCGACCGGCATGTGGCGCGACCACCCGGTGTTCGGGGTCGGCCTCAAGGACTTCCACCGCTACCGCGACACGTACGCGCCGATGTCGTTGTCGGCCGGCAGCGACGTCGACGACCTCACCGCCGGCTTCCGCCGCGAACCCCTGTTGAGCGCGCACAACCAGTACCTGATGGTGCTCAGCGAACAGGGCGTGGTCGGCGCGGTCTCGTTCGGCGGCCTGCTGCTCGCGCTCGGCGTGACAGCGGTACGCCGGCGACCGTCGGACCACCGCTTCCTCGACCTCGCCGCGCCCGGCCTCCTCGTGTGGACGCTCGTCGACTTCAGCTACGGCGACATCGGCGCCGGCCCGACGGGCGTCGTGCTGGCGGTCTCCCTGGGCCTGGTCGCCCGGCGCGGCCTGATCGTCCCGCTTCCCCGGGGGTCGTCATGACGGCGGTCATGCACAGGAGCCTTGTGCGGGCGGCGGTCGTCACCGTGGTCATCACGCTGTCCGGGTCGCTGCTGGGGTTCGTGCGCGACCTGCTCGTCGCCCGCTACTTCGGCGCCGACGGCGGCACCGACGCGTTCCTCGTCGCCTGGACGGTGCCGGAGACCGCGTTCCCGCTCGTGGTCGAGGGCGCGATGGCGTTCCTGCTGGTCCCGTTGTTCAGCCGGGCACTCACCGAGGGACGCGAACCGCGCGACGTGGTGGCCGCGACGCTGCCCCGCGTCGTCGCGGCGCTCGCGCTCGGGTCGGTCGCGGTGATGGTGTTCGCGCCGTGGATCGTGCGGCTGATCGCACCCGGGCTCGCCGACCCGGCGCTCGCGGTCACCTGCACGCGGCTCACCGCGCTGACGATCCTGACGTTCGGCGTCGCCGGATACGTGAGCGCGGCGCTGCGCGCCACGCACGTCTTCGGCGCCCCGGCGACGATCCACCTCGCCTACAACGTCGGCATCCTGGCGCTGATCTGGTCGCTGCACGGCCGGTTCGGCATCGTCGCCGCGGCGGCCGGGGTGGCGCTGGGCGGCGCGCTCATGGTGGCGGCACAGCTGCCGAGCTTCCTGCGTCACGTCGGGCTGCCGCGCCGGGTCACGCTGCGGCGGACGTCGCTCGTCACGTTCGGCGCGTTCGCGCCGCTGGCGGTCTACACGCTGAGCCGCCAGGCACAGGTGTTCGTCGAGCGGTTCCTCGGCTCGCACCTGGAGCCGGGCACGATCTCGCACCTGAACTACGCGCAGAAGGTGGCCCAGTTGCCGATGCTCGTGGCGCTGCTGGTGTGCACGGTCACGTTCCCCACGCTCGCCCGCAACGTCGCCGCACAACAGGTCGAGGCCGCGCGGAAGCGGCTCGAAGAGGACCTGCGCACGGTGACCGCGCTCATCGTGGTGGCCGCCGCGTACCTGGTGGTGTTCGCGCCCGAGATCATCGGGCTGCTGCTCGAGCACGGCGCGTTCACCGCCGCCGACACGGAGGCGACCGCGGCCATCATGCGCGTGTACGCCTTCGGGCTGTTCGGGCACGCGATGGTCGGCGTGCTGTGCCGCCCGTTCTTCACCGGCGAGCGGCCCGACTGGTTCCCGGCCGTGGCGATGGGCGTCGGGCTCGCGGTCAACGCGGTGCTCGCCGCGCTGCTGGTGCCGCACTTCGGCGGTCCGGCGATCGCGGCGGCGAACGGGGCCGGCATCACGGTGACCGCCGTGCTGCTGCTGGTCGGCATGCGCCGCCGGGTGATCGACGTGTCGCTGGCGTCGCTGGGCGCCGCGGCCGCGCGGCTCGGCCTGGCCGCGGCCGTCGCGGCGGTTGCGGGTGTCCTCTGTGGACGCGTCACGCACGGAGCCGTCTCCGTGTTCCTCGGCGGAGCGGTGATGCTCGCCGTCTTCGCCGTCACCGCCTACGCGTCGGGGGTGCGCCGTGTCCGCTGATCCCGTGATCCTGATGTACCACTCGGTCGAGCCCTACACAGAGGACCCGTACCGGGTCACCGTGCGGCCGGAGCGGTTCGACCGGCAGCTGCGCTGGCTGCGCCGGCGCGGCCTGCGCGGGGTGTCGATGCGCGAGCTGCGCGCCGCGACCGACCCGCGCGGCCTGGTCGGGCTGACGTTCGACGACGGCTACGCCGACTTCGTGACCCGGGTCGTGCCGGCGCTGCGCCGCTACGGGTTCACCGCGACCGTCTACGTCGTGGTCGGCGCGCTCGGCGGCGACAACGCGTGGGACGCCGACGGGCCGCGCAAGCCGCTGATGACCGCCGCCGACGCGCGCCGGGTGGCCCAGGACGGCATCGAGGTCGGCTCGCACAGCCTGACCCACCGCCGCCTGTCCACAGTGGACGCCGCGGGTGTCGAGGACGAGATCGGCGCGAGCCGGGTCGCGCTCGAGAGGATCGTCGGCGGACCGGTCGAAGGGTTCTGCTACCCGTACGGCGACGCCGCCGACCGGGAGGTCGCGATGGCGGCGCGGGCCGGCTACGCGTACGCCTGCGCCGTCGGCGCGCGGGCGTTCGCCGGCCCGCACGCGTTGCCGCGCACCTACATCGGTGACCGCGACAGCTCGCCCCGCCTGTACGCCAAGTGGCTGCGCCACCGGATCCACGGGGGTGTGCGATGAGGGTGCTGCACGTTATCACCGGCCTCAACGCGGGCGGCGCCGAGCACCAGCTGCGGCTGCTGCTACGGGCGCTCGGGTCCGACGTCGAGTGCGAGGTGGTCACGCTGACCGACCCCGGCCCGGTCGCCGAGGCGATCCGCGCCGACGGCATCCCCGTGCACGTGCTGGGGATGCGGGGTAACAACGACGTGACGGCGTTGCCGCGGCTCGTCGGGCTGATCCGTGCCGGCCGGTTCGACGTGGTCCACACGCACCTGTACCGCGCGTGTGTCTACGGCCGGATCGCCGCGCGGCTGGCCGGGGTGCGGCACGTCGTGGCCACCGAGCACTCGCTCGGAGACGGGCAGATCGAGGGCCGTCGCACCACGGCGGCCGTGCGCGGGCTGTACCTCGCGGCGGAGCGGATCGCCGCCGGTCCCACGATCGCGGTGTCGCAGGCGGTGGAGCAGCGCCTCGTCGCGTGGGGCGTGCGGCCCGACCGGATCGCGGTCGTTCCCAACGGCATCGACCCCGACGAGCTCGCGTTCGACGAACGCCTGCGCAAGGACGCCCGCATGCGCTGGGGCATCGCCGACGACGCGTTCGTCGTCGGCGGCCTGGGGCGGCTGGAGCCCGGAAAGCGGTTCGACGTGCTGATCGAGGCCGTCCGCCCGCTGCGTGACGTGACCCTGCTGCTCGTCGGCGACGGGTCGGTGCGGCGGCAGTTGGAGGCACAGGCGTCCGGGCGGGTCGTCTTCGCCGGTGCCACCGGGCACGCCCGGGAGGCGTTGTGCGCCATGGACGTCCTCGCCGCGCCGAGTGAACAGGAGACGTTCAACCTCGCGGTGCTGGAGGCGTTGGCGAACGGTCTGCCGGTGCTGTACACGACCTGCCCGCCGCTCGACGAGCTGGCCGAGCCGGTCGCGAACGCGTCGAAGCTGCCGCCGGAAGCGGCACGATACCGCGAGGCGATCCGCCGGCGACTGTCCACACTGGACGCCAGAAGCCCGGCACAGGCGCCATTCGCGGCCTCCGCACTCGCTGACGCGGTGCGCGACATCTATCTGAGCCGAACACCGGAAGCAGCAGGGAAGACACGATGACCGCACAGATCCTCCGCCGTCTCACGCACAGGTTCGGGCTGCTCCTGGTGCTCACGGTGCTCGGTGGCACCGCCGGTGCCGTGTACAGCGCGACGAAGACACCCACGTACCGGGCGACGGCGTACGTCGTCGTCACCGCCGACGCCGGTGAGCCGTTCGCCGCCGTGAACTTCGCCCAGGCGTACGGCCGGGTCGTGACCACCGGTCCGGCCGCCGAGAACGCCACGAAGACCATCGGCCCCGGCGCCGCGGCCGACCTCGCCAGGGTCACCGCGTCGACGTCGCCGGACGCGCCGGTCATCGAGATCACCGCGGCCGGCCCGGACGCCGGACGTGTGCAGGTGGTCGCGAACGCCGTCGCGCAGGGGCTCATCGACTTCGCGGCGACCCGTAAGGCCGAGACGCGCGTGGGCGTGTCGATGCTGGCGCAGGCGGCGAAGCCCGCCCGGCCGTCGTCGCCGAAACCGCCGCTGGAACTGGCCGTGGGCGCCGCGGCGGGCCTGCTGCTCGCCGGGTTGGCGGCGCTGGCCGGCGTGGGCCGGTCGGCACTGACGCGCCGCCGCGACCCCGGGCCCGCCGACGGTGACCCGGTTGCCGGCAGCGCCGCGACCCAGCACATCGTGGCCTCGGCGGCGGTGCCGCTGCCGCGCCAGCTCGCGCCCCCGAAACCGACGCTCTCGATGGTGATCCCCCCACCCGTGAGTGCGCGCGTCACAGCCACGGCACCGGTGGCGAAGGAGTCGCCGGTCGAAGGGCCGGCCGAGGTGATCGAGGGACAGCTCGACGAGTCGCGCATCGTCGGCCGCGCCGTCGTGATCTACCGGGAGGAGTCGTGACCACGATGATCGCTCCACAGTGGACCGTCGAGATCCGCGACGGGCTCGCCGGACTGCGCACCGAGTGGACGGACCTCTTCCGCCGGTGCGCCACCGCCACCCCGTTCCAGGCCTACGCGTGGAACGAGGCCTGGTGGACGGCGTACGGGACGACGGGGCGGCTGCGCGTGGTGCTCGTCCGGCGCGGCGGCACCCTCGTGGCGGCGGCCGCTTTCACGCTCGTCCGGCGCGGAGGGTGCGCGGTGCTGGTGCCGGTCGGCGGCGCGTTCTCCGACTTCACCGACGCGCTCGCCGACGACTCGTGCCGCGCCGACGCGGTCCGGGAGCTCGGCGCCGCCCTCCGCGCGATGCGGGGCTGGCAGGCGGTCGACTTCCCGGAGACGCGCGCCACCGGGCTCGCGGCGGAGCTGGCCGCCGCGTGGGGGAGCGGCTACGTGCTCGACGCCTCGCTGTGCCTGGAGCTTCCGGCACAGGACTTTGAGACGCTCGTCAAGGACCTGCCCGCGCACGCCCGCAAGACCGTGCGCCGCCGCGTCAACCAGCTCGCGAAGCTCGGCCTCGACATCCGCGCGGTCGGGCCCGACGAGGCGGAACGGTCCACAGTGGACCTGCTGCGCCTGCACGCCGCGCAGTGGCAGGGACGCGGCGTCAACGCCGAGCACCTGCGGCCCGCGTTCGCGGAGCACCTCGCCCGCGCGGTACCCACGATGATCGCCGACGGACAGGCCGTGCTGCTCGAGTACCGCCTCGACGGCGCGCATGTCGCCTCGAACCTCGTGGTGGTCGGCACCGACCTCGCCGGCGGCTACCTGTACGGCGCCGACCCGGAGCTGCGCGACAGGCTCGACATCACGACGCTGCTCATCTCGACGACGCTTCCCGTCGCGGAGAAGAGCGGCTGCGCGACGATGAGCATGCTGCGCGGCGCCGAGCCGTACAAGTTGCGCTGGCGTCCGACCGAGGCGGTCAACCGCCGCGTGCTGCTCGTGCGCGCCGGCAGCCCACGCGGTCACGCCTACGCGGCGGCGGTCCGCGCCCGCGCGGCGGCCGTCCGCCTCGCGAAGGCCCGCGCGCCGTGGCTGCGCGCGGTCCGCGACCGTGTCACGTCCGTGTCCGGTAGGAAGGTGACGTCGTGAGCACCGCGGTCCTCCACGTCGCGCAGCCCGTCGACGGCGGCGTCGCCGCGTACGTCCTCGCGGCCTGCCTCGACCAGGTCGCCCGCGGCTGGCGGGTCACCGTCGCGTGCCCCGACGGCGGGCGGCTCGCCGCGAGCCTGGCCACGGCGGGGATCCCGCGGGTCAACTGGAACGCCGGTCGCGGACCGGGTCGCGGCTCGGTCGGCGAGGCGCGGCGGCTGGCGGCGATCGTCGAGCGGCAGCGCCCCGACGCGCTGCACCTGCACGCGTCGAAGGCCGGGCTGGCCGGACGGCTGCGCACCCGGTTCGGCCGCCGGCTGCCGACGCTGTTCCAGCCGCACGGCTGGTCGTGGCTCGCCGTCGACGGACGCCTGCGCACCGCCAGCGTCGCCTGGGAACGGGCCGCCGCGCGCTGGACCGACCTGTTCGTGTGCGTCGGTGCCGCCGAGGCCGAAGCCGGCCGGGAACAGCGGGTCGCGGGCCGGTACACGGTGGTGCGCAACGGCGTCGACCGCGGCCGTTACACCGCCGCCGGACCGGACGGGCGCGCCGCCGCCCGCCACCGGCTCGGCCTCGACCCGGTGGCGCCGCTCGCGGTGTGCGTCGGGCGGGTCACCCGGCAGAAGGGCCAGGACGTGCTCCTCGCCGCCTGGCCGGCGGTCGTTCACGCCTGTGCCGGTGCGCGCCTCGCGCTCGTCGGCGACGGCGACCTGCTCGGCCACTTGAACCGGGGCGTCCACAGTGGAGTGACGTTCGCCGGCAACGCCGCCGATGTCCGGCCGTGGCTGGCCGCCGCCGACGTCGTCGTGCTGCCATCGCGGTGGGAGGGGCTCCCGCTCACCGTGCTGGAGGCGTTCGCCACCGGCCGGTCCGTCGTCGCCAGCCGCGTACCGGGCCTCGCCGAGACGGTCCCGTCGTCGGTCGGTGCCCTGGTGCCGCCGGACGACCCGGCGGCGCTCGCCGACGCCCTCGCCCGACGGCTCGGCGACCCCGCCCGGTGCCGCGTCGAGGGCGAGGCGGCCGCGACGCACGCCGCCCGGTACGACCTGCGGCACACGTTCGACCGGCTCGCAGCGGCCACCGAGACCGCGATCCACAGAGGCTCGATCCATAGAGGACAGCGGAGATGAAGGTTCTCACCGGCGCCGGCACCGGCCGGCGCGGCACCTGCCCGTACATCGACATCGATCTCGCCGACCCGCTGTTCTGGAAGCGGCCACCGGCCCGGCGCGACGAGGCCTTCGCCCGGCTGCGGCACCTGCCCGACCCGGTGTTCTTCGTGGAGCGACCGGCCGCCCGCGGCCGTAAGCTGACCGGGTTCCACGCACTGGTGCGGCACCGCGACGTGGTCGACGCGAGCCGCGACGCCGGGGTGTTCACCAGCGGACCGGGCGTCACCACGCCGAAGCCGGCCCGCTGGGTGCGGTTCGTGTTCGGCGACTCGATGGTCAACCTCGACGACCCGCGGCACGCGCGGTTGCGGGGCGTGGTGCAGAAGGCGTTCACGCCGCGGGTCATCGCGAAGATCACCGAGGACATGGCCGCGGTCGCTTCGCAGCTCGTCGACGAGGTCGCGGCGCGGGGGACCGGCGACTTCGTGGAGACCGTGGCGGCGCAGATGCCGCTGCGGGTCATCTGCGAGCTGATGGGCATCCCGGCGCGGTACCGGGCGCGGCTGCTCACGCAGCTCAACCGGACCGCCGAGCACGCCGGCGTGCCGACGCCGCGGTGGCGGAGGGTCCCCGGACGCAGCCTGTTCGCGCTGGCCCGCCTGCAACGCGTCGTCGCCCGGGTCGGCCGGCAGCGCCGCCGCCACCCGACCGACGACCTCATCTCCCAGCTGGTGGCCGCGAAGCTGACCGCCCGCGAGCTCGGCGCGTTCTTCTCCCTCCTGCTGGTCGCCGGCGTGGAGACCACCCGCAACGCGATCGCGCACGGGCTGCTGCTCCTCACGTCGCACCCGCGGCAACGGGCGCTGCTGCTCGACGACTTCGACAGGCACTCGCGCGGCTTCGTCGAGGAGCTGGTGCGGCACTCCACGCCGATCATCCAGTTCCGGCGCACCGTCGCCCGCGACACCGTCCTCAATGGATACCGGCTCGGCGCCGGCGACGAGGTCGTGCTGTTCTACACCTCGGCCAACCGCGACGAGACGGTGTTCGACGCGCCCGACGCGTTCGACATCACCCGCTCGCCCAACCCCCACGTCGGCTTCGGCGGCGGCGGGCCGCACTTCTGCCTCGGCACCGCGCTGGCGCGTCAGGAGATCTCGGTGCTCTTCCGCGAGCTGCTGACCCGGCTGCCCGCCATCCGGTCGGTCGGCGAGCCCGACCTCGTGCCGTCGAGCTTCGACAACCGCGTCGGACGGCTCACCTTCACGACGGGAGCACACGATGCGTAGGACGTTCTGGGCCGGTGGCGCCGCTGTGCTGGTCCTGGTCACCTTTGCCCTTGCGGTGTTCGCCCTTCGCGGCGACGCGACCGCGGGTCACGCGGCGGGCCTGCCCCCGACGGCCGGATCGGCCCCCCGCGAGGACTCCGGGCGACCGCCGCTGCCCGCCGGCCAGACCGACGGTTGGGAGATGGCCTTCAGCGACGAGTTCGACGGGTCCACATTGGACAGCCGGAGGTGGGCCGACCAGTCCGGCGCGGAAGCCGACAACGGGCGCGGCAACAAGGGCAACAAGCAGCTCGAGTGGAACCAGGCCGCGAACTGCGCGGTGGGCGGCGGCGAGCTGACGATGACCGCCCGCCGCGAGGCCGTGACGTCGCCGTCGGGGGAGCGGTACGGGTGGACCTCGTGCCTGATCTCGTCGACGCCGTCGTACGGTTTCCAGTTCGGGTACGTGGAGGAGCGGGCGATCCTGCCGCGGGCACGCGGGTTCTGGCCGGCGCTGTGGACCTGGCAGGCTCCGTTCGTCGACCGGTACATCGAAACCGACGTCTACGAGTTCTACTCCGAGACGCGCCACCGCCTCGACCTGACCCAGCACTCGGGCGGCAAGGGCAACTGCAAGCCGGCGCTCGCGTTCGACCCGGCCGACGGGTGGCACACGTACGGTGCCGCCATCGAGCCGACCGGCACCACCTGGTACGTCGACGGCGTCGAGGTGTGCCACACGCCGGCGACCTCGGACGGCGTGACGAACATCGTCTCGAACCTGGCCGTGTTCGCCGAGGTCCCCCCGGCGGAGGCGACGAACGAGGCGGTCAAACGGGTCGACTACATCCGGGCCTGGCAACGCCCGTAGCTGTCAGAACCAGGTGGTGCACCAGGGGGCGCGGTCGGCCGCGAACATGCGGGTGGCGCGGGCGACCGCGCCGGCCGAGTGCTCGTCGACCAGGCCGGCCGCGGCCAGCGTCCGCACGGGGTAGCCGCCCAGCAGGATGGAGCCCAGCGCGGACACCCCGATGGTCAGGTCGGCCGACTCCGTCGTCGGGGTGCAGGTGGCACCGAAGGGGCCGCCGTCCAGGGCGAAGCGGCCCTCCGCGTAGCCGGCGGGGTCGACCACCTCCAGGATCAGCGTGCCCGGGACGCCGTAGGTGCGCGCACCCAGCACCGCCGGCACATCGCAGACCCGCGCCCACAGGGCGTCGAAGCGTTCGCTGGCCCTCGCGTGCCGGGCGTCGAGCAGCAGCCACGGCAGCGTGTCGTCGACGGGGCGGTCGCCGGCCTGGACGGTGCGGGCCAGGTCCAGGGAGAGCAGGTGGTCCCAGAGCAGCAGGTCGCCCCGCGGACCGGTGGTGTACATCGTCTGCAGTTCGACCGTGCCCACCGGCTGCCGGTCGGTCCACTTGTTCTCCACCGTGTAGCGGGCGGCACCGACCACCTCGCCGGCGGGATCCCGCGCCACCACGTGGAAGGCCGGCTTCGGGTCGCCCCAGCTGGGGATCCGCACGATGCCGTGGTCGAGGTCCCAGTACCGGTCGGTGCGGGTGATCTCGCCGGGGCTGCGCAGCCGGTGCCGCTCGAACAGCGGCGGCAGCGTGGCCCGGGCCGTGTCGCGGTCGACGAACTCGACCGTCCCCTGTGGACGGTCGCGCAGGCGGGCCAGCTTGCGGTCGACCGTCCAGGTCTGGTGCTCGGTGGCGGCGCCGTACCCGAACCGGCCGTAGATCGGCCACTCCGCGGCGATCAGCACGCTCACCGGCTCGCCCCGCTCGACGCTCGCGGCCAGGTCGTGGCGGACCAGGCGACTCGCGAGACCGCGCCGCCGGTGCGTCGCGGTGGTCGTGACCGCGGTGACGGCCGACGCCGGCACGGTCGCCCCACCGGGCAGCGTCAGCTCGGTGGGGAAGCTGCGCAACGTCGCCACGATGCGCGCGCCGTCGAAGGCGGCGAACGTGCGGTCCAGGTGCATGCCGGGGCGGCGGACCTCGGCGTCGCCGGAGCCGTTCGGGTTCAGGAAGCCCGTGGCCATCGCCGTCCAGAAGGCGCCGACCTCGTCCTCGGTGATCGTGCGGAGCTCGTGCATGGCCGCCAGGCTCTCACACCCGGTCGGGCACGTGCCCGGCCAGCCGCACGGTGAGGAGATAGGCCAACGGGACCAGCAGCGTCAGCACGAGGAACGCCGGCGCGATGACGTCGGTGCCGCCCCGGCCGACGAGCAGCCCCAGCAGCCCCGGGAAGATCACCGCGCCCAGGGAGGCGGCGCCGATCTGCATGCCGACGGCGGGGCCGGCGTGGTCGGAGCCGACGCGGTCGGCGGTGGTCAGCGTCAGCAGCGGGAACACCGGTGCCGCGAACAGCCCGATCGTCATGACGCCCACCACGGTGACCCACGCCGGCGCCGGCAGCACCGCCACGAGCGCGCCGGCCGACATCCCGGCCAGGCACGCGACGAGCCCGCTCCGGCCGGACAGCCGGTCGGCGATCACGCCGTACACCACCCGGCCGACGAACAGCGCGCCCCAGTAGGCCGCGACGCACGTCCCCGCGACGCTGGTCGACAGGTCACGGCCGTCGGTGAGGAGTGTGAACGTCCACAGGGCGACGGCCACCTCCGTACCGGTGTAGAGGGCGAAGGTGACGGCGCCCATCCACACGGTCGGCAGGAGCAGGGTCCGAGCGGCGTTGCCACGCGAAGCTTCTCCAGTGGCTTCCTCCTGTAGCGCGTCTCGCGGAACCTGCCATGAACGGGCCGTGAGCGCGAACGCGACCGCGAGTACCGACTGCACCGCCGCGGTGAGGCCGTAGCCCCAGCGCCAGCCGAGGCCCGCGCCGAGGACGGACGTCATCACGAGCGGGCCGAGCGTGGCGCCGAAGCCGAAGCTGGCGTGTAGCCAGTTCATGTGACGGGCGCCGAAGTTCTCCGCGGCGTAGACGTTGAGGCCGGCGTCGATCGCGCCGGAGCCGAGGCCGACGAGCACCGAGCCGACGAGCGCGACAGCGAACACCGGTGCCGCCGCGTACGCGGCGAGTCCGGCGGCGACGAGCGCCGTGCTGCCGGCGAGCAGGCGGCCGACGCCGAGTCGGGCCAGCGCGAACCCGGTGGACACACTCGACATCAGGTAACCGGTGACGCCCACGGTGAGGATGAGGCCGACCGCCTCGATCGACACGCCGAACGTCTCGCGCATCGACGGCCATCCCACGCCGAGGAGGGCGTCGGGCAGGCCGAGGCTGATGAAGCCGAGGTAGGCCAGGCCGAGCAGGCCGCCGCCGGAGAGCCGCATGATCACATGCTATTTCGGGGGACGGAAACCCGACACCGAAGTCCGACATGCCAGGTAGGGGACCCGATAACGGGCGTGAGAGTTTGCACAAATACGAATTGCCGACACCACGACGACGAATGCGTACTCCGTGAACCCGAATGGTCGACGCGGGAATGGCGCCACTGGCTTACGGTATTGGCAGAGAATTCTTCCGCAAGGGGTTTCCGGCGATGATCCGAGTTCTTCTGCTCGAAGACGGTCAATGGAATCGCGCTGGCTTTCCCGCTCTCCTCGGCCGCGAACAGGGCATCGTCCTGGTCTGCACCGCCGATATCGAGTCGGAGATCGCGCCGCTGGCGGCACAGTTCACGCCCGACGTCGTGCTGGTGAACACCGACTACATGGTGAGCCAGATCCTTCCGAAGGTCGCCGAGCTCAAGGCGGCCGCCCCGAGGTGTTCGGTGCTCGTCCTGTGCGATCCCACCAAACGCGGCATGCTGCCCCCGCGCCGGCGCGGGGGACGCCTCAGCTTCCTGATGAAGGACACGTCGGTGCGCCAGCTGGCGGCGGCGATCCGCCAGGTCGCGCGGGGCGAGAGGGTGGTCGATCCGCGGCTCGAGGTGGCGGCGATCAGCACCGACAAGGCGGTGAGCACGCGGGAATGGGAGGTCCTGGGCCTGGCGGCACAGGGCGAAACCGTGGCGGAGATCGCCAGGCGCCTGTATCTGTCACTGGGAACGGTGCGCAACCACATCTCGTCGGTGATTACGAAGACGGGCGCGCGCAACCGGCTGGATGCCATTCGGATCGCCCGCAAGGACGGCTGGCTCCGTTAGCCCGGCGAGCTCCGCAACGATCACAAGTGTTGGCGACTTTCTGCTGTTCCGTGGGTCGGAGAGCAGCGAAAAGTCGCCAACACTTGTGATCATCGCCTGATCGGCGGCCGCCGATCGTCACCTGATCGGCGGCCAGCCCTGACCGCCAGCCCGGTCAGCCTGACGTCGTCGTGTCGTTGTTCGTGGTCTTGTTCGACGCGCACGGGCCGGTGTACTTCGGCACCGTGATCGTCACGGTGTCGCCCTCGTGGGCGGTGGAGCCGCCACCCGGGCTCTGCGACTTGACCACGGCCTCCTGGTTCTCGGACGCCCCGCAGTAGTTGGAGTACTTCACGCTCGCCTTCAGCTTGGCGTCGGTGATCTGCTGCTTGGCGTAGCCCTCCGGGTCACCGACCACGTCGGGCACGTGGATCGGAACACCCTGCGAGACCACGATCGTCACCCGGCGGCACTGCTCCAGCCGGCCCGGACCCGGATCGGTGCGGATGACCGTGCCGACCGCCACGTGGTCGGACTCCTCCTTCTTGATCTGGTAGGAGATCCCGGCGTTCTTCATCTGCTGCTCGGCGTAGTCGCGCTGCTTGTGGGCGACGTCGGGCACGTTGCACGGCGGCTGGGCCTGCTGGGTCTGGCCACCCGGCTTCTGCGCCAGGTACAGCTTGACCGCCGAACCCTGCGCCACCTGCGCGTTGGCCGCCGGCTCGGTGCGGATCACCGTACCCTCGGCGACCGTGGTGGAGTCCTCGTAGAGGATCTCGCCGGCGGTCAGGCCCACCGCGGTGAGGCCGTTGGTGGCGTCGTCCTGGGTCTTGGCGGCCAGGTCGGGCACGGTCACCGTGGTCGAGCCCGGCGCGCGGGCCAGCACCAGCGTGATCTTCGTGCCCGGGTTCACCTGCTTGTCGGCCGCCGGCACGGTCCGGATGATCATGTTCTCCGGAACGTCGGCGGACTCCTCGTAGGTGACGGAGCCGACCTCGAGCTTGGCCGCCCGCAGCTGGGTGGCCGCGTCGTCCTGTGTCCGGCCCGTGACGTTCGGCACCTTCGTGTCGGAGTCGCCACCGGGCAGGTTCAGCGCCACCACCACGGCCGCGATGATGATCCAGGCCGCGACCACCCCGGCCACGATCAGCCGCATGGGCGAGCGGCGGCGCGGCGTCGGGGCCGGGCCGGGCGGCGCCGGCTCGGCCCCCGCCGGAGTTGCCACGGGACCGGGACGCGGCGACTCCGCGACGTTCCACACCGGAATGACCCGGCTGTCGCGGTTGTCCTGCGGAGGCTGCATCGGCTCGACGACGGGCACGCTGCCACCGGTGTAGACGGTGCCCGTGTTGCTCTGCTGCTGGTTGACCGTGTGGTGCGGCGCGGTCGGCACCGCCGCCCAGTGCCCCGGCGGCGTGGCCGGGTGGGCGAAGCCGACCCCGGCCGGTCCGACGACCGGAGCACCGGCGCCGCTGACGGGCATGGGCCCGCCGCTCACCGGCATGGGTCCGCCGCTCACCGGGGCGACGCCCGCGCCGGCACCGCTCACCGGCATGGGTCCGCCACTGACCGGGGCGACGCCCGCGCCGGCACCGCTCACCGGCCGCGCGTACCCGTGCGGCGGGGTCGTCGGCTGGGCGTACCCGTGCGGCGGCGTGAACGTGGCGTGCACCGGCGCCCCCGACACCGGCTGGCCGTGCGCCGGCGCGCCGGAGACCGGCTGGCCGTGCACGGGAACCCCGGGCGGGTACTGCCCCGGCGCTCCGGAGACCGGCACGCCGGACACCGGCCCCGCGGGCGCGGCCGAGTACGGCTGCGCCGACACGGGCTGCCCCGACACCGGAACCCCGCTGACCGGGTGCGCGGCCGGCTGTGCGGCCGGTGCCACCGACTGCAGCGCGCCCTCGGCCACGATCAGCTCGGGCTGCTCGGTGGCTACCGGTGCGATGTTCAACGTGCGGTGCAGCAGCGTCGCCACCAGCGGAACCCGGCTCGCCCCGCCGACGAGCAGCAGGCCGGCGATGTTCTCCTGGCTGAGCCCCGCGTACCGCATGAGCGCGGCGGTCGTGCGCACCGTGCGGGTGAGCAGCGGCTGGGCCGCCGACTCGAACTCCTCGCGGGTGAACTGGACCTCGAGGTCGAAAGCGGGCAGCCGCAGGAGCACGGCCGGAGCGCGGGACAGCATCTCCTTGGCGATGCGGACGTCGTCCCACAGCTCGCGCCGCCGGCGCCGGTCCTCCGACGTGGTCGGGTTCTCGATGCGGGCCCACTGCTCGTCGCGGCCCGTGGCCGGGCCCTCGCGCAGCCACTTGACGATCGCGGCGTCGAGGTCGAGGCCGCCGATGTCGTTGAGACCGTCGACAGCGGCCACCTCGAAGCCCGCCTCGACCCGGCGCACCGCGCTCGAGTCGAACGTGCCGGCGCCCAGGTCGTAGACGACCAGCGCCTGGCCGATCGGAACGTCACGGTTGAGGACGCGAGTGAAGTAGTCGGCCGCCGCCACCGGCTCCGGTACCAGGGTCACCGAGCCGAGACCGGCCGCCTGTGCCGCGTCCAACAGCGCGCCGCGCCGCACGGTGCCCCAGCCGGCCGGATAGGCCAGCGCGGTCTGCGGCACGACGCCGCCGGTGACGCGCGCCGCCTCGGCCGCGACATGCTTGAGCACGGCGGTGAAGAGCTCGAGGACCGACACCTCGCGGCTGCCGAGGAGCAGCCCCTCGTCGTCGATGAGCCGTTTGGGGTTGGGTTCGAGCTGGCTCGGCTCGAACCGGCCGTGGTGGAGTGCGTCGCTGCCCACGACGAGGGGCCCCTCCGTGGGGGCGAATACCGCCGACGGCAGCAGGGGCGAGCCTTCGAAGAGGAGCGGCTTGACCCGGCCGTCGGGCCAACGCAGCATCGCGACGGTACTGGAGGTACCGAAGTCGACGCCGAGACCGAATGCCGCAGAGACCATGTGGGAGAGCCTAAGTCCGGAAACCAATGCGCTGATCTGCAGATTTCCTGGTTAGGCACGTTTCCGGGAGGATCCGACCCAGTCAGGTTTCCGACTGTCGTCCGTCTGTGCGAACACGATTCAGGACGTGCGCGACAAACGGCGCATCGCGAGCTCGGCGAGCAGGGCCGCGCCGTCGGCGAGGACGCTGTCGTCGAAGCGGGCCAGCGGCGAGTGGTTCGACGCCGCCGTCTCCGGGTCGTCGCTGGCGCACGCGCCGAGGAACACGAACGCGCCGGGCACCCGGTCGAGCACGCGGGAGAAGTCCTCCGAGCCCGTGATCGGGTCGGCCATGTCCAGGTACCGGTCGTCGCCGTACAGGTCGCGCACGGTGCCGGCCAGGAAGTCGGTCTCGTCGGCGTTGTTGACCGTGACCGGGTACTCGTCCTCGAAGCGCACCTCGACGTCGAGCCCGTGCGCGGCGGCGATGCCCCTGCACACGCGCACCGACGCCGCCCGTACCTTCTCGCGGGCCCGGGCCGAGAACGTGCGCACGGTCGCCTCGAACAGCGCGTCGTCGGGGATGATGTTGCGCTTGGTGCCGGCCTGCAGCACCCCGACGGTGACCACCACCGGGTCGAACACGTCGAACTCGCGCGTCACCATCGTCTGCAGCGCCGTGACCATCTCGCACGCGGCGGGGATCGGGTCGCGGGCACCGTGCGGCCGGGACCCGTGCCCGCCGGCGCCGACCACCTTCACGAACAGCCCGGCCGACCCGGCCATCAGCGGACCGGGCCGCGCGCTGAACACGCCCCGCTCGTACTCGTTGGAGACCACGTGCAGCCCGTACGCGGCGTTGGCCGGCCGTCCCGCCGCGTCGAGGACGCCCTCGGCGATCATGTGACCGGCGCCGTCGAAGCCCTCCTCGCCCGGCTGGAACATGAACACCACGTCGCCGGGCAGCTCGGCGCGCCGGGCGCTGAGCAGGCGGGCGGCGCCGACCAGGCCGGCGGTGTGCAGGTCGTGCCCGCAGGCGTGCATGGCACCCGGGTTCTTCGACGTGAACTCCTCGCCGGTGCGCTCCACCACCGGCAGCGCGTCCATGTCGCCGCGGAGCACCACGACCGGTCCACCCGCGACGCCGCCGCGGAGCACGGCCGTCACCGACGACAGCGCCTTACCCGTACCGATCTCCAGCGGGAGCCCGTCGAGCGCCGACAGCACGGTCTGCTGCGTGCGGGGCAGGTGCAGGCCGATCTCCGGCGTCTGGTGCAGTTCGCGCCGCAGCGCGGCAAGCTCGTCCTGGATCGCCGCCGCGTCCGACTGAAGACTCATGACCATCACGCTACCTCCAGCGGATGACCCCGGCAGCGGTCGCGGCGTCGACCCAGGGCCGGACGAACGAGCCGAAGATGTGGCCGTACATCTCGTCGTCGGGGTACCGGTCGATGTCGTCGATCGGGATGAAACCGGCGTTGTCGACCACCCCGCCGCGCACGTCGTCGAGGCGGGCGAGCACTCCGTAGTCGGCCCGGCCGAGACCGAGGAACATCCAGAAAATGGGCAGCCGCGACGACTTCACCAGCGTCTCGACGATCCGCTTCTCGGCGTGCACACCCCCGTCGGACCAGAACAGGACGAGCGTCGGGTACGGCGACGGCTCCGCCTGCGTCCAGTCGACGATCTCCTTCATCACGCGCGGCTCGAAGTTGCCGCCCTCGGCCTGCCGCTTCGCCGCCGCGTTCGCCTCGACGTAGTCGTACATCGTGGCGACCGTGACCGGCGCCGACCGCACCGGGAAGTCGCCGAAGAACCAGACCTCCATGCGCCCGTCGTCGTCGAGGATGTCGGCGATCGCGACCATGCGTTCCAGCGAGCGCTGCACGGTTCCGTTGCGGTACATGGCTTTCATGGAGCCGCTCGCGTCGATGGCGAGCACCACGCGGAAGGTGCGGTCGGCGAGGTTGCTCTTGGTGAGCGCGACGGAGACCTCGTACTTGCGGAGGTCGATCTTCGGGGCGTCGGGGGCGGGCTTGGTGAGGTTGATCCGGCTCGCGGGCGCGGCGGATGGAGGGGCGGCGGGTGGCGGCGCGAACGCCGGCGGCGCGGTGGCGGGCGGCGCGGTGGCGGGCGGTGGCGCGAACGCGGGCGGGGTGGCCGTGGCGGTGGCGGCCGGCTCGTCGTCCTCGGCCACCGCGATCCCGGCGTCCTTCGCGAGCCCTTCCAGCCCGTCGGTGAAGCCGTCGCCGACGCAGCGGACCTTCCAGCCGCCGCCGTGCCGGTACACCTCGCCGACGATGAGGGCGTTCTGCCGGTCGGGCTGCCCGAGGTCGAGCGTGGCCATCACCGCCCCGGAAGCGTCGGCCACGTGCGCCGACAGCCCCCGCACCGCGCCGAACGTTCCACTTGCGACGGTCAGCCCCACCCGCACCCGGGCCAGGTCGGCGGGCCACCGGTCGGGTGCCAGCGCCACCTCGTGCCGGCCGGGCGCGGCGGCACGCCACTCCACACCGGGGTAGCCGTCGAGCGTCGGCTGGTTGTAGAAGACCATGCCGTCCTCGTTCACCGCGCGCGCGTCACCGGTCAGCAGGAAGCCCGTGAGGTCGACCTCGGGTCCCGGCTCGTGCGTCACCACGACCAGGTACGGCGCCGAGCCGCCCAACGGCGCGTTCTGACCGCGGACCAGCGTCGTGCTCATCGGGCCTCCAGTGCTGCGAGGTACACGACGTCGGGCACGCCGCGCGGAACGGGCACCGGGATCGTAGTCACCCGGTGGAAGACCGCCGCCAGGCGCGCGGCGAACTCCGCCGACTCCGCGGCGCTCCACACCGCGAGCACCCCACCGGGCCGCAGCCGGGAGCGCAGCAGCGCCAGCCCGCGATCACCGTAGAGGGCCAGGTTGCCGTCGGTCACCGTCCACTCAGGACCGTTGTCGATGTCGAGGCAGACGACGTCGTACTCGTCCGTCCGTTCGGCGAGGTGCGCCAGGAGGTCGGCGCGCACCACGCGGACCCGTGGGTCGGCCAGCCCACCGGCGCCGAGGTGGTCGCGGTGCCAGGCGATCACGGCCGGTTCGATCTCGATAACGGAAATGCTCTTCGGTGACGCGCTGAGCACGGCCTCGTCGAGCGAGAACCCGACGCCGAGGCCGCCGATGAGCAGGTCGGCCGGCGCTCCGAAGGCGTCGAGGGCGGCGCGCACGAGGAGGCGCTCCGACTCGCCGTTGCGGGTGTCCATCAGGAAGACGCCGTTGCTGATGATCTCGAAGTCGTCGCCGCGCCGGCGCAGCACGATCTCGCCGCGCTCGGTGACGGTGCGATCGATGACGAGCGTCTCAAGCGGGTCCACGCGCCCATTGTCGACCATCGGCCTAAGGTCGACGCATGGACGTCAACGACCTGCTGCTGGACGGTTACGGCCGGCTACCCGACCTTGTACGCTCGGCCGTCGAGGGCCTGAGCACCGACGACCTGCGCTGGGCACCCGGAGAAATGGCGAACCCGATCGGATGGCTGGTCTGGCACCTCACCCGGGTGCAGGACAGCCACATCGCCGAGCTGGTCGACAAGAAGCAGGTGTACCTCAGCGGCGCGTGGCCGCGCCGGTTCGGGCTGGAGCCCGACCCCGAGGACACCGGGTACGACCACACCATCGAGCAGGTGGGCACGGTCCGTCCGGAGAGCGTCGAGGCGCTGGTCGAGTACTTCGACGCGGTGCACGAGGTCACCGTCGGGTTCCTGCGCGGGCTCACCGCCACCGACCTCGACCGGGTCGTCGACGAGCGGTGGGACCCGCCGGTGACGCTGGGCGTGCGGCTGATCAGCGTGCTCGACGACGACCTGGAGCACGCCGGGCAGGCGGCGTACGTGCGGGGCCTACTGGGCCGCTAGGCGGCCTGCGGCCGCGGGCCGATAGGCGGCGGCTTTACCTGCCACGTAATCGACAGCACCCACCGGCACCCGCGAAGGTTGACCGCATGACCAAGGCATACGCACTCGCCCACCTGCACAACCCCTCGGCGCACCCGGACATCATCGAGTACCTGGAGCGGATCCAGGCCACGCTCGAGCCCTACGAGGGCCGGTTCCTCGTGCACGGGCCGCAGGTCGAGGTCGTCGAGGGGGAGTGGCCGGGCTCGCTCGTCATCATCGAGTTCCCGTCGCGCGAGCACGCCCGCGACTGGTACCACTCGCCGGCGTACCAGGCGATCCTGCCGTTGCGCACCAACAACATCGACGGCTCGGCGATCGTCTTCGACGGGGTCCGGCCCGACCACGACCCGGCGAAGATGGCCGCGGCCATGAAGGCGGCCATGAAGGAGGCCGCCGGCCGGTGAGTTCTTCGACGGCCTGCTCCCCGCGCTCACACCGGTTTGACCGTGCGGACCACCGTCACCGAGTAGGGCGGCAGGATCACGGCGCGGCCATCCTCCACTGTGGACCGGAACGGCGGCAGGTCGCGGTCGGGGTAGCTCTCGCCCTTCGGGTGGGCGACCCAGTTCCACTGCAGCGGCGAGTACTGGAACAGGTCGAGGTCGCCGGTCACCGGCTTCCGGTCGCGTGCCAGCCGGACCGTGACCGGCTTGCGCGGGTCCTTGTTGAGCAGCAGCACCGAGAGCCTGCCGTCGGGGCGGCGCAACGCGTACGCGGTGACCTGCGGATGGTTGTCCTTCGTCTTCAGGTTGCAGGTGGCCAGGTGCACGGTGTGCCGGCCGGTGCCGGGCTGGGCCCAGTGCTTGTTGAGCATCTGCGCCACGTGGTAGGTGGGCAGCGGCCGTACCGGCTTGTCCTTGACGAACTGGAACAGCATGAGGTTGCCCCAGCTGTTGCAGGGCTTGCTCTCGTCCTCCTGGTACACGTCGTCGGGTTCGAGCCCGTAGAGGTAGCTCGACTCGCCGCCGAGCGCGAGCAGCAGGCCGACCGTCTCGGCGTTGATGATGGCGCCCGGCAGCTCCACCTCGGGCAGCCCGGCGTACGCCGAGTACCCGTACTCGGTGATGACCTTCGGGATGTCCGGCGGCAGCCCGGCCGCCTCCTGTCTCTTCACGATGTCGGTGAGCATCGCGGGGTGGCGGGCCAGCGGGCCGGCCGGGTTCTCGCACACGTCGTCGAACGGGTACCACTCGAAGGAGAAGAAGTCGAAGTCCTCCATCCGGCCGCGTTCGCGCATGTAGTTCACGAACTGGCCGGTCCACGACCGCACGCCCTTCGCGTCGGGCCAGGCGAACCAGTCGGGGATCACCGTCTGGTAGCCGGGTCCGCCGAACTCCAGCTCGGGGTTCTCCTTCTTCATCGCGGCGGCCATCTGCAGGTACAGCGCGCCATAGTCGCGCGGCTGCGTGATCTGACCGTCGGGCTCCTCGCCGACCTCGATGCGCCGCACCGGGAACTTCCGCTTGCGCAGGTACGCGGCCAGGGCCGCGGCGTCGTCGGGGGTGCCGTAGAGGGCCGGCACCGGAACCATCAACGGCGCGCCGGCGGTGAGACCGCTGGCGAACGTGCGCTCGAAGCTCGCGTGCTCGTGGTTCTTCTCGAGGTCGGACGCGCGGTGCCACGGATCCGTCGACGACACCACCATCATCGTCTGGTTCTTGTCCTTGCGGTGCTGGATGTGGTCGGTGCCGTTGGAGCCGACGAACAGCTCCCGCACCGCGTACCCGAGGCGGTCGCGCACGTCGGTGCTGCCGGGCGGCGCGGTGTCGGAGTCGGCGGTCATGAGGATCCGCACGAACTGCGCCTCGACCGGCTGGTCGGCGACCTTCACGGTCTGCGAACCGGCGCGGCCGGTGTGGACGCCGCGCGGGAAGTCCTTCCAGGCGACCGGCCCGGCCTGCGCGGGGAACAACGCGTCCTCGCCGGTCCAGTACTGCACCTGGAACCGCGTCGCGTACGGGGTGCCCCACTCGATCCGTACCTGGTCGACCGGCAACGCCTGCGGGAACGCGATCACCATCCACTGTGGATGGTCGGCGTCCGGAACGCCGGTGAAGCGCGAGTCGAGGTACGGGTTGCTCTTCCAGAACGTGGTGAGGTCGCCGTCGTCGAGGCGTGAATAGCCGTCGTCCTTGGCCATGTCGAGCGTGTGGCCCCGGCGCGGCAGGTGGTACCCGTACGAGACGCCCGGGTCGTTCGTCACCTCGGTCGACGACGTCCAGTAGCCCTCCTGGCGGGCGGGGTCGCTCCAGGTCCCCTCGGCGTTCCAGTGCCAGGCCTTGATGCCGAGCTCGGTGCGCAGCCGGTAGGACAGCGACCCGAACCCGGTCGACTTCATCGCCTCCAGGTTCTCCGGCGTCCAGATCTTGGCGATCTCGCCGCCTTCGAGGCCGTCGATGCCCGCGCCGAGCGCGGGACTGCCGTCGAACGTGTTGACCGGGTTGTCCCAGCCGATCTCGACGACGCCGTCGGTGGCCGGCACCGCCGCCGGGCTGGGCTCGAACGGGTCGAACACCATGACCGCCGCCGCGCCGGCGGCCACGACCGCGACGAGGAACAGGATGCCGGGCCGGCGCCACCAGCGTCGGGGTCGCGCTTCGTCGTGTGGGGACACGATGGCCGATACTCCCGCGACGCCGGACGCGACACGCGGCCAACGCCGGGGAGCCGGCCGATCGGACTACCCCGAAGGAGTCTCACCGAGGAGGTCGGCGTACCCGGGGTGGTCGGCGACGTAGCCGGCCATGAAGGGACAGCTCGTGGTCATCGTCGCGCCCCTGGCCCGCACGTCGTCGAGGGCGCTCGTCGCCAGGCGGCCGGCCAGGCCGCGGCCCTCGTAGCCCTGGACCACCTCGGTGTGCAGGAACTCGATGTGACCCACCGAGCGGCGGTACTCGACGTAACCGGCGACCTCGCCGGCCACCAGCACCTCGTAGCGGGAGGACTCGAAGTTGTCGACCACGCTCACGTTCGTGGTGTCGAACGTGTCGACCTGGGCGCTGCCGGCGACCCGCAACTTGCGCCGGGCCCGCTCGTAGAACGTGGTGCGGCCGAGGCGCACCACGTGGGCGGCACCCGGCAGCGGGGTGATCTTCACGCAGTCGCCGGCGTCGACGAAGCCACGCACGATGCCGTCGGCCTCCACGGCCAGCCGGCCGCTGCTCGGCAGCACGTCGAGGGCGAGGTGCTCGTCGAGCGACAGCAGCAGCGACCGGTTGAACGACGAGTGCGCCGCCGCCGCGCTCACCAGCAGGCCCTGCACGGTGGGGGAGACGATCGGACCCCCGGCCGAGAAGCTGTAGGCGGTGGACCCGGTGGGCGTCGACACGATCACCGCGTCGGCCGCGTACCGCACGAAGCTGTGCCCCTCGACCGTGATGCTGACCGCCGCGAGCCCGTTGCCGGGCGAGCGCACCAGCGCGATGTCGTTGAACGAGGTGACGTCGGTGCCGTCGGGCAGCGTGGTGCGCACCGCCATCCGCGGTTCCACGGTGTACCGGTGCGCGTCGATCGCCGAGAGCGCGTCGGTGAGGTGGTTCGCGTCGACCTCGGCGAGGAAGCCCAGCCGGCCCACGTTGACCCCGAGCACCGGCGTCTTGCGGCCCTCGACCAGCCGCAGGGCCCGCAGCATCGTTCCGTCGCCGCCGAGGCTCACCAGCAGGTGCGACCGGTCGACCAGCTCCTCGGACGACACCGCGACCGCCGAGCAGTCGATGCGACCGATCTCGTCGGACAGCCCGAGCACGGTGACGTCGCGCTCCTTGGCCCAGGCGAGGATCGTGTCGACGGCCGGCGTGCAGTCGCGCCGAGGGTGCAGCACGATGCCGACCACGTGAACCATGCCCAAGGGGTGCCTCCCGGGGATGACGATGGGGCGGGCCCTGACCCGACCCGCCCCACCGTATCCCGGCCTACGGGAGTGTGTTGAGGTGCGGACGCACCGTGCGGGCGAACGCGTTGCCGTTGGAGACGTCCCAGTTGATCGACCAGGTCATCGCGCCCCGGATGCCCGGATAGGTGCGCGGTGGCCGGAACGAGCCGCAGTTCGTTCCGCGCGCCAGGCAGTCCAACGCGTTGGTGACCACCGACGGCGCGACGATGCCGCCGCCGGCGGCGCCCGGCCCCGCCGGAAGCCCGAGCGCGACCTGGTCGGGCCGCAGCCCGTTCTCGAGCTGGATGCACGCCAACGCCGTGAGGAAGTTGACCGATCCCTGCCCGTACGCGGCCATCTGGTCGCAGCCGAGCATCGAGCCGGAGTTGTAGAACTGCGTGTGCACCACGGTCAGGATGTCCCGGATGTTCAGCGCCAACGCGAAGTAGCTACCGGCCGTCGACTGCATGTCGATGGTCTGCGGCGCCATCGTGATGATGAAGTTGCTGCCGAACGGGGCCTGCAGGGTGCGCAGCGCCTGGCCCATCCACTGCGGGTTCAGGCCGTTCTCCAGGTCGATGTCGACGCCGTCGAACCCGTACGACTGGATGATGCCGCGCACGCTCGAGGCGAAGTTGTTCGCCGACGCGGCGTCGTTGACCGCGACCCGGCCCGCCTCGCCGCCGACCGACAGGATCACCTTCTTGCCGCGCGACTTCACGGTGGCGACGTCGGCCCGGAAGTCGGCGTCGCTGTAACCGCCGAGCGCGGCCGACAGCCCCGGGTCGATGCCGAACGTGACCTGCCCCGGCGTCGACGTGGCCTCGCCGAACGCGACAGCGACGAGGTCGTACTCCGCCGGCACGTCACGCAGGCGCAGCTCCACCGCCGGGTTGTCGAAGTTGTGCCAGTAGCCGGTGAGGAAGTGCTTCGGCAGCGGGCCACCCGGGTCGGGGTTCGTGCACCCGGTGGTGGTTCCGGTGACCGGCGTGCTCTTCGCCGACTCGCCGTTCGCGTTGTACGCGGCGACCGTGTACGACTTCGAGGTGCAGGTCGCCAGCCCCGAGATCGTCGCGCTGGTGCCGGTGACGGTCGCGCGCACGGCCGTCCCCTCGTACACGCGGTAGCCCGTGACCGTTCCCGACGACGCGTTCCACGCCACCGAGATGCTGGTGTTCGTGGTGCCGGAGACCCGTACGTTGCCGGGAACACCGGGTGCGCCCGGCTGCGGGTCGGTGCCGCCGCCGCAGGCCGCGCCGTTGAGCGTGCAGTTGCCCGGGCTGCCCGAACCGGTGCCGATGAACCCGAAGCTCACCGAGGCACCCGGCGCGAGGTTGCCGTTCCAGGAGAGGTTGCTGAACGTGTAGCGGTTCCCGCTCTGCGACCGCTGCGCGTCCCATGACGAGCTGATGCTGGTGCCGGAGGGGAGGTCGAACGCCACCGACCAGCTCGCCAGGGTGGTGGTGCCGCCGTTGGTGACCGTGTACTTGCCTTCCCAGCCGCTACCCCAGTCGGAGGTCTTGACGAAGGTCGCGGTGGGAGTGGCGGCCTCGGCCGCCGTCGTGGTCGCGATGACGGCGGACGCTGCGAGCGCCGCCACCACCAGTGTCCGGACGAGCGGGCGGGCCCGACCGATCAGTGTTGCTGGGGTCATGGATTGACGTTAGGCGATCGGACCAGTCCGGTCTAGACCGGTTTATGGTTCCTTTAAGCTGTTTCGGTGACGTCGATCTACCACCTCACCGAACCCGCCACGTGGGCCGCCGCCGTCGCGGCCGGCGAGTACCGGCAGTCGACCCGCGGGGTCAGCCTGGATCGGCAGGGGTTCATCCACTGTTCGCTGCTGCACCAGGTGCGCCGGGTCGGCGGGTTCATCTACGCCGACGCCGAGGAGCTGGTGCTCCTGGAGATCGACCCCGGCAAGCTCGACGCCAAGGTCGTCTTCGAACCCGGCGAACCCGGTGCCACCGAGGAGTTCCCGCACATCTACGGTCCGGTTCCCGTCACCGCGGTCGTGAAGGTCCATCCGGTGACGCGCGACGACACCGGAAACATGGTGCTTCCCGAGTAACCTGACCGGCAATGGTCAGGACCACACCACCGGCGCCGGTCGACGTCACGGCGCTGTTCCCGGCGCTGGCCGCGCACGCGGCCGGTGCCACCCGGCTGCATCCGCGACGCGGCACCACGTCGCGGCGGCGCAGCCATGTCGGGGGTCCACTGTGGTGGCCGGCCGACGAGCCGTGGCCCCTGTGCGACGCCGTGCACGTGGTTCCCACGCGCACGCCGGTCCCGCCGCCTTTACTGGCGCGACTGCGGGCGGCCCGGCAGAACCGGAACTGGGAGGACGGCGCCGCGGTCCTCTCCGAACTCGCGAGCGAGATACCGGGGTTCAGCGGCGTCGACCGCCGCGACGGCACCGCGCACGGGCACGTCGCGCGGCCCGAGCCGGAACCCACGCCGTACGTGGCCGTCGCGCAACTCCGGCTCGCCGACGTGCCCACGCTCGACCCGCCACCGGGTACGGACCTGCTCCAGGTCCTCTGGTGCCCCAACGACCACGACCTCGACGGTGGCTGGGCTCCCGCGGTCACCCTGCGCTGGCGCGCGGAGAGCGACCTCCCGGCGCGGCGCGGTGAGCCGCCGCCGAAACCCGCGGCGAGCGAGGCGCGGTACCTGCCGCACCCGTGCGCGCTCAGCCCCGAGCCGGTCACCGAGTACCCGTGGTGGCAGGACCTGCCCGCCGACCCCGGCTTCGACGTGCACGCCTGGGACCTCGAACACGGCGGCCGCTACCACCGCCAGCTGGCCACCGCGCCCGGCTGGAAGGTCGGCGGCTGGCCGGCGTGGCCGACCACCGACGCCGTCCCGGTGCTGTGCGGCCGTTGCGGCGACCGGATGTCGCATCTGCTCCAGGTCGACAGTGGTGAATGGGGAGACCCGTCGCGCTGGCGCCCGGTGGAGGAGAGCGGCCTGCGCGCCGGAACCGCCGCGCACACGGCGGCGACCGAGCCGACCGGCGTGATCGTCGGGCAGTGCGGGATGTACCGGGTGTTCCGATGCGTGCGCTGCCCCGACGAGGTGCGGGTCAACCTTCAGTGAGGTGGGCGTGTCCGGCGTGCGGGCACGCCCACCCCTCGGGTTCTAGCCGCGGCGCCACTTCTGGTTCGCGCCACCGTGGCAGTCCCACTGGACCAGCCCGGTGTGGTTGGCGGTGCCCCACCCGGAGACGTCGACGCACTTGTTCGACTGCGGGTTCACCAGGTCGCCCGCCGCGCTGAGCACGAACTGCTGGGCCGGGTTGCCGCTGCAGCCGACGATCTGGATGATCGCGCCGTTGTCGCGCGAGCCCCACGCCACGTCCATGCACCGGCCGTTGGTGCGCAGCGTGCCGTCGCCGGGGTTCGTCCACTGCTGGTTCGGGCCGGTGTGGCAGTCGAAGATGGTCAGCTGCTGGCCGTCGTTCCACGTCGGCGCGTCGATGCACTTGTTGGAGTGCTGACCGATGAGCCGGCTCGTGCCGCCATTTCCGCCACCGGTGGTGGTGAGGCTGAGGCCGTACACGCCGAGGATCTCGTTCACCGGCTGGAAGAACGTGGTGCCGCCGGTGGAGCAGTTGCCCGACCCACCCGACGTGACGCCCTGCGCCTGGTTGCCGGAGATCCAGGCGCCACCGGAGTCGCCGCCCTCGGCGCACGCGTTGCTGCGGGTGAGCCCGTACACCGCGCCCTGCGCGTAGTTCACGGTCTGCTCGCGGGCCTGGATCGTGCCGCAGCGCCACCCGGTGGTGCGCCCGGACCGGCACACGCTCGCGCCGATGGCCGCGTCCTGCGAGCCCGCGACGGTCACGTTGCCGCCGGAGTAGTTGTTGACCCACGGCTGCGGGGTCCAGTTGCCGTTGGTCTGCACCCAGCCGTAGTCGTTGCCGGGGAACGACGAGCCGCGGAACGTGCCCTGCGAGACGTTGTTGAACCCGAGGGTCGGCGAGCCGACGCCGCCGCAGTGCCCGGCCGTGACGAACCCGCCGGCGACGGCGAAGCCCACGGAGCACAGCGTGTTGCCGTTGATGACGTACTGGTCGCCGCCGCGGATGTCGTAGAGCGGCTTCGGCGCGTCTGTGCCGGTCACCACCCGCACGTCCACAATGGACACACCCGCGGCCGCGACGAACGCGCGGGCCGCGCCCTCGGCGGCGGCCGCGACCACCACACTGTTGGTGGCGACGTCGACGTACCAGCCGTGCACGTCGGTGGATGCCTTCGTGGCGTCGAGCTTCGCGCGGATGCCGTTGAGCGCCTTCTCGGACCTGGTGACCACGACCGGTTGGCCGCCGGCCTGGCGCACGGCGTCGGCCTTCGCGCCGTTGGTGATGGCGACGGTCAGCTTGCCGGCGTCGGCGGGGATCCAGGCGCCGGCGAAGCTGTCGCCGGTGGCCGCGCGGGCGGCCTTCTCGACGACGGGTGCGGCGGCCTCGGTCGCGAGCCGGCCGCGGATCTGGTTGTCGGTGAGGCCGAGGTCGCGGCGCATGGCCTCGACCATGCCGGCGTTCAGGCCGTCGAGGGCGGGTGCGGGGGTGGGTTTCGCGCTCGCCGTGGTGGAGGCCAGTGCGGGGACGGCCGTGAGCGCGAGCGTGATGGCAAACGCGCCGGCGAGGACGCGCGGACGGGGAGGCATGGACAGGTCCCTTCGACGACGGCCGGGCGGGGCCGTGACGGTGGTCTAGACCAGAGAGCGCTTTCTGCAGTCTGGTTCACGCGGTGACGCCTGTCAATGCGTTCGCTCGTTGCGCGCTGTCTCTTCCTGGGTCGCTTGTTGCGCGTCGCTCCTCCCGTGCCGCTTGTTCCGGACGGCTTGTTCCGGACGGCTTGTTCCGGACCGCCACCTGCGCGGCCCCGGTGCGCGCCGCCACCCCGTGCCCGCCGATCTTGCAGTTATGGCCGCACCTATTTCCACCTATGTCCCGCTTTACCGGCGGCCACGAGTGCAAGATCGGCGGCGTGAGGTGACACATGTGCGTCTGGCAGGGGCGGCGCGCCGTTGGGCGGCGGGCGGCGCGGGGCGACGCGTGGGCTTGCGGGCCGGGGTGGGCCGGCGTGCGGGCGGCCGGTTGGCGGTGGCGAGGCCGGGCGCAGGCCCCGCATGCGGGGGCGGGGCGCGGGCGGCCGGGCCGGGGCGGTGCCGAGGCATGCGGGGTGGGCGGGGCCTCCGTGGGCAGCGGACGGGGGGACCGCCGCCCACGGAGGGGTCAGGGCGGGGCGGCCAGCGCACCGGGGGGAGGGTGAGTGGCTGGCCGCCCTGCGAATCGAAGGAGCGGGGGATCCGCCGGATCTGTTACTGGCGGGCGGGCACGCTGAACTCCTCCATCGCCATCAGGGGGCGCAGCGCCCGCTCGATGTCGGGGCTGGAGAAGGCGCGTCGGATGTTCTCCCTGGCCAGCACGTTGCCGAGGCCGCCCATGACCATCGCCTGGTCCAGGGACAGGTGCCGGCGGGCTACCGTGCCGCTGCGCACCGCCACGGAGTCGTAGAAGCCACCGGGACCGTAGGCGCCCAGGTTCCGCTTCAGCTTGGCCAGCGTGTCGACCGACTCGCGTGGGGCGTAGCGCATCGCCAGGAACACCGCGTGCGGGGTGACCACGCCGTCCCCGTAGGTCACGGGCGGGCCGGGCGGGCGGCAGGTGCCGAAGCCGGGGTCGTAGTTGGTGCCCTCCTTGTCGGACGGGTAGCCGCCCGGATCCATGCCCATCGCCTCCACGCCGTACACGCCGTAGCCGCCGAACGGGTTGGACGCGGGGGAGAAGCCCCAGTAGCCGTACTTCGCGTCGTTCATGCCGTGCTCGATCTGCCCGCGCACGGTGGCCGGGTGGTTGCGGCCCCAGCTTCGCGGTCCCCAATGGTCTTCCGGAACGAACAGGTCGGGCATCAGGGCCTCGAACATGTCGCCGCCCCAGCTGGGAACGAACTTGATGCCGCGGTATTCGTAGGCGCCCTCGTACACCGGCACGCCGAGGTAGTTACGCGTGACGCCGGTCGGCTGCTGCTCCAGCCACGACCAGTCGCACGACGCCGGGAACGTACGGTTCGTCGCGAAGTAGTGCTCACGCGGGATCTGGCCGAACGCGATGCCGAGGTAGCTCGCGATGCGCGGCTCGGTCACGGTGATGTCGTAATGGTTGCAGGTGTAGAAGACGTCCGGGCCGCGGTCGCGGTAGTTGCCCACGACGTTGCACTCGGGTGGGGTCAGCGGCTCCTCGTCCCAGAAGCCGCCGCGGATGAGGCCGGGCAGGCCGTTGCCGCGCGCGTCGGGGTTGTAGTAGAAGCCGAAGTCCATCTTCGACAGGATCGCGGCGGCCTTCGACCGCTGCTCCGGGACCACGTTGCGCACCACCACGAGCGCGGCAGCCAGCCACCCGTTGTCCACACTGGACAGGAACGGGTTGCGCGGGCTGCCGTCGTCGGGCCAGGTACGGATCTTCGCGCCGTTCAACGGGTCGTACCAGTTGTAGAACATGCCCGAGGCGGGGTGCCGCTCCAGGCGCTGCAACGTCTGCAGGGTCTTCCCGATGCGGTCGGCGGCCTCGCGGCGCGAGATGAGCCCGAGGTCCCGGGCGACGACGGCCGACCACATGTACCCGCCGATGTTCGTCGGCGACGTGTACCGCGAGCGGCTCGCCGGGGTCAGGTCGCCACCGATGTAGTCGGCGACGAGCCCGGTCTCCCGGAAGAGCATCGCGTCCATGGACTTCCAGGTGTCGGCCGCGTACTGGTTCAGCACGCGGGTGTCGGCACCGGACAGGCCCTGTGTTCGTGCCGGTTCGGCCTTGGCGGTACCGGGGTTGAGCGTCAGCAGTAGCAGAGCCACCACCGGCGCGGCGATCAGGCGTCGCATCGTCACCTCAATCCGGGTCGTGGGGGCCGCAGCTCCGGCGGACGACGAGCTGCGTCGGGAGGACCTTCGTGCGCGCCGGCCCTGTCTCTGCCGACTCTGTTCGTTCCTTGATGCGGTCGTGGAGCCAGCGCGCCGCGGTCGCGCCGAGGTCCCGCATCGGTTGGCGTACGGTGGTCAGCCCGACGAACCGGGCCGTCATGACGTCGTCCCACCCCGTCAGCGCGAGGTCCGTCGGAATGTCCAGGCCGTAGTCGGCACAAGCTTCCTGGACCCCGAGAGCGACCTCGTCGTTGGCGCAGATCACGGCCTGCGGGCGGGTGCGGCGCTTCAACAGGGTGACCGCGGCCTCGTGGCCGGCCGTCACGTCGAACGCGCACCGCAGCGGTGCCGGCGGTCTCACTCCGGCGTCGGCGAGTGCTCCCGCGATGCCGGCGTACCGGCCGGCCACGTCGGGCGAGCCGGCCGGGTCACCGAGGAACGCGAACCGGCGGTACCCGTGGCCGAGCAGATGCCGGGCCAGTTCGGCGCCGGCGGCCTCGTTCTCCGCGGTCACGGTGTCGGCGCCCGCGACCGGCGGCCGTGCGAGCAGCACCACGGGCGGACCGCTGGCGGCGATGGCCGCCACCACGTCGTCGGCGACCGTCTGGCCCATGACGACGAGCCCGTCGACACGGCCGGCGAGGTCGAGCACCTGCGCGGTCGGGTCGGCGCGTCCCCGGGTGCCGAGGATGAGCACGCTGCGTCCGAGGTCGGCGGCGGCCTCCTCGTATCCGAGGAGCACTTCGGCGTAGTAGGGGCCGATGAGGTCGGGGAACACGATGCCGTTGGCCGCATGCCGTCCCTCGGCGAGCGACCGTCCCAGCCGGCTGGGCATGAAGTTCAGCTCGGCGACCGCGGCCTCCACCCGCGCGCGGGTTGCCTCGGCCACCAGTCCCGGGTCACGCAACGCCCGCGACACGGTGGCAATGGAGACCCCAGCCCGCTCGGCGACGGCGTAGATGGTCACGCCGCGGGTGGATGTAAGCGCTTTCATCGCCACCAGCGGACCATACCACCCCATCGAGGCCGGCGAATCTCGATCTTGCTGCCTCTGCCCGATGACGCACCCGACCACCGAGGCGGGCCGAGCCCGCCGCGTGTGCGGCCGGGATGAACCGCGGACCCTCGCTCGGCAGCGCACCGGCCCGGACAGGCGCGGCACCCCGGAAGCTCGGCACCGGTGCCGAATGGCCGCGCGCCGGCCGGGTGCCCGCGCGCCGGCCGGGTGCCCGCGCTCCGGCGCCGGATGCCCGCGCTCCGGCGCCGGATGCCCGCGCGTCGGCGCCGGGGGCAGCGCCGATCTTGCACTCGTGGCCGCACCTATTTCGGGCTATGTCGCCTATTTCAGGGGCCACAACTGCAAGATCGGCGCGCGGACGGCGCGGGGCGCGGGTGCGGCGCGCGCGGGGGCGCGCGGGCGCCGGGCGCGGGCGCGGGGCGTGGGAAGGGCGCGGGGCGTGGGAAGGGCGCGGGGCGTGGGAAGGGCGCGGGGCGTGGGGCGTGGGAAGGGCGCGGAAAGGCGCGGGGCGCGGGGAGGGCGCGGGCGCGGGGAGGGCGCGGGGCGCGGCGCGCGGGGCGCGGGGAGGGCGCGGGGAGGGCGCGGCGCTCAGGGAGGGCGCGGGGCGCGGGGAAGGGTGCGGGGGTCGGGGAAGGGGAAGGGTGCGGGGCGCGGGGGCGGGGAAGGGCGCGGGGCGGAGTACGAAGTGGCGGCTGCCCATCGGTCCGCCGTCGGTTCGCCACCGAGGCCCGCGACGCGTTCCGACAGGCCCGCGAGGCCGAGGCCGAGGCCGGTCGGGGCGGCGCCGGCGTCGGTGTCCGCCAGGGTGCCCCCGGCCGCGCGCAGTTCGTCGGGCAGCGACGGGACGCGGGTTCCGGTGGCGACCCAATCGGTGTCGGCCGGGGCCATGTGTGTCCCTCCCGGCTCCGGGCGCCGGCACCCTGCAGGATTCTGGCATGGCAACGTACCTGTTGAGCGTGATGTATCCGGCCGGCCGCACGCAGCCGGAGCCGGAGCGGCTCGCGCGGATCACCGCCGACGTCACGGCGCTGCACGGGGAGATGGCGGACGCCGGCGTCTGGGTGTTCGGTGGGGGGCTGGCACCGGCGTCCTCGGCCACGGTGGTCGAGGCCCGGCGCGACAGCGAGCCGCTGATCGTCGACGGTCCGTTCGCCGAGGGCAAGGAGTACCTCGGCGGGGTGAGCATCATCGACGTCCCCGACCTCGACGCCGCGCTCGAATGGGCCGAGCGCCTGTCGCGGGCCGCCACGGTGCCGATCGAGATCCGGCCCTTCCTCGGGTGAACGACCTCGAGGACCTCTACCGCGCCGAGTACGGGCGCGCCGTGGCCGTGCTCACGCGCGTCACCGGTGATCTCGACATCGCCGAGGACGCCGTGCAGGAGGCCTTCGCCGCGGCGGCCGCGCGGTGGCCGTCCCACGGAACGCCACCGAGCCCGGCGGGCTGGATCATCACGACGGCGCGCAACCGCGCGATCGACCGGTTGCGGCGCGAGACGCGCGGCCGCGACAAACACGCGGAGGCCGCGCTGCTCGCCCACGACGACGAGCCGCACGACGAGGGCGCCGTCGAGGACGACCGGCTGCGGCTGATCTTCACCTGCTGCCACCCCGCGCTGGCGCCCACCGCCCGCGTGGCGCTGACGCTGCGCCTGCTCGGCGGCCTCACCACCGCGGAGATCGCACGCGCGTTCCTCGTGGCGGAGCCGACGATGGCGCAACGCATCGTGCGGGCCAAGAACAAGATCCGGGACGCGCACATCCCGTACCGGGTGCCGTCGGAGGCCGACCTGCCGCGCCGGATCGACGGCGTGCTCGCCGTGGTCTACCTCATCTTCAACGAGGGGTACGCGGCGTCGTCGGGTCCGCTGATCCGCGCCGACCTGTGCGCGGAGGCCCTCCGGCTCGGGCGGCTGCTGGTGTCGCTGCTGCCGGCCGAGCCGGAGGTGTCGGGGCTGCTCGCGCTGATGCTGCTGGTCGAGGCGCGCCGGCCGGCCCGGCAGACCACCGGCGGCGCGCTGGTGCCCCTCGACGAGCAGGACCGGTCGCGGTGGAACACCGGGCTCATCGACGAGGGCGTGGCACTGCTGCGCGACCACCCCGGGCCGTACCAGCTGCAGGCGGCGATCCACGCCGTGCACAGCTCGCCCGGCGGCACCGACTGGACCCGCGTGCGGCACCTGTACGACCGGCTCCTCGCCGTCGCGCCGACGCCGGTGGTGGCCCTGAACCGCGCGGTGGCCGTCGCCGAAACGGAGGGACCGGAGGCGGCCCTGCGCCTCCTCGACGCCCTCGACCTGGCGAAGTACCACGTGTTCCACGCCGTCAAGGCCGACCTGCTTCGCCGCCTCGGCAGAACGGCGGAGGCCGCCGAGGCGTACGACGCCGCGATCGCGTTGGCCGGCAACGACGCCGAGCGCGGGTTCCTCACAGCCCGGAGGCAAACGCTGACCGGCGGACGTACCCACTGACATGCGGTTGAAAGGCCTGTTGGCGCTGGCCCTCGCGATCGGGCTCGTGGTCGTCGTCAGCCTGGTGCGCACCGGCGACCGCCGTGACCTCTCCGCCGCCGGCGAGCCGCCGCCCGGGCTGGCCGGCCGGATCACCGCGTTCCTCGCCACCCAGTACGCCGAGCAGCCCTACCGCGACCCCACCGACGACGAGAAGCGGGCCGCCGTCGCGGAGCGGTACGCCGACCTCGGGTTCACCACCGTCGAAGGCGTCGACGAGGTCACCGGGCGGCGGTACGCGCTGCACACGTCGCCGGCCGACGACCGGGCCTGGGGCGCGGTGCTGGTCGACCTGTCGGAGCCGACCCGGCTCGCGGTCGAGGTGCCGCACCCGCGCACCGACATCGGCACCGAGTGGATCGGGCTCGACCTCTTCCGCGCCGTGCCCGGCAGCACGCTGCTGATCGCTGGCGCCCACCGCCGCGCCGCCGGCGAACTGGCCGACGTGGCCCACAACGAGCACTCGCTCTACCAGGCCCTGTCGGTGGCGTTCGCGAAGGCCGGCGTGCCGCAGATCCAGGTGCATGGCTTCGCCGACCTCAACCTGCCCGACCACGACATCGCCGTGTCGACCGGCACCGACGAGGCGAACCCGCTCGCCACCCGCGTCGCCGAAGATCTCGCCGGGGCCGGCTTCGACGAGTGCCGCGCCTGGGCACAGCGCTGCGGCCGCTTGGAGGGCACCACCAACGTCCAGGCCAAAGCGGCCGCCGCGGAGGGCGCGGCGTTCGTCCATGTCGAGCTGAGCAACCGCGTCCGGACCGACGGGGGCCGGCGCGCCGACCTCATCGGCGCCCTGGCCGGCGCCGCTTAAGGGCGGCGCCGCGTGATGGCGGCAGTTTGGCCATTCGGCAGCCGTACCGGCGCTTTCTCGCGATGATCGGTACCGGATCGCGAGAACGGTTCATGGGGGCGAACGTGAGCGCATCGTCGGGGCGGTGGTCGCTGGCCAACCTGAGCGTCCGAACGAAGGTGATGAGCGCCGTCGGTACGGCCGCGCTGGTGGCGGTGCTGGTCGGCACGGCCGGAATGATCGGCCTGAAGGAGACCAGCGACGTCGCCGAGCTGATCTCGACGAGCAACGTCGCCAGCATCACCGCGGTCGGCCGGCTCCGGGTGGCGGTGGTGCAGGCGCGGGTCGACGCCGCGAACCAGGCGCTGTCGACCACGGACGCCGCCACGAAGACCTTCGGCGACCGCTTCCTGGCCGACATCGACACGTTCGGCGCCGCGATGAAGGACTACCGGGCCAGCAACCCGGCCGGCAATCCGGCGACCATCGACAGCCTGGACGCCACCTTCGACGAGTACGCCACCGTGGCGAAGACGAAGCTGCTGCCGCTGGGCGAGGCCAACCAGCTCGCCCAGTGGGCGGCCGTGCGCGACGCCGAGACGCTCCCGCTGCTCGAGAAGATGACCGGGTACCTCGACGAGCTCGACGCCACCGAGGCGGCCGACGCCGTCAGGAACGCCGACACCGCGAAGACCGTCTACAACTCCAACCGGATCCTGTCACTGTCGCTCCTCCTGGTCGGTCTGGCCGTCGCCCTCGGGCTCGGCTTCGTGATCGCCCGCTCCATCGTCCGGTCGCTCACCAGGGTCAGGGAGACCTGCGAGGCGCTCGCGGCCAACGACCTCACGCGCACCACCGGGCTGACCTCGCGCGACGAGACGGGCCAGATGGGCAGGGCACTGGACGCGGCCGTCGTGTCCCTGCGCGGAACCGTCGGCACCATCGACGAGTCGGCGTCGTCGCTGGCCAGCGCCTCGGAGCAGATGAGCAGCACGTCGGCGCAGATCGCCGAGTCGGCGAGCACCGCCTCGATCCGGGCGCAGGCCGTCTCGGCCGCCGCCGAGCAGATCTCGCGCAGCGTCGACACGGTCTCGGCCGGCTCCGAGGAGATGGGCGCCTCGATCCGGGAGATCTCCCAGAACGCCGCCGAGGCGGCCCGGGTCGCGTCGGAGGCGGTGTCGGTGACGCAGAGCACGTCGGCGACCATGGGCAAGCTCGGCGAGTCGTCGGCCGAGATCGGGAACGTGGTCAAGGTGATCACGTCGATCGCGGAGCAGACGAACCTGCTGGCACTGAACGCCACCATCGAGGCCGCGCGGGCCGGCGACGCCGGCAAGGGGTTCGCGGTGGTCGCCTCCGAGGTGAAGGACCTGGCCCAGGAGACCGCCCGCGCCACCGAGGACATCGCGCGCCGGGTGCAGACGATCCAGGCCGACACCGAGGGCGCCGTCACCGCCATCGAGGAGATCGCGCAGGTGATCGCCCGCATCAGCGACTACCAGACGACGATCGCCTCGGCGGTCGAGCAGCAGACGGCCACCACGGCCGAGATGAACCGCAGCGTGTCGGAGGCCGCCACCGGCACCGCCGAGATCTCCGAGAGCATCATCGAGGTCGCACAGGCCGCGGCCCGCACCAGCGACGGCGTCGGCGAGACGCAGACCGCCACGTCGGAGCTCGCGCGGATGTCCTCCCAGCTGAGCAGCCTGGTGGCCGGTTTCCGGGTCTGACTCAGAGGCGCCGCACCGAGCGGAACTTCGTCGCGAAGTGGCCGCCGCCGTCGAGGATCGCCGGGCCGCCGAAGTCGCCGAACGTGGGGCCGTTGGCCTTGCTGCGGCTGGACAGGAAGCGGTGGTGACCCGAGTCGTCGACGCCGAGGTAGATGCCGGAGTGGTCGGCCTGGGGGCCGTCGGTGCCGTCGAGGTTGAAGAAGACCAGGTCGCCGTTCTGCATCTTGTTGAAGTCGCGCACCTGGGTGCCCTTGTCGGCGGCGATCGCCACACCCGGGCCGAACTGGTTCATCGCGAACGCCCGCCGGGGCAGGCCGACGCCGGCGGTGTTCTGGCTGCGGACCGGGTAGCCCAGGCGGTAGCCGTACACCATGCGCACGTATCCGGAGCAGTCGAGGTCGCCGTTGCGGTCGGGCTGCGGCTGCGACCGTCCGCCGTCGGTGAACTGGTACTGGATGCCGAGGTAGTCGAAGAAGTCGGAGTTCTCGGCCCGGCCGTCGGGGTCGGTCTCGGAGAACGGACCGAAGTCGGCGTCACCGGCGATGCGCACGCCCTTGGCGTCCTTCTGCGCCGGCGCGCCCTGCACGTACTGCATGGCGATCGCCAGCGCGTCGGGGCTCTTGTCGGCGAGCGCGGCGGTGAGCCACGGCTTGTACCAGGCCGCCTTCTCCTGGCCGGCCTTCCACTCCTGCGGGGCCAGCCGGATCCAGGCGTCGGTGGTCACGGTCGCCTGGGTGAACTTCGGCTCGGCGAACCGGCGCACGGCACCGGACAGGCGCACGGTGCGGGCGCCGTCGGTGAAGACCGCCACCACGCGGCCGCCGGCGTCCTTGGCGATCGTGCGGTTCGGGTCGGCCGCGCGCTGGTAGACCAGATTGGACGCGTCGGCGGGCGGCACCGACGCCGAGGAGCCGGCCACCTCCAGCGGCACGCCCTCGACGGCGACGTCCTCGGCCGGCTCGGCCGTGCTCTTCGGCGACCCGCCGACCCGCTGGAACCCCAGCCAGGCCAGCGCGGCGACGACGAGGCATCCGGCCAGCAGCACGCTCACCAGAACCGACCGGTCGTTCCGCCCGCTCATGCGACTCCTCTCTGGTTACAGCGCCGGCGCCGGAGCGCCGGCCCGGTTACAGCGCCGGCACCACGCCGGCGAGGATTCCGCTGATCATCACGCCGTAGGTCGCGGCCGACACGATGCCGGTCGCCAGCATCGTGGCGGCCGGCGGCTGCCGGATCAGCTGGTACACGATCAGGCCGGGCGCGATGAAGCCCAGCGTCTGGTGCACGAACAGCAGGGGAAGCTCGCCCTGGATGATCAGGAAGAGCGTCAACTGCAAGAGGACGCCGAGCAGCACGATCGCCGCGAACAGGCGCTTGCCGTAGAGGATCGTGATCTTCAGCAGGACGGTCATGGCCAGGTAGGTCACGATCGTCATCGCGAAGATCACCACGACCTGCAGGTAGTCCTGCACCATCGCGATCGCCAACCAGCCCGGGGTGATCATGCCGCCCGGGGAGAGGTTGGTGGTCAGGTAGCACAGCAGCGAGAAGACCAGGCCGACGCCCAGGCTGAGCGCCGCGGTCTGCGGGTTCAGGTCGATGACGATCATCGGGTCGGCAGCTTCTCCAGCTCGTCGAGCAGCGCCTCGCCCTGGCCGTGGATGTTGCCGACCGCGCACACCGACGCACCCGGTCCCACGGCCTTCAGCATCGCGTCGAGCAGCTCGGGCGCCGGTCGTCCGCCACCGAGGTCGACGATGCGCTTCTGGAACTCGCTGGGGATCGTGGCGGCGGCGCTGCGGGTCGGCTCGCCGATCAGCACCACCCGGTCGGGTCGCAGCTTCGGCACGATGCCACCCATCTGGCCGTTGCGCTCCACGCGGTCGGGTCGGCAGTTGATCAGCAGCGTCAGGGGCCGGCTGATCAGCCCCTGCCGCCCCAGCTGTTGAATGTTCTGCAACGTCGACTCCGGATCGTTCGCCGCGAACACGTTGGCGAACCGGATGGACGTGTCGCGTACCTGATACTCCTTCACCGTGAGTACGCCGGGATCGGGCGGCGCGTTCCACATCCCGTTCAACGCTGCCTGCCGTGGCACACCGAGCCGCCCGGCCACCTCGAGCGCGATCGCCACGTTGTCCTTGAACGTGAAGTAGCTGAACCCGCGCATCTCCTCGTCGGTGACCGACTCGGGGTCGACCACCACCAGGTCGCACGTGCGCTTGGCGGCCTCCTGGTACAGCACCGGCAGCCGCTCCCGCTCGGCGGTGACGCAGATCCCGCCCACCGGCATCGACCGGCTGAGCGACCGCGCGATGTCGTCGAGCGTCGGACCCATCTCGGCGACGTGGTCCTCGCGGACGTTGCTCAGGACACCGATCGTCGACTGGATCAGCTTGGTTTGGTTGACCTCCTGCAGCGCCGGCATCACGGCCATGCACTCGATCACCAGCACGTCGGGGGAGAACGCGGCGGCGCGGCGCACGATGCCGACCTGCTCGATCACGTTGGCGATGCCGAACTTGCGGTAGACCGGCTCCTCGGTGGCGTCGGGGTAGATGAACCGCGCCGCCGTGCCGGTGGTCTTCGCGACCACGATCTTGCCGCCGCCGCGCAGCGCGCCCGCGCACAGCCGGGTGATCGAGCTCTTGCCGCGGATCCCGTTGACCAGCACCCGCTGCGGGATCTTGTTCAGCTGCGAATAGTGGTTGCGCTGCTCGATGATCCCGGCGACGAGCAGGATGAAGCAGCCGATGACGAACACGATGTACATGAACGACATGCGGTCAACGTCCCCGTTTCGACGCGCGCCGCGCGCCGGGTCCGTCGGCCCGTTTCGGGCGGACGATCGGCAGCACCATCGTGATCTCGCGGCCGATGCCCTTGAGCCGGGCCGCGCCCGCGAGCCGGGTCGTGCCCTCGGCCATCGTCTGGCGCACGATGTCGAGGCACACCGCGATCGCGCCGATCTCGTCGTGGCGCACCGGGCAGACGGTGTCGCGCACGTCGCCGTCGGCCAGCTTCTCGGCCGCCTCGGCCATCTGTCGCAGCGGACGGATCACCACCAGCCGGTACCAGGCGAACAGCAGCACGGCGACCACGAGCGCCAGGAACGCGACCAGCCAGGTGCCCCGGTTCAGGTCGTTCTGCGGCAGCCGGAACGCCGCCAGCGACCGCTCCGACACGACCGCCCACTTCACGTCGGGCAGGGTCTCGTCGCCGCCGATCAACGTGCCGGCCAGCAGCATCCGGCTGCCCTGCGACGTGCCGATGCTGGTGCCCGCCTTATTGGTCAACGCGGCGGTCGCGGCGTCGCGCACCGGCTTCGCGGTCGGCACCCGGAACGGCACGTACCCGCCGGTGTCGAAGATCGTGCGCAGGTCGCCGTCGACCACCCGCACCCGGCCCTCCGCCCGGCGCAGCAGGCCCGACAGGTACCGCACCCCGAACTCGGCGATCACCGTCTGGCCGTCGGCGACCTGGAGGTAGGCGTACACGACGGGCACCGCGCCGGTCACCCGGTCGAGCTTGACGCCGTTGCCGGTCGGCGGGGCGGCCTGCTGGCGGGCCGGCTCCTCGCCGACCACCAGCACCGGCTTGCCGGCGCCGTCGACCACGTACGCGCTGCGGACGTCGCCGTCGTCGACGAGTTCTCCCAGCGGCGCCCGGAACGGCTCCGGGTCGAGGGTGGCCGCGCCCGCGCGGGTCCCGTTGACCGGTGCCGACGCGGAGGGTGATGGTGCCGCGGACGCCGCGGGGTTCGGGGACTTCGCCGCCGCGGCGGTGGCCGCGGCCGTCGCGGCCTGGCGCAACCGGGTGACGCCGCCGGTGAGCCCGTCGCGCAGGGCGACAGCCGCGCCCTCGACGTCGTTGCGGGCGTCGACGGAGACCTGCGCCGGCACGCTGTCGGCGCCGCCGGCGTAGCGACCGGCGACCGCGCCGCACCAGCCGAGCACCGCGACCGCGCACAGCGCGACGATCGTCAGCGCCGACACGCCGCCCGGCCGCCGCCGGCGGGCCTGGTCGGCGAGCGTGCGCGGCGGCCGGCGGGGGCCGTTGGCGATCTCGGCGAGAGCGGCCGAGATCCGGGCCGCCTCCCGCTGGACCGGCAGCGACACCTTCTCCGGCGTCTCGCCGCAGGCCATCGCCTTGGCCTGCGCCAGTACCCGCGACACCGGGCGGATGAGCGCGAAGTGGAGGACGGCCAGGATCAGCAGCGCCACCACGACCAGCGCCAGCCCCGGCTCGAAGCCGCGGCCGCGCTCGCCGTCGACGACCCGAGCGGCGTGGGTCACCGACACGACCGAGAGGCCGGAGTCACCGATCGGCGCGGCGGCGACCACCGGGGCCAGCCGCCGGGTCTGCTGGGTCTGCGGGTCGGTGAGCGTCACGAGGGGACCGGTGACGCCGGCCGACCGGTCGTCGGCCTTCTCGATCGCCCGGGCGATGAGCCGGTTCAGCGGCTCGTTCTCCGGCGCGATCTGCGCACCCTGCGGCGAGTAGACGGTCGCGACCGGCACGGCCGGCGCGGCACCGGGTGGGGCCGACGCGCCGGCGGGCGGGGTTGCGGCTGCGGCGGGCGGGGTCGCGGCGGCGGGCGCCGGGCCGGCGATGAACACGCTCTGCTGCGCCTCGGTGTTGAGGCGGAGCACGCGGAGATCGATGCCCGCGACCGCCGCGAGCACGCGTCCACCCGGCAGTTCTGCGGCCACGACGACGTTGAGCGCGGTGCCGACGGCCACCGGCACGGCGGCGCCGGGCACCGCCTTGGCGGCGGCGTCGGGCGGGAGCGCCTCACCGCGTAGAGCGACGGGCGCCCGCTGCTGGTTGAGGATCGCGGCACCCTTCCACCGGCCGCCGGTGACGACCACCGCGGCCAGCAGCCGGTCGGGCTCCTTCTCCGAGACCGCGCCGAGCCGTTCGGCCGTGACGCCCAGGCTCTCTATGCCCGAGTTGATCACCGCGCGTTGGGTGCCGGCGAGCCGCCCGACGAGCTGCTTCTGCGAGTCGACGACGGCCTCCGGCACCGCCCGGTCGCCCGACCCGCCGAGCACGGCCAGGCACAGGCCGGCCACCAGCAGCAGGCACCAGAACGACATCAGCGCCGGCACCTTGATGCCGGCGGGGAAGCGTGCGCGCGGAAGTTGCCGGTCCAGGCAGATGCGCCGCCACTCGGCGGCGGCATCAGGCGTGAGGCCCCTCAGTTCCTGGGTGAGCCCACGTGGAAGCCTGGGCCCGACAGCGGCGGATCTGGTCGGTGCCCCCATATCCGGTCGGTACGTGCCGGAACGGGCTCTCGCTTTTGCGTGTGACGCGGGTCACATTCGCGTTACCGGTCCGTTATGGACGGCCGCTGCCCGGCACCTCGACGTCGAGGCGGATCACGAGCCCCGTGCCGCTACGCGCGGGGCCACGGATCGCTCCGCGAAGCGCTGATCATCGCCGGCGAGGCCTGCACGAACGTCCACCGGTGGCCTTCGGGGTCGGCCGCCGTGTAGGAGCGGAACCCGTGCTGCGTCACCGGCTCGACGATCGTCGCGCCCCGAGCCCCGGCCCGGGCCAGGTGGGCGTCGAGGTCGTCGACGAACAGCCAGGTGCCGTGCGTCACCGGGTCCCCGCCGGGGTCGCCCTCGTTCCCGCCGGGGTCGCCCTCGAACAGCAGCACCGACGTCCCCTCGAAGTTGAGCTCGAGCCACGACGGCCGCTCGCCCTCGGCGGGCACCTTGTCCCACGTCGTGAGCCCGAACGCGTCGACCAGCCACCGCGCCGCGGCCGCCGGGTCGCGGTAGTGCAGGCCCACGGCGGTGCGTGCCAACCGGCGCGCGGGCCGGCCGGCGTCGTGGTCGCGGCACCAGGGCACCAGCCAGTGCAGGACGTTGGGGAAGAACAACGCTCCGGGACGCACATCAGCGCCCGGCAGCACCGAATGCTCGACGCTCACCCTCGTGCCGGTGGGCGTCTCCGCGAAGCGCACGTCGACCTGCGTCTCGTCGACGCTGCTCAGGTAGGTGAGCCGGCGGCCCGGTTCCCAGACGGTGACCCGTCCCAGCTCGAGTGAGGTGTCGTCGGCGTACAGCTCCAGCACGCGTCCGCCGACGCCGGGCTCGATGCGCTTGCCGACCGCCCGGCCGAAGTCCCAGTTGTTGATCGGCCCGGGTACCCACCAGCGCCCGATCTCTTCGGTGAACGCCGTGAACGCCGTGGCCGGATCGACCTCGACCTCCACGGAGGCCTTCGCGGATCTGGTACTCACGCGTCCTCCCGGTGTTCCTCCACGTACCTCTTGAACGAGCCGAGCTGCTCGGTCCACTGGGCCTGCAGCTGGTCGAGCCACGCCCGCAGCGCGACGATCGGCTCGCGGCGCAGGTGGAACACCCGCAGCCGCGCGTCGCCGGGCACCCGCTCGTCGGCGACGACCCCGGCCGCGAGCAGGATCCGCAGGTGCCGGCTGATCACGGGGGCCGACACCCCGGTCGCGCGCGCGAGCTCACCGGCCCGCCGCGGGTGCGCGCCGAGGAGGCGCACCACCTCCCGCCGCGTGGGATCGCCGAGCACCTCGAAGAGCGCGTCCACCTCGGCCATCCTCTAATAGTTAGAGCTAGGCGCAACTATTGTCAATCCGGCTCACGAGCCGGCCGCGGCGCGGACCTATGGTTAGATTAGGCTTGCCTAACAGCAATCGCAGGGGAGATCGAGGGTGACGACCACACAGGTAGTGGCGCCGTGGCGGCAGTTCACCGTCGAGGTGGCGGCGGTCACGCGGCTCAGCCCGTCGTTCGTGCGCCTCACCTTCGCCGGTATCGACCTCGACAGGTTCGCCGACAACGGCTACGACCAGCGGTTCAAGCTCATCTTCCCGGTGCCCGGGCACGGGTTCGCCGACCTGCCCGGTGGCGCGGACTGGTACGAGCGCTGGCGGGCCCTGCCCGAGAACCGGCGCAACCCGTTCCGGACGTACACCGTGCGCGGGGTGCGGCCGGACCGCAACGAACTCGACGTCGACGTCGCGCTGCACGGAGAGACCGGGCCGGCGTCGCGGTGGGCGGTCAACGCGAAGGTCGGCGACCCGCTCGTGCTGCTCGGACCCGACGCCGGCTTCACCGGCGACCACGGCGGCATCGAGTTCCGGCCGCCGGCCGACGGGTCCACCGTGCTGCTGGCGGGCGACGAGACCGCCGTGCCGGCGATCTGCTCGATCCTGGAGCGGCTGCCGGAGCACACCCGTGGCGAGGCCGTGCTGGAGGTTCCGCACGCCGCCGACCGGCTCGCGGTCGCCGCGCCGGCGGGCGTCGCGCTCACGTGGGTCGCACGAGAGGGCGCCGCTTTCGGCAGCGCGCTGATCCCCGCCGTGGTCGCCGCCGCCGGCCGGCTCCTGCCCACCCCCACCGGCGAGGTGGACGCCGAGCTGGCCGACATCGACGTCGACGAGTCGATCCTGTGGGAGGTTCCGGCCGCGACCCCGGACCTGCCGCTCTACGCGTGGCTGGCCGGCGAGGCGGCCGTCATCCGCACGCTGCGCCGGCACCTCGTCGCCGAGCGGGGCATGGACCGCAAGGCGGTCGCCTTCATGGGCTACTGGCGCCTCGGGCGCGCCGAGAACTAGCCCCTGCGCCGACCGCCCTGATCGCCGTTCGAGGAACGAACGTCAGCTCACGCTGCAGTTTCGTTCCTCGGACAACGATCAACAGACACCCGCACCCCCGGTTGGTAGTGCCCGCCGAGTTGTGGGCCGGCCGCGCCGCTCGCGGTCGCGCCGTTGTCGAGGCGCCCGCCGATCTTGCACTTGTGGCCGCCTCTATTCGCGGACATGTCGTGTTTTTGGGGAGGCCACAACTGCAAGATCGGCGGAGGAGGGGCGTCGTGGGGGGTGTGGGGTCGCGTTAACGGGGCGGCAAAACTGGAGGGATAGCGTGCACGCGTGGAGATCAGCGTCGCGGTCGCGCAGCCGGTGTGTGTGGCGTTCGATGTGACCGCCAACGCGCGGGCACACGCCGACCTGGTGTATGCGGCCGGGGCCCGGGTGGTGGTGTTTCCGGAGTTGTCGTTGACCGGGTATGAAATGACCGCGCCGGAGCTGGATCCGGCCGACGACCGGCTGCGTCCGTTGGTCGTCGCGTGCGCGGAGACGGGCTCGGTGGCACTCGTCGGCGCACCCGTGGCGGGACGTTGCATCGCGAAGCTGGCCGTGACCGGATCCGGGACGCGCGTCGTCTACCGGAAGCTGTACCTCGGCGGCGCTGAACCGGCGCGATTCGTCGCGGGCGACGCGCCTGCCGTTCTCGCGGTGGACGGGTGGCGGCTCGGGCTGGCGATCTGCAAGGACGCGGGGGTGCCGGAGCACGCGGCCGCGACGATGGCGCTCGGGTGTGACGCGTACGTGGTGGGTAGCGCGAAGCAGCCCGACGAGGTGGCGCTTCAGGACGAGCGCGCGCGCCGGGTGGCGACGGGGTACGGGGTGTGGGTGGCGGTGGCGAGCTACGCCGGGTCGACCGGCAGCGGCGAGTACGCGCCCGCGGCCGGGTGTTCGGGGATCTGGCGGCCCGACGGCACGCTCGCGGCGCGGGCGGGTGCGGGGGTCGGTGAGGTCGTGCGCACGGCCTTCGAACGGGCTCCTGAAAGGGCTTCTCGAAACTTTTCCGAAAGTAATTGACGGGTCCCGATCCGTCCTGCGATCCTCCAATCTACTGAGGTCGATGCTCCGCCCTCCTCCCGCGGTGCCCGCTGCCGCCGGCGAGCCACCTCGTCCCGCCCAGCGTCACCGGGCCGGACCGGAGGGTGCGCCTTGCCAGCGCCCGTTTCCGGGCCGGCCGCCACCCCGGAATGGAGCACAGGAATGCAGGGGAGACCCCTCAGTTTCCGCCACAGAACCGCCCTCGCCGTCGGCGCCGCCGGCCTCATGGCCGTCACCGGCGCCGTCTTCCTCCCCGGCTCGGCCAGCGCCGCCAGCACGCTGGGCGCCTCCGCCGCCGAGCGCAACGGCCGGTACTTCGGTACGGCCGTCGCCGCGTACAAGCTCAGCGACTCGGTCTACCAGACGATCCTGAACCGCGAGTTCAACAGCGTCACCCCCGAGAACGAGATGAAGTGGGACGCCACCGAACCGGACCAGGGCCGGTTCACCTACGGAAGCTCCGACCAGATCGTCAACCACGCCCGCTCGCGGGGCATGAAGGTCCGCGGCCACGCCCTGGCCTGGTACTCGCAGATGCCACCGTGGGCCCAGCGGATGGAGGGCGCACCGCTGCGCCAGGCGATGCTCAACCACGTGACCAACGTGGCCACCCACTTCCGCGGCCAGATCGACTCGTGGGACGTGGTGAACGAGGCGTTCGCCGACGGCAACAGCGGCGGGCGGCGCGACACGAACCTGGAGCGCACCGGCAGCGACTGGATCGAAGCGGCGTTCCGCGCCGCGCGGGCCGCCGACCCGAACGCGAAGCTCTGCTACAACGACTACAACACCGACGACTGGAGCCACGCCAAGACCCAGGGCGTCTACCGGATGGTGCGTGACTTCAAGCAGCGCGGCGTGCCGATCGACTGCGTCGGCTTCCAGTCGCACCTGAACAACCAGTCGCCGTACCCGTCGAACTACCGCACCACGCTGTCGAGCTTCGCCGCGCTCGGCGTCGACGTGCAGATCACCGAGCTCGACATCCAGGGCGCGAACCCGACCTGGTACGCCAACGTCGTCAACGACTGCCTCGCGGTGCCGCGGTGCAACGGGATCACGGTGTGGGGCATCCGCGACAGCGACTCGTGGCGCTCGCAGCAGACGCCGCTGCTGTTCGACAACGGTGGCAACAAGAAGGCGGCCTACAACTCGGTGCTCGCCGCGCTGAACAACGGCCAGCCGCAGGACCCGTCGAGCCCGGGGAACCCGTCGTCCTCGTCGAGCTCGTCGCAGCCGCCGAACCCGGGCGGCGGATGCTCGGCGACGGTGTCGCTCAACCAGTGGAACGGCGGGTACGTGGCCTCGGTGCGGGTCACCGCCGGATCGTCGCCGATCAACGGCTGGACGGTGTCGATCCCGCAGGCGGCGAACGTGACCAACTCGTGGAGCACCACCCGCAGCGGAACGAACTTCGCCAACGTCGACT
>NZ_BOPH01000038.1 GCF_016863655.1 Virgisporangium ochraceum
GGCTGAACGCCGGACAGACGACCGAGTTCGGCTTCCAGGGAACGGGAACCGGTCCGAGCGGCGTGTCGGGCTGTACCGCGAGCTGATCGCCACACCCCCAGCGCGGCCCGGGCGGGTTCACCGCCCGGGCCGTCGCGTTGAACCGATCGGGATCCGTCGACGTAGTCTGTCGGCGTGTGGGTTCGGGTGGGCGCCGTCGTCGCGGTCGCCGCGGTCACTCTGGTTGTTCCGGCCGTGCCGGTCGCTGCGCGGGCACCGGGATGCGGACCCACCGTCACCGATCCGCTCGCTGCGGCACCTTGGCCGCTGCAGCGCCTGCGGCCGGAGAACGCATGGCCGTTGAGCGTCGGCACCGGGGTGACCGTCGCGGTCGTCGACTCCGGTGTGTCGACCGAACACCCCACGCTCACGGGAAAGGTACGGGCGGGTCGGGACCTCCTGGACGCCCCGGTTTCCGGCGGCCCGGCCGGCACCTGTGACGAGAACGGCCATGGCACGCTCATCGCGGGCATCATCGCCGGACGCGAGAACACCAGCGGTGGCTACCGTTTCCACGGAATCGCGCCGGCGGCCACGATCGTTCCCGTGCGCGTCCTGCGCGACCAGCGGCGGTCGACGGAGGCCGACCTGTCCGACAGGATCGCCGACGCCGTTCGCTGGTCGGTCGACCAGGGCGGTGCCGACGTCATCAACCTCTCGCTGACCACACCGCCCACCCCGGGGCTGGAACAGGCGATCGCGTACGCGATCGGCAGGCGGGTCGTCGTGGTGGCCGCCGCCGGGAACGAGGGCGGACAGAACCGCGGCGGTGCCGTGTATCCCGCGGCGTACCCGGGCGTCATCGGCGTCGCCGGGGTCGACGAGAAGGACGGGCACGTCGGCAGTTCCACCCCGGGCGACTTCGTCGACGTCGCCGCGCCCGGCGACAACATCGCCGGCCCGTCACCGGCCGGTGGCGGGTACCTGTTCACGCAGGAGGGCGGCACCAGCTTCGCCGCGGCCTACGTCTCGGGGGTGGCCGCGCTGATCCGCGGCTACGCCCCCGACCTGACACCCGACGAGGTGTCACGGCGCATCACCGCGACCGCCGACCATCCGCCGCAGCTGTGGACCCGCGAGGTCGGCCACGGTGTGGTCAACCCGGCCCGCGCCGTGGGCGCGCTGCGTCCGGGAACGGCCGCGGCCGCGGACGGTGGGCGGGTACCGGACCCGGTACGCGAGGTCGATCCGTTGGCGTCGTCGAAGGTGGTCGCCGGGTGGGTCGGCGGGATCGGCGCGGTGGTGGCGCTGCTGGCGCTCGTGTCGGTGCCGGTGGTCAGGCGCGGGCGGCAGCGGGGCTGGCGTCCCGGTCCGTGAGCCTTTTCCGGTGACGTTGAACCGCGTGCGGGTCCGGGCACGTGGTCAAGGGCATGAGATCAGTCGATGGATGGCGGTTCGGCCGGCATCAGGCGCCTGGCCTCAGTCTCGTACTCCGCGCGGGCCCGCTCCTGCGCGGTGCGCACGGTTCTCGTGACGACGTCGCCGAGGCGGGTACTGGAGTATCCGCGCAGCGCGCCGGAGTGGATCCGCACCTCGGTGACGCGGCCGCCCCACGTGACGGTGACGGTGACCTGCCGGTCGGTGCTGGTGACCCGCACCGTCCGCGCGGCCAGGGCGACCAGCCGCGCCCGGTAGGCCTCGAGACCGGCGATGCCGGCCCGCGTGGCCTCCTCGTACCTTGGCTCGTCGTCCGGGTCGTACGTCACGGCGTCTCCTCCGGCGTCGCGTACGCCTCGCTCACCCGGGCCTGCGCGGCCGACACGGCGGCACAGACCGCCGCACCGACGTCGTCGGGGTGGTACCGGCCGATCGACCGTCCGAACGTCACGCGGACGACGAGACCGTCGCCGTCGACGACGGCGGTGACCAGCCTCGCCGGATCGGTGCCCTGGAACGTGGCCGACCGCAGCCGGTGCAGCTCCGCCAGCGCCGCGTCGGACTCCTCGATGGCCGCGTCGGCCCGCGCCAGGGCCTCGGCGACGGCGGGGTCGGGCGGAAACACCGGCCCGGACGGAGTGGTCATGGCGCCCTCGACTCTCGTGAACGCGGGCGGGATGCCCGCCCGACACTATATTTCGCGCCGACCGCATCGACACTCGTGAACGCGGTCGCATCGGACACCGGGAGGCGTCGTTGAGCATCGGTCCGGAGAGACTGCAGGGGGACTTCGCCGAGGTCCGGGCGGCGAAGGCCGACGTGCTGGAGCGTGACACCAACCTGATCGACCACGTCAGGGACCTCGCGGCCAGAACCGCCGCCACCGCGGCCGGCATGGCCGTGCTCGACCAGACCAACGCGGCGATGGCCGCCGCGACCCAGGCCGCGCTCGCCGCGGTCGGCCAGCTCTCGGCGAAACTCCAGCACCAGGCGACGCATCTCGGCCGGCAGGCCGACGAGCTGGAGAACCAGGACCTGACCCACGCGCGCCGGGCCGCCACGCTCGCCGACGGCGGTGCGCCGTGAGCCAACCGAAGTCGTACATGGGGTTCGATCTGGCCCAGCTGCAGCTGATGCCGGCCCTCGGAAAGTTCGTCGAGGCCATCGGCCAGCAGATGTCGGGCACCAACGCGACCTACAACGGCAACGTCCAGCTGCCGTCGTTCCTCGGCGCTGCCGCGGTCGCGCAGCAGAACCAGTCGGCGCAGTCGAACACCGGGTTCCAGCAGCTGACCAGCTTCATGGGCCAGTCGCAGGCGGTCACCGCCGCGGGTGCCGTGCAGCTGATCGCGACCCAGGCGCGGATGAAGGCGATCGCGGCCACCGCGACGGCGAAGCGGTTCCAGGTCTGGCCCACCGGTGTGGTCACTCCGGGACCGGAGCAGATCGCGGAATGCGCGGCGCACTGGAGCACGTGGGGTCCGGCGCGCCTCAAGCAGTACTGGGCCCAGGCCAACGCGTACACGGCATCCATCAACGGCCAGCTCACCCAGGCGGGCGCGCTCGACCAGCAGATCGCGGGCGCGCTCATCAAGGTGGTCACGGACACGCTCGGCGGCTTCCTGCAGAAGAAGCTCACCGGTGACGGCGGGTCGGCGGGCCTGCCCGTCACTCCGGCGGCGCCGGGCACGGTTCCCGGCACCGGGTCCCGGCCGGTGACGCTGCCGGCGTTCACCGGTGGGGGCGCCGACCTCGCCGGCGGCGCCGGCGGGCTCGGCGGGACCGTGCCGGCGGGTGCGGGTCTCGCGGGCGCCGGCGGGTTCGCCGGTGCCGGTGGTGTCGGTGGTGCCGGCTCCGGCGGCTTCTCGCCGGCCTCCATCAACGGCTCCGTCAACGCCGCCGGCGCGGTGTCGTTGGCCGGTGGCGCGGCGGGTACCGCGGGCGCGCTCGGGCTGGGCGCCGCACCGGCCACCGGAGCCGTCGCCGGCACCCGCGCGGGCATGGCGGGCGGCATGATGCCGATGACCGGCGCGGGCGCCCACCGCGCCGCCGGTGGCGAACGCGCCGCGAGCACCTGGTTGAACGAGGACGACGACCCGTGGGGCGCTGACGGCGACGCGCCCACCGGCGTCGTGGGCTGAGACGGGGGTTGTGGTGGCTGTCGACTACGACGACGTGGTGGAGCGCACCCTGAGGCTCCAGGTGAGCGTCGACCACCTCGACGCGGTGTCGTCCTACTGCACCAACGTCGGCGACCTCGTGAAGGACATCCGCCGGATCGTGACGGACGCGGACCGCACGGCGCGCGAGGGCGGCTGCGGTGGGCAGAGCGCGCTCGGCGGTGCGGGTCTCGGCAGCAGCGTCACCGATCTCGGCACCCGCATGAAGGGTGCGCGCGACCACGTCGACACCGCGCTGCGCGACCTCACCACGAGCCTCGACCGGACCGCGGGCGCCGTGCGGTGGATCGCCGCCGAGTACGCGACGGCCGACAGGCGCAACGAGGTGAGCGCGTGGTCGGTGCTCGACTTCGTCACCGGCCGGCGCACGGGGACGTGAGGCGGGCATGGCCTACACGGGAGAGTGGGAACGGTACGTCAACGAGGTCACGCTCCTCGGGCGGCCGGATCTGCTCCGGGCGTCGGCCCGGGAGTGGGAGACCGCGCTGCGGCGTGTGACCGGGACGGCCGACATGCTCGCGCGGCTGGCGACGAGGAGCGGTTCGTGGACGGGCGGCGGCGCCAACGCGTTCCGCGGCCACGTGATGGCGCTGCGCGCCGCGGCGGAGAAGACCGTGGCCGAGCACCACCGGGTCAGGATCGCGCTGGACGCGTGCGCCGACGAGCTGACCACCGCCATGCGCGACATCTTCGTTCCCAGCTGGCTCCGTCCGGAGATCATCGCCCGGCAGAGCAGGGCCGTGCGGGAGGGCGTGCACACGCCGTTCGCTCCGGGCGAGTTCGAACGGCGGCTGCGGGAGCGCACCGAGCGGCTGAACCCGCATGCCGCCCCCGAGCTGAAGGCCCGGTGGGACACCGAGATCCGGCTCGCGCTCGACGAGGGCGAGGACGTGTCGCGGATCGCGTACGAGCGGCTGCGGGCGGCGTACGGCCGGCTGGTCGGCGAGATGCCGGGCGGTACACCGGTCGACGTGCCACACGTCAAGGGTGACGCCGCGAAGACCGCCGCGAACAAGGCGGCTCACACCGCGGCGAACACGGCTGCCGCGAACCCGGCTGCCGCGAATCCGGCGGCGAACACCGCCGGTGTGGGTGCGGCCGGGACGACACCGTCGACACCGTTGCCCGGTACGGACATCGGCCCGGACACCGGTAGCGGCACGGACACCGGCACGGGCTTCACGCCGCCGGACCTCGACCCCGGAACCGGCTTCGAGCCTTTCGAACCCGGAACGGGGCTCGCCGGCGCCGGCGACCTCGCGGGAGCCGGTTTCGGATCCGCCGGTGGCGGTGGGGTGAGCGCCGGCGGCGGCAGGCTGCCGATCGGCGACGCGGTCGCGACGCCGGCCGCGGCCATGACGGCGGTGGCGAAACGCGGGAGCGCCGGAGCCGGCGTGGTGCCCGGATCCGGTGGCGCGACCCCGAAGACGGCCACGATGATGCCGGGCATGATGGGCGCCGGCGGAGCAGCCGGTCTGGCCAACAACCAGGCGGCACAGGGCACGCGCACCACCGCGCTGGTGGAGTCCGACCCGCTGTTCGCCGTGGACGACGGTGTTCCCTCGGGCGTCATCGACGCCTGATCCGCTCTGCTCCAGACGGAAGAACCGACGGCCGGCGGATCTCCGCCGGCCGTCGGTTCGTGCTGGTTCCGGAGCTAGTAGACGGTCTGCCCGCCGAATGGTGTGTTCCCCATCAGCCGCGCCAGTTCCTGGTCGGTGCGGTACAGGTTGTCGTGCACGCCGTACGCGTGGTCGACCGCGCGTCCGGCCGACGCGTTCATCTGGATGAGCTTCTGCGCCATCGACGCCTTCAGCTGAAGGAACATCTCGCCGCCGCCACCCTCCCAGTTCTCGGCGTTCTTTCCGACCAGATCCACCATCGCCTGCACGAGGTCCTCGATACGCTCGACGCACACGTAGACCGTGTCCGCGGCGTGCTTCAGGTCCGAGAATGTGACGTTGACGAAACCGTCGCCCATGGTCAGTGCCCCCCGCCCGGCTTGTGGGTGATCGCGTACTGGTAACCGTGCGCGGAGGCGCCGACGTCGTTGCCGTCGGCCACCTTCTGCGCCGCGGCCTCTTCCTCGGCCGTGTAGTTGGTGAGGATCAGGCCGGCTTTCCCGAGCGCGTCGATGACACCGGTCATGTCGGTCATGAGGCCCCTGCCGTGCCTCTCGATCTCGTCGCAGGCGTTGAAGAACGTCGTCGCGCCTCTGCTCTGGTACCTGGGACGCAACGCCTCCCACGTGTTCTTCATCTTGTTGATCTGCTCGTCGATCTGCGCCTGGTAGTCCTTGATGATGGACAGTGCTGTGGAGGTTCCATCTGCATTCTTGACGCGTTCTACTGCCACGCTGCCCTCCGGGAGGCCGATGCATTGACCGTTCTGACATGCTCCACGGGCGTTGTGTGTGAACGGTTCAATCAGTCGGGGTCGGAGTACGCGGTCTGTACGAGGTTCACGCCGTCGCTGCGCCGGACCAGCGTTCCGCGTCCCGGTGGTTGCTGGCTCGGACGCACCGTGCCGAACACCATTCCCTCGTCGCGGTTGCCGGACATCAGCAGACCGGGAGCCTCCATCTCGCGCATCCGTTGCAGGACCGGCTCGTACAACGCGCGCGAGATGCCACCGCACCGGCGGGCCACGACGATGTGCAGGCCGACGTCGCGGGCCTGCGGCAGGAACTCCAGCAGCGGCAGCAACGGGCTCTCCCGGCCGGGCGACACCAGGTCGTAGTCGTCGACGACGATGTAGATCTCCGGCCCGGACCACCAGCTCCGGTCGCGCAGCTGCGCGGTGGTGACGGCGGGTCCCGGCAGCCGCTCCTTCAACGCGGCGGCGAGCCCGCCGGCCATGCCGGCGGCCACCTGCGCCGAGGCGGCGTACTCGAGCTGGTGGTCGCCCTCGACCACGCCGAGCAGGGTGCGACGGTAGTCCACCACCGCGATGCGCGCCTGGTCGGGCGTGTGGGTGTCCATGATGGACCGTGCGATCAGCCGCAGCAGGTTGGTCTTTCCGCACTCGGCGTCGCCCGCGACGATGAGGTGCGGTTCGGCCGCGAAGTTCAGGTACACCGGGGCGAGGTGCGTCTCGTTCAACGCGATGGGGATGCCCTCGGCCGGCCGCTGCGCCACCTTCGCCATCAGCTCGGTGGCGGGCAGCAGGCGCGGCAGCAGCCGCAGCTTCGGGGCCGGGTCGTCGGTCCAGCCGGCGGCGACCCGGCGGACGAGGTCGGCGGTGGCCTGCGGCAGGTCGTGCGCGCCGGTCTGCCCGTCGATGCGCGGCAACCCGGCGAGGAAGTGCAGCTTGTCGCGCGTGAGACCGCGTCCGGGTGAGCCTTCCGGCACGTTCGCCGCGCCGCGCCGGTCGAACTCGGAGTCGGTCGGGTCGCCGAGCCGCAGCTCGAGCCGGCTGCCGAACAGGTCGCGCACGTTGTAGCGCAGCTCCGCCCAGCGGGTCACGGTCACCACGATGTGGATGCCGTAGCTGAGGCAGCGACCGGCGAGCCTGGTGATCGTGGCGTCGAGCTCGTCGTGTTCGGCGCGCAGCTGGCCGAAGCCGTCGATGACGAGGAACACGTCGCCGAACGGGTCGTCGTCGTACTCGCCGGTGGCGCGGCCCTCGCGGTACGCCTCGATGGACTCGATGCCGCGCTCGGAGAACAGCGCCTCCCGCTCGTCGGCGAGCACGGTCACCTCGGCGATCGTGCGCCGCACGCTCTCGAGGTCGCGCCGCACCGCCACGCCCGACACGTGCGGCAGGTCCTCCAGCGCGCGCAGCGCGCCACCGCTGAAGTCGACGCAGAAGAACTGGACCTCGCGCGGGGAGTGGGTCAGCGCGAGGGACGCGACGAGCGACCGCAGCAGCGTGCTCTTGCCCGTACGGGGTCCGCCGACGACCACCAGGTTTCCCGCGGCTCCGGCGAGGTCGACGACGAGCGGGTCGCTGCGTTGTTCGAACGGGCGATCCTCGACGCCGACCGGCGCCTGGAGCAGTCGGCCACCGGTGCGCCAGTCCGGTGCGGTCAGCCCGCGGTCGGTGCTGGAGGTCAACGGGCCGAGCAGCGTGTCGAGCGCCGGCGCGGCGTCGAGTGGCGGCAGCCAGACCTGGTGCGCCGGCGCGCCCCTGCCCCGCAGCCGGTCGACGATGACGTCGAGCATCGTGGTCTGCCGGGCCGGCGCGGCCGGGTCGGCCTGCGGTTCAGGGACCTCGGGCTCCGGCGGCACCGGCACGTGCGTGGCGACGTAGGGCGTGATGAGCCGCCGCACCACCGCCTGCTCCCGCCTCGGCCCGGCCGCCCGGTACGGCCCCGAGACGTACGCGGCGCGGAACCGTCGCATCGTGCTGGTGCCGACCTTCAGGTACCCGTGACCGGGTGCGTTCGGCAGCTCGTACGCGTCGGCGACCCCGAGCACGATCCGGCTCTCCATCGCCGAGAACGTGCGCAGCCCGATGCGGTACGACAGGTGCGTGTCGAGCCCGCGCAGCCGGCCCTCCTCCAGCCGCTGCGACGCCAGCAGCAGGTGCACCCCGAGCGAGCGGCCGAGCCGGCCGATCGTGACGAACAGCTCGATGAAGTCGGGCTTCGCCGCGAGCAGTTCGCTGAACTCGTCGCAGATGATGAGCAGGCTCGGCATCGGCGTGAGCGGCTCACCGGCCAGGCGCGCCTTCTCGTACTCGTTGCGGGACACGTAGTTGCCGGCCGCGCGCAGCACCTCCTGCCGGCGCACCAGCTCGCCGTTGAGCGCGTCCTCCATCCGGTCCACCATGGACAGTTCGTCGGCGAGGTTGGTGATGACCGCGCTGGTGTGCGGCAACGCGTCGAGCGAGGCGAACGTGGCGCCGCCCTTGAAGTCGACGAGGACGAAGTTCAGCTCCTCCGACGAGTGCGTGATCGCGAGCGAGGAGACGATCGTGCGCAGCAGCTCGCTCTTCCCGGAGCCGGTGGCGCCGATGATGAGCCCGTGCGGGCCCATCCCGTCCTGCGCCGCCTCCTTGAAGTCCAGCTCGACGACGGCGCCGTCGGGCGTGACACCCAACGGGATCCGCAGCCGGTCGCGGTCGGCGCGCGGGGCCCAGGTGCGGGCCGGGTCGACCGCTCCGGCGTCGGCCAGCCCGAGCAGGTCGGGCAGCTCCATCACCCGTGACGTCGCCTCTTCGGCGCCGACCGCCTGCTGCGACAGGCGGTACGGGGCCAGCTGGCGGGCGAGGCCGACGGCCTGCTGCGGGGTCAGCAGGTCGGGGCGGCCCAGCGGCGTGCGCCGGTCACCGCGGTCGGCGGTCAGGGCCTCGGGGGTGACGTCGAGGCAGAGCAGCCACCTCCCGGCGTCCCTGGGCACCATTCCCGACGTGTCGAGCACGGTCGTGCCGAGCAGGCCCTGCCCCTGCAGTTGGCAGGTGGCCGCGACCTCGCCGCCGTCGAGAACCACGAGCAGGTGCGCCGCGGTGGTCAGCGGTCGCGCGTCGGGCGAGTGGCGCGGCCGGTCGCCGAGCCCGTCGCCGAGGTCGGCCTCCAGCGCGGCCATCGACCCGTACACCAGGCGGCTGGCGCCGGCCGCGTCGGACCGGCGTTCGTCCTGGGCGTGCGGCAGCCACTTCACCCAGTCCCAGTCGGCCAGGCGTTCCGGTGCCGCCACCACGGCCACGATCGCGTCGTCGGGGGAGTGGAACGTCGTGAGGTGACCGATGACGGCGCGGGCCAGGCCGAGCACGACCTCCCGGTCACCGCGCAGCACCACGCGGCTGAACGACCGGAGCTGGATCGCCAGCGGCAGGTCCGGAACCGTCGAGTGGGCCCGCACGAACCGTCGCAGGGCGACCGCGCTCATCGGTTCGAGGTCCTCGACGGGACGCGTCTCCGGCGGCACGATCGTCACCGCGAGCCGCTGGTTCCCCTCGGCGACGCGCACCTCGCCGAAGTCGTCGTCGCAGCTGCGCCGCTCCCACATCCGCCGCGACGCGGCGACCGACCACAGCGCCGCCGGGTCGGGGTGCCGCCACGTCAACGCCGTGCGCTGCTGGTCAGCCGCCCGGCGGGCCTGCCGGCGGGCCTGCGCCAGGTACCGCATGTAGTCACGTCGCTGGGCGTCGATCTCCGCCCGGCGGGTGCCCTGCGACTGCCCCATCGTGCCGACGGCCATGCCGAGCATCGACAGGCCGAACAGGCCGCCGACGACGTAGGTCAGGACGTTGCTGTTCCCGCGACCGGAGTAGAGGATCGCCATCGCGGCGACACCCGCCACCATCGGCAGCATCATCAGCAGCGGCAGGAACCCGCGTGGCAACGGGTCGGCAAGCTCGGGTGGTGCCTCCAGCGCGAGCTCACCGCGTGGCAACGGTGGCGCCGACTGCCGCGGCGAACGGCGGTAGATGACAGTGCTCACGCCATGCCTACGCAAGTTTCCCGTCGTTGGTTCGAACCGTCCGGGGCCGTGGAGCGTGGCTAGTATATCGACAGCCGTGTGGGAGAGGGGTCGCTGCGTGCCGAGCGGACTGAGCCGCGTCACCGTGGTGGCCCCGCGGATGCGGGTTGACCTCGCCCTGCCCACCGACGTGCCGCTGGCCGACCTGCTGCCCACCGTGCTGCGGTACGCCGGCACCGACCTGGCCGACGAGCAGTCCGCCCGCGACGGCTGGACGCTGGCCCGGCTGGGCGGCCGGTCCCTCGACATCTCCAGCACCCCGGCGCAGCTCGAGGTGCGCGACGGCGAACTGCTGTACCTGCGACCGCGTGGCCAGGAAGCACCGACGGTGGTCTTCGACGACGTGGTCGACGCGGTCGCCACCGCCACCCGCGACCGCTCCGGGCGGTGGAACGCGGCCACCACGCGCGTGGTCGGTCTGGCGTTCGCGGTGCTGGCGCTGCTCGGCGGTGCGGCGCTGGCGCTGCTCGCGGGTCCGCCGCACGTGCCGGGTGCCTCTGCCGCGCTGGGCCTGACGGTCGCGTTGCTGGTGGTCGCCGTGCTGCTGGCACGCGTCGCCGGCGACGTGGCCGGAGCCACCACGTTCGCGTTCGTCGCGGCGGTGTACGCGGCGGTCGGCGGTCTGCTGGTCCTCGCCGGCGACCGCCCGGTCGGCGAACTCTCCGCGCCGCACGTGCTCTGCGCGGCGACGGCCGTGATGCTCACGGTGGCGGCAGCGTCGATCGGGGTCGCCCGGTCTGCGCCGGCGTTCCTGTTCGGCGGCATCTGTGCCGGCGGGGTGTTTCTCGCGTGCGTGATCTGCCTGCTCTTCGACGCCACGCCGGCCGGTGCGGCGGCGCTCACGGTCAGCCTGGCGCTGGTTCTTCTGCCGCTGCTGCCGATGTTCGCGTACCGGTTGGGCCGGTTGCCGGTCCCGACGGTTCCGACCGACCGGGCCGCGCTCACCCAGGACGCCGAGACCGTCGACGGCGCCGACGTGCTGCGGCGGGCCGACCGCGCCGACGGCTACCTCGGCGCGCTGCTCGGCGCGTTGGCCGCGGTCACCGGGGGAGCGGCGGTCGTGGTCGCATCCGACGGCGTGGGTGGGCTGGCGCTGTGCTCGGTGCTGGGACTGCTGCTGCTCGCCCGGGCCCGGTGGTTCATCAGCCGCGTGCAACGGCTGCCGCTGATCGCGGGTGGCGGGGTCGCCGTGGGCGCGGCGCTCGTCGCGGCGTTCACCGCGGTCGACGCGACGACGCGGCTCACCGCGATTCTCGGGACCCTGCTCGTCGTCGCGGCGGTGAGCGTCGGTTTCGTGCTGGCCGGCGGGCGGCGTCCGTCGTCGCCGATCTGGGGGCGGGTCGTCGACATCGTCGAGGTGGTTCTCATCGTCGCGGTGATCCCGCTGGTGCTGTGGGTCAGCGGTCTCTACGCCTGGATCCGTTCGGTCCGCGGCTGAGTGAGCTTCACCCGAACAGCTGGCGTTCCAGTGGCGTGGGGGTGAGCCAGGAGTAGCGCACGACGCCGCCGCCGAACGCGGCGACCATCTCGTTCTCCATGGCGCCGAGCAGCGGCGCGTACTCGGGGCCGAGCTCCAGCGCCGCGCAGACCCGGTCGGCATCGGCGCGCGGGAGGCGTTGCACGAGAACGACGTCGGCGTCGGCGATCGCCTGCGACGCGGCCGCCGTGACGGCCGGCAGCACGGTGAGGTCGGTGTGCCACGGCCGTCCCGGCGCCGGTTCCGCGGCACCGGTCGCGCCCCGGTCGCGCAGCCGCAGCACCGGTTGCGCCGCGGTGGCCGGCCAGTCCCCGACGCCGGCCGGCATCGGCCGTACCCGGCCCGCCGATCCGGTGGCGAGCCGGCCCAGGGCCAGCCACCGGTCGCGCTCGGCGACGACGTCGGCCTCCGCCGGGTCCGGGGTGTCGACGGCCACCATCGCGCCGACGGCCAGGCACCGGCACAGCAGCACCTGCGCGGCCCACCAGCCGCCGATGAACACCACACGACGCGGCACGCTGTCGAACATCCGCAGCAGCACCGGCCGGCCGGTACTGTCGCGGCCCAGCACGAGTCCGTCGGCGTCGACCGGGAACACGAGGCGTGCGGCCGCGTTCGCGGACACCTCGGGTGCGGTGGTGCGGGCGCTGCCGGTCAGCATTCCTTTTCCTCCTTCGCGACGGCCTTCACCAGGGCGCGAGCCCGATGGTGGCACCGGTGGGCGCGGTGGCGTAGACGCCGGCGCCCTGTTCGCCGTTGAGCCGCACCAGGGTCATGCCGAGCCGCGCCGCGGTCTCCCGCAGCGTGGCGACACACGACGCCACCGTGTCCGGGTCGGCGGCCACCCGGATCAGCGTGCGCACCGGAACCGGGCCCGCCGTCGGTGCCGGTTCGTCGGGTGCCGGCGGCAACGCGCGGGGACCGAACACGACCGCCGTGCTGACCGCCAGCGCGTCGGGCACCCGCGCCAGGTCGGACAGGGCCGAGGCCGGCGGCTCGGCCGGCCACGAACGCACCGCGAAGGAGACGTGCACCGCGCCGTCCGACTCGACCCGCGACCACCGTTCCCGGGGCGGGTGCGTTCCCGGCACGACCGACAGTCCACATGCGACGGTGACGGCCGCGCGCAGGGCGGCCTCGTCGAGGATCCGGTAGCTCAGGCCGGCTTCGGTGAGTCCGGTGCCGATCCGCGCCAGCGTGGTCGCCAGGGCCTTGTGCACGCCCTCCTCCCCGCCACCGCGTCCGGCCGACACGAGCGCGCCGTCGCGCGGCGCCAGGCGGGCGACGAGCCAGACCTGGCGACCGGCCGGGAGGCCGAGCGCGCGCCGCAGCATCCGGTACGACGCCGCCGCCGGCGACGCGGGATCGACGCCCGGCGGTGGACCGTCGGCCTCCCGGACCACCGCCTGCAGCGTGCTCGCCGGAACCGACGTCTCGGCGGCGAGGCGGGCGAGCCAGTCCAGGCCGAGCGTCCCGGCCGGGTCGCGGGACAGCCCGTCGGGTGGCACGACCGCGATCGCGGCGAACCATCCGAACTCGTCCATGCCCACGCCGAACGCGGTGCCGCGGTCGGTGGCGGTCCGCGTCGACAGGTCGGGTGCGAACGCGGCGAGCACCGCGCGCCGCGGTGCGGCCGCGCCGGCCGCGCGCAGACCCTCGCGACGGCGCCGGGCCAACCGGCGGCGCGCGGCCACGACCTCGTAGGTCCAGCGGCCACCGGACCGGCCGAGCGTCAGGACGAGCACGACGAAGGTCACCGCGCCGCAGATCGCGGACGTGACCGGAGGCAGGCCGTACGCGACGGCCATGGCGACGACCGCGGCCAGCTCGACGGACACGAGCTGGGCCGCACCGAACCGGCCGGCGGACCGTCCCGCCGCCATCAAGTCGGGCATGGGCACACCTTACGTCGAACAACTGTGTACTTGGATGCGTGAATACGGGTCGTAGGATGTCGGCACCTTCGGGAGGCGGAGATCGGATGCGCAGTCGACGCGAGTACGTACAGGCCTACCGCTTCCTCACCCGTCGTATCGTGTCGGCGCAACTCGTCGGTGAACCGGAGACGAACGAGCTGCCGATGCGTCGGTTCGCGTTCGCGGTGTTCGGTGGGTTCGTCGTGGCGCTTCTGGTGTTCGCCGGGTTCGGGGTGTACGGGCTCATCCGTCCCGGCGGGAAGGGCCCGGTGGCCGGGGCGATCATCGTCGAGCGGGAGACCGGGTCGAAGTACCTGTACCTCGACGGGCTGCTGCACCCGGTCCTCAACTGGACCTCCGCCCGCCTGATCCTCAACGAGGAGAAGCCGCAGGTGCGCACGATGGCGCAGGCGTCGCTGCGGGACGTGCCGCGGGGCCGGCCGGTCGGCATCGCGGGTGCGCCGGACGCGCTGCCCACGAAGAAGGAACTGCTCGGCATGCCGTGGAGCGTGTGCTCGGCACCCCGGTCACGTGACTCGGTGGCCCTGGCCACGCAGGTCATCGTCGGTGAGGTGCCGGCCAACGGGATCGCGCCGGGCACCGGCGAGGGGCTGCTGGTCAGCGTCGACGACGTGCGGTACCTGGTCCTGCGCAACTTCCGCCTGCGGATCCGCGACAACGCGACGGTGGCGGCACTGGGCTGGGCGGGTGTGCGCCCGACGCCGGTCGGTGGCGCGTTCCTCAACGCGCTGCCCGCCGGTCCCGACCTGCAGCCGTTGGCGGTGCCCGACGCCGGAACCCAGGCACAGGTGCAGATCGGCGGCGCGGTGGCGACCGTGGGCCGGCTCTACCGGGCGGCCGAACAGTTCTACGTGGCGGTGCGCACGGGTCTCGTGCCGGTCGGCGCGGTCGCCGCGCGGTTGGCGGGCAACGCCGTCGACATCTCACCCGCGGAGGCCGGCCAGAAGCTCGTGTCGGGAACCGTGGAACCGCCGGGCTTCCCGACCGAGGTGCCCGACGTGCGCGGCGCCGCCGGCCGGTTCGCGATGGCGTGCGCCGAGGTGCGCGGCGGCGAGAACGTGACCGTGCGCACCTACCCGGGCTACGACGACGCGCTCGCGCTCGCCGCCGGACAGGCGCAACCCGCCGGTGCCGGGGCCGACGGGGTGCCGGTCGCCGACCGGGTCGCCGTTCCCGGTGGCCGGGCGGCGCTGGTCCGCAGCCTCACCGGTGCCGTCGTCTATCTGGTCACCGACCAGGGCATCAAGTACCCGTTGCCGCGTGACTCCGCCGGGGCGTTGAAGGCACTCGGCTACAGCGGCGTACGACCGGGTGACCTTCCCGCGGCGGTTCTGGCGCTCATTTCCACGGGACCGGCGCTCGATCCGGCCGCTGCTGTGCTGCTCGCCCCGCCCGCGACGGTGGCTCCGGAAATTCCTTCGCCGACGGTGAGCCGATCGGGCTGATTCTGCGTGAGTGAGGTCAACAGGTAACGCATCGACCTTCACCGAAGGGTTGACATGGCCGCGGACGAAATGACAGTCGACCCCCTGTCGCTCCTCGACTTCGAGCAGACCATCCAGGCCCGTCTGGACGAGAGCTTCACCGCGATCCGGACGTTGTCGCAGACACACTCTCCGGCGCTCGGCACCTTCATCGACGCACGTCAGACCGCCGACCGGTACGTGGGACTCCACGAGGAGTACGTGGCCCGGCTGAACCGGTTGGTGGCCGCGCTCGCGGCGGCCAGACACGCCACGGCCGGCTTCGCCCGGGAGTACCGCACCATCGACGAGTTCAACCGGGCCGACGCGGAGAAGATCCGCCGCGCGATGAGCCCCGTGAGCGAGGCGGTCGACGGTGGGCACACCCGTGGCCGATGAGTTCCACGAACGGTACCGGCACCTGTCCCACCGCGAGCTGTACGAGATGCTCATGGCCGGCGCGCCGGCGCAGGTGGTGGGCGTCGCCGGCGCGTGGCGCACGGCCGGCGACGCGATCGAGTCGGTGACGCGGTCGGTCCGCGCCGACCTGGCGCGGCTGCTGCCCCGGTTCCGCAGCACCGGCGCCCGCGAGTTCGAGTACCACATCAACCTCGTCGTCGCGTTCGCCGACCGGCTCGCCCTGGAGGCGGCGGCCATCCGCAACGGCCTCACGGTGATGGCCGACTCGCTGGAGGAGACGCAGCAGCTGGTCGAGCCCGACCGTCCCGAACTCGTGGAGGCCTCGGCGCTCGGGCACGTGCCGTCGGCGGAGGAGCAGGCGAAGGCCCGCGAACGCGTGTCGACCCTGGTGGCCCGGCTGGCCGCCGAGTACCGGGTCACCGACCACCGTTCGTGGCCCGCCACGATGCCGGCGGCGCCACCGGAACTGATCGGCGAGACGCCGGTGAGCTTCGACGACGCGGCGGCCACCGACCCCATCGAGGACCGGACGGGCACCGCCCTCGCCGGTGCGGGAATGCTCGCCGGCGCGGGCGGGCCGGCACCGGTCGGCTCTGTGGGCGCCGTCTCCGGGGTCTCCGCACCGGCGCCCGCCGCACCGGCCACGCTGGGCGGAATGGCGCCTGGTCTCGCGGCGGCTCCGGGCCTGGCGGCCGGCACGGCGACCCGGTCAGACGGCGCCGCCCGCGGCACCACCGGCACGGCCATGGGCGGGCCGATGCCGATGATGGCCGGTGCCGCCGGTATGGGCGGTGGCTTCCGAGGAGCCGACGGCTACGCCGTAGTGGACCCCCGCCTGGGCTCCGACGCCTGGTCGAACGCCGAAATGGTCTCCTGGCACCGCGACGACGACTCCCCACCATCGATTCTCGATGACCGCGACGCGACCGCCCGCACCGCACTGGCGGACCCGTCGTGACCGGCGGCCGGGCCACCCCGTGGGCGGGGCCGCCCGCGGTCCAGTGGCCGTCGGACCCGGTGCCGACCGGCCCGGGCGCCCCGTCGGGGGTACTGCCGGCGCTGCCGGTGCCGGCACCCGGACCGGCGGCCCCTGCTCCTGTGGGCGGTTCGCGGCCGGCGGTCCCGGCTCCTGCGGGCGGTTCGCGGCCGGCGGGTCGGACCGCTCCGGTCGTGTCGCCGGTTCCGGTGGGGCCGGGCGCTCCGGTCGACCGGGCGGCGCCTGTCGCTCCGGAACCACCGACGATGCCGGTCGAACCGGTGATGTATCCGCCGGTGGACCGGTCGGCGCCGCTGCCGCCCGCGCCCATCGACCATCGGGCGTTGAGCAGGCCGCAGCGCCCGCCCCGTCCGGTGACAGCGCCGCCGCCGGTCGTGGTGCCGGCGCCGACCGTGGCGCCGGCGGGGCCTGCGGCGGTGGCGCCGGCGGGGGTCGCGGCGCCGGGGCTGCCCGAGCCGGTCACCGCGGTGCCGGTTCCGGTGACGGCGGTTCCGGTGACGGCGGTTCCGGTCACGGCGGTCACGTTCCCGGTTCCCGCCCACCCTGGCCCCGGGTTCCCGTTGCCCGCCTACCCCGTGCCGGCGTCGCCCGCGCCCGTCCACGCCCCGCCGCCGCACCCCGTGCCCGCGCGCGCCATGCCGGTCCACGCCGTGCCGGCTCACGCCGTGCCAGCTCACGCCGTGCCAGCTCACGCCGTGCCAGCTCACGCCGTGCCAGCTCACGCCGTGCCCGCGCGCACCATGCCGGCCCATACCGTGCCTGCGCACCCCGTGCCGGCCCACGTCGTGCCCGTGCGTGCCATGCCGGTCCACGCGATGCCGGCCCGCACCGGGCCGGCCCACCCGGTGCCCGCGCACCCCGTGCCGGCCCACGCCAGGTCCGCGCCTGCCGGGCCGGCTCGGGTGGTGGTGCCTACCTCCATCACCCGGTCGCAGGTGCCGGCCGGGAGCGGCCACCCGGGTCTGTACCAGACCGGCGGCCATCCCACGGTTCCACCCGCGCGGCGGGGTGTCGACGAACCGTACGCGCGGGGGCGGCCGCCCATCGGGGTGCTGCTGCTCGGCCTGCTCATCGGGCTGCTCGTCTTCGGCTCGACGGGGTACCTCGTCGGAAGTACGGCTGGTGGGTCCACTGTGGACGGTTCCGGTGAGACGCAGGAAGAGGCGAACCGGCGCCGGATCGGGCCGGTGCTCGCACCGCTCGCCGAGGGCTGGGTGCCGTGGCTGGGCGCCTGCCTGTCGAACAGGGAGGCGGGCGGTCCGGCCCCGTACCCGGGGGAGCTGTCCCGGGTGGCGTGTGCGGTCGACACCACCGTCGACGTGTTCTTCGTGCGGTTCGCCTCCGCTGCCGACCGTGACGCGGCGCGCGCGGTGAAGCAGTCCGAGAATGCCGCCTCCGCGACGCTCGCCGCCGGCGCGGCACCGGTCGTCGCGCAACGGGCCGGCACGTCGGGACGCACCACCGGCGCCTACATCGAGTTCGCGAACCAACGGGACGGCAGGACGTACGGCGGCATCTGGTGGGAGGACAGCGGCACCACCGGCGCCGCGTACATCGAGAAGGTGTGGACCGAGGGCGACGGCGGCTGGCGCCCGCTGCGCGACCTGTGGCAGCGCTACACGTGAGGCGGATGTTCGCCGGTAGCGCTACACGCCGGTGCGCACGGACGACAGGATGAACGCCAGCACCGTGGCGGCCAGCAGGGCGGGCAGCGTCAACGCACCCATCACGGTGGCCCAGTCGAGGCGGTCGGCGAGGAAGCCGACCAGCACCGCACCCACCGCGCTCGCCAGGTAGATGGCGGTGTTCTCGAACCCCAGGAACGAACCCGACCGGCCGGGCGGAGCCAGCTCGGCCGCGACCACGAACGCCAACCCGTTCCAGCTCAACGCCAGCGCGCCGACTAGCACCACGAAGACCTCCAGGAACGGCCCGCCGAGCGAGATGTAGACGGCCAGCAGGTCGAACGCGGCCACCATGCACACCGCGACGACGAGGAACGGGCCCAGCCGCACCCCGGTCCAGTCGGACCACCAGCCGACGAGCAGCCGCAGGCCGGCGCCCGACAGGTTCACCGCGACCAGCGCGACCGCCGCCTGCGCCACCGACAACGACGTGGTGGCGAGCAGCAGCTCGACGCCGAACGCGGTGATCGCCACCTGGGGCAGCATGAGCAGCACCGCCACGGCGCACAGCCGCAGCAACGGGCCGTGGCGCAGCACGTCCCGGAAGAGGCCGCCGCGGCCCGTCCCCGACGAGCGGACCACGACGAACACCGCGACGGCACCGGCGAGCGCGAACACCGCCAGTCCCCGGAACGCCAGCGTCGTGCCGCCACGGTCGGCGAGCACCGGCAGCACGGCGGCCGCGAGCGCGGCGCCGAACGGCAGCCCGCACTGGCGCACGGCCATCGCGAACCCGCGTCCCCGGGCCGGGAACCACGCCATGACCGCGCGCCCGCTGGCGGCGTTGACCCCGCTCGCGGCCGCGCCGGCCAGGAACAGGAGGACCAGCGCGCCGGGCAGCAGCGGGACCAGGAGCAGCAGCACACCGGTGGTACCGAGTCCGACGGTCATCACCACGCGTTCGCCGTACCGGTCGGACGCCCATCCCCACGCCATCAGCGACGCGACCATGCCGAGCGTCGGCGCGCCCAGGAACAGGCCGAGGCCGGTGAGGCCGAGGTCGTACTCGGCGCGCAGCGCCGGCGCGATCGCGGCGAGGCCGACCAGGTAGGCCGCCGCGGCGGCCTGTGCCGCCGTACCGGCACCGAGCACCAGCCATCGATAGGACGCCACGACAGGAATCTATGCGACCCGGTTGCGTCCCGCGTTCTTCGCCTCGTACAGGGCCTGGTCGGCCCGTGACAGCAGGGTGATGAGGTCGTGGTCGCCGGGCTGCCGCGACGCGGTGCCGATGGAGACGGTGACGTCGAGCGGGCCGGTGCGGGTCTGCACGGGCTCGTCGGCGATCGCCGACCGCAGCCGTTCCGCGAGCTCCTTGCAGGTGAGGGTGCCGGTCTCGGGGAGCACGAGGGAGAACTCCTCGCCGCCGTACCGGCCGAGGAGGTCGGTGCGGCGGGCGTGGGCGGCCAGCCGCGACGCGACCTCGCGGATGACGTCGTCGCCGGTCGGGTGCCCGTACGTGTCGTTGACGCTCTTGAAGTGATCGATGTCGATCATCATCGCCGACAGCGGGCGGCCGTGCCGGATCGCCGCCACGAGGTCGCGGTCGGCCATCTCCAGGAACCGGCGGCGGTTGGCGATGCCGGTCAGCTCGTCGACCACCGCGAGGTTCTGCACCCGGGCGAACAGGCTCGCGTTGTCGTACGCGGTGAGTCCCTGCGCCACCAGCGCCGACGCGACCTCCACCTGGTGGGTCAGCGTGGTCGGGTCGGTCGAGCCGAGCACGAGCACGCCGACCTCCGCGGTCCGCGACCGCAACGGCAGCACGAGCCAGCCGCGCGCGTCGGCGAGCCGCTCGGTGATCGCCGCGGGCACGCCGACGTCCGTACCGGACGCCGGCTCGTCGCGGGCCAGCAGCGCGAGCGTGGTGCGGTCCGCGGTGACCTCACGCGCCGTCTCGCCGTAGAAGCCGGACTCGGTGACGACGCACCGCCCGTCGTCCTCGCGGCTGAGCAACCAGGCCCGGTCGAGCCGGAGCAGCGAGCGGGCCGACCGCATCAGCCGCACCAGGATCTTCTCCGGTTCGAGCGTGTCACTCATCGACTCGAACGCCGTGCGCAGCTGCTCGGCCAGGTCGCGCTGGCGGTGCGCGGTCTGCACCGAGATCTCCAGCTGCGCGGCGCGGGCGGTCTCCAGCGACGTCGCGACGTGGTTGGTCAGCGCGATGAGGATGCCGGCGTCGTTGGCGGTGAAGATGCCCTTGGCGATCTGGCTGTCGAGGTAGACGACGCCGAGCAGCCGGTCCTCCAGCCGCAGCGGCGCCACCATGATGGACCGCAGCCCATGCTGGATCGCGCTCGTCGCGCCCAGCGCGGCACTCTCGTCGGTGCCGGTCACCACCAACGGTTCCCGCCGTTCGCGGACCCGCTCGACGAGGCTCGCGCTGTACGCGGTCAGCTCGCCGAGGTCGTTGCCGGCCGCGTCGCGGCCGAGGTGCGGCACGAGCCGCTCGCCGTCGGGAGTGGCGAGGAACAGGAACGCCCGGTCGGCGCGCAGGATGCGGATGGTCTCGTCGAGGGCGATGCGCGCCAGCTCCTGCGGGTCGAGCACCCGCGACGCGGCGCGGCCGACCTCCTCCAGCGCCCGCAGCCGTTGCCGGTCGACGTCGTGGTCGTGGTCGTCGAGGTCGGTCTCGCTCGCAACCTCGGGATGCGGGGACGAGGCGCGCCGGCGCCGGGTGCCCGGGAACTCGGAGGTGATCCAGCCGACGCGGTGCGGCCAGCCCTCGTGCTCGGCGATCGCCGCGGCGAGCAGCGCCTGTCGCACCGACTCCTCGTTGGCGCCCAGTTCCCGCAGGGCCCGGGCCCGGATCCGGGCCGCCTCGTAGGCCAGGGCCGGCGCGTCCGGGCCGGTGTTCGGCCGGATCCGGTTGAGTAGGCGCAGCGCGCGGTCGGGCGCGCCGTGGAGCACCAGCAGGTCGGCCTCGGCCACCTGCCGGCGCGCGACCTGCGGCGGGTGCGCCGGCTTCACCCGCAACGCCGCGATGGCGTCACGGGCCTGGTCGAGCCGGGCCGCGCGCTGGTCGGGTGCGGCCGCGCGCGCCTGCGCCAGCCGGCCCATCGCGATCGTGTGCAGCACCGAGCGGTGTGACCGGGCGAGGTCGCGGTGCCGGTGACCGAGCGCCTCGAACGCGGCGACCGCCCGGTCGAACGGCGGACCGGTCTCCTCCTGCTCGGTGAGCACGAACAGCTCCGTCAGCGACCGGCGGATGGCGGTGCCCCGGTTCGAGTTCTGCTCCTGTTCGGCCGCCACCCGCTGCTGCCGTACCGCGGCGTCGGCGGGCCGGCCGGTGGCCGCGGCGATCATCGCCGGCAGCACCAGCAGCGACGTGGACTCGCCGGCACTCACGGTGAGCCGGCTCCGGCCGTGCTCCGCCCACCGGGTGGCTTCCCGGGTGCGACCGGCGGCCAGCGCGTCGATCGCGAAGACGGCCACCGCGTCGGTGTAGGAGGCCAGGTCCAGGGACCGGCCGTGCTCGTCGATCGCGTGCGTCCAGGCCTCGCCGTCGTCGCGGTAGGTCAGGTAGTGGGCGGCGCCGCGGTGGTAGGCGTTGACCGCGCGGACGACCGGGTCGGCGGTGCCGTCGTCGTCGGCCGCCCGCTGGAACAGCCGGTCGGCGAGGCGGCGCAGGCCCAGGTTCGCGCACACGAACGCGAACACGCTCAGGCTACGCGCGTACTGTCCGCCGTGGCCGAGCCGGTTGAGCCAGTGGTACGCCCGCAGGTTGTGCATGACGACGTCGAAGCGGCGCATGCCGAGCAACGCGGCGTACGTCGCCTCCTCGTGGAGCGCGGCGATCATCTCGCAGCGCCGCCGCCGGTCACCCCGGACCCGGCCGCGGCCGATCCGCAGCACGCCGACGACGAACAGCAGCGCGCTGGTCAGCACCAGGGCGAACCGGTTGCGGGGCGGCGCCGCCCCCATCTCCGCGAGCCCGGCCGACACCGCGTCGCGGGCCGACGCGAGGTTCCACACCGACCGGTGCACGGTGGCGAGCGAGGTGAGGATGTCGGCGCGGGCGAACGGGTCGCGCTCGACGGTGAGGGCCCGCTCGAGCGTCGTGGCGGCGCGGGCGAACCGGCCGGTCTGGCGCAGGGCCGTGCCGAGGGCGACGAGCACGGCGGCGTCGGGCGTCGGGGTCAGCTCGATCACGTGCTCGAACAACGCGACCGCCTTCGCGGGCGCGAACGTGCGCAACGCGAGCCGCCCGGCCGCGACGCACGCCGCGGTCGCCGCCTCGACGGGCGCGGCCGTACCGGCGCCGATGTAGTGATGGGCCACCTCGAAGACGTGCTCCGCCCCGGTGCCGGTGCCGTCGAGAACGGCCGCGATGCGGGCGTGGAGGTCCCTGGTGTCCTGGTCGAGCAGCGCCTCGCGGATCCGGTCGTGCAGGAACGCGTAGCTTCCGTCGGGCCGCGCCTCCACCAGTCCCCGCCCGGCCGCCTCCTGCAGCGCGGCCACGACCTCCGACACCCCGGCGCCGTGCACCGCCGCGACCAGGTCGGGCCGGAACCGGCTGCCGGCGACGGCCGCGGTGACGAGCATCGCCCGCACGCCGGGCCCGAGGCCGTCGACCCGGGCGAGCACCAGCCCGATCGCGTCGTCGGGCAGCCGCAGGGCGTCGAGGCCGTCCTCGTCGAGGATCCAGGTGCCCCAGCTCGGCCGCAGCAGGCCCGCGTCGACGATCGCGCTCAGATACTCCTGGACGACGAACGGGCTGCCCCTGCCGCGCGCGTTGAGCAGCCGCACCAGCCGGACGTCGACCTCGACGCCGGGCAGCAGGCTGCCGACGAGCTCGGCCACGCCGGCCTCGGTCAGCGGCCCGAGCGTGATGTCGGCCGTCGGGTGGCCGAGCCCGGCCACCACGGCGTCCGTGCGGGCGATGCTCGCCGGGTCGTCGCGGCCCGTCGCGAGTACGAGCAACGGGACCGAGGGCAGATCCTCGGCGAGGCGGGTGAGGACGCGGATGGTGCCCGCGTCGAGCCACTGCACCTCGTCGAGCACGAGCAGCAGGCCGCCGAACTCCCGCGCCAGCGCGGTGAGGAACCCGACGACGGCGAGCGTGAACTGGTCCTGCCCTTCGGGGTCGGGTCCGGTCCGGCCCGACTCCTCCCTGCTGTGCCGGCCGCGTCCCGCGGCGTGGCGGCCTCCGCCGGGTGCGGTGCCGATCGCGGTGCCGGGGCCGACCAGCTCCGGCGCCAGGCCGGTCAGCAGCGGGAAGGCGTCTCCGGCGCAGCGCTGGACCCGTGCCTGCACGTCGGCGCGCTCGTCGGCCTGCAGCCGGTCGGCCTCGCGCAGGCACCCGGCGAACGCCTCGCGCAGGGGCGCCATCGGTACCGCGTCGTCGATCGAGCCGCGCCCGCGCAGCACCAGCGAGCCGCTGGACGCGGCGAGCGTGACCAGCTCGCTGGCCAGCCGGTTCTTGCCGGCGCCCGGGCCTCCGCGGAGCACGCACACGGCGCCCCGGCCGGAGCGTGCCGACACCCACGCCCGGGTCAGCCGGGCCAGCTCGGTGGCGCGGCCCACGAGCGGCTTGAGCTGGTCGGGCGCCGCGCCGCCGCCCCCGGAGCGCACCCGGATGGGACGCTGCGGAGCGTCGCCGAGCTGGTGCAGGTCGGCGAGCAGTTCCTCGCCGGTCTGGTAGCGGTCGTCGGGGTCCTTGGCGAGGAGGGTGGAGACCACGTCGGAGAGGCCGGCCGGGGTGCCAGGCACGAGCCGTGCCAGGTCGGGTACCGGCGCGACGGCGTGCAGGCGGAGCAGTTCGCCGACGTCGTCGGTCGGGAACGGCGGCCGTCCGGCGAGGCACTGGAACAGCACGGCACCCAACGAGTACAGGTCCGACCGGCGGCTCACCGGCCGCCGCAGCGTGCCCGCCTGCTCCGGGGCGCAGTAGGCGAGCGTGCCGACGGCGGCGCCGGTCTGCTCGGCGGTGGTGCGGGCGGCCAGTCCGAAGTCGATCAGCTGGGCGGTGCCGTCGGGCTGGACCATGATGTTGTCGGGCGTGATGTCGCGGTGCACGACCCCGGTGCGGTGCACGGCGGTCAGCGGGTCGACGACGTCGAGCGCCAGCGCGATCGTCCGTTCGGGGCTCAGGCGCCCGCGGGCGAGCACGTCGGTGAGCCGTTCACCCTCGACCAGGTCCATGATCAGGTAGGTGCGGCCCTCCGCCGTGCCGACCTCGTGGATGCGCGGCAGGCCCGGGTGGTTGATCATGGCCATCAGCGCCGCCTCCCGCCGGAAGGCGGTGACCTCGCTCCCGGACTGCAGCACCTTGAGCGCGTACTCGGCGCCGGTGCGCGGCCGGCGCACACGGTACACGACGGCGGCGGCCCCGCGCCCGATCTCGGCCAGGATCTCGTACCCCGCGAACGTCGACGGACCGGTGAGCACAGCACCCGGCGACGGCGACGTGACCCTGGCTTCGCGGCTCACGCGTATCTTTCGGCCGCAATGCACCGAAGTTGAGCGGTTCTCCCTTGTGGACGGAGCGCCGGTTGTCCACAGGGGGAAACTCGTGCTTCCCCGCGGGTCCCGCGGGGCGCGATGCTCCTCCGGTGCGCGAAACGGTCCGGCGCCAGGCAGGCGTCATCACCCGGGTGCAGGCGCGGCGCGCCGGCCTGACCGACTCGGCGATCCGCCGGCTCGTCCTGTCCGGGCGCTGGCAACGGCTGTTCCCCGGCGTGTTCGCCTGCTTCTCCGGCCCGGTGCCGCGGGCGGCGCGGGTGTGGGCGGCCGTCCTGTTCTGCGGTCCGGGCGCGGCGCTGAGCCATGAGACGGCCGCCGAGCTGTACGGGATCGTCGCGGAGCCGGCCGCCCCGGTCCACGTCAGCGTGCCGCGGTGGCGGACCGTCGGGCGGTACCCGGACCTGGTCGTGCACCGGTCGGCCCGCGCCGGGCCACCGCGCGACCCGTTGCTCCAGCCGCCGCGCACCCGGGTCGAGGAGACCGTGGTCGACCTCACCCAGAGCGCCGCCGACCTGGAGTCCGCGATCGGGTGGCTGATGCGCGGGGTGACCTCGCGCCTGACGACCGCGACCCGGTTGCGGGCGGCCCTCACCGCCCGTGCCCGCGTCCGGTGGCGCCGGCCCCTCGTCGCCGCGCTCCGGGACCTCGTGGAGGGCCGGCACCCGGGGGTGGGGCCGGCCGGCGACCGGCTGTCAGCCCCGGGCGACCCAGACCTCGTCCACGGTCCCCTGGAACTGGTCGTTGTCGGCGTAGGCGCCCTTGCCGCCGATGCTGAGTGGTGCCGCGTTCGACACCGACAGGGTGGCGGGGACCGTCGCCGTGTCGCGGACGACCCCGTCGACGGTGACGCTCAACGTGGACCCTGAGCGCTGGCACTCGATGGTGTGCCAGGCCCCGTCGGCCACCGACACCGGGCTGCGCGCCTGGTGGATCCCGCGGCGGCCGGTGCCGACCAGCACGCACGAGGGCCGGCCGGCCCTGCCGTCGATCTGCAGCTTGTACTGCCCGCCGGCCGAGGAGTAGCCCTTCTGGAGCACGTTCTGCCCCGAGGTGGTCTCCTTCTTCGGAAGCAGGATGGTCGCGCCGTACCGGAACGCCGCGGTGCCCGGGTTCAGCTCGTCGGTGCTCGCCGTCTGCAGCACCACCCGGGGACACTTGCGCCCCGTGCAGTGCTTCGGGAAGCGCAGCGCCTGGCCGGCGCCGTTCGCGACGGCCGCCGTGGTGCCGCCGCGCACGGCGTAGACGGTCAACGCGTGTCCGTGCCCCGAATCGTCCGAGAAGCCCTTGTCGAACGAGTACCGCAGCACGGGCGTCCCCACCACGGTGGCGTGCGCGGCCGGAGTGGACGCGACGGCCGTGACCACGACGGCCGCCGCCGTGGTCGCCAACGACACGATTCTGGTGTTCAGTCCCCGCATGTCCTCATGGCTACCCCAAGGACATAAAGGTTAAAAGTAGACACTTCGACCAGTCACCCACTCGACGCGTGAGACGGGCCGAACGGCCACGGCCTCCCCCCGCACCGGGGGAGGCCGCGGCCCTCGCGCCTACGGGTCGAACTGGACCCAGTTGAGGTTGAGCAACCCGGTCGTGGCCCCGCCGGGTACCCCGGTGAAGACCAGGTACAACCGGTGCGTGCCCGCCGCCTGGCTGACCGGCACCGCCTGGCTCGCCCAGGTGTTGTTGCCGCCCGTGCCGTTGACCGTGGTGGTCGCCACGACCGGACCGGTCGGCGAGTCGAGCCGGAGCTCGACCGTGGCCCGCGGGGTGCCCGCCGTGCCACCCGAGTACCGCAGCGTCACCGTGCTCACGCCGCCCAGGTTCACCGGGTCGAACGCGATGCTCTCGCCGTTGTCGATGCCGTTGACGTGCAGCCCGCCGCCGGTGTCGGACGTGGTCGCGGTCGTCACGCCGGTGAGCACCCGCGCGAACTCGGCCTGCTGCTGCCTCGTCTGCAGCACCGCCTGGTCCACTGTGGTCAGTGCGGGCTGACCGTTGGCGCCCAGGTCGGTGTAAGAGGCGCTGATCCCGCCGTACAGGTAGCCGCCGGCGTGGTCGGCGCCGTCGGCCGGAGCCGTCAGCGTGCCGGTGCAGCCGGTGGTCGAGCCCTGCGGGTGGCCGTGCGTGTCGTGGCCGAGCACGAACGTCACAGTGACGCGGGAGCAGTCGATCGTGCCGTCCTCCGGATCGGTGACCGTCACCGTGAACGGGATCTGGTCGCCCCAGCTGAAGAACGTGCCGTCGACCGGCGTCGTCACCGTGACCGTCGGCGCCGTGTTCCCGACGGTGATGACCCGCGTGAGCACCGCCGTCTTCCCGCTGGAGTCGGTGACCGTCAGCTTCGCCGTGAAAACGCCGTTCGTCGTGTAGGTGAACGACGGGTTCGGGTCGGCGGAGTCGACGGTGCCGTCACTGGTGAAGTCCCACGCGAACGAGATGGACTCACCGGGGTCGGGATCGTACGAGCCGGCCGACGAGAACTGCACGGTCAGCGGCGCCTGGCCGGAGGTCGGCGTCGCGTTGAGCGCCGCGACCGGTGACCGCGTGCCCTTCACGTACCGGATCATGGCCAGCTGTGCGTCGGGGTTGGCCCGGAAGAAGCCGTCGCCGTACTCCAGGAAGTACAGCGTGCCGTCGGGTCCGAACTCCATCTCCATCGGGTTGTCGAACACGAACCCGGGCAGGAACTGCTCCACACCGAGGAAGTTGCCCTTGCCGTCGGTGCGCATCATGAACAGCTTGTCGCGGGTGAACTCGCCGAAGGCGACGAAGTTGTCGTAGTACTCCGGGAACTTCGTCGGCGACGCGCTGCCGGCGTCGTACTTGTAGATGGGACCGCCGTGCGGGCCGACGCCGCCGGTACCGATCACGGGCCACTTGAAGTCGCACGCGGTCGGCGGGTTGGCCAGGTACGCGCCGGGGCACGGCGTGCGCGCCTCGTACGTGTACCAGAAGTCCGGGTCCTGCACGGCCGGCAGCACCTGGCGGCCGGTGTTGCGCGGCGAGTCGTTCACCGGCGCGCCGCAGTTGAACGGCTGCTTCGACGTGCGCGTGGCGAAGTCGAAGTCGATGTACGGCAGCGCCGGCGAGTAGCAGTACGGCCAGCCGTAGTTGCCGGCCTTGTTCGCCGTGAACCACCGGCCGGTGCCCTCCGGTCCGCGGGCCGGGTTCGACACCCGCGAGTCCGGCGAGTAGTCACCGATGTAGACCATGCCCGACGGGTCGACGTCGAACCGGAACGGGTTGCGCAGCCCCATCAGGAAGATCTCCGGACGGGTCCTGTTGTCGTAGTCCTCGTGCTCCGGGAACAGGTTCCCGGCCGGGATCGTGTACGTCCCGTTCGGCCGTACCTTGATCCGCAGCAGCTTGCCGCGCAGGTCGTTGGTGTTGCCGGCGGAGCGCTGCGCGTCGTAGGCCGGTCCCTGCGTCGGCGACTCGTTTATCGGCGTGAAGTTGTCACTTCCGCTGGCGTTGGTGTCGTCGCCGGTGGTCATGTACAGCAGGCCCTTGGCGTCGAACTGCACCTTGCCGGCGACGTGGCAGCACGCGCCGCGGTCGACGTCGACGCGCAGGATCTGCTGCTCGGTCGACAGGTCGAGGTGCGGGGTCGGCGTCTCGACGAACTTCACCCGCGACAGCTGGTTGTAGCCCTTGAAGGCGTCCCAGACGGTCGGGTCGGTGCTCGTCACCGGCGCGTCGCCCTCGTTGACCCCCGGCGTCGCCGGGTTGTCGACGGGCGTGTTCAGCCGCGGCGCGTAGTAGATGTAGACCCACTTGTTCGTCGCGAAGTCCGGGTCGATCGAGACCGTCTGCAGGCCGTCCTCGTCGTGGGTGTAGACGGGAACGGTCGTGATGACGGGGCTGGCGCCGGTGGCCGGGTCGTACAGCCGCACCTCGCCGTTGCGGGTGTTGTGCAGCACCCGGCCGTCGGGCAGCACCGCGAGCGACATCGGCTCGCCGGGCTCGTCGTTGAGCGTCACCTTCTCGTAGTTGCCGAGAACCGTGGCGCCGCAGTCGCCCTCGACCACGCCGGCCGACCACTGGATGCCGCCGAGCAGGTGCTTCTTGAAGTTGTTGTTGCGGTACGACTCGATCGAGTGGCCGAGCCCGGTGTACCAGGACCGGCCGCCCTGGTAGTCCTTGCACCACGCGACCGGCTGGTCGGTGTTGGCCGGGTTGCGCAGCGCCGCCAGCACGTGCGACTGGCCGCGGACGTTCTGCGAGTAGGTGTACCACTCCTCGGTGAGGGTCAGGTTGCGGGGCACCGTCTCGGTCGACGGGTGCGCGCGGTCGGCCACGTCGACCGTCCCCTGCTGCACCCCGCTGGCACCGGTGGCACGGGCGCCGAGCAGCTGCTGGTAGAACTGCCAGTCGGTCTCGGTCTCGGCCGCGGCGTGCACACCGGTCCAGCCGCCGCCGGCCTTCACGTACCCCTCGAACGCCGCCTCCTGGGCCGCGTTGAGCACGTCGCCGGTGGTGTTGAGGAACACGACCGAGCGGAACTTCGCCAGGTTCGCGGCGGTGAACGCGCCCGCGTCCTGGGTGACGGTCACGGTGAACCCGTTCTTCTTGCCCAGGTCCCTGATGAGGCTCACACCGTCCTGAATGGACGGTCGGCGCGTGCCCGCGGTCTTGGTGAACACGAGCACCTTGTAGTCCTTGGGGGCCCGCACGTCCGAGCGCAGCGAGCGCGGCCCGTTCTCGTGCGGGGTGAGGTCGTCGCCCGGCGCGGCGGCCGCGGCACCACCGTCGGGTTGCGGCGCGGCGACGGCGGGAGTGGCGGGTACGGGTAGGAGAAGAAGGGCGGCCGCGAACAGGAACCACGGCCTTCTGCGGGCAGGTTTCATCGAGCCCTCCGGGCAGGAAAACTCAGGGCTGGAGCGGGTCCTACTTGTAGATCGTGAGCTCGGACATGTTGTCGTAGCTCACGTCGGCGAACGCCAGCGACTGGCCGGGGTTCGCGGTGCCGCCGGGCGCGGTGTCCTGCTCCCAGTTGGCGTGGTGGAAGTCGCGCTCGCCGATGGTCTGGAAGAACTGCTGCATCTGGATGTCGCCCTCGCCGAACGGCACCATGTCGTATCCGTTGGGAACGGCGGTGTTCTTGTTGCCGTCCTTGGCGTGGAACAGCGGGAAGCGCTTGGGCTTGTCGGCCACGGTGAGGATCGGGTCGAACAGGTCGGTGCGCTGGTTGCCGTTCCGGTCGGTGTAGGTCTGGTGCTTGTACCGGGCCACGTAGGCCCAGAACACGTCCATCTCGAAGAAGACGTACCGCGGGTCGGCCTTGCCGAAGAAGTACTCCAGCCGCCGGATCCCGGACGAGCGGGTCGGCTTGCCGTTGGCGTCGAGCGGGCCGGAGTCGAGCAGGAACGAGTACGCGATGTCGTGGTTGTGCGTGTACAGGCGCAGGCCGCGCTTGCGGGCGTTGCGGCCGAGCTCGTTCCACACGTCGGCGGCGGCGTCCCAGTCGGCCTTGTAGGCGCTGTTGGTCGGGTCGCTGCCGGTGCCGATGTTCTCCATGCCCAGCGTCTGCGCGATGTCCATCTGCTGCTCGAACGTCGTCGGGTTGATCGAGACGTGCGTGCCGTTGGCCTTCAACCCGTTGTCGTCGAGGATCTTGCGGATCTCCTGCGGCGTGATCTGGCGGCCGAGGATCGCCGTGTTCTGGTTGTACCCGGCGAACTCGATCTCCTTGTAGCCGATCTCGGCGAGCCGGGCGAGGACGCGCTCGAAACCGTAGGGGACCCCGCTGTCGTCGGGTGCGGCGCTGATGCGGTCGCGGACGCTGTACAGGATGATCCCGCGGTTGCGCTCCGGGATGAGCGGCTCGACGCGCAGCCGGTTGTTGTGCGCGATGGCGGCGGGACCGGTCTGCAGCAGCGTCGCGCCGGCCGCGCCGAGCGCGGCGGTGGCGCTGGCCGTGGCGGCCAGGATCGTGCGGCGGGTTAACCGGGGGCGTGGTTGGGGCTGTTCGGGCATGACGGATCCACCTCTCCTTGCGGGCTCCCGAATCCGGGCAGGGTGAACACACCAGCGGCTGTGCCTACTGATGAGGGGCGAACGAGGGAGGGTCAGCGGTTGACGTGTACCGGGTGCGGGGTGTGTCGTCGGTGTTACGTCGGTGCGCTAGACAGTATCGGCAGCCATCGACAAAAGAAAGTTCCTTGTCCGGGAAACTTCTGTCCGGATCATCAAAAGTTCTTTCAGATGCTGCCAGGTGCCAGGAGGAAGACCTTGGGCGCCACCCGCTCCATCGTTCCGCCGCAGCCCACCACGAGCCCGGCCGCGAAGTCGACGAACGCCTGGGCGTCCGGGTTGGCCAGGGCGGTCAGGTCCATGACGACGGGCAGGCCCTCACGGAAGTAGTGGCCGATGTAGATGACGTCGTCGTAGGTGACCGGCCGCACCGTCTTGACCATGGCGAGAGTCTGCCCCCGGCACCGCGGCCGACCCGCGGGACACGCCGGGTCACCGCAGCGGCGATCGCGGCCACGTTTGCGGGTCGGGGTCGCTGACCGGCACGAACGCCGGTACGAGCGAGCGGAGGAACGGGTCGTCGATGGTGGTGTAGAAGGGGCAGAAGATGGCAAGTCCACCGTCGAACGCGTACTCGATCTGCGGGAAGCCGCCCGGCCCGGCGCCGCCCGGCAGCACAGCCACGGCCCGCCCCCCGATCGTCTCCGTCGGCGTCGTCGGGTTCGCCGCCGGTGGCGCGACCGCCACGTAGCACTCCGCCTCGGCGTCGCCGACGGCCAACCAGACGGCACCCATGGTGCGGCCACCGGAGAACGAGGTCTCGCATTTGATCACCCGCACCCGGTCATCGAGACCGGAGAACCGGAAGGGCAGCGCGCAGCGCGACGTGCGGTCGAGCCGCACCCGCCCGGCGACCCGCAGCGCCGCGTCCCGATCGAACGCGACCAGGACCTGCGCCCAGACCCCCGGTACCGGTTCCCACCGCACGCCGTACGCGCCCCAGGGCGAGGTGTTCCCGGTCGGGCGGGTCGTCCGCACCAGCTCGGCCGGCAGACCGTTCACCTCGGTGCGGGTGGTCTCGCCGGTCAGCGCGGAAAGCTTGTCGCGGGACTGGATCGCCTCGATGGTCAGCTCGCCGCCCTCCTCGGCCGACGTGACGCGCAGCTCCTCGTAGCCGGGCCGCGAAGACCAGCTGAGCCCGCTCCACGACGCCAGCCCGGTGACGTCGAGGTGGAACAGGGTCGGGTCGGAGCCCAGGGCGGTCGGCGTGAACGACGCGACCGGCGCGCCCTCGAGCACCGGCGGGCGCGGGATCTCACCGGGCGGCGCGGGGGACGCGGCCGGCCGGACGGGCGCTCCACCGGTCCCGGACACGACCACGCTGCCGGCCGCCGCCACCGCGACGGCCGCGACCACGGCGCAGGCGGTGCCCGCGACCCGCCGCCGACGGCGCCGCCGGGCACCCGCGTGCACCGCCGAGAGCAGCCGCTCGATGTGGATGTCGCCGTAGGCCCGCTCGCGGAGCGCCGCCGAGATCAGGTCGGTCATCGCAGGGTTCCTCCGGAGGTGTGCGGGGCGCGGAGCGTGGTGAGGGCGCACATCGTGTGGGTGCGCACGGTTGTCATGACCGTAAGAAGGCGCACCGACCGCATGCTGCTGCTCGCCACGGCTGGGTTCGTGGGCGGGCTGGCGGTGGTGGCCGGTGCGATCAGCTTCGCGCACATGCGCGAGCTCGCCCTGGACCACGGCCAGTTGGGTTGGAAGTCCTACGCGTTCCCGATCAGCGTCGACGGACTGGAGATCGTGGCCAGCCTGTTCCTGGTTGCCCAACGGCGGGCCGGTCGCCCCACCGGTTGGGTGCCGTGGGCCGCACTCATCGTCGGCACCGCGGCGAGCCTGGCCGCGAACATCGCGGTGGGTGGTGCGGACCCGGTCGGCAAGGCGTTGGCCGGTTGGCCGGCGCTGTCGATGCTGGCCGCGATCAAGCTCCTGTTCTCGATGCTCGACCACGGCCAACCCGATCATCGTGGGGACGATCAGCGGACGGTTCCGGACGTCCAACGGACGTCTTCGACAGTCCCGGACGTCCTCCGTCCCGTGCCGAGGACGGGACGGGACGAACCCGGGCCGTCCTCGATCGTCTCCGGTCAGGGGACGGCCGGCCCGCGCCCGGTTGACATCAGCGCTGTGGCACACCTGGTTCCGGCCGCGCGGGCAGCGCGCGCCGCGTTGTCACGGGACGGTCGGTCCCTCTCGCGTGACAACCTGGCTGACGCTATGCGGGATGACGGTCACGGGGTGTCCAACGCCCGCGCGTCGCTGCTCGTCAGGATCCTGAAGGCGGAGGCGCGTTCGACTATCGTGCCCAACCCACCGGGTGCCGATGTGATCGATGGCAGTGTTGCGGCCCCGACGGCTGGCCCGTCGACCCCGCCGCTCTCGCCCACCGGCCGGCGATTTGCCCGGACGGACACGGGATCTGGACAGACCATGACGTGACGGCGCCGTTCTTCGTCGAGATCGACCTGTCGACCGAGCCTCTGAACCGGCTCACCCGCAAGATCAAGGGCTACACCGACCTGGGCCGGATTGTCGGACGCGCCTGGCCGGTGCTGTTCACGTTCGAATCCGCCGTCCGCGAACGGCATTTCCATGAACACCTGACTGCCGCGGACATTCGCTGGCCCGTCGCCTCGACCGTCCGACCGCGCATGGTCGACCACCGCGTCGAAGGCAACATGCCCGGTCCGGCGGAGGCGGTCTGGTGGCCGCATCGATACCAGTGCGGTCGGGTCCGCCTGATCGACCTCGACGCTCTCGCCCAGGACCGCCCGGTTCATCGTCGCCGTTAGCCCGGAAGCCAACAGATCGTGCTGCGTCGGAGGCTGTCCGGGAACGGTGGATCGAGGCTTTGGCCGAAGGGGTACCGAGTCCCGCGGGGTCGGGACCTTTGACCCGATGCGGCCGGGGTACCCGGCCATGACATTGATGATGTGAACACTTCAACCGGGATTGCATCAACCGCAGTCGAACCGGCAGCGTTGCTGGCGGTGGTCGCCGACCCGGTGCGGTGGCGACTGCTGGCCCATCTCGCCGACGGCGCCACCCGGTGCGTGTGCGACCTGCAACCGGTCGCCGCGGTAGCGCCCAACCTTTTGTCCTACCACCTGAGGGTGCTGCGCGAGGCCGGCCTCGTGAGCGCCGCCCGCCGCGGCCGGTGGATGGACTACACCGTCACTGCCGACGCGTCGGCCCGTCTGCGCGCGGCGTTACCTGCCGTCGGGACGGCGGCGGGTGAGTCACGGTGAGCGGGGACGCGGTCAGGCCTGCCGCAGAACGGGAGGCCGCCCCGATCGGGGCGGGCGGGCACGGCCGGCTATGGCATTCGGCGGCGCTGATTGCCGCCGCGGTCGGGTGGCTGGCGCTGTACCGGGTCAACGGGCCGTGGTGGGACCTGGTCGTCTACCGATGGCTGAACCTCGACGAGACGTCGCGGCTGGGCAGCGGGGTGCACTTTTTCCTATACGACTCGGTGAAGATCGTTCTGCTGCTGGTGGGGATCATCTTCGTGGTCACGGTGGCCCGGTCCTACCTGAGCCTGGAACGCACCCGCGCCCTGCTGGGCGGTCGGCGCGAAGGCATCGCCAACGTGGCCGCAGCCGGGCTGGGTGTGGCCACACCGTTCTGCTCGTGTTCGGCGGTGCCGGCGTTCATCGGCTTCGTCGCCGCAGGCGTGCCGCTCGGGGTCACCCTGTCGTTCCTGATCGCCAGCCCGATGATCAACGAGGTCGCCGTCGTACTGCTGTACGGCATGTTCGGCTTCAAGATCGCCGCCCTGTACATCGGCTCCGGACTGGTCATCGCCACGGTGGCCGGGTTCGTCCTCGGCCGGGTCTGCCCGACCAGCTGGGTCGAGCCGTTCGTCTACCAGACCACCCTGCGCGGGGCGGCCGTCGCGCCGGGGCAGCGGTTGTCCTTCGACGACCGCGTCGTGATGGGCCGGGAGGAGGTCGTGACGATCCTGCGCAGGGTGTGGCCGTACCTGCTGGCCGGCATCGGCCTGGGTGCGGTCATCCACGGGTGGGTGCCGGCGGACTTCTTCGCCCGCGTCGCCGGCCCGGACAACCCGCTCGCTCCGTTGGTCGCCGTCGTGATCGGGGTGCCGCTGTACTCCAACGCCGCCGGTGTCCTGCCCCTGGTCGAGGTGCTGCACGCCAAAGGCGTCGCGATGGGCACCGTGCTGGCGTTCATGATGAGCGTCGTCGCGTTGTCGCTGCCCGAACTGATCCTGTTGCGCCGCGTCCTCAAGCTTCAGCTGCTGGCCGCCTTCGTCGGCGTGGTCGCCGCCGGGATCCTCGCCACCGGCTACCTGTTCAACGCCATCCTGTAGGGAGCGCACAATGATGCACATCAAGATCCTCGGTCCTGGCTGCGGTAACTGCCACGCCCTGGAACGAGTCACCCGCGACGCGGTCACCGACCTGGGCATCACCGCCGAGATCATCGCCGTCACCGACTACCCGACCATCGTCGGCTACGGGGTGATGAGCACGCCCGCCCTCGTCATCGACGAACAGGTCGTGCTCTCCGGCCGGATCCCCAGCACGGACCAGATCCACGAGCTTCTCGGCGGCGCCTGGACCAGGTAGGGCCCTCCGCGCTTGGCGGCGGCGGGTTCGGGATGGGCTGGACTCTCATTCGGGTGGGCCGCCGGCGCGCTCGGCGGACCCACGGTGTCGGCTGGGGTCAGTCGCAGCAGTCGGGCGGACAGTCGTCCTCGCAGCAGGACAGGTTGATCAGGTCAGTCATCGTGGTTCACCTCCTCTCCAGCCGGTGGGCACCACACGCCCGGTACGGGCGGTGAACAGTCGGCGGTCGGCAGGCCGTCGATCATCGCGACCATCTCCGACCGCAGAGCGGCGAGCCGGGCCATCTCGGCGTCGAGCTCGGCGAGTCGGCGCTGGAGCAGTTGCTCGGCCGGCTCGCAGGGACAGCTGCCGGTGTCGCGGATGGCGAGCAACTGCTGGATGTCGGCCAGTCGAAGGCCGAGCCGCTGGGCGCCCTGGATGAACCTCATCCGGTCGACGGCGGTCTCGTCGTAGGTCCGGTACCCGGACGACGTGCGAGCCGGAGCCTGCAGGAGCCCGGCCCGCTCGTAGTACCGGACTGTGTCGGCCCTGACGCCGACCGCCTCGGCGAGCTCGCCGACCCGCAGCCCGTTCGATGTCCCGGTGACCGTGGTGCTCATGGGGTCACGGTAAACCTTGGAGCCCGGTCCAACGTCAAGCCGACCTTCCGCTCCGGCGAGGGGCCGATCCGACCCGGACTTGACTGCGCAAACATAACTCAGCCATAGTTGAGTCAATGAACGCTGAGTCTGCCTCCGTGGAAGCCCGCGCTCGGGTACACGCCGCGCTCGGCGATCCGGCCCGGTTGGCGATCGTCGACGCACTGCGAATCGGTGACGCCTCCCCCGGCGAGATCGCCGACCAGCTCGGCATGGCGACCAACCTCGTGGCCCATCACGTCAAGGTCCTGGACGAGGCCGGCCTGGTGGCGAGGACCCGCTCCGAGGGCGACCGGCGCCGCACCTACCTGCGCCTGCGGCCGGAGACTTTGGCCCTGCTCGGGCCACCGCACCTGTCCGCCGAAAGGGTCGTGTTCGTCTGCACCCACAACTCCGCCCGGTCCCAGCTCGCTGCGGCCCTGTGGCGTGAGCGGACCGGCGGGCCGGTGGCGTCCGCAGGCACCCACCCTGCGGCGCGCGTCCACCCGCGAGCACTCAAGGTCGGGCACCGGCACGGCCTGGCTCTCGATCCGGCCGCGACCGCCCACCTCGACGACGTCGCCCAACCCGGCGACCTGCTCATCGCCGTGTGCGACAACGCCCACGAAGACCTCACCGGCGCGCACCGGGCGCAACTGCACTGGTCGGTGCCCGACCCGGTCCGGGTCAACACCGACGCCGCCTTCGAAGCCGCCTACACCGACCTCGCCGACCGCATCGACCGGCTGGTTCCGGCCATCACGCCCGGCCCCGTTCGTGCACCGCAGCCCCGGAAAGGGGACCACCATGACTGACACGACCACCTACGAGCACCGCGATCTGTCCGTCGACCAGCAGCTCGCCCTGCGCACCGCCGCGACGCGGCTGGGTCGTGAGTTCGACGGCACCTACGGCACGGAGACCATCGAACGGTTCCTGTACACCAGCTACGACCAGTTCGCCAACCGCAGCACCGTCCCCAACTTCCTGCCGCTGCTGGCCGAACGGTTCGCCAGGCAGCGGCTGCAGGCGCTGGCCCGGGTCGAGGGACACCAGCGTGACGGCAAGCCGGTCGTGCTGTTCCTGTGCACCCACAACGCCGGCCGGTCCCAGATGGCCCTCGGCTTCTTCACCCACCTCGCCGGTGATCGTGCGCTGGCCTGGTCCGGTGGTTCGGAACCCGGCACCGAGATCAACCGCTCCGCCGTCGCCGCGATGGCCGAACGCGGCATCGACATCACCGGTGAATACCCGAAGCCGTGGACCGACGAGATCGTCCGCGCCGCCGACGTCGTCATCACGATGGGCTGCGGCGACGCGTGCCCGATCTTCCCCGGCACGCGCTACGAGAACTGGGACCTGGAGGACCCCGCCGGCCAGAGTGTGGAGGCGGTCCGGCCGATCCGCGACGAGATCGAACGGCGCGTCCGGGTCCTGCTCGACCAGCTCGACGTCCCGGCGACCCGGTGAACCGTCCAGTCTTGTGGCGACGGCTGCTGGCCGAGTTCGTCGGCACCGCGCTGCTCGTTACCGCCGTCGTCGGTTCCGGCATCATGGCCACCACCCTGTCGCCCGATGATGTCGGCCTGCAGCTGTTGGAGAACTCCGTCGCCACCGCGTTCGCGCTCGGTGCGCTGATCCTCATGTTCGGACCGGTGTCCGGGGCCCATTTCAACCCGGTCGTGTCCGCGGCCGACTGGTTCCTCGGCCGTCGCGCCCGGACGGGACTGACCGCCACGGATCTCGGCGGGTACGTCCTCGCACAGACGGCGGGAGCGATCGCCGGGGCCGTGCTGGCCAACCTCATGTTCGACCTGTCCGCCGTGGACTTCTCCGGCAAGGACCGGGCGGCCGGACACCTGTGGCTCGGCGAGGTCGTCGCCACCGTCGGTCTGCTCACGCTCATCTTCGCCCTGGCCCGCTCCGGCCGGGCGGCCGTCGCGCCGGCGGCCGTCGGTGCCTACATCGGCGCTGCGTACTGGTTCACCTCGTCGACGAGCTTCGCCAACCCGGCCGTCACGGTCGGGCGGGCGTTCACCGACACCTTCGCCGGCATCGCCCCGGGCTCGGTGCCGGCGTTCGTCGTGGCCCAGCTTGTCGGCCTGGTCCTCGGCGTCGGCCTCGTGCTGGCGCTGTATCCGGACGCGGGACGCGCCGCCTACGAGGTAGTGACCCCCGCCGTCGCCGATCGGAAGACAGTCGAGGGAGCACGCCGATGAAGCTGCTCGTCATCGGCGGCAGCGACGCCGGCATCAGCGCCGGGCTGGCCGCCCGCGAGCTCGATCCGGGCGGTGAGGTGACGTTGCTCGTCGCGGACGAGTATCCGAACTTCAGCATCTGCGGGATCCCGTACCACGTCTCGGGTGAGGTGCCGCACTGGCGCAACCTCGCCCACCGCACCGCGGGAGACCTCGAAGCGGCCGGTCTGCGGCTGCGGCTCGGCATCGCGTCGTCGCGCTCGACCCGCCAGCGCACGCGGTCACGGTTCGTACGCCCGACGGCGAAACGGTGTCGATGGCCTACGACCGGCTGATGATCGGAACGGGCGCGACGCCGGTGCGACCCCCGATCGCCGGGCTCGACGGACTCGGGCCGGCCGACGGCGTCCATGTCCTGCACACCATGGGGGACACCTTCGCTCTGCTGCGCTCGATCGAGCAGCGCAAGGCCCGTTCGGCGGTGATCGTCGGTGCCGGGTACATCGGGCTGGAAATGTCCGAGGCGCTGACCGCTCGTGGACTGCAGGTCACGCTGCTCGAACAACTCGACCAGGTCATGCCCACCATCGACCCGGAGCTCGCCGAACCGTTGGCCGAGCACCTGGTGGAACGCGGCGTCTCCGTCCACCACGGCACGAAGGTGCGTGCGATCGCCGCCGACGACGGCAAGCTCGGTGTCGACACCGACACCGACCGGTTCCACGGCGACATCGTTCTGGTTGTCGCCGGTGTGCGACCGGATGTGCAGCTGGCGGCGGACGCAGGTGCCGCGCTCGGCGTGCGGGGCGCGATCGCCGTGGACCGGCGGATGCGCACCACGCTGCCCGACGTCTACGCGGCAGGGGACTGCGTGCACACCTACCACCGGCTGCTGGACGCCGACGTCTACCTGCCGCTCGGTTCGACCGCGCACAAGCAGGGCCGGGTCGCCGGCATCAATGCCGTCGGTGGAGACGCCGTGTTCGCCGGATCGTTGGGCACGCAGGCCGTCAAGGTGTTCGACCTCGTCGCGGCCGGAACGGGCCTACGGGATGACACCGCCCGCACCGCGGGCTTCGCCCCGTTGACCGTGGCGATCACGGCGGACGACCACAAGGCGTACTACCCGGGCGCCACGCCGATCCGCGTCCGCGTCACCGGGGACCGCCGGTCCGGACGGCTCCTCGGCGCACAACTGCTGGGCAGTCACGGCGCCGAGATCGCCAAACGCATCGACATCTTCGCCACCGCGATCAGCTACGGCGCCGCCGTCCACGACATCGAACACCTCGACCTGTCCTACACCCCGCCACTGGGCAGCCCATGGGACGCTGTCCAGATCGCCGCGACCGCATGGACCCGCACCGCCCACATGATGATGGAGAGGGCCGCGGACACTCGTCGGCCCCGAGCGAAGGTGACATGACATGCCTGACCAGACCTTCGACAAGCCCAGCGTCCTGTTCGTCTGTGTCCACAACGCCGGCCGGTCCCAGATGGCCGCCGGCTGGCTGCGGCATATTGCTGGTGACTCGGTCGAGGTCCGCTCCGCCGGGTCCGAACCTGCCGACCAGATCAACCCGGTCGCCGTCGAGGCGATGCGTGAGGTCGGTATCGACATCACCGCGCAGACGCCGCGCAGGCTCGACTACGCCACGGCCGAGTCCTCCGACGTGCTGGTGTCGATGGGATGCGGGGACGCGTGTCCGGTCTTCCCGGGTAAGCGGTACCTGGACTGGGATCTGGACGACCCGGCCGGGCAGGGTATCGACGCCGTCCGCCGGATCCGCGACGACATCCGGGGCCGGGTCGAGAAGCTGGTGTCGGAGCTCGACGTCGCTCAGTGAACGGGCTGGCGTCCGGATCGCTGACGGACGAGGGCCGTCAGCACGTGGGCCGCGTCCCGGCCGACGCCGCGTAGCGTGGCCGAGGCCAGACTGCGCTGGTGCTCCAGCCCCACGAACCCCAGACCAGGCACGTCGGTGGACACGCCGCCACGGTGCTCCGGCTGGTCGGCCACGCCGAGGTAGCCGAGGCCTGGTCGGTAGCCGGTGGCGAGGATGAGCGCGTCGACGCGTTCGCGGGTCTCGTCTGTCCACAGTAGACGGTCGCCGTCGATGCGGGTGAACAGCGGCCGGTGGTCGGGGCGGCCGGCCCGGACGGCGGCCTGGTAGCGGCCGTCGTCGATGACCGGGACTCTGCTGCTCTTGAGGATTCGGGGGCCGAGGGGCGAGGTGTCCAGGCCGGTGCGGTCGAGCCACCAGTGGAAGTCCCGGCCGAGGATGCGTTGCCGCTGCCACCGCAGTGGTTTGCGGGTGGTGATCGTGACGTCGGCGACCGTGGCGAGTTCGGTGGCGATCTGGACCGCGGGAGTTGCCCCCACCGACCACCACGACCCGTCGGCCGGCGAACGTTTCCGGTGTCCGGTACTGCGAGGAGTGCAGGACGGTGCCCTCGAACGTGTCGAGGCCGGGCAGGTGCGGGCGGTGCGGCGTGCTGAAGCTGCCGGCGGCTGCGATCACCAGTGGGGCTTCGATCGTGGTGCCGCCGGTGGGTACCGGTCGGGGTCGCCGGGAACGGCATGCCGGGCAGGGACGAGAACCGGGCCGGTGAGAACAGCGTGAGGCTGTCGTAGTAGTGCGGCCATGACCCGCCGGCCTGTGCGAACACGTCGAGGACCAGCGGGTGTAGCCCCATGGTGCGGGCGGTGTGGGCGGTGGCGAGGCCGGCCTGGCCGCCACCGACGATCACGAGGTCTGGGGATGTCATGCCGGCTAATGTATCGTCATATCGGAAGATGACGAAATGATGTGTGAGGAAGACTGCAGAGATGGATACACCGCCGGTTCTGGACGGGGCAGCCCGCGACTTCCTCAAGGCGCTGGCCAGCGAGACGCGCCAGCAGATGATGACCGTGTTCGCCGGCGGGCGGGAGCTGACGGTCGGCGAGATCGCCGAATGCTGCGGCCTGGGACAGTCGACCACGTCGGGGCAGTTGGCGATCCTGCGCCGCGGAGGGCTGGTGCAGTCGGCCAGGGAAGGCAAACTCGTCCGCTACCGGGCCGACCCCACCTCGATCGGCGCCCGGCTCACCGAACTGCAGGGCTACCTCGCCTGCTGCTGTCCACCCCCCTCGCCGGACGCGGGTACGCCGGAGGGCTGAAGCAGGACCCGAGTCAGGCGACCGGCGCTGCCGCGTCGGTCGCGAGCAGGGCTGCGAGCTGGCGCATCAGACCGGGTCGGGCCCGGTAGTACACCCAGGTGCCGCGGCGTTCGGCGTCGACGAGGCCGGCCTCGCGCAGGGTCCTGAGGTGGTGGGAGATCGTCGGACCGGACAGGTCGAATGCCGGGGTCAGGTCGCAGACGCAGGCTTCGCCGTCGGGTGCCGAGGCGATCATCGACATCAGCTGCAGGCGGACCGGGTCGCCCAGCGCCTTGAACGCGGGCGCGAGCAGTTCCGCGGTTCCGGCCGGGATGCGGGCCTCGGCCAGCGGCGAGCAGCAGGGCTCGGCCGACAGGTCGAGGAGGGACAGACCCGAGCCTTGTTTCGACATTCCTCTAGGTTGACAGATCTCGAAACAGCCTGCAACCTTGCTGATTAGATAATCGTCAAGTTAGAGCGACGTCAAGGCAGCGAGCGTTTGTCAGACGTGCTGGATCGCGATGTATGTGGAGGAAGTTGACATGAGCATCCGCCTGGAGGACCTGCCGGTAGCCGTCATCGGCGCCGGTCCGGTGGGGCTGGCCGCCGCCGCGCACCTGGCCGAACGGGGCATCCCGTTCACCGTGCTGGAAGCTGGTGCCAGTCCCGCAGCGGCGGTGCGGCAGTGGGGGCACGTGCGGCTGTTCTCCCCGTGGCGGTTCAATGTCGACCAGGCCGCCCGCCGGCTGCTCGCCGAGGCCGGCTGGGTGGAGCCCGATCCGGACGTCCTTCCCACCGGCGGCCAGCTGGCCGGGGAGTATCTGCAGCCGCTGGCCGACCTGCCCGAACTCAAGCCGTACGTCCGGTACGACACGCGGGTGCTGGCCATCACCCGGCTCGGCCTCGATCGCCTCCGCACCGCCGGCCGCGACACCACGCCGTTCCTTGTCCGCCTCGCCGACGGCGAGGACGTGCTGGCACGGGCGGTCATCGACGCCACGGGCACCTGGGGCACCCCGAACGTGCTCGGCGCCGCCGGCATCCCCGCCCACGGCGAAACGGACGCGACCGGGTTCGTCGAGCACGCACTGCCCGACGTACTCGGCGCCGACCGGGACCGGTTCGCCGGCAAGCGGACGCTGGTCGTCGGCGCCGGGCATTCGGCGGCGAACACGTTGCTGTCCCTGGCCGAACTGGCCGGCGACGAGCCGGGAACCGCTGTGGTGTGGGCGATCCGCTCGGCGAGCCCGGCGCGCACCTACGGCGGCCAGGCCGCCGACGCGTTGCCCGCGCGGGGTGCGCTCGGCAGCCGGCTCCGCGAACACGTCGAGGCAGGAATCATCAAGCTGGTCACCAACTTCAGCGTCCGGTCGGTGACCGTCACCGATGGCCGCGTCGTGGTCTCCGACGGCAGCGACAGCATCACCGTCGACCGGATCGTGTCCGCGACCGGCTTCCGCCCCGACCACGGCGTCGCCGCGGAGCTGCGCCTCGACCTCGACCCGGTCATGGGATCGACGCGCGCGCTGGCGCCACTGATCGACCCGAACGAGCACTCCTGCGGCACCGTGCCGCCGCACGGCGTCGACGAGCTCACCCACCCCGAACCCGGCTACTACGCCATCGGGGTGAAGAGCTACGGCCGCGCGCCGACGTTCCTGCTCGCCACCGGTTACGAACAGGCCAGGTCGGTGGTCGCAGCCTTGGCGGGCGACTGGAAGGCCGCCCGCGACGTTCAACTCGACCTGCCCGAGACCGGCGTGTGCAACAGCAACCCGGTGCTCGACGCCGACACCATCGACGCCGGCAGCAGTGGTTGCTGTGGTGCCCCGGCGACCGAGACGGTCGCGGCACCGGCCGGACGTGGGCTGGTCACCGGCATCTCCGGTGGGCTGCTGTCCGCTCCGCTGGCCCTGCCGCCCGTTGCCTCAACTGTCGAGACGCCGACGGAGCAGGCGGAGGGGCAGGGTGGCGGGTGCTGCGGCTGACGCCGTGACGTCCGCTCCTGTGGTGGCCGCCGGTCCTCGGGCCGGCGGCCCGCCGGGTTTCCGTGGCTGGCGGATCGTTGCCGCCTTGGCGGTGACGCAGACCGTCGGGTACGGCGTCCTGTACTACTCGTTCGCCGTGCTCATGCGGCCGATTGCCGTCACGCTGCAGGTCTCGACGGCGACGGTGACCGGGGCGATGACATGTTCAATCCTCGCCGGTGCCGTGATGGCGGTGCCCGTCGGGCGGTGGCTCGACCGGCGCGGCGGCCGGGCACTCATGACAACGGGATCACTGGCGGCGACCGGGCTGCTCGTGGCGTGGTCGCAGGTGCAGCAGGCGTGGCAGCTCTACGCCGTCCTCATCGGGATCGGCGTCACCGGCGCGATGGTGCTCTACGAGCCGGCGTTCGCCGTCGTGGTGTCCTGGTTCGACTCCGTCCGACGCCCGAAGGCACTGCTGGGGGTGACGCTCGTCGCCGGCTTCGCCTCCGCCATCTTCCTGCCGCTGGCCGGGTCCCTCGTCGACCGGTACGGCTGGCGGACCGCTCTGCTCGTCCTGGCTGTCGTGCACGGTGCGGTCACGGTGCCGTTGCACGCGCTCGTCGTCCGCAAAGCACCGCACCTGGAGCCCGACGGACCGCGACCGGCAGCGACCGACCGCACCGCTGGTGACCGGGCGGCCGTTGTCCGGGCGGCGCTTCGTGACGCGCGGTTCTGGGCGATGGCGGTTGCGTTCGTGGCGCACGGCGCGGCGATGACCGCGATGACGTTCCACCTCGTCGGCCTGCTCACCGACGCCGGGCACCCGGCCACGTTCGCGGCCACCGTCGCCGGCCTGCTGGGCGTGTTGTCGGTGACCGGCCGGATCGTCCTCACCGGGGCACAGCGCCGGATCCGCATGACGACCGTGGTGGCCGCGATCTTCGCCGTCCAGGCGGTCGCGGCGCTCAGCCTGCTCGTGGTCGGGGGTAGCCGGCTCGGAGCCGTCATCGGGGTCGTGGCGTTCGGGCTCGGGTTCGGTGTCGCGAGTCTCGCCGCACCGGCCCTGCTGGCCGACCGGTACGGCACCGTCGCCTACGCCACGATCGCCGGCAGTCTCTCCGTGCCCATCACCCTGGCCCGGGCGGGTGCGCCGCTCGGCGCTGCGGCCCTGCTGACAGACGGTGGCTACCTGCCGGTCGCCGTCGGAATCAGCGGAGCGTGTCTCGTCGCCGCAGCCGGCATCCTCGCGCGCGCGGCAAGTCCTTCGCCGCTCCCGTCGCCGGCTGATTCGACCCATGTCTAAGTTGACAGTCTTCGAAATAGGTGCCTACATTTAGATGTCCGTCTAACCAAGCTCTACACGATCAAGGAGCAACAGCCATGTTCTGGATCAAGCGGCGGCGCCCCGTCGAGGTCGGCGTCCAGTTCTGCGACAGTTGCGTCGAGGTCACCACCGCCGCGCAGCGCGCTGACACCCGCTACGACCGCAACCGCACCGCCGCCTACACGTGGGCCGGCATCCGCTGACCTCTCACCTGACAGGGAGACCATCCATGAGCGACACCCAGACCCGGGGCGGATTCGCCGGCGACCCCGCCGAAGCCCTGTCCGTGGCCGGATCGAGCGGCTGCTGCGGCAACCCGCCCCAGAACACCAGCATCACCCTTCCTGATGCCGCCGGCTCCCCGTGCTGCGGCACACCGGCCGAGGCCCAGGCATCCGGATCCTGCTGCGGTGCCACCGCCAAGGCCGACGCCGTCGCCTCCGGCGCGGGCTGCTGCGGATGAGCGCCACCGCCGGCTTACCCGTCGCGCCGACCGGTGACCTCGACGCCCTTCTCGCCGCTGTGTCCGCGGAACGGATGAGCGCCACCGTCGCCCGCCTTGCCAGCGACGAGTTCACCGGCCGGCGCGTCGGTACGGCCGGCGGTGCCGCCGCCCGCGCCTGGCTCGGCGGGCAACTCAGTGACATGGGCGCAGCCCCGCACACGGACCCGTTCGCCGTACGCGCTGTGCCTGACATCTACCGCGCGCCGACCGTCCACTGGAGACACCACGGCGAGGTCCACGCCCTGACCTTCGGCCGCGACGTCGCCATCCACCTGGCATCGGCCGACCTTCCGACGCCCCGGCCGGGTGCGCTCGGCATCGCCGGCACCGACGGCCCCGTCGACCGGTGGCTCGTCGTCCCACCGGGCATGAGCCTGTTCGACGCCTACGGCCACGCCTACCGCGCCGCCGGGCTGCTGCTCCCACGCGGCGTCGACGCAGACGGCTGGCAGTACACGATGCTCGCCGGGCCGAACCCCGGCCCGCTGCCGATGCTGACTGTCGAGACCGCGCTGCACCGCCGCATGCTCGACCTCGGCGGCGAATTGGCCGCCGACGCACCGATCCGCCGTATCGACGTGGCGGGCACCAATCTCCACGGCCGCATCCGTCCCGCCGCACCGGGCCGGCCGGACCTGCTCCTCACTGCCCACTACGACGGTGTCGGCGACCACCCCGGCCTCCGCCAGCCCGCAGCCGCCGACAACGCCAGCGGGGTCGCGGTCATCTGCGAGGTCGCTCGCCTACTCGCACCGGTGCTGCACGGTGGCGCCGGCCTGTCGGTGGCTTTCCTGGACGGAGAAGAGACCGGCGCCCTCGGCTCGGCCCACCACGCCGCACGGCTGGAAACGTCGCCTCTGGTCGTCAATGTCGACGGTGCCGGCCACCTGCACGAGGCTGCCGCGGTGGAAGCCGGAGGACCTGCCCACGCACTGCTGGCGATCGTTGATCAGGCCGGCCGGCACACCGGAGTGCCCCTCAAGCCCGGGCCGGTAGCGTCGGACAACCGCCGCTACGCCGCAGCCGGTCTCCCAGCGATCGGCGTTGGAGCCGGTATGGCCGGATACCACAGCCCGGCCGACACGCCGGACCGCGTCGAACCCGAAACCCTCACCGCCATCGCACAACTCGTCCTCGCCGCAGTATGGCTCGCCAACGAGGCAGCGCCAGGTACCGGCAGCACCGCCTCGGGTCGCTGATCGCCGCAGTCAAATACAACAGCCACCGAGCAACGGTCTGTGATGGACCCATATCGGCGCCCGGCTCAGGTGTCGAAGCAGGCCGCGCGGCAACGCTTCGCCGACAGCGCCGCCGTCACCGGTGTGCCGCCGTTCGCCCGTAGCATCCGTCGCGCTTGCAAGCGTGCCTGGCCTGGCAGGCGAGCACGCCCAAGCAGACGGCATGACCGTGGTCGGCACCCGCCATCTGCTCGCCGGGCTGTTCGCCGAGGGTGTCGCTGCGGCCCATCCGTGTCCGCCCAGGCCGGCGGCGCGCGAGACGCCGCCCATCGCGCGGCCACCAGTGCCGCCGACCCCAACCCGCCCAAGGTCGGCACTGAACCGCCAAGCCGAGGCTGTCGCCTACGGCGCGGGTCACTCCGGATGAGTGCCACCGCCGGGCTCAAATGACCGCGCGGTCGGTGACCTCCTAACCTGATCGCCGCTGTGTCCGCGGAACGGATGGCGCCACCGTCGCCCGGCTCGTCGGCGACCTGGCCTCGGCCGACCTGCCGATGCCTCATGTCGGTGCGCTCGGCGAAGCACCTGTCCAGGTCACCCCGAGAAGGAACCAAGCGCCCTGCGAGCAGGACCGCTCACGACGAGGTCGGTGTCGGCCAACGTCACCGCCCTCGGCGGCACGGTCGCGCCAAACGTCACATCGAAGCGCCCAGATCAATTGATTTACGTCGTCGGCGCCGTCCTGCGGTCTGCTTTGTGCCTGCGGTCTCAGACGATTGGCCATTGCATGTCGGTTTGATCGTTCGGCTTGTTGTTTCGGCGTCGGTTCAGCAGTGTCTGGTTGAGTTGAAGCGGCATCGGCCGGCGCGGCACTCGGCAATGGTGTCGGTGATGGTGCGTCGGGTGTGCTGTAGGTCGGCGATCTTGGCGTCGATGCGGTCGACGACGGCTTCGAGACGCCAGAGCTGGCTGGCCTCGTTGGTGTCTCCGGAGTCATGGGCGTGGAGGGCGTCGATGATCTCGTCGAGGGTGAACCCGAGTTGCTGCAGTGCGCGGGCCATCCGGATGCGTTCGACCGCGGCCGGGGTGTACTCGCGGTACCCGGACGGGCGCCGCTGCGGCGGCGGGAGCACGCCGCGCCGCTCGTAGAACCGGACCGTGTCGACGGTTACCTCGGCGTCGGCAGCTACCTGACCGATCTTCATCGCGCTCCACTCTTGACTCTGGACCTGAGTTCAGAGTTTACGGTTCCGGGGTGACTGGACACAACGCCCGACCAGCCCCGAGGAGCAACGCATGAACGACGACAACAACGCCGTGACCGTGAACGTGCCGGCCATCGCATGCGACCTGACCGACGCCCCAGACACCGCCGACGAGCGGATGGCCGAGTACGCCCGGCTGTTCAGCCAGGCGCTGGCCGGGCGTGACCGGACCGATGGAGGGGTTCGATTGCGGTTCCGCGCCGACGAGGACGTGGCGGCGTGGGTACGTGACCTGGCCGTCCGGGAGAAGGCGTGCTGCCCGTTCTACAACTTCACGGTCAGCACCACGGGCGGCGAAGTGTGGTGGGACATCAGTCTGGTCGACGGTGTCGCCGACGGCGACGAGCACACCGCACGCGCGATGCTGGACGGGTACTTCTACGCGCCGGACTACGCCGCCGACGGGGTTGCCGGTATGACGAAATGGCTCGCGGGGGAGGGCTTCACGGTCACGCCGAACGAGTCCGGCATGGTTATGCAGTTCGACGCCGCCGCGGCGGATGAGGCCCCGTCCGGTGCGTAGGGGGCTGGAACGGTTGGGTGTGTCCGCTGCCTTACACCCGTGGCGCGTCCTTGCTGGCTGGCTGCTGGTCGCGGTGGCGTTGGTCGTGTTGGGCGAGGTGTCGGGTGGCACGTTCGTCAACGACTACCGAATTCCGGGTGCGGAGTCGCAGCGGGCGGCGGATCTGGCCCGTGACCACATGCCGGGCTTCGGGGCGACGAGCGCGGACATCGTGCTGCACGTCGACAGCGGCACGCTGCGCGATCCGCCGCGGGCCACCGCGATCCGCGGCATGCTCGACGAAGTACGTAGGCAGCCGGACGTGTCCGCGGTGGGTGACCCGCTGGCGGGGCTCGAGTCGGCCGACGCGGCGATCAGCCCGGACGGCCGGACCGCGATCGTGACGGTGCGTTACAGCGCTGACATCCGGGATCTGACCGCGCAGGTGTATCACCGGCTGAACGCCGCCGCCGAGCCCGTCCGTGGCGAAGGGGTCGCGGTGGAGCATCGCGGCATCATCATCGAGCGGGCCTTCGAACCGGAGGGCGGCGAAGCCGAACTGATCGGGCTCGGCGTGGCGTTGCTGGTGCTGCTGATCGCGTTCGGCTCGGTCGTGGCTGCCGGCCTGCCGATCCTGGTCGCGATGCCAGGCCTGACCGCCGGCACCGGCCTGGTGCTACTTGCCGGCTCGGTCGTCGACGTGCCGACCGCGGCGCCGCTGATCGCGGTGATGCTCGGCCTCGGCGCGGGCATCGACTATGCCTTGTTCGTGGTGACCCGGTTCCGGACCGAACTGGCTGCCGGCAGACCACCGGTGGAGGCGGCCGGGCGGGCGGTGGCCACGGCCGGGCACGCGGTGGTCTTCGCCGGCGGCACCGTCGTGGTGACGATCCTGGGGCTGATGTTCGCCGGGATCCCGTTCATCGCCACCCTCGGCCTGGCCACCGCGATCACCATCGCGGTCATGGTGGCGGCCGCGTTGACCCTGCTGCCCGCGTTGCTGGGTCTGCTCGGGCACCGCGTCGACCGGCTCCGGCTCCCACGGGGGCGTCGCCGGGCCGCCCCCTCACTGGATCCGGCCGCTACCGAGGGCGGTGGTCGTGGCTGGGCGCGGTGGGGTGCGCACCTCAACCGGCGCCGCTGCTGTCGCTGCGTCTCGGCGCCCCCGACGACGGCAACCAGCCGCAGACGTGGCCGCAGCGGCGCGCCTACGACGCGGTCGCGACCGGGTTCGGGCCGGGGTTCAACGCTCCTCTGCTGATCGCAGTGAGCACCCGTCCGGCGCGTCGGACGGCGCTGTGGCGCGGTTGGCTGGTCGGCTGGCCACGGACCCGGAGGTGCTGCACGTCACCGAACCGGTGTCGAGCCCGGACGGCGATCTCGGGCTGCTGGTGGTAATTCCGCGGCACGCACCGCAGGACGCCGAGGTGACCGACCTGTCCACCACATCCGCGAGATCATCGCCCCCGCCATCCTCACCGACGGTGGCCGGGCCTACATCGGTGGGCAGACCGCGTTCATGATCGACGCAGCGGACGCCGTCGCGGTGCGGCTGCCGTGGGTCATCGCCGGGGTGGTGCTCGCGGCCGGATTGTTCCTCCTCTCGGCGATCCGGGAGGGCTACCGGGACACCGGCGACCCCGACCGAGCGGTCATCGCCGGGCTGACCGCCACCGGGCGGGTCATCTCCGCCGCAGCGATCATCATGTCGGTGGTGTTCATCAGCTTCGCCAGCATCGACGAGGTCCTCGTCAAGATGATCGGTGTGGGCCTGGCCACCGCCGTGATCGTCGACGCCACCGTCATCCGCATGGTCCTCGCACCAGCGGTGATGAGCGTGCTCGGCCACCGCGCCTGGTGGCCGAGCCGCCGGGGGACCGCGTCGGGATCCGACCGGAACCCGGCACCGGTGCCGGCCGCCCGATGACCACGCGTGCCACGGCGGGTCACTTCCACCCCGGATGTGACCCGCCGCGGTCTGGTGACCGTGCCGCGACGTGAGCCGTCGGAACAATAAGCGTGACCTGGCGCACGACACTTGCATCCGGTACCCGGGTACAGCCTTACCGTCGACTGGACGGCGTTGAGACCGGCGCCCGTACCAGCGAGGTCCTCGCCGAGGTGGCGGTCGCCGGCGACCAGCCAGGCCAGCCGCACCAGGGCCGGCCCGCGGGCGCGGACGTACTCGTCGAACATCACGCGTATGACACGCGGTGGCGGCCACCTTGTGTTGACATCGTGGGGCCGCGGCTACGGCGCGGTGCGGTCCCAGAGGAAGTCGGGCAGGGTGCGTTTCGGCTCGTAGCCCTGCTCCCGGGCCCGGGTCAGGTCGAGCACCAGGCCGTGTGCCAGCTGGTCGACCGCGTAGCGGGTCAGCGTCGGAGACCGGCGCAGCCTCGACGCCACCGCGCCGGCCACGGCGGCGGCCGTGTTCGCCAGTGTCACCGGCACGTGCAGCGGCCTCGCTCCCAGGACCGCCTTCAGCGTGGCGTCACGGGGGTACGGGTGGGCGTCGGCGATGTTGTAGGCACCGGCCGGCCAGGCGAGGGCCGCCACGCAGGCGTCGGCCAGGTTCTCCACCGCGGTCAGGCTCATCCGGGTGTCGGGCCCCGGCAGCAGGGCGCGGCCCCCGCGGACCACGCGCCGCAGGCGGGGGAGGAGGTGCGGGTCGCCGGGGCCGTAGACGGCGCGGGGACGCAGCACCACCGCGCCGCCGTCGAGGGCCACCCGGTCGCCGGCCGCCTTCGTGCGCCCGTACGCGGAGTGCTGGTCGCCGATCGGGCCGTCCTCGCGCACCGGTCCACTGTGGACACCCGGCGCGTAGACACTCGCGCTGCTCACGTGCACCACCGGCCGGCCGGCGGCGGCGTCGAGGAGCCGGGCGGTGGCGTCGACGTTGATGCGCCGGAACCGTCGCTCCACCGCGGGTCCGGGGCCCGGGTCGCCGACCGCGGCCGCCAGGTGAACCACCGCCTCGGCGCCGGCGAGGTTCGGGTAGTCGCCGCTCTCGGCGTCCCATGGCAGGTGGACGCCCACCGGCCCCGGACGGCGACCGACGCTGACCACGTCGTGCCCGGCGGCGGCCGCGGCCCGCGCGACGACCGCGCCACAGAAGCCGCTGGCGCCGGTGACGACGATCCTCATCCGGCCCGGACCTCCACAGTGGACCATCCGGGCAACGCGGCCGACCGGTCGACCGCCGCCCGCACCACCACCGGGCGGTACACGGCGAACGCCGCGAGCGCGTCGGCGAGCTGCGCACGGGCGAGGCGGGCACCGGGACAGGCGTGCGGACCGGCTCCGAACACCAGCTGCGCCACCTTCGGCGGCGCCGGGTCCACCGTGGACGGTCCGCGGCGGTGCGCGTGCGCCGCGTGCCGGGCGACGAGGATCAGCCGGTCGCCGCGCCGCACCGGCCGGCCCGCGACCGTGCCGTCGCCGGCCGCGACCCGGGGCAGCAGCGGGCTGGGCGCGAGCACGCGCAGCAGTTCGTCGACGAGCACCGGCCGCCGTACCGGGTCGGCCGCGGCGGACCACAGGTCGTCGTCGGCGCACCACGCCACCGCCCGCGGCAGCGCGGAGACCATCGTGTTGACGGCGGCGACGGCGAGCATCGCCCCGCGCTCGGAGCCGGCGAGCTCGATGAGCTCACGCGCCGCGTCGCTCCTCTGCGGACGCCGCCCGGGCTTCTGCGGACGCCGCCCGGGCCGGAGGTGGTCGCGGGCGGCGTCGGCCGCCGCCCGCCGCGCGGCCCGCGCCAACCGGACCGGGTGCGCGTCGACCCCCAGCAGCGCCGCCGCCGTGGCGCCCGTGAGCTCCACCGCCACCTCGACCACGTCGACGGTTCCGCCCGTGCCGAGCGGCCGCAGCCGCTGCCGCAGCACCTCCTGCCACACGGGCGCGAGGCGGCTGCCGGCCAGCGCCTGCCCCACCGACCGGCGGGTGGAGCGGTGCTCCGGACCCTCCTCGTCGAAGACGACGTCGGCTCCGCCGGCCGCGCGGGCGATCCCGCCGGTGCTGCCCGGCGCGGTGCGGTCGAGCGGCACGCGGGTGAGCCCGTCGACGTAGCCGTCGGTGCCGTGCACCAGCACCGTGCGCCCGATCCGCACCGAGGACGCGAACCGGGTGGCGCCCAGGAGCGCGAACAGGAACGGATGCGACAGCAGGTACACCAGCCGGTCGCGCCGTCGTGCCCTCACGCGGGCAACCGCACGTGGGTCTCGGCCTCGTCGGCCGGGCGGTAGCGGCGGTCCCAGTACCAGAGCAGCGTGCGCCGGGGTCCCCACGAACGCAGCCGCCGCAGGCTGTTGTACACCACCAGGTTCTCGGCCCGCCGGACCCGGTCGCTGTACAGGCGGGCGCGGTTGAGCAGTTCCACGTCCTCCGAGCCGTCGAGCAGCGTGGTGTCGGTGGCGCCGCCGCAACGCTGGTACAGGTCGGCGGTGAACGCCAGGTTGTGACCGTGGCACAGCACGTACGGCGTCCGGTAGGCGCGACCGCGCTGGGCGAACCGGCCGTAGACCGCGGCGAGCCGCACGGCGGCCGGGAACAGCCGGCGCTCCGCCCACGACGGCGACTCGTCGGGCCGGGGAACGCTGCGGCCGCAGGCGAACTCGACCCCCGACGCGAGCGTCGCGCGGGCCGTCGCCACCCAGTCGGGCGCGGGGACGCAGTCGGCGTCGGTACGGGCGAGGTACGTGGCACCGTGCGCGATCGCGTACCGGAAACCGGCGTCGGCGGCGGTACCCGGTCCGGGGCGCTCCTCGGTCAGCAGCACCACGGGCATTCCGGAGGCCTTCACCACCTCGGGCGTGCCGTCGGTGGACCCGTTGTCGACCACGACGAGCGTGAAGTCGGTGTCGGTCTGCGCCTCGAGCGCCTCGAGCGTGCGTCCGATCGAGGTGGCCTCGTTCAACGCCGGCACGACCACCCAGAGGTCGCCGGGCCTCTCCGCGACGGCCCCGTCGGGCGGCGCGGCCGTCGACGCCCACGCCGTGGCGCGGAAGAGGATGCGCGCGGCCAGGTTGCACCACACCAGCACGCCGACGATCGCGCCGGCCGAGCGGTACACGGTCGCGTGCAGGTCGGCGGTCGCGGCGAAGTACGGGCCGGCCGCGATCGTGAGCAGATGCAGCAGGACCGCGGCCGCGAACGCCGCGCGCAGCGCGGCCGGCCACGCCGGGCGCCCGGTGCCGCGCCACGCGCAGCGGACCGTGGCCCACGCGATGAGCAGCGCCACCACCGGCAGGCTGACCAGCGGCCCCCACCACCGGCCGGTAGCGGCGAACGCGGTCACCGCGGCGGCGACGGCCATGGCGGCGAGCAGGCCGATGCCGAGCACGGCGTCGCGGGCCGCGTCCCGGAACGGGTTGCCGCTGCCGGCCGGCTGGCCGCAGGTGGCCCGGACCCCGGTGCGCAACGCGCGCACCAGCCGCATCGACCCCCACAGCAACGCACCGACCAGCGCGAGCCGCAGCCCCGGCCCGGGCTGCACGCTGTCGACCGCCGCCGCCACGTTGTCGGGCAGCACCACGCCGGCGGCCCGGTGCGCCACCGAGGCCATCGCACCGCTGCTGACGCCGAGCCCGCCGAGCGCGAGCGCGGCCAGCGCGACGAACGGGGCGGCACTGATGAGCAACGCGTACGTGAGCGCACCGGCGAGCGCGTCGCCGTTCGCCGAGGTGTACCGCTCGTGCGACCGCTTGACGCGTCCCCACGCTCTGCCTGATGCGCCCGCCTGCGCGGGCGCGGGCCCTGGGGCCTGTGTGGCGTCGCCTTCCCTCGTCGCTTCGGTCGCTGCGCTCCCTGCGCTCCTCAGTCCAGGCGACGCCGGCCCCAGGGCCGGCCTGCTCATGGCGCCACTCCTTCGAGGTATCGGGCGGCGAAGGCGGACGCGGCGGCGCGGTCGGGCTTGCGCGACCGGCCGGTCAGCGGCACATCGGCGAGGAGCACCGCGTCGGGACGGGCGGCGCCCATCCGGCGCAGCGGCGTGTCCAGGGCGGCCCGGACCGCACGCGCCGAGGCGCCCGCCCGGGGCTGCACGACCGCCACCAGCCGTTCGTCGCCGTCGCCGGCCGGCACGCCCACGAGGAGTGCGAGGTCGACACCCGGCACGTGCAGCGCCGGCTCGTACAGCCCCGGGTAGATGTTCTCGGCCCCGCGCAGGATCATGTCCTTCGCCCGCCCCCCGAGGACGATGCGACCGTCGACGAGATGCCCGACGTCGCCGGTGTCCACCGTCAGGAACGGGTCCTCGCCCAGGTACCGGTCGGCGGCCTGGGGAGCGGCGAGCCGCAGCACCCCGTGGCGGTCGACGCTCGCCTGTACACCGGGCAGCGGCGCGCCGACGAGGTCACCGGTGCCCGCGAACGTGGTCTTCTCCGCCGCCGACACCACCGCCGCCGGGAAGATCTCGGTGAGCGCGTACACGCCGAAGGCGTCGGCGGCGCCCGCCGCCACCACGCGGCCGAGCAGGGTCGCGCTCACCGGGGCCGATCCACTGTAGACGGAGCCGGTGAACCGGGCGCCGGCCGACAGCGCCGCCCGCAGCTGCGGCGGCGTCAGGTAGGTCGCCTGCGGCCGGACGGCCGAGATCTGCCGGGCCAGGCGGCGCGGCGACCGCGCGGGCAGCGCCACCGGCGCCCCGCACGCCAACGCCGGGACGAGCACGAACAGCGTCCCTCCGACGACCGGCACGCCGGCGGCCGGGCGCACCAGGTCGGCCACCGCACGCGTCCCCGCGGCGACACTCGCCCGCGTGTGCACCACGGCCCGCGGCTGGCTCGTCGTGCCCGACGTGAAGATGACCAGCGCGTCGCCGTCGCCGTCGAAGGCCGCGGGCGGCGCTCCGTCCCGGTCCCGTATAGAAGGCGCGCAACCCGGCAGCCGCCGGCCCACGGTGACCACCGGCGCGATCGCGCGCAGCCGGGGAAGGGACAGGCCGGCGCGGCGGGCCACCGGTGCGGCCCACCCGGCCGCGGCCTGTGCGGCGGCGTCGGCCACCACGAGCGCCGGCGCGGCCAGCCGCAGGCGGGCGACGAGGACGTCGGGGCCGGCGGACGGGTCGAGCACCGCCACGCGCAGGCCGAGCCGGTGCGCGGCCAGCATCACGGCGAGCGCGCGCGGGCCCGGCCGCACCGCCAACCCGAGGGTGTCCCCTGTGGACAGTCCACTGTGGTGCAGCGCCACGGCGTAGCGGTCGCTCAGAAGCGCCAGTTCGCCGCGGGTGATCCGGCCGATCACGGCCGGCCGGTCGGAGTCGCGGCCGCGCAGGGCCGCCGCCAGTTCGGTGAGCATCAGCGCGGGTCCGGGGTGAGCCCGCCGCTGCCGCGGTCGAGGTACCAGCGGGCCGCGCCGCGCAGGCCGTACGCGCGCAGCCGGCGGGTGGAGTTCTCCACCACCATCGCCTTGCAGCGCGTGATCACGGCCGTGGTGCGGCGGACCCGGTTGAGGAAGGCCCGGTCGGTCGGCGACGGGCGGCGCGGCATCCCGCCGCACGCCTCGTACAGCGCGGCGGTGATGGCCATGTTGTTACCCGCGTGCATCCGGTACGGGGCGAGGTACCGCGTGCCGCGGTTGGCCGGACGCAGCCGGCCGAACGCCGCCGCGACCGCCACCACCACGCGGAACACCGCGCGCCCGACGGGGCCGTGCTCGTCGCGGCGGGCCACGATACGCCCGGCCACCAGGCCGGGGTTGGACACCAGGGCGGCGCGGGCGGCCGCGACCCAGCCTGGCCGGGGCAGGCAGTCGGCGTCGGTGCGGGCCAGCATCGTGGCGCCGTGCGCGATCGCGTGCCGGAAACCCGTGTCGACCGCGCAGCCGACACCCTTGTGCGGCTCGACGATCAGCTCGACCGGCAGCCGGTCGTAGGCACGGACCACGTCGGTGGTGCGGTCGAGCGAGTTGTTGTCGACCACCAGCAGCGTGAAGTCCCGGTCGGTCTGCGCCGCGAGCGCGTCGAGCGTCGCGGTGATCCGGGCCGCCTCGTTGTAGGCGGGCACGATCACCCACAGGGAGGTCATCGCTGCCACGCCATCGTCATCACGCTGACGCCACCGCCGAGGCCGACGAACAGCACCCGGTCGCCGGCGTCCAAAGAGGACCACACCCGGGCCAGCTGAACACCGAGGGTCGCCGAGGCCAGGTTGCCGTGCGAGGGCACCGTCACGTCGAGAAGGGACGCCGGCACGCCGGTCACCTCGACGAAGCGCTCCAGGTACGGCTGGGTCACCTGGTGCACGAGCACCTTCGCGTAGTCGGGCCAGTCGAGGCCCGTGCGGTAGCGCACGCGGTCCAATATCGCGGTTCCGACCTTCTCGAAGACGCCGCGCAGCGCGCGCCCGTCGCCGGAGAAGTAGGTGTGCTCGTCGCCGCGCGGGTGCCGCGACCCGCCGCCGGGGATGCCGCCCACCCGCCAGTGCTGCGACAGCGTCTCCGTGTCGACGTCGAAGATGCCGCCGGACGGCACGGCCTCGACCACGACGGCGGCACCCGCGTCGCCGAACGTGAACCCCGCGAACGCCTCGCGCGCCTGCGCGAGGCTGCGCACCGACGGCCGCATCACCCGCGTGGGTGTCTCGCCGGTGACCACCAGCACCCGCCCGGCGCGGCCGGCGAGCACCATCGACCGCGCCAGGTCGATGCCGTTGAGGAAGCTGTTGCAGGCGTTGGTGACGTCGAGCGCGTGCGCCTTCGACCCCAGCTCGGCCTGCACGATGTGCGCCGTGGCGGGTTCCACGAGATCCCGCGACGCCGAGGCGAAGAGCAGAACGTCGATGTCGAGCGGGTCGAGGTCCGCGCTCCGGAGGGCCTTGTCGGCGGCGGCGACCGCGAGGGTGGACGCGTACTCGCCCGGCCCGGCCACGTGCCGGCGGACGATGCCGCTCATCTTCTCGAACAGGCCGCGCGGCAGCCGGACCCGGCTCGCCTCCTGCACGCGGTGCTGCAACTGCACCGTCGTCTCCACCCGCGCCGGCAGATGGGCGCCGACGGCGGTGATGCCCACCCCCGGTAATTGGTCGGTCATGCTGTTCAGCTTCTCCGGAGGTGGCGCGCGGGACGTGAGTACAGGGGCTCAATCGTGCCTGGTCACCACCCCTGGTGGCTGCCCTCCGATCGGCCGCAACCTTTTCGCCGGCCGGCCCGTGTCCTGTAGTTGTGAGCGATGTCGCCGCGGCGGAGTTCGACGAGTTCTACCGGAGCACCTCCGGCCGGCTCGTCCGCTACGTGTTCGGCCTGACCGGCGACCTTGCCGACGCGCAGGACCTGGTGCAGGAGACCTACGTGCGGGCCTGGCAACGGTGGGACCGGCTGACCGGTTACGAGTCGGTGGAGGCCTGGTTACGCATGGTGGCGACCAGGCTGGCCACCGACCGGTGGCGCCGGCTCGGGGTGCGGCGGGCGTTCCTCGCGGCGGCGCCGCCGGGTGGCGTCGTGCCGCCGCCGAGCGAGGAGACCGTGCTGGTGGTGACCGCGCTGCGGGTCCTGCCGCTGGCGCAGCGGCAGGCGATCGTCATGCACTACCTGCTCGACCTGTCGGTCGAGCAGATCGCGCGGGAGACCGGCGCGCCGGTCGGAACGGTGAAGTCGTGGCTGTCGCGCGGCCGCGGCGCGCTGCTGGCCGAGCTCGCGCCGGCCGCCACGGGAGGTGACGGGGATGAGTGAGGACCTGCACCGTCTGCTCGCCAGCACCCGGCGCGACGCCGACGCGGTCGTGCTCGCCCAGCCGTCGGCGCTGCGACGCGTCGGCACCCGGCGCGCCCGGACGCGCACCGGACTCGTGGCCGTGCTGGCCGTGGCCGTGCTGATCGGCGGGTCCGTGGTCGCCAACCGGTACACCACCCGGGCGGAGCCGCCGGTGATCACCCCGCCCGCCCCGGTGGTCTCCTCGCCGGCGCCGTCGGCGTCGCGGCTGGCGGTGACCTTCGAGGAGGACGCCTGCACGACCGACCTGTCCGCCTGCCGGGCACCCGGCCGCTGGTGGTTCGAGGAGAAGCTGCCCGCGCCGTGCGCGTCGACCACCCACGCGAGCGACGCGCAGATCGTCGCCCGACGGTCGCGCACCGTGGCCCCCGACCCGGCCGACCGGTCGCTCCGGTACGGCCAGACGCTCGTCCGGTACAGCGGCGACGGTGCGGGCCGGTACGTGTCCGAGGTCGAGTCGGCGCTGTCGCGCTGCCCCTCGGTCCGGAGACAGCTCGGCATCGACTCCCCGAGCACGATGTTCACGCTGCGTTACCAGAAGGTGTCGGCGGGGTCCTACCGGCCGGGCGTCGGCTCGCTGCTGCTGACGCGCGGCTACACCCTCTCCGGCCGGGACTTCACCCTACTCATGGTGGTCGCCCGGATCGGAGACGTCGTCGTGGTGGTCTCCGACATGGGACGGGACGAGCAACCGGCGTCCGGCACGACCGTCACCATGGGGCAGGCCGCCTTCGACGCCGCCGTCGCGGCGTCGGTCCGGGAGGCCGAGACCTGGACGTGATCACCTCGGTAACAGGGCTGTAACCGAGGTCATGACTGCTTGAAAGGTCACCTGGGTAGGAAGAACCGGGTGAGCGACGGGTTGACGATCGGGGTCGAAGAGGAGTTTCACGTCGTCGACCTGGCTACGAGAGAACTGGTGCCGCGCGGCGGGGACATCCTGAAGCGGCTTCCGGCCGAGACGTACGCGGCCGAGCTGCAGACCTCGGTGGTGGAGAGCAACAGCCGGGTGCACACGTCCCTCACCGACCTGCGCGCCGACCTCATCGCCCTGCGTAAGCGGGCCACCACCGTGGCCGAGGCGGCGGGACTGGGCATCGTGTCGGCCGGGTCGGTGCCGCTGGTCGACCTGGACGCGCTGCAGATCACCCCGACCTCCCGGTACCGCCGCATGCTCGACGACTACCAGATCCTGGCCCGTGAGCAGCTGATCTGCGGCATGCACACGCACGTCGGGGTCGCCGACCGCGACGCCGCCGTGGCCGTGGCGCACCGGGTGGTGCCCTGGATGCACCTCCTGCTCGCGCTGTCGACCAGCTCCCCGTACTGGATGGGGGAGGACAGCGGCTACGCCAGCGTGCGGGCGCTGGTCTGGCAGCGCTGGCCCACCGCGGGCGCCACCAGCGGCGCCACCACGGCCGCCGAGCACGACGCGCTCGTGGCCGACCTCATCGCGTCCGGGATCATCTCCGACCAGGCGATGGTCTACTTCGACATCCGGCCGTCGGCGGACAAACCGACCGTCGAGCTCCGGGTGGCCGACGCCTGCACCGAGGTCGACGACGCGGTGCTGATCGCCGGCCTGTTCCGGGCGATGGTCCGGCACTCGCTCGACCACCTGGACAAACCGGAGAAGAGTGTCAAACCGCCGCTGCTGCGGGCCGCGATGTGGCGGGCCGCCCGCTCCGGGCTCGACGGGGACCTCCTCGACCTGCCGAACTCGCCCAAGCCACTGCCGGCCCACCAGGCGCTGAACAACCTCGTCGGCGAGCTGCGTCCGTACCTGGAGGAGACCGGCGACCGCGACACCATCGACGACCTGCTCGCCGCCGCGCTGGCCCGGTCGGGCTCCGCGCACCGCCAGCGGCGCGAGTTCCACCGCCGCGGCCGGCTCACCGACGTGGTCGACCTGCTCCTCGAGCGCACCCGTGGCACCGACTCGCTGACCACCGGTCCGGCCCGCTACGCCACGATGTCGGGCTACCGCCTCGACGGCGACGAGGTGTTCGGCGCGCCGCGCGAGGACTACCGTCCGCTGCTGGAGGTCTTCGAACGGATCGGCGCGGCCGGCCTGCGCAAGCGCGAGCAGGACCGCGACGAGGAGCAGCGCGCCCGCGGCGTGACGTTCACGGTCGGAGGCGACCCGGCCAGCCGGCTGTTCCCGTTCGACCTCGTTCCCCGTCTCATCGAGGCCGACGACTGGGCCGACCTCACGCGCGGCCTCACCCAGCGCGCCCGCGCGCTCGACGCGCTGCTCCGCGACATCTACGGCGACCGGCAGGCGGTGGCCGACGGCATCCTGCCGTCGTGGGTCGTCGACAGCGCGCCGGGGCTCAGCCCGACCGGCGCGCTCGTGCCGCGTGGCGTCGTGCGGGCGCATCTCAGCGGCATGGACCTCGTACGCGACGGTGCCGGCTGGTACGTGCTCGAGGACAACCTGCGGGTGCCGTCCGGAATGGGGTACGCCGTGCAGAACCGGCGGCTCACGCGGGCCGTGCTGCCCGAGCTGGGAACGCCGGAGAACCTGCTCGACGTCGACGCCGCGCCGGCGATGCTCCGCGAGACGCTCACCGCCGCCGCGCCACCGGCCGCCGGCGACACCCCCGGGGTCGCGGTGCTGAGCAGCGGACCGAGCGACTCCGCCTGGTTCGAGCACCGGCTGCTGGCCGAGGAGATGGGCGTTCCGCTGGTGCGCACCGGCGACCTGCTCGTCGACGACCGCGCCGTGTTCGTCATCAGGGACGGGACGCGCCGCCGCGTCGACGTGCTGTACCTGCGCGTCGACGAGGACCACCTGCTGCACTCGGCCGGCGCCGACGGGCGTCCCCTCGGACCCTCGCTCCTCGCGGCCGTGTACGCCGGAACCGTGACGCTCGCGAACGCGCTCGGCAACGGCATCGGCGACGACAAGGCGATCTACGCGTACGTACCGGAGCTGATCGGCTACTACCTCGGCGAGCGGCCGCTGCTGGCGCAGGTGCCGACGTACCTGTGCGGGGTTCCGGAGCAGCGCGAAGAGGTGCTGAAGCGGCTGGAGACGTTGGTGTGCAAGCCGGTCGACGGGTACGGCGGCGACCGCGTGCTCATCGGTCCGCGGGCGTCGGAGGAGGAGCTGGCGGCCGTGCGGCGGCAGATCCAGTCGGCGCCGCACCGGTGGATCGCGCAGGAGCCCGTGGCCCTGTCGACGCATCCGGTGTTCGACGGCACCGCGTTCGCGCCGCGGCACGTCGACCTGCGCGCGTTCGTCTACCTGACGGCGTCGTTCGCGCGCACCGCGCCGGCGGCCCTCACGCGGGTGGCGCCCGCCGGCAGCCTGATCGTCAACTCGTCGCGGGGCGGCGGCTCGAAGGACACCTGGCTGATGGAGGCCTGAACACATGTGCGGTTTCGGAGGCGAGATCCGGTTCGACGGGCGGGCGCCCGACCAGGGGGCGGTGCGGCGGATGAGCCCGTGCCTCGACCCGCGCGGGCCCGATGGTCACGGGTTCTGGTCGAACGACCGCGCGGCGTTCGTCCACCACCGGCTGAAGATCATCGATTTGTCGGACGCGGGCACGCAGCCGATGACCGACACCGAGCTCGGCCTCACCATGGTGTTCAACGGCTGCATCTACAACTACAAGCAGCTGCGTTCACAGCTGCAGGACGACGGCTACCGCTTCGTGTCCACATCGGACACCGAGGTGATCATGAAGGCGTTCCACAAGTGGGGGCCGCGCTGCGTCGAGCGGTTCTACGGCATGTGGGCGTTCGTGATGATCGACCACCGGACCGGCACGGTGACGATGAGCCGCGACCGGCTCGGCATCAAGCCCCTGTACCTGGCCGGGTCCGCCGGCCGGCTGCGGTTCGCGTCGAACCTCCAGTCGCTGCTGGCCGCCGGAGACGTCGACACGTCGATCGACATGGTCGCGCTGCACCACTACATGTCGTTCCACTCCGTGGTGCCGCCGCCGCGCACCATCCTCACCGGGGTCCGCAAGCTGCCGCCGGCGACGATCCGCACCATCACCCGTGACGGGGCGGTGACCGACGAGGTCTACTGGCGCTCGGTCCACACGCGCTCCGCGCTGTCCGTCGAGGACTGGCCGCAGGCCGTGCTGGAGCGGCTGCGCGTCGCCGTCGACCGCCGCACCGTCGCCGACGTGCCGGTGGGCGTGCTGCTGTCGGGCGGGCTCGACTCGAGCCTCATCGTGGCGCTGCTCGCCGAGGCGGGGCAGAGCGGGCTCACCACGTTCTCGATCGGGTTCGAGGCCAAGGCCGGCGAGGAGGGCGACGAGTTCCGCTACTCCGACCTCATCGCCGACCGGTTCGGCACCGACCACCACCAGATCCGCATCAGCGCCGACCGGTTCATCCCGGCGGTGCACCGGGCGATCGACGCGATGAGCGAGCCGATGGTCAGCCACGACTGCGTGGCGTTCTTCCTCCTCTCCGAGGAGGTGTCCCGGCACGTGAAGGTCGTCCAGTCGGGCCAGGGCGCCGACGAGGTCTTCGCCGGGTACTCCTGGTATCCGCCGCTGGCGTCCGTCCCCCGTGACGAGGCCCTCGCGACGTACCGGCGCGAGTTCTTCGACCGTCCACATGAAGACCTGGTCTCCCAGCTGGCGCCCGCGTGGTTGGCCGACCACGACGCGAGCCGGGCGTTCGTCGAGGCGCACTTCGCCGCGGCGGGCGCGGACACCGCGCTCGACGCGGCCCTGCGGCTCGACAGCAACGTGATGCTCGTCGACGACCCGGTGAAGCGGGTCGACAACATGACGATGGCGTTCGGGCTCGAGGCGCGGGTACCGTTCCTCGACCACGAGGTGGTCGAGCTGGCGGCCGCCTGCCCGCCCGGGCTGAAGCTCGCGGAGGGCGGCAAGGGCGTGCTGAAGGCCGCGTCGCGTGGCGTGGTGCCCGACGCGGTGATCGACCGGCCCAAGGGCTACTTCCCGGTGCCGGCGATCCGCCACCTCAGCGGCGAGCTGCTCGACGACGTGCGCGACGCGCTGCTGTCCAGCGACCGCGGCCTGTTCCGGCGCGAGTACGTCGACGAGCTTCTCTCCGACCCGAACAAGCACCGCACCACGCTCGACGCCAACGCGCTGTGGCAGCTGGGGCTGCTCGAACTGTGGCTGCGGCGCCGTGGTATCTGATTGCTCGTGCAGTTCGACGAGCTGAGCAACGGGTCGTGGGGGCCGTCACCGTCCCCGGACGGCTCCCGCATCGCGTACGTGTCCGACATCGGCGGTTCGCCGCAGGCCTACGTCACCGGGCCGTCGCTGCCGCCGGGCGTCGGCGGCCCGTCACCGTGGGCGGGCACGCTGCTGCCCACGGGGAAGGACCCGGTCACCGCCGTCCACTACTCGCCCGACGGCGAGTGGATCGCGTGCGAGATCGCCCCCGGCGGCGCGCCCCGCACCGAGCTGTGGCTGATCCGCCCCGACGGCACGGGGCTGCGGCAGGCCGGCGGGTTCGGCGCCACCACGATCCTGTCGGCGGGCTGGGTCGAGGTGCGCGGCTCGGTGCAGTTCGCGGTCACCGAGATCGGCGAGCTGTGGCGCGGGCTGCTCGTCAACCCGCGGTCGATGGCGCGTCAGCGGCTCACCCGCGGCGAGCTGGTCGCCGTGCTCGACGTCAGCCGCGACGGCGCGTTCGCCGCGGTGCGCGAAGGGCCGCGGGGCCGTCGTCGCGTGCGCGTCGTCGACCTCGACAGCGGCGTCGCGGGCCCGCTGTTCGAGGGGACCTACGACAGCAGCACCGAGCAGGCGGTGTTCTCGCCCGACGGGGCCTGGGTCTACGCCCGTACCGACTACGACAGCGAGTTCTCGCGGCTCATCGCCGTGCCGGTCACCGGCGACCACCCGGTACCCGGTGCCGAGCCGGTGGTGGTCGCCGAACGCGCCGACGCCGAGCTGGAGCACGTCGCGGTCTCCCGCGAGACGGGTCTGCTGGCGCTGCTGTGGAACGCGTCGGGACGCAGCGAGCTGACCCTGTTCGACCCGGTGACCCGCATCGAGCGCTGGGTGACCCCGCCGGCCGGCGACGTGCTGTCGGACCCCGAGTTCTCCCGCGACGGCCGGACGCTCGTGGTGTGCGCCGAGGGGCCGGGGGCGCGGCGGTCCCTCTACCGCGTGAACGTGGCGACCGCGCACACGTCGCCGGTGGTGCCGAGGCCGTCGTGGTCCCTGGTCGGCGCGCCGGAGCTGCACCACCTCGTCTCGGGCGACGGGCTGGCGCTGACCGGCTGGTTCTACCGGCCGGCTGGCGACCCGCCGTACCGCACCATGATCAGCCTGCACCCGGGTCCCGAGTCGCAGGAGCGGCCCGGCCACAACCCGATCTACCAGCAGCTCGCTGCCCGCGACATCGCCGTGTTCGCCCCGAACGTGCGCGGCTCCTCGGGGTACGGCCGCACGTTCGTCAACCTCGACAACCTGGCCGGCCGCCACGGCGCGATCGCCGACGTGGCCGCGTGCGCCGCCTACCTCGACGACGCCGGCCTGTGCTCCAGCCTGGGCGTGATGGGCCGCTCCTACGGCGGCTACCTGACCCTGGCCGCGCTGGTGACCCACCCCGACCTCTTCGCCGTGGGCGTCGAGGTGTGCGGGATGGCCGACCTGCTCACGTTCTACGAGCACACCGAGCCCTGGATCGCCGCCGGCGCCGTGAGCAAGTACGGCGACCCGGTCCGCGACCGCGGGCTGCTGATGGACCTGTCGCCGCTGCGGCGCATCGAGAACCTGGCGACCCCGCTGCTGATCGTGCACGGCGCGAGCGACACCAACGTGCCCGTGCGGGAGGCCCACCAACTGGTGGCGGCGCTGGTCCGGCTGGGCAAGCCGCACCGCTACGTCATCCTCGACGGCGAAGGCCACGACTTCGTGGGAATCGACAGCCGCCGCCGCTATCTCGACGAGGCGGTCGCCTGGATCACCGACCACCTCACCTGACCGTCCGGTGCGCGGTGGCAGACTGGCAGCCGTGGGCGACGAGTCTCCGGACGGGGAGCTGGCCAGTGCCAGCCTGGTGGACCTCGCCGTCGCGCGGTTGAGCCGCGAGATCCTCGGCGGCGGCAGCGATCCCGGTGAGCGGCTCATCGAGGAGCAGCTCACCCGCCGGTTCGGCATCAGCCGGGCGCCGCTGCGCGAGGCGCTGCGGCTGCTCGCCCAGCAGGGGCTGGTCGAGCACGTGCCGCGGCGCGGGGTCCGGGTGGCGACGCTGTCCGACCGGGACGTGCGGGAACTGTACGAGGTGCGCGACGTCCTGGAGCGGTATGCCGTCCACACGGCGTTCTCGGGTGCCCGGCCCGACCTCAGCGGCGTGGTCACGGCGCTGGAGGCGATGCGGGCGGCGGCCGTGCGCGGCGACCGGCTCGACGTGGCCGACGCGCACCGGCGGTTCCACTGCTCGGTCGTGGCCCTGGCCGGCAACGGGCAGCTGTCGGCGACGCACGGGTCGGTCCTGCTGAAGATCCAGCTGTACATGGCGCTGAACCTGCGGCGGGAGGCCGACTCGCACGGCGGGGAGAGCGGCGTGCACCGGCACGAGAACGTGCTGGCCGCGCTCAAGGGTGGCGATCCGGAGCAGGTCATCGCGGCCCTGGAGAGCCACGGCGCGCAGACCTACATTCCGTGAGGTTCACGTCATGAGCGCGTTACATTCGACGGCCTGACTCGAAACCATTCTGTCGACAATCGACAGAATGAGAATCGGTCCGGTGAAGGCCACCCCCTACGACTGGCCGTTCGACGGCAGCGTTCCGGTCGAGCGCGCCGCCCTGATCTGCATCGACTGGCAGACGGACTTCTGCGGTCCCGGCGGCTACGTCGACGCGATGGGGTACGACATCGGCCTGACGCGGGCCGGGCTGCCGGCCACCCAACGGATGCTGGCGCACGCGCGCGCCACGGGAATGCCGGTGATCCACACCCGCGAGGGCCACCGGCCCGACCTCGCCGACCTTCCGGCGAACAAGCGCTGGCGCTCGAAACAGATCGGTGCCGAGATCGGCGGTGCCGGTCCGTGCGGGCGCATCCTCGTCAAGGGCGAGCCGGGCTGGGAGATCGTGCCGGAGGTCGCACCGGTCGACGGCGAGGTCGTCATCGACAAGCCGGGCAAGGGCGCCTTCTACGCGACCGACCTCGATCTGGTGCTCCGCACGAAGGGCGTCACCCACCTGATCCTGACCGGCATCACCACCGACGTCTGCGTGCACACCACGATGCGCGAGGCGAACGACCGGGGCTACGAGTGCCTCATCCTGTCGGACTGCACCGGGGCGACCGACAAGTCCAACCACGACGCGGCCCTGCACATGGTGACCATGCAGGGCGGCGTCTTCGGCTGCGTTTCCACCTCGACAGACGTCATCGCGGCAACAACCTAGGCGGTACAAGGCATGCCCACAGTCGCAAGCGCACACCCGTCCCCGTACGAGTTCGACCCCGCGACCACCGCGCTGCTGGTGATCGACATGCAACGCGACTTCCTCGAGCCGGGCGGGTTCGGTGAGTCGCTCGGCAACGACGTCTCCCAGCTCCGGCGCACCATCGGGCCGACCGCGGCGTTGCTGCGCGCGTGCCGGGCCGTCGGGCTCACGGTCATTCACACCCGCGAGGGGCACAGCGCCGATCTCAGCGACTGTCCGCCGGCCAAGCTCGCCCGCGGCGGGCCGGGCCTGAGGATCGGTGACCCGGGACCGATGGGCAGGATCCTGATCCGCGGCGAGTACGGACACGACATCATCGACGAGCTGGCCCCGCGCGACGGCGAGCCGGTCGTCGACAAGCCGGGCAAGGGCGCGTTCTACGCCACCGACCTCGGCGCGATGCTCGCCGAACGGAACATCCGCAGCCTCGTCGTCGCCGGCGTCACCACGGAGGTGTGCGTGCACACGACGGTGCGCGAGGCGAACGACCGCGGATACGAGTGCCTGGTGCTGGCCGACTGCGTCGGCTCGTACTTCCCGGAGTTCCACCGGGTCGCGCTGGAGATGGTCGCCGCGCAGGGCGGCATCTTCGGCTGGGTCGCGGAGTCGACCGATTTCACGTCCTCCCTGGTTCTGGAAGGGGCGTCATGAAACTCGCCTACTGGGTGCGCGGCGACACGAACGCGTTCTTCGGCTTCGGTGTCAACGTGCTCGTGAACGTGCTGACGCTGACGAGTCTCTGCCTGTTCGTGGTGCACCTGCCCGAGCGCAGCGTGTTCCAGACGATCCTGCCGGCGCTGGGCATCGCGCTGGTGTTCGGCAACATCTACTACACGTTCCTCGCGCGGCGGCTCGCCCGGCGGGAGAACAGAACCGATGTGACCGCGCTGCCGTACGGGCCGAGCGTCCCGCACATGTTCATCGTGATCTTCGTGATCATGCTGCCCATCTACCTGAGGACCCAGGACGCCGTCGCCGCCTGGAAGGCGGGGCTCGCGTGGGCGTTCATCATCGGCGTCATCGTGCTCATCGGCGCGTTCGTCGGGCCGTACATCCGGAAGTACGCGCCGCGGGCGGCGCTGCTGGGCACGCTCGCCGGCATCTCCATCACGTTCATCTCGATGCTTCCGGCCGCCCGCATGTGGACGATGGCGTGGGTCGCGCTGCCGGTGTTCGCCCTGCTGCTGGTGGGCCTGCTCACCGACGTGAAGCTGCCGGGCAACTTCCCGATCGGGCTCGCGGCACTGCTCGTCGGCACCGCGATCGGCTGGATCGGCGGCGCGATGTCGGTGCCCGACGTCACGGCCGCGGCGAAGGACATCGCGGTCGCGGTGCCGAATTTCGAGCTCGACCTGCTGTTCTCCGGGCTCCGGGACGTCGCGCCGCTGCTGGCGACCGCGATCCCGCTCGGCGTCTACAACTTCACCGAGGGCATGACCAACGTGGAGAGCGCCGCGGCGGCCGGTGACAACTACAACCTGCGAAGCGTGCTGCTGGCCGACGGCGCCGGCGCGGTGATCGGTGCCGCGCTCGGATCCCCGTTCCCGCCGGCGGTCTACGTCGGACACCCGGGCTGGAAGGCGGCCGGCGGCCGCACCGGCTACTCGATGGCGACCGGCGTCGTGATCGCGCTGCTGTGCTTCCTCGGCATGTTCGGGTTGCTGGGCGCCATCTTCCCGCTGCCGGCGATCGTGCCGATCCTGCTCTACATCGGTCTGCTGATCGGTGCCCAGGCGTTCCAGCACACGCCGCGCGCACACGCCGCGGCCGTGGTGGCCGCGTTCATCCCGAACCTCGCGGCGTGGGGCACCGGGATGATAGACAACGCGCTCGCGGCGGCCGGCAGCTCCGCCGCCAAGGTCGGCAACGCCGCGCTGGAGAACGCCGGTGTCGTCTACGAAGGGCTGCTGACGCTCGGCCACGGCGCCATCCTCGCCGGCCTGGTGCTGGGCGCCATCGTCGCGTTCATCATCGACAAACGGTTCGTCAACGCGGCCATCTTCGCGGCGGTCGGGTCGGCGCTGTCGTTCGTCGGGCTCATCCACGGCGAGAAGGTGCAGTGGAACGCGAACTGGGAGGTCAGCCTCGGCTACCTGTTCGTGGCCGTGGTGTGCGGGCTGTTCGCGCTGTCGAGGCCGGAACCGCGGGTGCCCGAACCCGGTGAACCGGCGGCGATGGACGGCGCCGAGGTCGTGCAGGAGGAGGACCCGGTCCACAGTGGACGTTGACCGTGACGACGTGGTGGCGGAGGTCGCTTCGGCCTTCGCCACCTACGAGAAGGCGCTCGTCGACGGCGACGTCGACGCGATGACCGAGGCGTTCTGGTCCGACGGGCGGGTGGTGCGGTACGGGCTGGCCGACCGGCAGTACGGCGCCGACGAGCTGCGGTCCTGGCGCGAGGCCCAGCCGCCCCTCCCGCCCGGCCGGCACCTGACCGACACCCGGATCACCGCGTTCGGCTGCGACGTCGCGGTCGTCACCACGCTGTTCACGTACCCGGACAGCACGGTCGAGGGGCGCCAGTCGCAGACCTGGGTCCGCGTCGACGGGGCCTGGCGCATCGTGAGCGCACACGTGTCGGGGGTGGGTGGATGACGTTCGCGCGGCTGCGGGCCGCCTACGCGACCGGTGTCACGCCGCGCGAGGTCGTCGAGGCGCTCGACACGTCCGACGACACCGTCTGGACCGCCCGTGCCGACGCGCTGGCGGCCGCCGACGACCTCCCGCGCCGGTTCCCGGGCGAGAAGCCGCCGCTGTACGGGATCCCGTTCTCCGTCAAGGACAACATCGACGTCGCCGGGCTGCCGACGACAGCCGCCTGCCCCGACTTCGCCTACACGCCGACGGTGTCGGCCCCGCTCGTCGAGCGCCTCGAGAGCGCCGGCGCGATCCTCGTCGGCAAGAACAACCTCGACCAGTTCGCCACCGGGCTCACCGGTGCCCGCTCGCCGTACGGCACGCCGACCAACCCGTTCGACGCCCGCTACATCCCCGGCGGCTCCAGTTCCGGCTCCGCGGTCGCGGTCGCCACCGGCGCGGTGCACTTCAGCATCGGCACCGACACCGCCGGCTCGGGCCGCGTGCCGGCCGCGCTGTGCGGCGTGGTCGGGCTCAAGCCCTCGCGGGGACTGGTGAGCACGCTCGGCGTCGTGCCGGCGTGCCCGTCACTGGACTGCCCGAGCGTGTTCGCGGCGACGGTCGCCGACGCCACCGCCGTGCTCGACGTGGTCGCCGGTCACGAGAAGGCCGACCCCTGGTCGCGTCACCTCACCCCGCACACGGCCGCGCCGCGACGGATCGGCGTTCCCCGCGACCTCGACGATCCGGACTTCGCCGCAGCCGTGGCCCGGCTGGAACGCGCCGGGGCGACGCCCGTACCCGTCGACCTGGCGCCGTTCGTGGCCGCCGGAAGCCTGCTGTACCAGGCGTGGGTGGCCGAACGCTGGACCACCCTCGGCGACTTCGTCACCGCGCACCCGCACAGCGTGCACCCGGTGACCCGGGAGGTGCTCACGAAGGCGACCACCTACACGGCCGCCGACGCGTTCGCCGCGATGCACCGCCTCCAGGCGCTGCGCGCCGCGACCGCACCGGTGTGGGACACCGTCGACGCGCTGATGGTCCCCACCGTTCCCCGTACCTACACGCTCGACGAGGTGGCGGCCGATCCCATCGGCACCAACGCGCACCTCGGCCGGTACACGCAGTTCGCGAACCTGCTCGACCTCGCGGGCATCGCCGTGCCGGCCGGGTTCACGCCGGGCGGCCTGCCGTACGGGGTGCAGTTCCTCGCACCGGCCGGCCACGACCCGGCCCTCGCCGCGCTCGCCACCGCCTTCGAGGAGCGCGTCGAGGTGCTGCTCGCGGTGGTCGGCGCGCACCGCACCGGTCAACCGCTGCACCCGGAGCTGGCGGCGTGCGGCGCGGAGCCGGTCGGTCCGATGTGGACGGCCAAGGCCTACCGCCTGTTCGCGTTGCCCGGCGGCCGGCCCGGGCTGGTGCGCGTCGCCGCGGACGGCGCGGCGGTGGAGGTGGAGCTGCACCGCATCCCGCCGGCCGGGCTCGGCGCGCTGCTGGCCGGGATCCCGGCGCCGCTGGGGCTCGGCAGCGTCGAGCTGGCCGACGGGCGCACGGTGACCGGCTTCCTCGCCGAGGCCTACGCGGTGGCCGGGGCGCCGGACATCACCGCGTACGGCAGCTGGCCGGCCTACCTCGGCGCGCAGGTGAACTTCGGCTCGGCGCGGTAGGTCCAGGCGAACCGCTCCCGCTTGAGCTCGACGCCGTTCTGCTCGAACACCCGCCACGCCTCCTGCCGGAAGCCGGGGATGCCGTCGGTCGCGTTGCAGTCGGCCTCCGCGAGCGTGATCGCCGGCGGCGAGGTCACGTTCGTCTTCGGGCCGTAGACCGTCTCGATGTCGAACCGCTTGGTGCCGAACAGGCTCACCGTCAGCGAGGTCTCCGTCCACTGTGTATCGACGAGCACCGCGTGCGGGGAGTCGTTGCGCCAGGCCATGTCCAGCTCGGGGTAGATGGTCGTCGCCTCGATCACCGCCGGGTAGCGGTCGAAGTGGTACGAGTGCGGCCGGTGCTCGACGTCGACCATGCCCGCGTAGTAGCCGGCGTTGAACGCGGTGGTGGCGAACTGCGAGATCCCGCCGCCGGGTGCGTTCTTGATCTTCCCGTTCTCGATGACGGGCGCCATCAGGTAGCCCTTCGCGAGCGTGCGGTCGCCGGTGAGCTTGTTGAGGCTGAACGTCGCGCCGGCCGGCACCACCGTGCCCCGGGCGAGGTCGGCCACCAGCTTGATGTTCCGGTTACGGGCCTGCCCCGGCAGCATCTTCGTGGTGAAAGTCGACACCAGTTCGACGATCCCGAGGTCCCGCAACGTCTGCGCGGTCCGCGCCGCCGGCACCGGCACCGTGCCGGCCGTGATGCGCCGCGGCGCCGGCCGGCCCAGCACGTCGAGGAGCGCCTTCGCCGCCGCGTCGAAGTCGACGGCGCGTCCCGGTGCGTCGGGCACCGCCACCGGTTGTCCATTGTGGAGCGTGAAGGTGGCGTCGGTCGGCGCGGTCTGCACGGTGGCGAGCACCGGGGCCAGCGCCGTGCGCAGCTTCGCCGGGTCGACGCGGGGCACCACCCGGCCGTCGGCGTCGGACTCGATCGTCAGGCTCGCCGCGATCGCCGCGGGTGTGATCTCGACGTCGCGGCCGTCGACGGTCAGCGTCACCGGATGCGCCACCGCCGGCTCCGCCAGGTCGGTCTTCAGCGTGTCGAGGTCGGCCGCCGTGGTCACCGGCGTCACGTCGGTGATCGGCAGGTCGATGCGCGCCGTCCGCAGCCAGCCCTCCCGCACCCGCTCGGCCGCCGCGTGGCGGTTCAGGCCGCGTCCCGCCCGCGGCGCCACGGTGACCGGCGTGAGCGCTGAGCCGGTGGGCCGCTCGCCGGGCGCGGCACCGGGGAACCGGATCGCCGGCCAGACCGGGGCGGTGCCCTGGGTGCCTACGTGCGGCTGGAGGATCCGGGTCAGCTTCTCCAGATCGAGCGACACCACCGGGTCCACGTCGCGCGAGCCGAACACCGCCGTCCAGGGCGCGGGTCTGGTGTCGGCGGCCCGTCGGGCACTGGCTCGCGCGTCGAGCGTCAGGCCCGCGTCGGCCGCTGTGAAGGTCACCTCGGAGCCGCCCACGCGGACCTGGACCGGCGCCGTCACCCGACCGGCGAGCCTGCGCTCCAGGAGGCGGGCCGCCTCCGCGGTGGACCGGCCGCCGACGTCGACGCCGAGCACGTGTACGCCGTGCGCGATGTCGCCGGCGTAGGCGATGCCGGTCGGAACCCCCGCGGCGACGACGCCGACGGCGACCGCGAGCGTGACGACCCTGCCGCGGCGCCATCGGATCGGACGGGGTCCGGGCGCCGGGTCGTGCGGTGCTGTGGCGATGTGGTCGATCTGCGACACCATTACTCCACGATGCTCCATTCGTCCGCATTTCGTCCTTGAAACGGTGGTCATCCGATCAGCGGGTTCATGTTCGCTCCGGGCTGGGTATGCGGGCAGTCACCCCTGTTCCTGTGGAGGTTGCCGTGGCCGTGCGGGACGTTCAGGAAACCGAGAACACCGACCTGCGGCGCGTGATCAGCCGCCCGATGCTGACGTTCTTCATCCTCGGCGACATCCTCGGCGCCGGCATCTACTCGCTCACCGGCGAGGTCGGTGCCGACACGGGAGGCGCCATCTGGGCCGGCTTCCTCGTCGCGTTCGTCCTCGCGTTCCTGACCGCGTTCGCCTACCTGGAACTGGTCACCAAGTACCCGCAGGCGGCCGGCGCGGCGCTGTACGTCGACCGCGCGTTCGGCCTGCACTTCCTGAGCTTCCTCGTGACGTTCGCGGTGATGGCCTCCGGCGTCACGTCGGCCTCGTTCGCGGCCAGCCGCGTCGGAGGCCGCTACTTCGAGGGGCTCACCGGCGTCTCCGACCCGCCGATGGCGCTGATCGGCGCGATCGCGATCCTCCTCGTCGCGGCCGTCAACCTGTGGGGCGTGGCCGAGTGCGTCCGCGTCAACATCGCGATCACGTGCGTCGAGGTGGCCGGCCTCCTGTTCGTGATCGGCGTCGGCGCCTGGGTGCTCATGTCCGGCGACGGCAACCCCGGGCAGGCGTTCGAGTTCGCCGGCTCCGGCTTCGGCATGGTGACCGGTGTGCTGGCCGGCGCCGCGACCGCGTTCTACGCGTTCCTCGGCTTCGAGGACGCCGTGAACATGGCCGAGGAGACCAAGGAGCCGCACAGGACGTTCCCGCCGGCGCTGGTGACCGGCGTGGTCGGCGCCGTGATCATCTACCTGCTGGTGGCGTTCACCGCCGCGATGACCGTGCCGCTGGACGTGCTGACCGAGTCGAGCGGGCCGCTGCTGGAGGTCGTGAAGGCCGGCGCGCCGAACCTCGACACCGGTGAGATCTTCTCCGCGGTGTCGATCATCTCCGTCAGCAACACGATGCTCATCAACATGCTCATGGCCTCCCGGCTGCTCTACGGCATGTCGAAGCGCGGCGTGCTGCCGGCACCCTTCAGCCGCCTGACGAGGCGCCGGACCCCGTGGGTGGCGATCGCCGTGACCACCGCGCTGTCCCTGGTGCTGCTGTTCACCGTCGACGACCTGAGCGACCTCTCCGACACGACGGTGCTCCTGCTCGTCGGCGTGTTCCTGCTGGTGAACGTGGCGGCCCTGGTGCTGCGCCGCGACCGCGTGGAGCACGAGCACTTCCGCGCCCCGGCGGCGGCCCTGGTGGCGGGCGCCGTGATCTCGTTCGTGTTCCTGCTCCCGATCGGCCGCGAGGCTGGCATCTACCTGCTCGCCCTGTGGCTCCTTCTCGGTGGCGTGGCGCTCTGGCTGATCACGAAGGCGCTGGGCTTCAGCCGCCGCACGTGAGTCGCCGAGCCACTGCCCCGGAGCGGTGGGTGGGAGGTTACGAACATCATCAAGCGTCGATGATGTTGATAACCTCCCACCCGCTATGGATCATCGGCGCCGCGGCGGGTAGGAGGGTGCGGGTCAGCCGGCCGCGTACTGGAACAGGGTCGGCGTCTCGCGGATCTCGGCCGCCAGGCCGGCCGCCTCGAACGCTTCCTGTAACTCCTCCCTCGTGCGGCACACCTTCACGATCGTGAACTCGCGGCCGTCGGCCAGGCGGCGGGTGTGCAGGTCGCCGTCGGTGGAGACCAGGGCCGGCGACGCCTTCGCCGCTTCGCGGCGACTGTCCACATAGAAGACGCGGCCGCCCGGGCGCAGCCAGCCGGCCACCCTCGAAAGGAAAGCGGCCAGCCGTTCCGCGGGCACGTGGGAGAGCCAGAACCCGAACGCCACCACGTCGAAGCGGTCGTCGGTGGTCCACTCGAAGAGGTCGGCACGAACGGTGCGGGCGCGGGCGTCGGACGCCGCGGGGTTGCGCGCGAGCATCGCCGGCGACCCGTCGACGAGCGTCAGCGACGCGCAGCCCGGCAGCAGGCGGCGGCTCCACTGGCCGGTGCCCGGCGCCAGCTCCAGCACGTCGCCGCGGACGTCCATCGCGTCGAGCGCGGCCGTCACCTCGCCGAGCTCCGCGGCCCAGCGGGCGTTCTCCGACGGGCCGGCGTCGTAGCGGCCACGGCGCAGCCACCAGTCGTCGTACTCGGCGGCGCGCTGCTCGTAGTAGTCGAGCTGTTCGGCGAGCACCGGATCGGTCACGTGACCGACTCTACCGGCAGCCCTTCCGCCTTCCAGGCGTGGAAGCCGCCGGCCAGGTCGGTGGCCCGCCACAGCCCGAGGTCCTGCAGCGCCGCCGCCGCCAGGGAGGACGTGTACCCCTCGGAGCACACCACGACGACGGGGAGGTCGTACCGGTCGGCGATCGCCAGCCGCGCGTCGCTGCGCGGGTCGAAGCGCCACTCGAGGTGGTTGCGCTCCACGACCAGCGTGCCGGGAATGCCGCCCTCGGCCTGCCGCTGCCACTGCGGCCGGATGTCGACGAGCACGCCGCCGTTGCCCTGCAACGCGAACGCGTCACGGGGCGACAGCCGGTGCAGCCGCATCCGGGCCTCCGCGAGGATCTCGCCGATGCCGCGCGATCCCGGCGGCGCCACCTGAACGGTCACCAGTCCGCCCCCGCCCGCTCGACGGCCAGCCTCACCAGCGACCCGCCCACCTGTTCGTAGCGGGTCATCGAGGTGAGCGCCGGTGAGTACACGTGGATGCTGATCGCCGGCTGCATGCCGTCGTTCACCACGCGGTGCACGTGCTGAGAACCGAACCGGCGGCCGGTGCCGGAGGTCAGCAGCCGCGAGCCGCCGACGGTGTCTTCGCGCAGTTGGCCGGCCACCACGAGGAACGCGCCGGCGGAGCCGCCGTGGTCGTGCCAGCCGGTCTGCTGGCCGGGAAGCCAGGTGAGCAGCCAGGCCTCGTGGCCGCCGGCGTCGGTGAGCCGGGTGTACCACCGGTCGGCGGTGTCGAAGTGCAGGGTCGACGGCCAGTGCGCCGGGTCGGCGGCCAGGCGCCGCGCGTGGCTGAGGAGGTCCGTCGAGGTCACGGTCGCGGTCATGTCACTTTCCAGAGCTTGAGTGGACGGGCGGAAGCACGGTCCCCGCTGTTACCGGGCCCTATCGCTGGGCTCGGCAGCGGTCGTGGCGACACAGCGCGCTCGCGCACCGGGCCAGGTCGACGGCGCGCCGGGCGGTCAGCAGTGCGCTCTGCGGCACCCGCACGGAATCCACCCGGTCAGTGTTCCCGCGCGTCGCGGCGGCCGACAATCCCCTATCCATATTTTGGGACGATCTCACCTGCTCGTAGGGGTCCCGGGTGCGCGGCGGTGGCCGGTGGAACGCGATAAACCTTGTTGTCATTGGCTTTCCGGATCCTCCACGAGCGAACGTCGGCTGCGTCACAATGCCTATGAACACGATAGGTTATGAGGGAGGAAAAACGTGGGAAGTACGACATTCGTCATCGGTGGCGGATGCAGCGGCACGCTCGCGGCGATCCACCTGCTCCGCTCGACCGGCCACCGGGTGGTGCTCGCGGAGCCGCGCCCGACGCTCGGCGGCGGGGTGGCGTACGGCACCACGGATCCGGGCCACCTGCTCAACTCGCGCGCCGGCACGATGAGCGTGTCGCGGGAGCACCCGACCGACTTCGTCGAGTGGTGCCGCCGGCGCGACCCGGAGGTGCACGACGGCTCGTTCGCGCCCCGCCGGTGGTACGGCGAGTACCTCCGCGACCGCCTCCAGGAGGCGGCGCTGGCCCACCCGGGTCGCCTGGAGGTCCACAGTGGACGGGTCACCGGCGTACGGCTCGCGCGCTCCGCCGGTCCCGTGGTGGTGACAGCGGACGGCCGGGAGGTGGCGACGGACGCCGCGGTGCTCGCGGTCGGCCACGCCGCGCCCACCGACCCGGCGTGGGCGTGCGGGTTGCGCGGAAGCCCGCGCTACGTGAGCGACCCGTGGTCGGGTGCGGAGGTGCCCACCGACGGGCCGGTGCTGCTCGTGGGCACCGGGCTCACGGCCGTGGATGTGGCGCTGAGCCTCGCGCCGCGGGCCGACCTGGTGGCGCTGTCACGACGCGGACTGCTGCCACTGTCTCATGTGGACAGTGCGGGCGAGCCGTGCGCGCCGGTGCCGCTGGACGGGGAGCGGATCGCGCCGCTCATGCGCCGCATCCGGCAGGCCGCCGCGGCCGGCCCCGACTGGCGCGCCGCGTTCGACGCGCTGCGCCCGGCCACCGACGACGTCTGGCGGTCGCTGCCACCGGCGAGCCGCGAGCGGTTCCTGCGCCACGCGGCCCGGTGGTGGGACGTGCACCGGCACCGGATGGCGCCGCCGATCGCGGCGGAGGTGGCCCGGCTCACCGCGTCGGGCCGGCTGCGGGTGTCGGCCGCCCGGGTCGAGCACGCCGCCGCCGGTCCGCGCGGGGTGTCGGTGACCGTCGACGGGCGCGCCCGCCGCTTCGCGGCGGTGGTCAACTGCACCGGACCGGGCAGCCCGCTGCGCCACCCGCTCGTCGCCGACCTCGTCGCCGCGGGAACGGCCCGGAGCGGACCGCACGGGCTGGGCCTCGACACCGATGAGGCCGGCCGGCTCACCGACCACGCCGGCCGGCCCTGGCGGGCGGTCCATGTGCTGGGACCCGCCCGCCGCGGTCGCCTCTGGGAGACGACCGCGGTACCGGAGATCCGCGCCCACGCGGAGGAGTTGGCCCTGGCCTCGGCGCCCGGGCCGGCGCTCGCGTCAGCGTGAGCGCAGGGTGTTCGCGATCTGCATCGCGTCGGCGATCGGGATCGCGAAGCCCACGCCGATGTTGCCGCCCGCCTCGCTCGTGGTGGCGATCGCCGTGTTGATGCCGACGACCTGGCCGGCCGAGTTCACCAGCGGCCCGCCCGAGTTGCCCGGGTTGATCGCGGCGTCGGTCTGGATCATGCCGTCGAGGTTCGACGAGCGGCCCTGGACCTGCCGGTCCAGCGACGAGACGATGCCCGCGGTGACGCTGCCGTCGAGCCCGAGCGGGCTGCCGAACGCGAGCACCGTGTCGCCGACCCGCAGCGTCGAGTCGGTGGCGAGGCTGGCCGCGGTGAGCGTGCCCGCGTCGACCTGCACGACGGCGATGTCGTTGGCGGTGTCGGCGCCGACCAGGCGCGCGTCGACGGTGCGGCCGTTCGCCAGCAGCACCTGGATGCTGGAGGCGCCGGAGACCACGTGCGCGTTGGTCAGGATCGTGCCGCTGTCGTCGATGATCACGCCCGACCCGGTGCCCGATCCGCCGCGCGCGGTCACGTTGATCTGGACCACGCTGGGCGAGACCGTCGCGACCACGTCGGCCAGCGAGCCGGTCTGCGCGGTGGCGACGGCCGGGGGACGCGCGCCGGCGGCGGTGCCGGTCGTGCCGTCGTCGAACTGGGTGGCGACGGCCCCGCCGACGACACCGCTGCCGAGCATGAGCGCCAGCACGCCGGCGGCGACGGCCGCCCGCTTGCCACCGCGCCGGTTCGGCCGCGCCTGCCCCGGCACGGGGAGACCGAGGGGACCGGTCTGCTGGTGCTGCTGGTACGCCTGGTAGCCGTAGGGCTGGCCGGGGTAGCCGCCGCCGTACGCGGGCCGGGCGAACTGGGCCGTCTGGGTCGGCTGGGCCGTCGGCTGTGCGTACCCGTAACTGGCGTGCTGAGCCGGCGCGGCCTGCGGGGGCTGTGGGACCTGCGGGGGCTGCGCGCCCTGTGGGCCATGCGCGCCGTACGCCGGCGGCCCCGGGGGGAACGGAGGGGCGGCGAAGTCCGGACCCGGTTGTCCGGTCGTCGGCTGGTCGGGTGCCGAGCTGTCGCGGTCTGTCATGCCGTAAAGGTGACCTCCCAGGTTGGGAGGGCGCTTTGCGTCACCTGAGAGTCCGCTGTGTGCCCCGCCGGGCCGGTACGCTCACAGCAAGTTCCCAGCTTGCTACCAGGGAGCCGGAAACGTCTGCTGGGATGGTGGTGACCGATGACCAACGAAACCGCCGCCGTCCAGCGGCTCGACGGCACCGGAAGCGGCCGGCGCCTGCTCGTCGTCGACGACGAGCCTGACATCGTCGAGCTGCTTTCGGCGAGCCTGCGGTACGCCGGCTTCGACGTGGCGGGCGCCACCAGCGGCCGCCAGGCGCTGGCCGAGGTGCGCAGGTTCCGCCCCGAGCTGATCCTGCTCGACGTCATGATGCCCGACCTCGACGGGTTCGAGGTCGTCAAGAAGCTGCGCGGCGAGAACACCCGCACGCCGGTGCTGTTCCTCACCGCCCGCGACACCACCGAAGACAAGATCCACGGGCTGACGCTGGGCGGCGACGACTACGTCACCAAGCCGTTCAGCCTCGCCGAGGTGATCGCGCGCATCCAGGCGGTGCTCCGCCGGGTCGACGAGCGGGCCAGTGGCGAGGCGCGTGGCGCCCGCATCACGTTCGCCGACATCGAGCTCGACGCCGACACGCACGAGGTGTGGAAGGCCGGGCGGCCGGTGTCGCTGTCGCCCACCGAGTTCAAGCTGCTGCGGTACCTGATGGAGAACGCCAACCGGGTGCTCTCCAAGGCGCAGATCCTCGACCATGTGTGGCGCTACGACTTCGGCGGCGACGGCGGCGTGGTCGAGTCGTACGTGTCGTACCTGCGCAAGAAGGTCGACACCACCGAGCCGCGGCTCATCCACACGCTGCGCGGTGTGGGATACACGATGCGGCAGCCACGGCGATGATCGAGACCCTGCGGCGTCTCCCCGACCGGGTGCCGTTGCGGGTCACGCTCGTCACGTCGGTTCTGGTGCTGGTGACGATGGCGCTCGGCGCCAGCGGCGCGGCCGGCACCTACGCCCTGCGCGGCTTCCTCATCGAGCGGGTCGACGTGCAGCTGACCCAGGCCACCGGGATGATCCTGGGGCTGCAGCAGCAGTACGGCGAAGACGCCAGCCGCGACCTGCTGCGCAACTATCTCAGCCTGCCGATGGGCTGGTCGGCGCTCGGCGTGGCGGTGGCCGACCAGAACGGCGACTACGACGGGTTCATCCTCACCGACAACACCTCGCAGAGCCAGCCGCGGCTCACGCGGCCGACGATCGAGTACGCGCAGGAGAAGTCCGGCGAGCCGTTCACGACGTCGTCGCAGAGCCGGCGCGGTCACCAGTGGCGGGTGCTGATCACCCCGCTGGCCGACAACTCCGGTTCGGTGATCGTCGCGATCCTGCTCGACGAGGTCGACAGCACGGTCGGCAAGCTCGCCACCGCGCACATCATCATCGGCGCGGTCGTGCTCGCGGTGCTGGCGGTCGTCGGGTACGCGATGGTGCGCACCAGCCTGCGGCGGCTGCTGCAGGTCGAGCGCACCGCCCGGGAGATCGCCGCCGGCGACCTGACCCGCCGCGTGCCGGCCGGCCATCCCGACACGGAGGTCGGGCGGCTGGCGGCCGCGTTCAACGCGATGCTCGGCGAGATCGAGTACGCGTTCCGGGCCCGGGAGCGCTCGGAGGCGGAGGCGCGCGCGTCGGAGGCCCGGATGCGCCGGTTCGCCGCCGACGCCAGCCACGAGCTGCGTACGCCGCTCACCGCGATCCGCGGCTTCTCCGAGCTGTACCGGCAGGGCGGCGGCGACCCGGCGCACGTGATCGGTCGCATCGAGCACCACGCGACCCGCATGAGCGCGCTCGTCGAGGACCTGCTCCTGCTGGCGCGGCTCGACCAGCACCGCCCGATGCAGACGATGCCGGTCGACGTGCTGTCGCTGGCCGCCGACGCGGTCCAGGACACCACGGCGACCCACGACGACCACCCGATCCGGCTGGTGCCGAACGCCGACCGGCCACCGGTGGTCATCGGCGACGAGCTGCAGCTGCGGCAGGTCATCGGGAACCTGCTCAACAACGCCGTCCAGCACACGCCGGCGGGTACGCCGGTCACGGTCACCGTGGAGACCGTGGCGAGCCCGGGAACGCAGGGCGAGGTGGTGCTGTCGGTCGCCGACGCCGGTCCGGGACTCGCGCCCGACGACGCGGCGCGCGTCTTCGAGCGGTTCTTCCGGCCCGACCCGTCACGCACGCGCACGGTCAGCGACAAGGGACCGGCGCACCGGGGCAGCGGGCTGGGCCTGTCGATCGTGCACGCGCTGGTGGCGGCGCACGGCGGGAAGATCAAGCTGGAGACCGCGTTGGGCGTGGGTGCGCGCTTCGAGGTGCGGCTGCCGCTGTACGTTCCCGTGGGCGAGATCGAGCCGGAGAAGGTCGTACACGCGATCTCCACACAACCGGAAGCCAGCTGACAGTGGCTTCCCAGCCGTGTCACAGGTTCGCTTGGGAAAAAGAATCATGAGCAGAATCGTGACGATGGACGGATCGCCGGAGCTGGCCGCCGAGCTGGCCGACGTGCTGCCCCGGCAGTGGCGGATGAGCACCGACGACCCGCGCTGGGTCGACGCGATCGTGCTGGTGCGGCCCGACCGGATGCGCGTGAAGCGCACCCGCGCCGAGTACCCCGACACGCCGATCCTGGCCCTCGTCGACCACGACGCCCCGGTGGCCGAGGTCGTCGGCGTCCTGGAGGCCGGCGCCGACGCGTGCGTGCGGGATGGCCGCCCCGACCTCGTGGGCGACCACCTCCGCGCGTACAGCGGGAACACACCCCGCCGCTTCAGCGCCGCCTGATCTCCTAGCGCAGGCTCACCACGGAGGTGACCGGCGCGAAGTCGTCATCGTCGTCGTCATCATCGCCGTCGCCGCCACCGATGCTGCACGCGAGTACGAACGCGAGCAGCGCGGTGACCCCGGCCAGACCCAGCAGCTTCTTCAACATGTCCCGATGGTACGGGCGCTTGGTGAACGGCGCTCATACAACGAGTGCCGCGGGCTCCAGTTCGTAGACGCTGTACGCCTGCTTGATCACGGGGTGCGCGACGTTGCGGACCTTCACGCCGCCCGGCGTGGTGCCGCGTTCGCTGCCCGCGTGGGCGTGGCCGTGCAGGGCAAGCGCGGTCGGCGCCGAGTCGATCGCCTGGGCCAGCAGGTACGAGCCGAGGAAGGGGTAGATCTCCAGCGGCTCGCCGACGAGGGTCTCGGGCACGGGCGAGTAGTGGGTCAGCGCCACCCGCACGTCGCAGTCGAGGTCCTGGAGCACCCGCGCGAGCGCGTCGGCCGCTTCGCGGCCGTGCCGGGCGTACGCCCTGTTCTCCGGCTCGCCGAACTCGCTGGTGCACCGGCCGGCGAAGCCGCCGCCGAAGCCCTTCACGCCGGCGATGCCGAGCCGGGTGCCGCGGATGTCGAGCACCGTCGACGACTTCTCCAGCACCGTGATGCCGGCGTCCTCGAGCACCGTCGTGACGGCGTCCTGCTGGTCGGAGTTGTAGTCGTGGTTGCCGAGCACGGCGACGACCGGCACCGCCAGCCCGCCGAACTCCGCCGCCACGCAGCGCGCCTCCTCGGGGGTTCCGTGCCGGGTGAGGTCACCGGCCAGGAGCAGCACGTCGGCCTTGTCGCCGAGCAGGTCGAGCGCGGGACGGTAGCGGCCGAGGACGTCCTCGTCCAGGTGGACGTCTCCGACGGCGGCGATCCTCATATGCTCTCGACCTCCTGTGGCGCGGTGACCCGGGTGACGCTGAGGTCGCAGCGCACCTGCAGGCCGGGGAACTTCTCGTGCAGCACCGACTCGATCTGGGAACACCGGTCGGGGCTCTCGACCTCGCCGACCAGCACCACCCCGTCGTCGACCCGGACGACGCGGATGCCCTGCTCGGCCACCCGCGGGTCCTCGGTGAGCGCGTGCTGGATGTCGCCCTCGGTGTACTCGTTCACGACGCCACAACCTCTCTGAGAGGGATCGCCAGGTCGGCCAGCGAGATGACCTCGAGGCCGTCCAGCAGGACGAGGAACGCCCGCGCGAACGGCGAGTGCGCGGTCTCGCGCTGCACCCGCGCCCAGTCGATCTGCTCCCGTAGCGACCGGGCCGTCGGCAGCCCGCGGGCGAAGTCGCAGTAGTGCGTCGACCAGGTCAGCATCTTGTGGATCATCAGCTCGGTCGCGCTCAGCACCGGCATGTGGACCGCGTTGACCGACAGGATGTCGACGTCGGCGAGCGTCTCGTCGGTGACCGGCCGCTGCACCGGCGTGTAGATCAGGTCGACCAGCCGGTCGTCCTCGTACACCTTCACCAGCCAGCCCTCCGGCGGCACCTCGGCCCGGAACCCGGCCTCGACCAGGTGCGTGAGGATCCGCTCGGAGTCCTCGGCCTTGATGATGAAGTCGACGTCGTGGTCGCACGGCTGGCCACCGCGGGCGTACACCGCGAAGCTGCCAGCCAGCGCGAACGGCACCCCCAGCTGCTTGAGCTGGGCCGCCACCCGTTTCAAGGTGGCGATCAACGGCTGCTTGTCCTCTGGCAGTGGCATTGCGGCGTAGCCCCCTCGTAGACGGTGGATCTGGGACAGATACCCCGGCTACACCCGTGGAAAAACCCCCGTCGCCTCGTTCGGCGACAAATCAGCCTCACAGCCGGAAGCGGCTCACCTGGCCGCGGAGCTCGTCGGCCAGCGACGACAGCTGGGTGACCGCGTCCTGCGAGGTCGCGGCGTCGCCGGAGCTCGACCGGGCCGACCCCGCGATCGCGGAGATCGTCTCCGAGATCTCGCCGCTCCGGGTGACCGCCTCGTGGATGTTGCGGTTCATCTCCGACGTCGTGGCGCTCTGCTCCTCGACGGCGGCGGCGATGAGCGTCTGGAACTCGTTGATCCGCTCGATCACGGCGGTCATCTCGCCGATCGCGGTGACCGCGCCGCTCGTGCCGTCCTGGATCGAGGTGACCCGGCGGGCGATCTCCTCGGTGGCCCGCGCGGTCTCCTGTGCGAGGTCCTTGACCTCGGACGCGACGACGGCGAAGCCCTTGCCGGCGTCGCCGGCGCGCGCGGCCTCGATCGTCGCGTTGAGCGCGAGCAGGTTGGTCTGCTCGGCGATCGTGGTGATCAGCTTGACCACCGAGCTGATCTCGCCCGACGACTCGCCCAGCTCCATCATGATCGCGTTGGCCCGGCTGGCCATCGAGACGGCCTCGTTGACCACGCGCACGGCCTCGGCGGCGTTGCGGGAGATCTCCTCGATCGAGGTGCCCATCTGGGTGCCGCCGGCCGCGGTGGTGCTGATGTTGCGGTTGATCGCGTCGGCGGCCTCGGCGGCGGCGGCCGCGCGGTCGCTGACCTCGCGGGAGGACGACGCGATGCGCTGCGTCGAGCCGGCCATGTCGGTCGCCGAGCGCGACACGGTGCCCGCCGACCCGGTCACCGCGCCGAGCGTGCCGCGCACGCTGTCGATCGCCGTGTTCAGCGCGCGGGCCATCACGCCCATCTCGTCGGCGCCGGACGCGTCGGCGGTGCGGGTCAGGTCGCCGGCGGCCAGACCGTCGAGCACGCCCGACACCTCGCGCAGCGGACGCAGCACCCCGCGGGCGATGAGCCAGCCGGTCACGGCGAACAACGCGCCGGCGACGAGCGCGGTGAGCAGCAGCAGGCGTTCGGTGCTGCGGCGCTGGTCGCCGACGGCGCCGGCCAGGTCGGCGGCGTACGCCTCCAGCGCGTCGCCGACCGCCGGCAACTGCTCCTCGACCTCCGTGAACGACGTGGAGAACTCGGCGTAGCCGGCGCCGCCGCTGCCCACCACGGACGCGGCGCGCTCCAGGTAGGTGTCGACCACCGGCCGCACGGCGGCGGTCGCGGCCCGCACCGGTGCCGGCGACGGCGGGCTGGCCAGGGCGGTCAGCTTGTCGCGCATGGCCGCGGAGTGCTCCTCGAGGTCGCGGTTGACCTCGGCGATCTCGGCCTGGTCGGGTGTCGCGGACCGCGCGGCGAGCAGGGCGCGCAGGACGTCGCCGCGGATCGCGTCGTGGGCCATGTCGGCTTCGAGGGCCTCGCGGGTGAGCGTCGCGGAGACCGAGAGCCGGTCGGCGTCGCTCTCGTTGCGGATCTGCGCGACCATGCCGACCGCGGCGCTGACCCCGATGCCGGTGATCGCGATGGCGCTCAGGAGCATGATCTTGGTACCGAACCCGCGGTTACGCAGCCAGGACTCGATGATCCGCATGGTCGACACCACCCCCGTAGTGGCAACGTACGGAGCGCCGGCGCCCGAGCGAGCCGGATCGCGGCGGCCACGCAACGAATCGCCGTTCCACAGGGTCCGCACGCAACGAAACACCCCTTCTACGTGCGGCCCGACAATGGATGATTGGCCGATGACGGCGGTCCACCATGATCTGACCACGCCCGCGCTGAACGAGGCCGAGCGGTACACCGCGCACAACTACCACCCGTTGCCGGTGGTGGCCGCGGCCGCCGAGGGCGCCTGGGTCACCGACGTCGACGGCCGGCGCTACCTCGACTGCCTCGCCGGGTACTCGGCGCTGAACTTCGGGCACCGGCACCCCGACATCGTCGGCGCCGCCCGCGACCAGCTCGACCGCGTCACGCTCACCAGCCGCGCGTTCCTGCACGACCAGTTCGGCCCGTTCTGCCACGAGCTGGCCGACCTGTGTCGCACCGACCTCACGCTGCCGATGAACAGCGGCGCCGAGGCGGTCGAGACCGCGATCAAGGTCGCGCGCAAGTGGGGTTACAAGGTCAAGGGCGTACCGGACGGGCGCGCGACGATCGTGGTGGCCGAGAACAACTTCCACGGCCGCACCACGACGATCATCAGCTTCTCCACCGATCCCGAGGCGCGGGCCGACTACGGCCCCTACACGCCCGGCTTCCGCACCGTGCCCTACGGCGACCTCGACGCGCTGACCGCGGCCATCGACGACACCACCGTCGCCGTGCTGCTGGAGCCGATCCAGGGCGAGGCCGGTGTGCTGGTCCCGCCGCCCGGGTACCTGCCGGCGGTCCGGGCCCTGTGCACCGAGCGCGACGTGCTGTTCGTCGCCGACGAGATCCAGTCCGGTCTCGGCCGCACCGGTGAGACGTTCGCCTGCGACCACGAGGGCGTCGTGCCCGACCTGTTCGTGCTCGGCAAGGCCCTCGGCGGCGGCGTGGTGCCGGTCTCGGCCGTCGTCGGCCGGCGTGACGTGCTCGGCGTGCTGCGCCCCGGCGAGCACGGGTCGACGTTCGGCGGCAACCCGCTGGCATGTGCCGTCGGGCGCGCCGTGATCGGCCTGCTGGCCACCGGCGAGTACCAGCGCCGGGCCCGCGACCTCGGCGAGGTGCTGCACGGGCGGCTGGGCGGGCTGGTCGGTCACGGTCTCACCGCCGTGCGCGGCCGCGGCCTGTGGGCGGGCATCGACATCGACCCCGCGCTGATGACCGGTCGCGAGGCCTGCACCCGGCTCGCCACCCATGGCGTGCTTGCCAAGGACACCCATGGCTCGACGCTGCGGCTCGCGCCACCGCTCGTGGTGACCGAGGACGAGATCCACATGGTGGTCGACCGGCTCGCCGAGGTGTTGCGGGGCTAATAGGGTCTACGGCGTGCCAGTACACCGCACCGCCGTCACCCTCGCCGACGGTCGGGAGCTCATCTACTTCGACGAGTCTCCGGGCCTCGACCGGAGCACGCCCGACAAGCGCGACCTGCCGCCCCCGCCGCCCGCGTCCGAGCTGCGCTACGACCCGCTGCTCGACGACTGGGTGGCGGTGGCCGCGCACCGGCAGACCCGCACGTTCCTGCCGCCGACCACCGAGTGTCCACTGTGTCCGTCCACTCCGGACTTCTCCAGTGAGATCCCGGCTGCCGACTACGACGTGGTGGTGTTCGAGAACCGGTTCCCGTCGTTCAGTTCCCGGGTCGCGGGCGTCGGCGGCACGTCGCTGACCCCGGTGACGCCCACCCGCCCCGGCGCCGGCAGGTGCGAGGTGGTCTGCTTCACCAGCGACCACAACGGTTCCTTCGCCGGCCTGTCGCCGGCGCGGGTGCGTACCGTGGTCGACGCCTGGGCCGACCGTACCGCCGCGTTGAACGAGCTGCCCGAGGTGGAGCAGGTGTTCTGCTTCGAGAACCGGGGCGAGGAGATCGGCGTCACGCTGCACCACCCGCACGGGCAGATCTACGCCTACCCGTACCTGCCGCAGCGCACCCGCCAGCATCTGGCCAACGCCACACCGACGCTGTTCGCCGACATCCTGTCCGCCGAACGCGGCGGTCCGCGCGTGGTCGCGTCCAACGAGCATTGGACCGCGTTCGTGCCGGCCTTCGCGCGGTGGCCCTACGAAGTCCACGTGTACCCGCACCGACAGGTGCCCGACATCCCCGCGCTCGACGACGCCGAGCGCGACGCGTTCGGTCCGGTCTACCTGGAGGTGCTGCGCCGCCTCGACGGGCTGTTCGGGGTCTCGATGCCGTACATCGCGGCCTGGTACCAGGCGCCCACCCGCACCGGCCGCGACGTCTACCGGCTGCACCTGCAGGTGACGAGCAACCGCCGCGCGCCGGGCCGGCTCAAGTACCTGGCCGGGTCGGAGGCTGCGATGGGTGCGTGGGTCAACGACGTCCCGCCGGAGCGGGCGGCCGAGCAGTTGCGGGAGGCGAAGTGGCTGCCGTAGCGCAGCGAAGGCGGCCACTTCGCGGTCATTTGCGGGTTTTCGGAATAGGAGAGCTGTGAAGGAGTTCCACGAGCGGTTCGGGATGGAGCCGGCCGGCGTGTGGAGCGCGCCCGGACGGGTCAACCTGATCGGCGAGCACACCGACTACAACGACGGCTTCGTGCTGCCGTTCGCGATCCCGATGCGCACCACGGTGGCCGCCCGGCCGGCCGACGGTCCATTCTGGACGGTCTACTCCCGCGAGACCGGCGAAACCGTCGTCATCTCCGAAGCCGACCTGCGACCCGGTGCCGTAAACGGCTGGGCGGCGTACGTGGCCGGCGTGCCGTGGGCGCTGCGCGCAGCCGGTCACCGCCCGCCGTTCCTCGACCTGGCGATCACGTCCGACGTGCCGCTGGGCGCGGGCCTGTCGTCGTCGGCGGCGCTCACGTGCGCGGTGCTCGCCGCGCTCGTCGACCTCGGCGGGCTCGACCTGTCGCGCGACGACTGGCCGGCGGTCGCGCAGCGGGCCGAGAACAGCTACGTCGGCGCGCCGACCGGCATCATGGACCAGTCCGCGTCGACGCTGTGCCGCCCCGGCCACGCGATGTTCCTCGACTGCCGCAGCGGCGACCGCGAGCACGTCCCGTTCGCGCTGGCCGAGCACGACCTGGCGATGCTCGTCATCGACTCCCGCGCCCCGCACTCCCACGCCGACGGCGAGTACGCCGCGCGGCGGGCGTCGTGCGAGTCGGCGGCGCAGACCCTCGGCCTGCGGGCCCTGCGCGACCTCGCGGCGGAGGACCTGCCGGCCGCGTGCGGGCGGCTCGACGAGGTGACCGCGCGGCGGGTGCGGCACGTGGTCACCGAGAACGCGCGCGTGCTGGAGACGGTCGAGAAGCTGCGGGGCGGCTCGGTGACGGGCATCGGTCCGCTGCTGACCGCGTCCCACGCCTCGATGCGCGACGACTACGAGATCACCGTCCCCGAGATCGACACGGCGGTGGAGACGGCGCTGGCCGCCGGCGCCTACGGCGCCCGCATGACCGGCGGCGGCTTCGGCGGCTGCGTGCTGGCCCTGGTCGACGCCGACGCCGCGGAGCGCGTCGCCGACGCGGTGACGGCGGCCTTCGCGGAGCGCGGCTTCACGGCACCGACCTGGTTCCGCGCTGTCGCGGCCGGCGGCGCCACCCGCGAGGCCTGAGCCCGGCTCGAGATAAACGACGCTCTATCCAGTGCGGCCGCAGCGGCCACACCTGCACTGGATAGAGCGTCGTTTATGAAACGGGGAGCCAGCGGGCGTCGGTCGCCACGGTGGTGAGCCGTTGCGTGGCGCGGGAGAGGGCCACGTACAGCGTGCGCACGCCGTTCGCGCCCTCGGCCGCCAGCGCGCCGGGCTCGACGACGACCACGCCGTCGTACTCCATGCCCTTGGCGTCGAGGCCCGTGACCACCTGCAGCCGGGGCTCGGCAACCTCGGTGAGCCAGCCCGCCACCCCGTCGCGGGTGGCGGTCGTCGCGATGACACCGACCGTGCCCTCCACCGCGGCGAGCACCTCCCGCACCGCCGACAGCACCGCCGGGCGCAGCTCGGAAACGGTGAGATGCGTCGGCGGAACCCCGGCCCGGCGTACCGCCGTCGGCAGCGAGATCCCCGGCTCGGCCCGGCGGATCACCCGGGCGGCCACGTCGAAGATCTCGGCGGCGTTGCGGTAGTTGGTGGTCAGCTCGAAGTCGCGGCGGCGCTTGCCGACGGCCTCGGTCATCGCCCGGTTGGCCTCGGCCTGGTCGGGCCAGGCGGCCTGGGCGGGATCGCCGACGACCGTCCACGACGCGAACTCGCCGCGCCGGCCGACCATGCGCCACTGCATCGGCGACACGTCCTGCGCCTCGTCGACGACGATGTGGGCGTACTCGCGGTAGTCCAGGGGGCGCTCGGTCGCGGCCCGCCGCGCCGCCGCCTCGCGTTCGAAACGGGTGGACAGCTCGTGAACGCCCTCGGCGACCTGGAACGGGTCGCGCTTGACCTTGCGGACCGGCGGCTCGCCGAGCAGCTCGTTCAGCTCGTCGAGCAGGGCCACGTCGGCGACGTGGAGGTCGTCGGGGTCGAAGGTGGCGAAGCCGCGCACCAGCACCCCGATCTGCTGCGTGGAGTAGATGCCCTCGGCGTAGCGGCGCAGCCGCGCCCCGTCGCGGAACCAGGACAGCACGTCGACCGGCCGCAGCCGGGGCCACCACTGGCTCATGAACGTGCGGAACTCGGGCCGCTCCGCGATCTCCTGCGCGAACTCCTCGCGCTTGGGCCGGGCGGCCTTGCTGAACAGCTGTTCCGTCTGGCGCCACAGCGCGTCGAGCACCAGACCGGCGGCCTTCGGGCGCACGGCGTTACGCTTCGCGCCGCTGTTGAGCAGGTCGCGGCGCACGTCGGTGAGCGCACGCCCGTCCAGTTGAAGAAGTTGCCCCTTGTACAGAACACGGATACGGGACGGGGCGTCGGGCGCGTTGTCGCGGGCGGCGCGCGCGAGCACCCGCGCCATGCGGACCGACCCCTTCGCCACCGCGAGTTCGGGCGGGTCGTGCCGCTCGGCGACGTACCCCGGCACGAGCTGGCCGAGCGACCGCAGCGTCACCGCGTCCTCGCCCAGCGACGGCAGCACCCGCGCGACGTACCCGACGAACACCTCCGACGGCCCGACCACCAGCACCCCGCCGGACTCGAACCGGTTCCGGTCGTTGTAGAGGAGATAGGCGGCGCGGTGCAGGGCCACGGCCGTCTTGCCGGTGCCGGGTCCGCCGCGCACGACCGTCACACCGGACGCGGGGGAGCGGATCGCGTCGTCCTGCTCCTTCTGGATCGTGGCGACGATGTCGCGCATGCCGGTACCGGTGGCCCGGGTGAGCGCGGCCAGGAGCGCGCCGTCGCCGATGACCGCCATCTCCGCGGGCGCGGCCTCCGGGTCGAGCAGGTCGTCCTCGACGCCCACGACCTGCTCGCCGCTGCTGCGGATGGTGCGCCGGCGCACCACGTCCATGCGGTCGGTGGGGGTCGCCCGGTAGAACGGGGCCGCCGCCGGCGCGCGCCAGTCGACGACCAGCGGCTCGTACTTCTCGTCGCGCAGCCCGAGCCGGCCGATGTAGCGGACCTCGCCGTCGGGCACCGCCGGCTCCACCGGCGCGGAGGCCGGGCCGTCGTCGGGCGGTCGGGCGTTGGGACCCATGTCGAGCCGGCCGAACACCAGCCCCTCGTACTCGGCGTCGAGGGCGAGCCGGCGCCGGGCGGCGTGGTAGACCATCGCGTCACGCTCGACGAGCGCGCCGAAGTTGCCGACCTTCGCGATGTTGAAGCCGGCCTTCTCCGACTCGGCCGCGGACTTCCGCAGGTCGGCCAGCCGGCTGTAGACCCGGTCGACGTACCGCTGCTCGGCGGCGAGCTCGGCGGCCGTCTCGTCGGCGGCCGTGGTGGGCTCGGTTGACAATGGCTCTCCGGGTTACGCGGACGGCGGGTCGTCGTGGTGGTGGTGCAGCTTCTCGGCGGCCGCCGCCGTGGTGGCCGCCGCCACCGCCGCGGCCACGGTGCCCGCCTCGACGGTGCCCTCGGCCACCGTGTCGATCTCCGCCTCGTCGGCGGCGAGCTCGGCCTCGGTCTGCCTGGCGTGCTTCGCGGCCCGGCGCTTGAAGTACCAGGTGCTGCCGAAGCCCGCGAGCACCGCGAGGACCAGCGCGGCCCACGAGAAGTCCTTCAGGTACTCCTCGGCGACCTGCCCCACGTGGTAGATCACGAACACCGTGCCGAACGCCCAGACGAGACCGCCGGCGGCGTTGGCGATGAGGAACTTGTGGTACGGCACCTTCAACGCGCCGGCCAGCGGACCGGCGAGGATCCGCAGCAGCGCGATGAACCGGCCGAAGAACACCGCCCACACGCCCCACTTGGCGAACGTGCGCTCGGCGCGGTCGAGGTGCGGTGGCCCGAGATGCTTGGGGAACCGGCGGCCCAGCCTCTCCAGCAGCGGCCGGCCGCCCTTGCGCCCGATCGTGTAGCCGATCGAGTCGCCGATGATCGCGCCGATGGCGGCGGCCGAGGCCACGTACCAGGGGCTGATCGCACCGGTGGCGGCCATCAACGAGGCGGCGACGAGCGTGAGCTCACCCGGCAGCGGGATGCCCATGCTCTCGAGGCCGATGATCAGGCACACCACCCCGCCGACCGCGATTGGTGGCAGCGTGTGCAGCCAGCTCTCGATCCATCCCATGGTGGGTCGTCACCTCCAAGGCAAAGACCGTACCCGCACAGGTCCACCCCGCCGGGCCCGTCGATCAAGGAACGATCGAAGACGCGACTAACCAGACTAGTCCACCCCGGTGGCGGGGCTGCTACCCGTTGGCCTCATCGACGAGGTCGCCCAGCGCCTCGGTGACGGCATCCGGACACTCGAGCGGCAGCATGTGCCCGCAGCTGTCGAAGACCTGCAGGCGGGCGTGGGGGAGCGCGGCCACGATGGCCTCGGTGCACTTGACCGGAGTGAGCCGGTCGCGGTTACCCACCAGCACGCGAACCGGAACACGCGCGAGCAGGCTCAGCGCGTCCAACCGGTTCATCTTCCCCACGGACGGCCGGAACCCGCCGATCGAGCCCAGCGACGCGCAGCTGATCATCGCGATGGTCAGGCGCAGCGTCTCCGACTCCACCCGGTCGCCGAAGACGAGCCAGCGCACGGCAGGCAGCAGCGCCGGCATCACCGCCCGGTGGACCCGCAGCGGGCCACCGAGAGCGAGCAGGGCCGCGCCGCGGGTCTCGAGCTCGCGGACGACCTTGCCCAGCCACGGCGCCAGGCCGTAGCTGAGGTGGGTGTGGCCCTCGGCGGTGGTCGACACGAGCGCCACGCCGGCGACCTGGCGTTCGAAGACCTCCGGGTAGCGGTGCGCGAACTCCAGCATGGCCATGCCGCCCAGCGAGTGCCCGGCGAGGACGACCCTGCCCTCGGGGACGCACTGGGTGACGACCGCGTGGATGTCGTCGGCCAGCCGGAAGAGGTTCGTGTCGCTGAGCTGCGACGATCCGGATCTGCCGTGGCCGCGCAGGTCGACGGCGAGCACCCTGGCCCGGTCCTTCAGCGCGGCGATCTGGCTCTGCCAGAGGCGGTGGTCGAGCGTCCAGCCGTGGAGGAGCACGACAGTGAGGGGGCCTTCTCCGTACTCGGCCACGTGCAGCTCGACGCCGTCGGACGTGCGGACCCGGAGACCGGGGTGCACGGGAGCCGACATGGAGCCACGATACCCGTGGGTAGCTTGGGTGAAACACCCCTGAAATGCGACATGCCAAAGCCCTCCCGGTATGTATCCGCCCGGGAGGGCTCTGTGGGTCGGTACGGCCTAGCCGAAGACGCCCGCGTCTTCGAGGCGCTTCTCGGTGGCGCCCCAGCCGTCTTCGGGGTGGGCGCTGTCGAGCGACTGCAGCTCAGCGCGGATCTTCGCGGCGTGCCCGGCACCCGCGAGCACCCGGATCTCCTCGACGAACGCCTCGGAGTCGGTCTTGTGGTGCACGGTGCGGCCGTTCGTGAGGTTACGGACGTAGGCGTGCTTGCCCTTGTTCAGCGGGATCAGGTACTTGAACTCGCCGAGCACGCTCAGCGCGCCACCCGCGGCGCCGGCTTGGCCGGCGCGGACGGACGCGCGCGCGGTCTTGGAGGTGTTGCTCGCCACCGCGGGACTCCTTGGATCAGTCGGAAAGAACCGTCGGAAATAGTAGCCGACAGGCCCTGGCGAGGGCCAAACGGAGGGGCGGTAACCGACCGGCGGTACCGCGCGTTGTGGAGTTCGGGGGGCTGGAGAACCTACCAGTTCATGAACAACTGTGCAGGATATCGCCGCAACCGCTAGCGTACCGGCCAGCGCGACGTCATCATGGTCCACGTCAGACAAATGAATAACCGTGCAGGACTGTTCACTCACGTCGAGGTCGTAGGGGAAGACGCACCTCGGTCATCGGGAGGTCCAGTCGTGCGCACCCGTGGCGTTGTCTACGTCCACTCGACCCCGCTCGCCGTGTGCCCACACGTCGAGTGGGCGCTGGCGCGCGTGCTCGGCACGCCCGTCCGGCTCGACTGGGCTTCCCAGCCCATCGAACCCGGCGCCCGCCGGGCCGACTACGTGTGGACCGGGCGCCCCGGCACCGGCGGTGATCTCGCCGGCGCCCTGAAGCAGTGGCCGATGCTCCGCTTCGAGGTCACCGAGGAACCCAGCCCCGGCGCCGACGGGGAACGCATCATGCACGTCCCCAGCCGCGGGCTGTTCCGCGCCACCGCGAGCGCCAACGGCGACATCATGATCGGCGAAGACCGCCTGCGGTTCCTGATCGCGAACTCCAAGAGCCACGAGACCCTGGCGCACACCCTGGAACGTGAGCTCGGCAGCGCCTGGGACGCCGAGCTCGAGCCCTACCGCCTCGCCGCCGACGGAGAGCCGGTGAGCCTGCTGACCCGGGTAGGGTGACGCGCTGGCCCGGGTTGGGTGACGCGCTGGCCCGAGTTGGGTGACGTGCGTCCGTCTGGTTGAGTGGGCGGATGCGTCCAGCCGCCCTTTTGCTCGTCCTGGCTCTCGTCCTGTCCGCCTGCGGAAAGGGCGACGAGAAGGGCGGCGCGGCCGCCGCGCCCGCCACCTCCGGACCCGTGGCCCCGCCGCCGAACGCCGACCCGGCCGAGGCCGCCGCTGCCGCCGTGGCGAAGTTCTCCGACGAGGAGCTGGTCGGCCAGGTGCTCATGCCGTACGCGTACGGCAACGACGCCACGAACGTCACCGGCGCGTCGGCGAAGGAGAACAACGCCTACGCCGGCGTCGCGAGCCCGGCCGACATGGTGAAGAAGTACAAGCTCGGCGGGCTGATCCTGGTCGGCTGGTCGGCCGACGATCCGACCGGCGGCACCAACAAGACCACGAACGTCGACTCGCCCGAGCAGATCCGCAAGCTCACCGACGGCCTCAACCGGGCGGCCGGGGTCAAGCTCCTGATCGGCACCGACCAGGAGTACGGCGCGGTCACCCGCATCCGGACCGGCATCGTGCAGCTTCCCAGCGCCATGGCGTTCGGGGCGGCCCGCAACCCGGCCGCCACCGAGGCGGCGTGGAAGGCGGCCGGCGGCAACCTGGCCGCGCTGGGCATCAACGTCGACTTCGCGCCGGTCGCCGACGTGCTCGGGCCGCGCGGCAGCGGCGTCATCGGGTCGCGGTCGTACGGCAGCGTGCCGGCCGACGTGTCGGCGCAGGTGGCCGCCGCGACCAAGGGACTGACCGCGGCCGGCGTGGCGCCGGCGCTCAAGCACTTCCCGGGTCACGGCCACACCACGGCCGACAGCCACGAGGAGCTGCCCGTCCTCGCGCAGGACCGGGCCGCGCTAGACCGCGAGGACCTGCCCCCGTTCGTCGCCGGCATCCAGGCCGGCGCCGGCATCGTGATGAGCGGCCACCTCGACGTCAAGGCGATCGATCCGGGCACGCCGGCCACGTTCTCCTCGAAGGTCCTCATCGACCTGCTCCGCGGCGCGATGGGCTTCAAGGGCGTCGTGGTCTCGGACGCGATGAACATGGCACCGGCAAAGAAGTGGGGACCGGGTGAGGCCGCGAAGCGGGCCGTCCTCGCCGGAAACGACATCGTCCTGATGCCGCCGAACCTGAAGCAGGCCCAGAAGGGTCTCCTCGACGGGCTCAAGGACGGCTCGCTGCCGAAGCAGCGCCTCGTCGAGGCCGCTACCCGGGTGCTGACCCTGCGGTACAAGCTCGCCGCCGCGCCGCAGCCGGAGATGTCCATCCTCGACAGCGAAGCCGACCGAGCGGCCGCGCAGGCGGCGTCGGCCGCCGCGGTGACGGTCTTCCGGGGACGCTGCAGCGGCCCGCTGGTCACCGGCGGCGTCACCATCGCCGCCGACGGCAAGTGGGGCACCCAGAAGGAGTGGCTCACGGCGGCACTCGCCGAGCACGGCATCCAGGTGCGGTCGGGCGGCACGACCGTGCGGCTGATCGGCTACAACGACGGCGCCGCGTCGGCGTCCTCGAAGGACGTGACGGTCGCGATGGACACGCCGTACGCGCTGCGCCAGATGCAGGGCACGCTCGTCGCGACGTACTCGTCCAGCCAGGCCTCGATGAAGGCGGTCGCCGCGGTCCTGGCGGGGAAGGCCAAGGCCACCGGCCGCAGCCCGGTCAAGCTGGATGGCCTACCCCTGTCCGCCTGCACCTGACCCGCACCCCGCTCTGCCGCGGCCGTGCCCCGGGCGCCGCACCGCCCTCGGCCGCGCCGCGCCTCGCCTCGCCGCGCCCTGCCTCCGGTCGCCTCCGGTCGCGCGCTCCGCCCCCGGGGCGTCGATCTTGCAGTTGTGGCCCCCGAGAAAGAGGGACACATCCGCATTTAGTGGCGGCCACAAGTGCAAGATCGACGCGACATGAAGGCGTGGCGAGCGGGGCGGGGCGGGCGGGGGCGAGGTGCGGCGGGGGCGAGGTGCGGCGGGGGCGAGGTGCGGCGGGGCGTAGTGGGGTGGCGGGGCGCGGTGGGCGGGGCGCGGTGGGCGGGGCGCGGTGGGCGGGGCGCGGTGGGCGTGGCGCTGCCGGGCGGCGGGTGCGGTGGGCGGGGGGCTACAGGGGGATGTTGCCGTGGGCGCCCCGTGCGGGAGGGGCGTCCGCCAGGGCCTCGGCCAGGCGGCGGCGGGTCTCCTTGGGTTCGACCACCGCGTCGATGACGCCGGTCTCCAACGCCTTCGGCACACCGCCGGCCTCGTGGAGCTGCTGCTCCACCAGCTGGGCGCGCAGCGTCTCGCGGTCCTCCGGGGGTGCGGCGGCCAGCCGCTTGCGGTGCAGGATGTTCACGGCCGCGCTGGCGCCCATCACGGCGATCTCCGCGTTCGGCCACGCGAACACGGCCGTGGCGCCCAGGGCGCGGGAGTTCATCGCGATGAACGCGCCGCCGTAGCCCTTGCGGGTCACCAGCGTGACCCGGGGGACCACCGCCTCGGCGAACGCGTGCAGCAGCTTGGCGCCGCGGCGGACCACGCCGTCCCACTCCTGGCCGAGGCCGGGCAGGTAGCCGGGCACGTCGACGAGCACCACCAGCGGGACGCCGAGGGCGTCGCACATGCGCACGAAGCGGGCCGCCTTCTCGGCCGACGCCGCGTCGAGGCAGCCGCCCAGGCGCAGCGGGTTGTTGGCGACCACGCCCACGGTGCGTCCGGCGAACCGGCCCAGGGTCGTCACCACGTTCGGCGCCCACTTCGCGTGCAGCTCCACGCCCGGCCCGTCGAGCACGGCCCGGACCAGGGGACGCACGTCGTAGGCGCGGTTGGCGCGGTCCGGCAGCAGGTCGCCGAGGTCGACGTCGTGCGCGACGTCGGCGGGCGCGATCCGGCCCTGCCGGCCGAGCAGCGCGGCCAGGTCGCGCGCCGTCGCCAGCGCGCTGCCGTCGTCGGCGGTGGTGACGTGGACGACGCCCGACCGGCGACCGTGCGGGTCGGGACCGCCGAGCCGGGCCATGTCGACCTGCTCGCCGGTGACCGAGCGCACCACCTCCGGGCCGGTGACGAAGATGCGGCCGGCATCGCTCATGATCACGATGTCGGTGAGGGCCGGGCCGTACGCCGCCCCACCGGCGGCCGGCCCGAGCACCACGGAGAGCTGCGGTACGCGTCCCGACGCTCTGACCATCGCGGCGAAGACCTGCCCGACGGCATCGAGCGCGACGACGCCCTCGGCCAGACGGGCGCCGCCGCAGTGCCACAGGCCCAGCACCGGAACACGCTCGCGGACGGCCGTGTCGATGGCGTCGACGATGTGGCGGCACCCGTCGGCGCCCATCGCCCCGCCCATCCGCAACGCGTCGGTGGCGAACGCGGCCACCGGTACCCCGTCGATGGTTCCCCGCGCCGGGAGCACGCCGGAGTCGTCGCGGGGCGCGAGCAACGTCAGCGTGTCCGGGTCGAGTAGTGCCCGCAGCCGAACCTCAGGGTCGCGGGGATCCACCGATCAGGCCCGGGTGAAGATCAGCGCGGCGTTGTGGCCGCCGAACCCGAACGAGTTGTTCAATGCGGCCGGGACGTCGAGGTGGCGGGCCTTGTGCGCGGCGACGTCCAGGTCGAGCCCGTCGTCCGGGTCGTCCAGGTTGATCGTCGGCGGCACGATGCCGTGGTGGATGGCCAGGATCGTCGCGATGGCCTCCACCGCGCCGGCGGCACCGAGCAGGTGGCCGGTCATCGACTTGGTCGAGGTGAGCACCGGGTGGTCGCCGACCGCCTTGTGCAGCGCCACGATCTCGGTCATGTCGCCGACCGGCGTCGACGTCGCGTGCGCGTTGACGTGCGCGATGTCCTCCCGGCCGATCCCGGCGTTCGCGATCGCCGCCGCGATCGCCCGGATCGCACCCGCGCCCTCGGGGTGGGGCTGCACGATGTCGAAGCCGTCGCTGGTCATGCCGGCGCCGGCCAGCAGCGCGAAGATCTTCGCACCGCGGGCCCGGGCGTGGTCGGCCCGCTCCAGCACGACGATGCCCGCGCCCTCGCCGAGCACGAACCCGTCGCGGCCCTTGTCCCACGGCCGCGACGCCTTCTCCGGCTCGTCGTTGCGGGTCGACATCGCCCGCATCGACGCGAACCCGGCGATCGGCAGCGGGTGGATGATCGCCTCCGTGCCGCCGCAGACCACGACGTCGGCCCGGCCGGCCCGGATGAAGTCCAGGCCCCAGGCGATCGCCTCGGCGCCCGTCGCGCACGCGCTGGTGGGCGCGTGGACCCCGGCCTGCGCGCCGAGTTCCAGGCCCACCCAGGCGGCCGGGCCGTTGGGCATGAGCATCGGGACCGTGTGCGGCGAGACCCGTCGCGGCCCCTTCGCCTCGAGGATGTCGTCCTGCGCCAGCAGGGTCTGCGCGCCCCCGATGCCGCTGCCGACGACCACGGCCAGCCGCTCCTTGGGCACGTCGGGCTCACCGGCCTGCTTCCACGCCTCCCAGGCCGCCACCAGCGCGGTCTGCTCGGAGCGGTCGAGCTTGCGGGCCTTGACCCGGTCGATCTTCTCCAGCGGCGACACGGCGAGCTGCGCGGCGATGCGCACCGGCAGCTCCTTGGCCCAGTCGTCGGTGAGCGGACCGACGCCGGAGCGACCGGCGATGAGACCTTCCCAGGTCGACGCGACGTCCCCGCCCAAGGGGGTCGTCGCGCCCAGCCCGGTTACCGCGACCTCAACGGTCATGCGTTTTCCTTGAGGATGTAGGTGACGGCGTCACCCACGGTCTTCAGGTTCTGGACCTCGTCGTCCGGGATCTTCACGTCGAACTTCTCCTCGGCCGCCACGACGACCTCGACCATCGACAGCGAGTCCACGTCGAGGTCCTCGGTGAACGACTTCTCCTCGGCGACGTCGTCCGGGTTGACACCGGCGACCTCTTCGAGGATCTCGGCGAGGCCCTCGACGACCTGGGTGCGCTCCATGTGTTGCTCCTTCTCCAGTGATGGTGTTTTCAGGGACAGCGGACGACCTGGCCGGCGTAGGTGAGCCCACCGCCGAAGCCGAACAGCAGGACCGGGGCGCCCGAGGGCACCGCGCGGGTCTCGACGAGCTTCGACAGCGCGAGCGGGACGCTCGCCGCCGACGTGTTGCCGGACACCTCGATGTCCTTGGCGATCACGGTGTCGGGGCCCAGGTTCAGGCGCTTGGCGATGCCGTCGATGATGCGGGCGTTGGCCTGGTGGGCGACGAACGCGCCGAGGTCGGAGGTCGCGACACCGGCCCGCTCGCAGGCGAGCCGGGCGTGCTGGGCGAGCGCGGTGGTGGCCCAGCGGAACACCGCCTGGCCCTCCTGCCAGATCACCGGACGCCAGCCCTCGATGAGGATCGCGTCGCCCTTCTCCGGCGCCGAGCCCCACACCACGGGACCGATCCCGTTCGGGTCGTCGTCGGCGCTGACCACCGCCGCGCCCGCGCCGTCGGCGAAGATGATCGACGTGCGGCGGTCGGTCCAGTCGGTGATGTCGCTGAGCTTCTCGGAGCCGATCACGAGCGCGTTGCGCGAGGCGCCGGCGCGGATCGCGTGGTCGGCCATCGCCAGCCCGTAGCAGAAGCCGGAGCAGGCGGTGTTCAGGTCAACCGCGCCGGGCGCGTGGATGCCGAGCCGGGCCGCGACCCGCGTGGCGACGTTGGGGCAGCGGTCCTCGGAGCTGCACGTCGCGACGAACACCGAGTCGATGTCGGCGGCGGTGAGGCCGGCGTTGGCGAGCGCCTTCTCGGCGGCGAACGTGGCCATGTCGGCGACGCTCTCGTTCTCGGCGACGCGCCGCTCGGCGATGCCCACCCGGTCGCGGATCCACGCGTCGTTCGTGTCGATGACCCCGGAGAGGTCGGTGTTGGTCACCACCCGACTGGGTTGGTAGTGGCCCAAGGAAACGATGCGCGATCCGGTCATGCAGCTTCTCCGATTCTGGCCAGCGGCTGGCCGGCCGCGACGGGGTCGTCGTCGTGGGCCAGCCACTCGGTCAGAACGCCCGCGGCGTGCGCGGACACCTCGACCGGGCCCTGCCGGGTGTTGATCGAACCGATGACCTGCCCGGCGGTGACCCCGTCGCCCTCGGCGAGGCCGGCGACCGGCACGAACGTGCCCGCGGTGCCGGCGACCACCACGCGGAACTCCGGGTGCGGCTCGTGCGTCGGGCTGGCGCCGTGGCGGGCCGCGAGGTCGCGGGCCTTCGCCAGGTCGTCCGGGGTGTTGACGGTGACGATCTCCACGCCCTTGAGGGCCCGCTTGATGAGACCGGCGAGCGTGCCGGCCGGGGGCAGCTCGATCACCGCGGTGACGCCGAGCGCGCTCAGCGTCTGCATGCACAGGTCCCACCGCACCGGCGCGGTGATCTGCCGGATCAGCCGGGTGAGCACGTCGCTCTCGACGGCGGCGCCGTCGAGGTTCGACAGCAGCGTTCGGACCGGGTCGGCGGGGGAGATCCCGGCCGCGGCGGCGGCGAGCGCGGCCTCGGCGGGAGCCATGTACGGGGTGTGGAAGGCGCCGGCGACCTTCAGCGCGATGACCCGGGCCTTCGCGGGCGGAGCCGCCGCGAACTTCTCCAGGGCCTCGCTGGCGCCGGCGGCGACGATCTGGCCGGCGCCGTTGCGGTTGGCGGCGTACAGGCCGTGCTGCTCGATGGCCGCGAGCACCTCGGCCTCGTCGCCGCCGAGCACGGCGGCCATGCCGGTCGGTTCGACGGCGCAGGCGGCGGCCATCTCGCGGCCGCGGACGCCCGCGAGCGTCACCGCGGCGTCGGGCGTGAGCGCGCCCGCCAGCGCGGCCGCGCCCAGCTCGCCAACGCTGTGACCGGAGACGACGGCCACCTCGTCGAGCGGAAGCTGCTCGGCGGCGAGCAGGGTGGCGGCGACCAGGAGCGGCTGCGTCTTCGCCGTGTCCCTGATCTCCTCGGCGTCGGCCGAGGTGCCGAGGTGGTGGAGGTCGACCCCGGAAAGGGACGACCACCAGCGCAGACGCGCGTCAGCCCCGGGGAGGTCGAGCCATGGTTCCAGGAATCCGGGCTTCTGCGCACCCTGGCCGGGAGCGAGTACAGCGAGCACGCCTCCAGCCTGAGGGATCCTCATCAGCACCGCCCGTACCGGCAGGCACGAAAGCCCACGGGGATCTTTGTGGAGACCCTACAAGGCAGTGGCGGGGGTCACCGTGCTGCTGGCGCTCGCTCCGCTCGCGCGGGGTCAGCCTGCGTGATCGACCTTGCTGTCGCGAGGCGGACATCGGTGGGTGGGAGGTTACGAACATCATCGGGCCCTGATGATGTTCGTAACCTCCCACCCGCTCACGGTCGACGTCAGCGCGGGGCCGGGGCCTATCCGGCGCCGCCTTCCCTCGTCGCTGCGGTCGCCGCGTTCCTCGGTCCAGGCGGCCCCGAGCCGGGATCCAGGCGGCCGATGGTCAACGCGATCCGCAGCGCGAACGCGTCACGCGGGGTGAGCGGTGCGAAGCCGGTGATCTCGCCGACCCGGCGCAGCCGGTACCGCACGGTGTTGGGGTGCACGAACAGGGCCCGGGCCGCGCCCTCCAGCACGCCGCCGGCGGCGAAGAACGCGTCGAGCGTGTCGAGGAGTTCGCCACCGGCCTTGATCAGGGCGCCGTACACGTCCTGGCGCAGGATGCGGCGGGCCTCGGCGTCGCCGGCCAGCGCGCGCTCGGGCAGCAGGTCGGCCGCCGCCACCGGGCGGGGCGCCGCCGGCCAGGCCGCCGCGGCCCGGTAGCCGGCGAGCGCGGCACGGGCCGACTCGGTGGCCTCGTCGAGGCTGGCCACGCTCGGGCCCACCACCACGGGGCCGTCGCCGAACCCGGCCAGCAGCTTCTCCGTGGCGTTCACCGGGTCGGACGCGGCACCGAGCACCACGACCAGCCGGTCGCCGTGCACGCCGCCGAGGATCTCGACCCCGATGCGCCGGGCGGCCCGGTAGACCACGTGCACCACCATCGACGCCTCGCCGCCGGTCGACCGGCCCACCGCCACCGCGACCGGTGACGGGTCGGCCCAGCCCAGGGCGGCGGCGCGGCTGGCCAGCACGTCGGAGGAGTCGCCGCGCAGCAGGGCGTCGACCAGCATCGCCTGCAGGCGCGCGTCCCATGCTCCGCGCGTCTCCGCGGCCCGGGCGTAGACGCGGGCCGCGGCGAACGCGACCTCCCGGCTGAAGATCAGCACCGCCTCGCGGACCGCCGCCTCCTCGCCCTTCGCGGCGAGCCGCCCGATCTGCTCCTCGGCCACCTCGATCGTGGTCTTGATCAGCTGGACGGTCTGCTGCAGGTTGATCGACCGGGCCAGCGCCCGGGGTGCCGCGTCGAACACCTCGTCGGAGACCTGCTGGGTGGCGGTGCCGGCCTTGCGCCCGCGCAGCCACTCGACCAGTGACCGCACGCCGGCCTGTGCCACCAGCATCACCCAGGCGCGCTGGTCGGCCGGCAGCTCACGGAACCAGGGCAGCGCGTCGTCCATGCGGGCCACGCTCGCGGTGGCGAGCGCGCCGGCGGCGCGCTCGATCGAGCGGATGCTCGCTTCCAGTTCGGGTTCGTCGGCAGTTGCGGTCATCGCGGCGCCAGCCTTTCACGGCGGACGCCGGACGCGGTAGCGGACGACCGCGATAGTGCGCTACTTTTCGAACATGCGTTCGAGTGGACCCCTGCCGCTGCTGGCCGCGGCGGCCGAGGCGCTCGACGACGAAGACCTCGACCGGGCCACCGACGCCGCGCTCGCCACCCAGATGCGCGGACTATGGGTGGCGATCTGCCGGCTGCAGGCCCAGTTGAGCCGCCGGGTCGCGGTGTTCGACGAGCGGGGTGCCGCGGCACGCGACGGCGCCCGCGGCATCCGTGGCTGGCTGCGGCACCGGTTGCGGGTCGACGCGGCCGACGCCGGTCGCCAGGCCACGGTGGCCGCCGCGCTCGCCGTCCGGCCGCTGGCCGCGGCGGCGTACCTGCGTGGCGAGATCTCGCCCGAGCACATGGCGGCGATCGACGAGGCCGGCTGGCTGCTCGGCGACGCCGCGCTCGAGCGCGGGGTCGAGCGCATCCTGCTCGACCATGCCCGCCGCGAGCCGCCGGGCCGGTTGCGCCGGCTCTCCCGGCGGTTCCGGGAGCGGGGCGACCCACGCGGCGCGGTCGACGCGTTCCGCCGGGTGCGCGCCCACCGGTTCCTCGACGTCGTGCGGGCCGGCACCGGTGCGGTCACCATCCGCGGCCAGCTCGACGCGAGCGACGGCGAGCTGCTGCTGGAGGCGCTGTGGGCCGCCGGGCTCAGCCGGGGCACGCCCGACGGACCGCTGCCGCCGCCGGAGACCGGTCCGCCGGACCTGAGCGTCACCAACGGCGGCGACCTGCCGTTGGCGCCCGAGCGGGAGCGGGCCGACGCGCTGGTGGCGCTGTGCCGCCTCGTGCTGCGCGCCACCCTGTCCGACGCCGGTCACGCGCTGGGCGACCGGGCGCGCGTCGTGGTCACCGTGCCGTTGGAGACTTTGCGGGTCGACACGTCCGCCGGTGATGCCGTGCTCGGGTCGGGCGAGCCCGTGCCGGCCTCGGTGGCGCGGCGGCTGGCCTGCGACGCCCGCGTGCTCCCGGCCGTACTCGGCGGCGCGGGGGAGGTGCTCGACATCGGCGTGGAGGCGGAGACGGTCACGCAGGGGCTGCGCCGGGCGGTGGAGCTGCGCGACCGGGGCTGCCGGTTCCCCGGCTGCGAGGAGCCTCCGGCCGACTGCGCGGTGCACCACCTGGTCCACTGGGCACGGGGCGGTCAACCCATCGTCGACAACGTCGTTCTGCTCTGTCCGCACCACCACGGGCTGGTGCACGAGGGCGGCTGGCAGGTCACGCGCGACCCGTACACGGGAACGGTCCGCGCACGGCGTCCCGACGGCACGAGGCTCGACACCGTGTCGCCACCCCCGGAGGACGGCTGAGGGCGGGCCCCACCGGAGCCCGCCCTCGTGTCGGAACCGCCTACGCCGCGCAGATGCCGTACGTGCGCACCGACCACATCCGGTCGGTGCCGTTGGCGTCCTCGGCCGCGCGGGCGGTGGCGGTGTCGTCGCCGTCGTCGTCGAGGGCGCGCAGGCGCACCTCGCCGTTGCCGCCGCCGACCTCACCGGCCACGCCGTGCAGGCGGGTGCCCTCCGGGCAGCTGAGCGGGGCCGCCGCGATCGACACGTCGCTGCTCTGCGCGGTGCCGGCCTGCACGATCTCCAGGCCCTTGCTCGGCTTCACGCAGGTGGCCAGCGCCGTGACGCTCCAGTTGGCGGTGGTGCCGGCCTCGTCCTCGTAGGCGGTCGCGGTGATGGTGCGCCCGTCCTCCGACGGAACGACACCGGTGAGGACCGCCCGCCCCTTGGCGCCGCTGACCCGGCCGCCCGCGCCGAGCACCTTCTTGCCCTTCGGACAGGTGATCGACGACCACCGCGACTTGGTGGACCCGGCGGTGAACGTGTGCTGCACGTACTGCAGGCCGGCCGGTTCGTTGCTGCAGAACGCGATCGCGGTGACGGTCCAGTTGGCGGTGGTGCCGTCGGCGTCCTCGGCCGCGCTCACCGTGAAGCCGGCGCCGCCGTTGACCGGGCTCGAGAACGTCAGTCCGACCTCGCCGTTCGGCGCGCCGTCGACGCGTCCGGCGCCGCCGAGCACCTTCTTGCCCTTCGGGCAGTTGACGGTCTGCGACTTCTCCACCGTGCTGCCGGGCGCGCTGGTGGCGGTCGTACGCACCAGGCCGGGCAGCGCCGAGGCGGCCGACTGAGTCACGATCTGGGCGCCGCCGAGCAGCAGCGCGCCGGCGCCGAGACCGGCCAGGCCGCGTCGAAGAGTCGTACGCATGTGTGATGTGTCCCCCATGAGAGCCTCCTTTGCGAGGGAGTCTCCACGAGGCCTGCCGGAAATGTGCCGATTTCGGATCTTTCAACCCGGTCGGCCGAATCGGATGCAACCAGACGGTCGTGGAGATCGTCTCCGCTGTGGGAGGTCTGATGATGCTGCCGTGGACGCGCGCTCCGCTGCTCCTGCTCCGACAGCCCGGCCTGCTCGTCGCGGTGCTCGCCGGCGCGTTCGTCGCCGTGCTGCCCGCCGCGGCCGCGCCGCTGTTCCTGTCCTCGGCCCGCACCGCCACCCTGCACACGCAGCTCGACAACACGTGCGCCGCCCGGGCCGGCCTGCACGTCCAGTCGCAGTTGGGCTTCCGCGACATTCCCGGCGACCGCGGGGTCACCCGCCTCGACCCGGCCGCGGCGACCGCGGTCCACCGGCAGCGCCACGCGGCGGTGACCCGCGAGATCACCGCGACCCCGGGCATGGCCGCGCCCAGCACCACGGTCTTCGCCGCCACCGCTGTCGCCGGCGGCCTCCGCGGCGGCCAGGAGACCGGCCCGCTCGAGGGCGCCCAGGTCTGGCTCGTCGGCCGCGACGGCGCCACCGACCACCTGGCCCCGCTGCAGGGCCCCGACGGCACCGGCGTGTGGATCCCGCGGTCGCTCGCCACGAGGTACGGGCTGGGCGTCGGCGACGAGCTGCGGTTCGCGACGCTCCGGCCGGCGCCGAGCAACAACGGGCCGCCGGTCGACCCGGCCGCCGCGCCGGCGCCGGTGCGGGTCGCCGCCGTCTACGCCGACCTCACCGCGTTCGGCGACGACGGGTACTGGTGCACGCTGCAGGCCCTGTACGGGTACCGGATGGGCAAGGAGCTGTTCGACCAGACGATCCTGTCGGTGATCTACACCGACGTGGCGACGGTGCTGCGCGTCGGCACCGCGAGCACGTTGAGCACCGGCAACGAGTACGTCGACGCGCCACTGGCCGACCAGCGGCCCACCGTGCCGGCCGCCCACGTCGCGGCCGCCCGCGTCGACGACCTGCGCGGCCGGGTGCTGCACGAGTACCCGGCCAACGGCGGCTGGTTCCGGGCGAACGTGATCACGTCGGTGGGACGCAGCGCCGACCGCGCCGAGCTGGTCTACGACACGCTGCGCGACACCACCGCGCCGGCCACCGTGGCCGGGGTGCTGATCGGGCTGGTCGTGGTGGCGGCCGCCGCCGTGTACTGGGTCCAGCGCCGCGAGCGGGAGGTCCGGGCGCTGGCCGCGCACGGGGTCGGCCCGGGCGCGCTGGCCGGCAAGGCCGTGCTGGAGGCCTGCGGCGCGCTCGTGGCGGGCGCCGCGCTCGCGCTCGCCGTGGCCGGTGCGCTGGTGCGGGCGTTCGGGCCGAGCCCGGAGCTGTCCGGCGAGGCGTGGCCGTTCGCGGTGCTGGTCGCGGCCGCCGGCCTGGTCGCCGTGCTCGCGACGACCGCGGTCGGCGTCGCGCTGCGGGTCCGCGGGATGACCGACGTGTCGCCGGGCCGCCGGCGGCTGCGGCTGCGGTGGCTGCCCTGGGAGCTGCTGCCCGCCGGTGCCGCCGCGCTCACGTGGTGGCTGCTCGGCGGCGGCACCTCCCGGTCGGCGCTGCTCGGCTCGGTCGCCCACGTGCCGCTGCGGCTGGTGGTGGTCCCGGTGCTCGGGTTCCTCGCGCTCGTCGGGCTCGGTGCCCGGCTGGGCGCCTGGTGGATCGCTTCCCGGCTCTCGTCACGGAGCGCGCCGCGCCGGCCCGGGCTCCTCCTGGCGTTGCGGCGCATCGCCCGCCCCGTCGCGGCGTCGGTGCTGCTCGGCGCCGTCACGGCGGTCCCGGTCGCGATGACCGGCTTCGGCGCGACCGTGACCGACTCCATCCGCCTCACGCTCGACGCGAAAGCGGCGGTGATCCTCGGCAGCGAGACCGTCGCGTCACTCGACCGCGACGTGCCGGTGCCACCGGAGCTGGCCGACCGGGCGACCCCGGTGCTGCGGCTGACCCGGGTGCTGGTCGGCGGCATCGAGACCGACGTGCTCGGCATCGACCCGGCGACGTTCGCGCGGGGCGCGTTCTGGTCGAGCCAGCTGCCCGGCCCCTCGCTCGACGCGCTGGTCGCCGACCTGTCCACCGACCTCGGCGCCGGCGTCGCCTACGGCCCGCTGCCCGCCGGCACCCACGACGTGCGCGTTTTCGGCGAGCGGCAGTTCACCGTCGACGTGCGCACCACCCGTCTCCTCCCGGGTTCGCGGGGCGGCTACCCGGTGCTGCTCGTCCACCGGGACGCGCTGGCCGGTGCCACCCGGTGGGCCGAGCCCCAGCTGTGGGTGCGCGGCGACCCCGCCGCCGCGGCGGCCGACCTGGCCCGCGCCGACGTGCCGGTGGTGGCGCTGACCCGCACCGCCGACTCCTACGGCGACTCGCTGTACGAGCCGGTGACCTACACGTTCCGGTACCTGATCGCGTTGAACGTGTTCGCCGGGCTGGTCGTGGCCGCCGGGCTGCTCCTGTACGTCGAGGCCCGCACGCCCGTGTACCGGCGCGGCTACGTGATCCTGCGCCGGCTCGGCCTGCGCCGCCGGGCCCACGCCGTCGCCCTGGTGCTGGAGACCGCCCTGCCGATGGGCGCCGGCCTGCTGTTCGGACTGCTCCTCGCCGCCGCCGCGACCGCCGCCACCCGCTCGGAGCTCGACCTGGCACCCGGGTCGCCACCCGGCCCGCTGATCGCGGTGCCCACCGGGGTGGTGCTGACGATCCTGGCGGTGGTGGTGGGCGTTGCGGCGGCGAGCAGCGCGTTCGCGCATGTCCGCACGGTGCGGGCGAAGCCCGGCGAGGTCCTGCGCATCGTCTAGAGCGGCGCGGGCGTGAGCGGCGTGGCCGGGAGGGGCGCGGCCGGTCCACGCCCTGACGAGCACTGCTAGTGT
>NZ_BOPH01000039.1 GCF_016863655.1 Virgisporangium ochraceum
GGGTTAAATGCCGGCTTTGCCCAATCCATGACTGCGCGCGAACCTGCGACTCAGGACACTAGCCGCCGAGCTTCACCTGCCGCCAGGTCCTGGCGTCGGGGGACAGCCACAGCCCCACGCCCGCGCTGAACAGGGCGTAGCCGTTGCCGGGCAGGTAGGTCACGTACGACCACGGCTCCCCGGTGACGGTCGGCAGACCGGCCGGACGGGCGATCGGGCGGTACACGGTCTCGCCGCGGCGGGCGGCCCGGAACACGAGGTCCCAGCCCTTCGGACCCGCGGCGCTCACGACGTGGGTGCCGTCGGCGTCGACGTAGGAGTACCTGGTGAGCCGGCCGCTGAGCGGGTTGGCGTCGAGCTCGTCCAGCCCGGTCAGGCGCTGCCAGGCACCGCCGGTGGTGCGGGCGATGTAGCGCCGCTGCCCGGCCGGGGTGTCGTAGACGAAGTCCGCGACGACGGTGCCGTCTCTGCCGATCAGGAGCTCGGGGTAGACGCCGACCGTGCCGCCGGGCTCGGCGAACCCGGTCTCGGCGAACTCCTGCCGCTGCCAGGTGCGCCCGCCGTCGGTGCTGCGGGTCACCGCCATCACGCGGCGGTCGCCGGTGCGCACGCTGCCGGCCACCCACAGCACGTTGTCGCCGGTCCGCAACAGGTTCGGCTCGAGGTCGGGCTGATTGCGCAGCGGTCCGTACCCGCCGGCCCGCAGGTCCACGGCCACCACCTCGCACGTGTACGCGGCCGGGCTGTTCTGCGGCCCGTCACCGCGGCGGCGGTCGCAGTACGTCACCTGGTCGTCCGGCGCGCCCTCGATGTCCGTGACCTCCTTCGCGGGCGTCGAGGTGCGGCCGCCGTCGACGCTGATGCTCGGGCCCTTCCCGGGGTCGAGGCCGGCGCTCATCACCGTGCCCGACGGCGACACGAAGATGTCGTCGCCACCGATGACGTCGGTCTGGCGGAACGTCCAGGTCTTCCCGCCGTCGTTGGAGCCCCACAGGTGGTTGACGCACGCGCAGACCGGTCCGGTGAACGCGTACAGGTGCTGCCCGTGGCCGCCGACGGAGCCGACGGGCCACGGCCCGGGCGGCATTCCTGCCGGCGTCGCCTCCGCGCTCTGCGCGGGAACGCTGGGCTCGACGCCCGGTGACGTGCTGTGGCTGGCGCCGGGCGTCGTCGTCGCGTCGCGCCGGTCGTCGGGCGTCACCGCGACCAGGACCGACCCGATCAGCGCGACCCCGAGAACGGCCGCACCGGCGGCCCGGGCGCCCATCGTGACCCGGCGGCGCCTCATGGCCGTGGCGTAGAGGTCGGCGCCGTCGACCGGGCGGCCCGGCGGCTCGTCGGCGGTCGCGACGTGGTCAAGCAGGTCGTGGAGCCGCATCGGGCACCTCCTCGTCGATGGTGACGTGGTCCTTGAGCGCCCGCAGGGCCCGCGACGTCTGGCTCTTGACGGTGCCGGTCGAGCACCGCAGCGCGTCGGCGGTGGCCGACACGTCGAGGTCGGCGTAGTACCGGGCGACCACCACGGCCCGCTGGCGGGGCGGCAGCCGTCGCAACGCCTCCACCATCGCCATCCGCTCGCTCACGTCGTGGTCGGTGTCGAGGCCTACCGCGCCGGCGGAGGCGGCACCGAAGTCGCCGGTCAGACGCTCCCGGCGGCGGAACCAGCGCCGGTTCTCGGCGACGTAGGTGCGGATCAGGATGGTGTGGACGTACGCGTCGAGCGCACCGTGGTCGCGGACCTTGCGCCACGCCGACGCCAGCCGCAGGAACGCCAGCTGCGCGAGATCCTCCGCGAAGTGCCAGTCTCCGCAGAGCAGGTAGGCCGTGCGGCGCACCACGTCACGGCGGGCGCGGAAGTACGCCGCGAACTCGGCCTGCTCGTCGCTCATGGTGATAGGTGCACATGGAAAAGGGGACCGGTTGTCACCGGTCCCCACATTTTCCGACCTACAGCTTCGCGGCGGCCGCCTCCAGGCGGGCCAGCGTGCGCTCGCGGCCGAGCACCTCGAGCGACTCGAACAGCGGCAGGCCCACCGACCGGCCGGTGACGGCCACGCGCACCGGCGCCTGCGCCTTGCCCAGCTTGAGCCCGCGCTCGGCGCCGACCGCCTCCAGGGCGGCCTTCAGGGCCTCGGCGTTCCACGGCGTCTGCCGGTAGGCCCCGATGGTGGCGTTCAGGAGGTCGGCCGCGCCGTCCTTCATCGCCTTCGCCCAGGCGGCCTCGTCGATCGCCGGCTCCGCGAGGAACAGGAAGTCGACGTTGGGCACGATCTCGCTGAGGATGCCGATGCGCGTCTGCGCCAGCGGCGCCACGGCGGCGAACACGCCCGGGTCGAAGTCGCCCTTCTCCCACGGCGGTGCGGGGATCGTCGGCGTGCCGGTGAGCCACGGCTGGCAGACCGCGATGAACTCGGCCTCGCTGAGCGCCCGGATGTACTCGCCGTTGAAGGCCCGCAGCTTCTTCTGGTCGAAGAACGCCGGCGACGGGTTCACGTCTTCGATGCGGAACTCTTCCTCGATGACGCTCCACGGCACGATCTCGCGGTCACCCGAGGGCGCCCAGCCGAGCAGCATGAGGTAGTTCTTCATCGTGGCGGCGAGGTAGCCCTCGTCGCGGTACTGCTCCAGGGCGACCTTGTCGCGCCGCTTCGACAGCTTCTTCCGCTGCTCGTTGACCACCACCGGCACGTGCGCCCAGATGGGCGGCTCGTGGCCGAGCGCCTCCCACAGCAGCTGCTGCTTGGGCGTGTTGGGCAGGTGCTCCTCGGCCCGGATGACGTGCGTGATGCCCTGGATCGTGTCGTCGACGACGTTGGCCAGCAGGAACACGGGTGACCCGTCGCCGCGGGCGATCACGAAGTCTTCGAGCTTGGCGTTCTCGAACGTCGGCTCGCCGCGCACCAGGTCCTTGACCACCGTGTTTCCGGTATCGGGCGTGCGGAAGCGCAGCGCCCGACCGGGGCCGGGGCCGAGGCCGCGCTCGCGGCAGAACCCGTCGTAGCCCTGATGCTGGGACCCCGTGCGCTCCTGCACCGCTTCGCGGGTGCAGTCGCAGTAGTACGCCCTACCGGCGGCGTGCAGCTTCTCGGCCGCCGCCCGGTGCTGCTCGGCGTTGTGCGACTGGAACAGCGGACCCTCGTAGCCGCCGCGCTCGATGCCGATCCAGTCGAGCGCGGCGAGGATCCCCTCCGTCCACTCGGGACGGTTGCGGGCCGCGTCGGTGTCTTCGATCCGCAGCACGAAGACACCGCCCTGCTGCTTGGCGAACAGCCAGTTGTGCAGCGCCGAGCGGGCACCGCCGACGTGGAACATTCCGGTCGGGGACGGGGCGAACCGTACGCGAACAGTCACCCTGCCAGCCTATCGGAGCCTCGGAAGCGGTTTACGAGGAGAGCTGTTACGAGGAGAAGAGCACCCGGCCGAAGCTGCGGTGACCGTGCCCGTGCCCATGGCCGTACGCCGGAGCACCCCAGCCGGGCTGGCCGTGCGCGGCCGGTGGCGCCGGCGGCACCGCGCCGCCGCCCCACTGCGACTCCAGGCGGGTGAGCGCCTCGAGCTCGCCGTAGTCGAGGAAGATGCCGCGGCAGTGGTCGCACTGCTCGATCTGTACGCCGCTGCGGTTGTAGGTGCGCATGGTGCCCCGGCACTTGGGGCACTGCATGAACTGGTTCACGGGAGGCAGCTTAGCGGTCCCCGGCCATGGTGAGCATGCGCCGACAGGCCGCCACGAACGTCTCGGCCGTGTCGAGATCCTGATTGACGACGGCCAGCGCGGCGGTCTGCGCCGCCAGCGTCCGGGCGTATTGGTCGAGGACCGGCCACGGGTCGGCGCCGGGCACGACGGCCGGCCCGCCGGCGGCGCCGTACGCGGTGAGGAACACCGTCCAGGCCTCGGCGGGGACGACCCCGGCCAGGTACCAGGCGGCCATCCGGGCCAGGTCCCAGGCCGGGTCGCCGAGGCCGACGGTGTCGAGGTCGATCAGCCGCCGGGCGCCGCCGAGGGAGACCACCTGGCCCAGGTGGAAGTCGCCGTGCACGAGGGTCGTCGGTCGCGCGTGCGGTACCCGGACCGTGCCCAGCGCGTCACATATGATCTTCGACCGGAAGCCGGGTGGCCCGGCGGCCAACCGATCGAGCGCGCGCTCGACGCGCGCCGGCGCTCCGCACGGCGGGGTGCCGGGCGGCGCCGGCGTGCGGTGCAGCGTCGCGAGCAGGCCGCCGGCGGCCGCCCACGGGCCGGGACCGTGCAGGTCGGCCTCGCGGACCGGCACCCCGCGCGGCCACAGCGTCACCGGCCACCCGCCCACCTCCGACGCGGCGAGCGGCGGCACGAAGATGTCCCGGCGCCGGTCGGCGAGCAGCAGCGTGGCGCGCGGCACGGGTTGCGGGTGCTGCTTGACCACCAGCGACCCGGCTCCCACCACGAGCTCCTCGGTGCGGCCGGAGAGCACGGCGACCGGCCCGCACGCGGCGTTGCCGCCGACCCGCCGCGCCCAGCCGACCAGGCGTCGCACGCTCAGCGGATCAGGTCCCGGTACCAGTGGAACGACGCGCGCGGCGTGCGTTCCAGCGTGTCGAAGTCGACGTCGACCAGGCCGAACCGCTGGCTGTAGCCCTCCGCCCATTCGAAGTTGTCCAGGAGCGACCAGACGCAGTAGCCGCGCACGTCGACCCCGGCCGCGATCGCCTCGTGCACCGCGCGGACGTGCGAGTCGAGGTAGGCGATCCGCTCGGGGTCGTCGGTCGCGCGCGGGTACGCGCAGCCGCTCTCGGTGATCCAGACCGGCGGCAGCCCCGCGTAACGCTGGTGCAGGAGATCGACCAGCGTCTCTCTCAGTCCGCCGGGAACGACCGGCCAGTCGAACCCGGTCCGCTCGTAGCCTTCGAGCCTGGCGATGTCGAACGGCAGGTCCCCGGTGGGGGTCCGCACGGCCGTGGGGTTGTAGTAGTTCACGCCGAGCGCGTCGAGCGGCTGCGAGATCACCTCGAGGTCGCCGTCGAGCACGAGGCCGTCGGCGGGCCCGAACGCCTCGACGCCGTCGGGGTAGCGGCCATCGAGCAGCGGGTCGGTGAACAGCCGGTTGTGGAACAGGTCGTAGAGCTGGGCGGCGGCGCGGTCGTCGTCGGTCGCGCTCTCCGGCCGCCCGTCGGGGCCCACCGCCCACGCCGGCGTGTAGTTGTTCGCGATCGCCACGGGCGCCGCCGAGTGCCGGCGGATCGCGGCGGTGGCCAGGCCGTGCGCGAGCAACTGATGGTGGACCGAGGGGAGCGCGTTCTCCGCACCCGCGCGTCCCGGCGCGTGGACCCCGAGCACGTACCCGAGCGAGGTGACGATCACCGGCTCGTTGAGGGTGATCCACAGCCCGACGCGGTCTTTCAGCCGCTCGGCGACGAGGTCGGCGTACTCGGCGAACCGGGCGGCGGTGTCGCGGTTCAGCCAGCCGCCGGCGTCCTCCAGCGGCTGCGGCAGGTCCCAGTGGAACAGCGTGACCAGCGGGCTGATCCCTCGTGCTGCCAGCGCGTCGACGAGCCGGTCGTAGAAGTCCAGGCCGTCGGCGTTGGCCTTGCCCCCGCCGGTCGGCTGGACGCGCGGCCACGCGACCGAGAACCGGTACGCGCCCACGCCGAGGTCGGCCATGAGCCGCACGTCTTCCGGATACCGGTGGTAGTGGTCGCAGGCGACGTCGCCGGTGTCGCCGTCCTTCGTGCGACCCGGCGTGTGCGCGAACGTGTCCCAGACGGAGGTGCCGCGACCGCCCTCGGCCACGGCACCCTCGATCTGGTACGAGGCGGTGGAGACGCCCCAGGTGAAGCCCGGTGGGAACACCGGTAACGGCAGGTCGCTCACGTGTCTCCGCCGGTTTCGCCGACCGGAGCCGCGCTCACGTCGTCGATCGCGTACTTCTTGGCCGCCTCGGCCGGCGCGCTCGCGCGCACGTCGCCGTTGCGGGCCAGCTGACGCAGCGCCGCGACCACGATCGTCTCGGCGTCGACGTGGAAGTGCCGCCGCAGCGCGTGCCGGGTGTCGCTCATGCCGAACCCGTCGGTGCCGAGGCTCGTGTACGGCCCGGGTACCCAGCGGGAGATGAGGTCCGGCACGGCCCGCATGAAGTCGCTGACCGCGACGACCGGCCCGGCCGACTCCGACAGCGCCTTCGTGACGTACGGCAGGCGCGCCTCCCGGTCGGGGTGCATGAGGTTCCACTCCTCGGTCTGCACCGCGTCGCGGCGCAGCTCCGTCCAGGAGGTGGCCGACCAGACGTCGGCCGCGACGTCCCACTCCTCGGCGAGCAGCTTCTGCGCCTTGAGCGCCCACTGCATGCCGGTGCCGGAGGCCAGGAGCGTCAGGCGCGGACCCTCGTTGGTGGCCGGCGAGTACTTGTACAGGCCCTTGAGCAGCCCGTCGACGTCGAGGTCGTCCGGCTGCGCCGGCTGGTGGATCGGCTCGTTGTAGATCGTGAGGTAGTAGAAGATGTTCTCCGGCTTCTCGCCGTACATGCGCTTGAGCGCGTCCTCCACGATGTACGCGATCTCGAACGCGAACGCCGGGTCGTACGCCACGACGGCCGGGTTGGTCGCCGCGATCAGCAGCGAATGCCCGTCCTCGTGCTGCAGCCCCTCGCCGTTGAGCGTGGTGCGCCCGGCCGTGGCGCCGAGGAGGAAGCCCCGGGCCATCTGGTCGGCCGCGGCCCACAGCCCGTCGGCGGTGCGCTGGAACCCGAACATCGAGTAGAAGATGTAGACGGGGATCATCGGCTCGCCGTGGGTGGCGTAGCTGGTGCCGGCGGCCGTGAAGCTCGCCACCGAGCCGACCTCGTTGATGCCCTCGTGCAGGATCTGGCCCTTCGTCGACTCCTTGTACGACAGGAACAGCTCCCGGTCGACGGGCGTGTAGTTCTGCCCGTGCGGCGAGTAGATCTTCGACGTCGGGAACATGGCGTCCATGCCGAACGTGCGGGCCTCGTCGGGGATGATCGGCACCCAACGCGCGCCGGTCTCCTTGTTCTTCATGAGGTCCTTGATGAGCCGCACGATCGCCATGGTGCTCGCGACCTTCTGCTTGCCCGAGCCCTTCTTGAGGTCCTTGTAGGCGTCGGTCGGCGGCAGGTTCAACGGGACGACCGTGGTGCTGCGTCCCGGCACGAACCCGCCGAGCTGGCGGCGGCGCTCGTGCAGGTACTCCATCTCGGCGCTGTTCCGGCCGGGGTGGTAATACGGCGGCAGGTAGGGGTTGTCCTCGAGCGCCTTGTCGGGGATCTCGAGGTACAGCCGGTCGCGGAACTCCTTGAGGTCGGCCGGCGTGAGCTTCTTCATCTGGTGGGTGGCGTTGCGGCCCTCGAAGTGCGAGCCGAGCGTCCAGCCCTTGATGGTCTTGGCCAGGATCACCGTGGGCTGGCCGGTGTGCTCGACCGCCGCCCGGTAGGCCGCGTACACCTTGCGGTAGTCGTGGCCGCCGCGCTTGAGGTTCCAGATCTCGTCGTCGCTCAGGCCCTCGACCATCTTGCGGGTGCGCGGGTCGCGGCCGAAGAAGTGCTCGCGGACGTACGCGCCGGACTCGGCCTTGTACGTCTGGTAGTCGCCGTCGGGCGTCACGTTCATCAGGTTGACCAGCGCGCCGTCGGTGTCGGCGGCGAGCAGCTGGTCCCACTCCCGGCCCCAGACCACCTTGATGACGTTCCAGCCGGCGCCCCGGAAGAACGCCTCCAGCTCCTGGATCACCTTGCCGTTGCCGCGTACCGGTCCGTCGAGCCGCTGCAGGTTGCAGTTGATGACGAACGTGAGGTTGTCGAGCTCCTCGCGGGCGGCGATGCCGATCGCGCCCAGCGTCTCCGGCTCGTCCATCTCGCCGTCGCCGAGGAACGCCCACACCTGCTGGTCGCTGGTGTCCTTGATGCCGCGGTGGTGCAGGTAGCGGTTGAACCGGGCCTGCTGGATCGCGTTGATGCCGCCGAGGCCCATGGAGACCGTCGGGAACTCCCAGAAGTCGGGCATCAGCCGCGGGTGCGGGTAGCTGGGCAGGCCGCCGTCGGGGTGTGACAGCTCCTGCCGGAACCCGTCGAGCTGCTTCTCGCTCAGGCGGCCTTCCATGTACGCCCGGGCGTACATGCCGGGGGAGGCGTGGCCCTGGAAGAAGATGTGGTCTCCGCCACCGGGGTGGTTGCGGCCGCGGAAGAAGTGGTTGTAGCCGACCTCGTACAGGCTGGCGGCGCTGGCGTACGTCGAGATGTGACCGCCGACGCCGATCTCGGGGCGCTGCGCGCGGTGCACCAGCATCGCCGCGTTCCACCGGATGTAGGCGCGGATGCGGCGCTCGATGTGCTCGTCGCCGGGGAACCACGGCTCCCGCTCCGGCGGGATCGTGTTGATGTAGTCGGTCGTGGTGAGCGGCGGGACGCCGACCTGGCGCTCCCGGGCCCGCTCGAGCAGGCGCAGCATGATGTACCGGGCGCGCTTCGAGCCCGCGGAGTCGATCACACCGTCGAGCGACTCGACCCATTCGTTGGTTTCTTCCGGGTCTATGTCAGGCAGCTGGCTGGGTAGGCCGTCGCTGATCACCGGGCGCTTGCGTTCGCTGGCCACAGGCGTTCCTTCTCGAGATGGCGTTTCCTGTCGTGTTCACCCCATCCTGCCCCGTGCGGGGTGGCGGCGTCACCTCGAACCCACCCCAGTCGTGATACCGGCCGGTAACGGGAGCTTCACACGGAACTCACCGGGCTCAAGTTTCGACCAAGCTCCCCGCCGCGCCCGGGCCGGTCGCGGGCCAACTACCTAGCGTCAATTCATGAATCTCGACCCCGGTGGCATCGTGGGAGGGCTCCTCTGCCTGACCCTGGTGATCTTCATCGCGTTCATGACCCGTCGCGGCGGTGGCGGCCGCCGCCGGCCCGGCTCGGCCGGCGCACCGATCTACCGCCGCGACCCGTCCTACCGCCGGCGCCTACGCCGCGAGTCCGACTGGGACGGCGGCGACTCCTCCGGCTCCCATGACTCCGGCTCGTGCGGCGGTGGCGGAGGCGGCGGTGACTGATCACCTCACGTCGATTTCACCGGCCTCAAGTTTGCTTAAGCGTTCGTGGCGGGCGTCACATCAACGCCCGCGAACTCCCTAGCGTTTCCGTATGGAAATCATCGTCGGGATCGGCGTAGTAGCGGTGGTGTTCGTTCTCTTCCTGTCGTTCGTCGCCATGGCGAACAGCCGGAACCGGGCTCGGCGCGGTCCGGCCCGCCGGGCTCGGGGCCGGCGGGCCGGCTGGTCGGCCGCGGGGGCCGGCGGTGCGAGCGGGGGTGGCTGCGGTTCGAGCGGGGGCAGTTGCGGCTCGGGAAGCAGCTCGGGCGGCGACAGCGGGGGAAGCAGCGGCGGAAGCAGCTGCGGCGGTGGCGGAAGCAGCTGCGGTGGCGGTGGCGGCTGCGGCGGAGGTGGCGGGGGATAGCGGGGGCCGGGCTCCCACCCAGGGGGTGGTGGGAGCCCGCGCCCGGAGGGCGATGGTGGTGCCGGGGTGGCGGCACCACCATCGCCGACGCGGTCCGCACTACCTTCCGCCTCCGGCGTCGCCGCCGAGCCTGTTCACCAGGGGATGTACCCGCTGCCGGTGCTCGCCGGCGCCACTTCGGCAGCGCCGCGGCTATGGCACCTTCCGCAAGCTCTGGCCCGGGGTCGACGTCCGGTGCGCCCCACTCCCGCTGGATGGGTACGGCATCCGCCAGGAGGTGCCCGCCGGGGTCCGGGCCGCCGTGGGCGGCCGGCAAGGCGTAGGCGCTGCGGGCCGTGGGGATGGTGGGCGCGGCAAGGTTCGAACTTGCGACCCCCCGCTTGTAAGGCGGGTGCTCTTCCGCTGAGCTACGCGCCCAAGTCCGGCCATGGTACCCGGGGCGGTCGATCTTGGACTCCGGGCGTCCCCGGAGCCCAAGATCACGCGAAGCTGAGGGCCTCCCGCCACACGTTGTCGTCTCGTGGCTCGCCGGGCCCGTTCATCTGTGCGTACCGGATGATCCCGTCCCGGTCGACGAGGAAGGTGCCCCGGTTGGCCGCGCCGATCTTCTCGTTGAAGACGCCGTAGCTGCGGGCCACCTCGCCGTGCGGCCAGAAGTCGGCCAGCAGCGGGAACTCGTAGCCTTCCCGGTCGGCCCAGACCTTGTGCGCGAACACCGAGTCGACGCTGATGGCCAGGACCTCCGCGGCCGGGGGCAGGTTGTCGCGCACCCACGTCAGCTCGCCCTGGCAGATGCCGGTGAAGGCGAACGGGTAGAAGACCAGCAGCACGGGAGAGCCACGGAAGCCCGACAGGGCGACTTCCTGGTTGTTCTGGTCGCGCAGCGAGAAGTCCGGTGCCAGAGAGTCGATCACCGCCGGGAGGAGGCCGCCCGCCGGGCCACCAGCCGGGCACCGGTCCAGTCCTTGCCGGCGTTGATGGTGGACGTCTGCTGCAGCCCGGCCGTGGGTGCCGACTCGTTGACCTCGCTCGGCTCGACGTGGCCGGGCCGGCCCGACTTCGGGGTCAGCAGCCACACGACACCGCTGTCGGCCAGCGGGCCCAGGGCGTCGACGAGCGTGTCGACCAGGTCGCCGTCGCCGTCGCGCCACCAGAGCAGCACCGTGTCGACCACCTCGTCGGTGTCCTCGTCGACCAGCTCCCCGCAGCGGTCGATCAGGGCGTCGCGGAGATCCTCGTCTACGTCGTCGTCGTAGCCCATCTCCATAACGACCATGCCCGGCTCAATCCCGAACCGGTCCGCCAGGCTTCGTCCCTCGGCCTGGCCCGCGGTCGCGTTCACCGTGTCTTGCCTCCTAATCTCGAACAGTTCTTCCCAGCAGTATCCACGTACACCGCGCCTGCTGACGGCCAGTCCACACAGTACGGCCGCCCGGCGCAATCCACACGGCGGACATTACCGCGCCAGCAGCGACCGGACGCCCTGCAGAATCTGCTCCTCCGACACCAGGACGTGCCTGGCGGCCGGTCCGAGCGGGATGAACGAGTCGACCGCGGCGATCCGGCGCGCCACCCCGACGTACCCGGCGTCGACCAGGGCCGCCAGCACGCCTTCGCCCACGCCGCCGGAGCGGCGGGTCTCGTCGACGACGAGGACCCGGCCGGTGGCGGCGGACTCGCGGATGATGTCCGCGACCGGCAGCGGGCCGATCCAGCGCAGGTCGAGCACGCGGCAGCCGATGCCCTCGTCGGCCAGCCGGGCGGCCGCCCGCAGCGAGAGCCGCACCCCGTTGCCGAAGGTGATGATCGTGACGTCGTCGGAGGAGCCGGCGGGGCCCGGGTAGACCCGGGCCCGCCCGATCGGGACGTGCCGGGTGGTCCACTCGGCCGGCGGGTCGTACTCGCCGAGCCACAGCCCGTCGCCGTCCTCGTAGAGGTCCTTGGTGTGGTAGAGCGCGATCGGCTCCAGGAACACGCACACGCTGCCGTCGACCTGGGCGGCGGCGAGGCAGGTGCGCAGCATCGGGCCGGCGTCCTCGGCGCGGGCCGGCACGGCGACGACCAGCCCGGGGATGTCGCGGAGCGCGGCGAGCGCGTTGTCGTTGTGGAAGTGCCCGCCGAACCCCTGCTGGTAGCCGAGCCCGGCGATGCGCAGCACCAGCGGGTTGCGGAACGCGCCGACGGAGAAGAACTGCATGGTCGCGGCCTCGCCGCGCAGCTGGTCGAGCGCGTTGTGCAGGTAGGCCAGGTACTGGACCTCCGGCACCGGCACCATGCCGCCGAGCCCGGCTCCGAGGCCCAGCCCGATGATCGACGTCTCGTCGAGCAGCGTGTCGAACACGCGCGCCGCCCCGAACCGGTCCCGTAGCCCTTTCGTGACCCCGTAGACGCCGCCCTTGACCGCGACGTCCTCGCCGAAGACGACGGCGCCCTCGACGGAGATGAGCGCGTCCGCGAGGACGGAGTTGATCGTCTGCGCGAGCGTGAGCCCGCCGGCCTGTTCTGGCAGCTTTCCGACACTGCCGCGGGCCCGCTCCTCGCCCGCGCCTTCCAGCACCGCGGCGGACGCGCCGATCGCGCGCGCCACGCGTACGGGCCGCCGGGGCGCCAGCGGCGCGGTGATCTCGGCGGCGCTGGCCAGCTTGGGCTCGGCGAGCACCTCCTCGGCGATGCGGCGGACCTCCCAGCCGACCTGGTCGTACTGGGCGCGCAGCTCGTCGGGCGTCGCGACACCGGCGGCGACGAGCAGCTTCGCCGACGCGACCAGCGGGTCGCGGCCGAGGTCGGCGGCGATCTGCGCGGGGGTGCGGTAGGCCACCTCGGCGTCGGCGCCGGCGTGGCCCATGAGCCGCACCATCGTCAGCCGCAGCACGGCCGGGCGCCGCTCGGTGCGGACGAACGCGGCGGCCTCGGCGGCGGCGTCGTAGGCGGCGGCGAGGTCGCAGCCGTCGGCCTCGAAGTACGTCAGCCCGGGCCGCGACTGCAGCACGGCCGGCACCCACCCCTCCGGCGACGCGACGCTGATCCCCAGGCCGTTGTCCTCGCACACCAGCAGCAGCGGCAGCTTCTCGCCGCGGTGGTCGAACCAGCCGGCGGTGTTGAGCGCCGCGGTGGCGGTGGCGTGGTTGACGGTGGCGTCGCCGAAGGAGGCCACCACGATGGCGTCGGGGGCGTAGTCGGAGGCGCGGCGCTCGCGGTCGTCACCGCCGTCGGCCGCTTCCGCGCCGCCGTCGGAGTTTATGAGACGGGCGTGGGCGCGGATCGCGTACGCCAGTCCTACGGCGCGCGGCAGGTGGGAGCCGACCGTGGAGGTGGTGGGGATGATCCGCAGGTCGGCGCTGCCGAACACCTTGTGCCGCCCGCCGGCGATGGGCTCGTTGGCCGACGCGACCAGCCCGCGCAGCACGTCGCGCATGGGGTCGGTGCCGGGCACCTGGCCGGCGCGGGTGCAGTAGAACGCGCCCGACCGGTAGTGCAGCAGCGCCGGGTCGCCGGGGTTCAGCGCCGCCGCGACCGCCGCGTTGCCCTCGTGGCCGGCCGAGCCGATCGTGTAGAAGCCCTCGTCGAAGCTGCGCAGCCAGCGGGCGGCCAGGTCGAGGTGACGGCTGGTGAGCTGCGCGCGGAACAGGTCGCGGGCGAGCGCTCCGGTGAGGCCGGACCCGGCGCGCACCGGCTCGTCGGGGTCCGTCGGCGACTCGGGTGGGGTCAGGGGGGCCAGCTCGGCGTGGAACCGCTCGTCGAGGTCCTGCGGTGTCGTCACGCGTGACAGCATGTCCGAAAGAGGCGGCCCGCTGCCAGCCTGACGCACGGTCAGTATCGGTTTCGCAGCGCCGAGTACTCGTCGGAGGCGAGAAACGTCGGCAGTAGGAGCACAGCGGTCACCCCGAGGTCGCGCTCGACGGCCTCCTCCGGGGTGAGGAACACCATCGCCTGGCCTTCGCCGAGCACCACGTCGTCCTGGGTGGCGTCGGTGGCCCCGTAGTAGGCGTGGATCTCCACGGTGTTGTCGGCGTTGAGCACCGACGGCCGGTGGTGCACGCCGTACGGGGTCAGCTCGGCCACGGTGAGGCCGGTCTCCTCGAGCAGTTCGCGGTGGGCGGCCTCGATCGGCTCCTCGCCGGGCTCGATGGCCCCGCCCGGGAACGCCCACTGGTTGGCGGCGACCCTGGCTTTGGAGTCCCGGTGCTGCATCAGGATCCGGCCCTGCGGGTCGACCAGGAGCACCACGGCGACGCGTCGTTCGATCACGCCTTCACATGCTGCCGGATAGTGTCACCCCGCGAGAAACGACAGGCGGATCTGACGCGTCGGATTGTCTCCGTTCGGGTCGACGAGGCAGATCGACTGCCACGTCCCGAGCGCGATCCGCCCGCCGAGCACGGGCAGCGTGGCGTACGGCGCCACGAACGCCGGCATCACGTGGTCGCGGCCGTGGCCGGGCGATCCGTGCCGGTGCCGCCACCGGTCGTCGGTCGGCAGCACGTCGTCGAGCGCGGTGAGCAGGTCGTCGTCGCTGCCCGCGCCGGTCTCGATGATGGCGATGCCGGCGGTGGCGTGCGGCACGAACACGTGCAGCAGCCCGTCGCCCTTCCCGGAAACGAAGGAGGCGGCCTCGCCGGTGATGTCGCGCACCACCGGCGAAGACCCGGTACGCACGGTGATGACCTCGGATTCCATCGCCCCCATTGTGCCGGACCCGATCCGACGACCCCGCGACCCCCGCCCTCAGCCGACGAGCGGCCGCCCACACGGCCGAACTCCCACCCCCAGCAGATCTTGGACACTTCTACATCGATTTCGATGCACAAGTGTCCAAGATCGCGGTGGAAGGGGCGTGGGGTTGAAGTAGGCCGGGACACTGGCGTCCAACCGAGCAGTGGAGGTGCCCCGATGCCCGAGGACGAGCGGCTCGCCCACCTGGTCGACCGGTTGTACGGGCTCACCCGGGCCGGCCACGTCCGGTGGGAGCTCGCCGAGGACCGCGACGACGCGTTCACCTACGGCACCCGGTCCGGCGCCGTCGTCCTGTTCAGTCGGGACCGGGACGGGCGGGATCCGTACGTGCTCACCATCCGGGACGCGCGCGATCGGCTGGTCGAGCGGGTCGACATCGCGCGCGCGGCCGGCCTGTACGAGCGGGTCGCGGACCTCTACGCCATCGCCCGCCGGCAGGCGCTCGGCACGCACGCCGTCATCGACGGGCTGCTCCGCGACCTCAGCGCAGGGCCGAGCGCTCCGTCGGCATCAGCCTGAGGTGGTCGGTGCGGGTCAGGCCGTCCAGGTCGGGCACCGCACAGCCGGAGCGTGTCAGCGCCACCAGCGCGTGCTCGCCGGCGCGCACCGGCAGCGCGGGGAAGTCGTTCACCGCGTACTCGGTGTGCAGCGTGGCGAGGGCGCCGTCGAGGGCGAGGTCCGCCGGCCACGGGCGGTCGCGGTAGAAGACCAGAAGATCGTAGGGCGACCGGGACCCGGTGCGCGGACCGAGCGGAAGCGGGTCCGACCGCAGCAGGAGCACGTCGTCTGAGTCGATCATGGTGGCGTTGGCCGCCGCCGCGTGTTCCTTCCAGACGGGACCGCCGTAGAAGGCCTCCAGCCCGGCCCGGCGCGCCGGCATGTCGGCGAAGCCGCGCAGCCACACGAAATGGTCGGGGCGGTCGAGGTCGCGGAACTGGCCGAGCACGGCCATCCCCAGGTCCTCCTGCGACTCGACGAACTCGCGGTCGAACAGGTCGATCAGCACGTCGCGCCGGCCGGGGTGCAGGAGGTACTGCCGCAGCTCAACGATCATTCATGATCCTCTCCAGCAGGCCGGCGACGGTGCGCCGGGCCAGCGCCGCGCGGAACGCGTCGGTCGCCTCGTCGTAGACCTCGGTCAGCGCCGGCCGGATGCCGTTGCCGACGGGGCAGAGCAGGTTCGGCTCGGTGTGGTGCAGGGCGACCAGCGGCTCCGGTGACACCGCCGCGTACACGTCCAGCAGCGTGATCTCCCCGGGCGGCCGCGACAGGCGCCACCCGGCGCCGGTGCCGCGCCGCGCGACCGCCAGGCCGGCCCGCTGCAGGTCGCCCAGGCTGCGCCGGACGATCACCGGGTTGGTGTTGATGCTCGCCGCGACCTCCTCGGAGGTCAGCACCTCACGCCCGCGGCGGTGGGCGAGCGCGAGCCATGCCAGCGCGTGCGCCGCGATCGTCAACCTGCTGTTGCCCGCCATCGTAACCATTTCTATTACAACGGTGGTCGGAGTGCAAGTGGCCACGCACGGTAGTCGATCGGATAGCTCACAGCAGCGCAGGTAGCGCGGACTCGACCACGCGCTCTAGGCTGCCGACCGGCAGTGAGTAAGGGAGGCCAAGAGTGACGGTCGTCGACGCCAACCCCAGCGTATGGGAGGTGTTGGCGGGTCGCGCGCCCGGCAGCCCGGTCGGTCCGGCCGACCCGGGGCTGTGGCACGCCGTCAGCGACCGCCTCAACCCGGCCCGCGCCACGCCGCGCCTGCGCGACGGCCTGGAGGTCGCCGAGCTGGTCAGCGCGCGCGGCGCCACCTACGTCATGCTGCGCTCGCCCGACACCCGCACCCCCTGCTACGTGCGGCTCACGCCGGAGGAGTGGAAGCTCGCCGAGCTGATGGACGGCGAGCTCTCCGTGGCCCGGCTGGTGGGCGAGTTCGCCCGCATCACCGGCCGGCTGGCGCCGGAGCAGGTCACCCGCGTCGTCGCCGACCTCGCCGGCAACCGCATGCTCGAGGAGCTGCCGGTCGACGCGTTCCGGCCGCTCGAGCAGGTCCGCCAGGTGCCGCCGGCGCTGAAGATCGCCAAAACCGCGCTCGCGTTCGCCCAGGGGCGGCGGGTGGTGCTCGCCGGCATCGACCCGCTGGTCAACGCGCTGTACGTCGCCGGCGGGCGGTTGGCGTTCACGCGCGTGTGCGCCGCGATCCTCGGCGTGCTCGGGCTCGCCGGGCTCGGCGCGTTCGTCGTGCTGTGGTTCCGGGCCGACAACTCGCTGTTCCTCGTCGGCGACTCGTACCTGCTCGGCGCGGTCGTCCTGGTGCTGCTCAACGTGGTGGCGCTGGCGTTCCACGAGCTCGGGCACGCGCTCGCGGTCAAGCACGCCGGCAGGCGGGTGCCGGCCGCCGGGTTCCTCATCTACTTCGGCATCCCGTCGGTGTTCGTCGACACCACCGACGTCTGGATGGCCGGCCGCCGGCAGCGGATCATCACCACCGCGGCGGGTCCGGCGACCGGGCTCGTGCTGGCCGGCCTCATGTCGCTGGTCGGGCTCGCGATCCCGCCGCTCGCGCCGCTGGCGTTCAAGCTCGCGTTCGCGTGGTACCTGCACACGCTGTTCAACCTGAACCCGTTCCTCGCGCTCGACGGCTACTACCTGCTGATGGACTGGCTGGAGGTGCCGAACCTGCGCGCCCGCGCGCTGGCCTGGGTCGGCGCCCGGCTCCGCCGCAGGCCACCGGCGTTCGGCCAGCTCGACCGGGAAGGGCGCATCATCGCCCTCTACGGGATGCTGTCGATGGTCTGGCTGCTCATCGCGGTGAACCTGTTCTGGCGGCTGTACGTCGACCGGATCGCCGGCGCCGGTACCGGGCTGTGGCATGCCGGCATCGGCGGCAAGCTGCTGCTCCTGATCATCGTCGTGGTCCTCACGGCACCGGTCTTCTACCTGCTCGCCGGCCGGGTGCTGCGGCTCTACCGGTCGTGGCGGCGCAAGACCGCCGAGGCCAACCACAACAAGGACTTCCCGCACCGGCTCGACGTTCTCCGCTCGTCGGCTCTCGGTGCGCTCGCCGCCGACGCGCTCGCCGACCTCGCCTACAACGCCACCTGGGTGCGTCCGGTCGACGGCCGCCCGCTGATCGACCGCGGCGCGTCGATGCCGCAGGTCTACGTGGTGGCGGCCGGAGTCGCCGAGGCGCGCCGGCCGGGTGACCCGGGCGGCATCATCCGCCAGCGGGTCGGCACCGGCGGCGTGGTCGGGTTCGCCAACGTGATCACCGGCAACCCGTCGAGCCTGAACTGGTACGCGATCGGCGCCACGCTGCTGGCGATCCCCGCCACGACGCTGATCGACGCGGTCGGCGAGCTGCCCGCCCCGCCGCCGGCCGAGCTGGCCGAGCTGGAGGACCTGCTCGACGAGTCCCCGCAGTTCTCGACGCTGTCGGCCGAGGCCTACCTCGGCCTCACCGCCCGCGCCCAGCCGGTGCAGGTGCCGCCCGGCGACGCCGTGGTGCTCGACGGCCCGGGTGACGCGGTCGTCGTCGCGTCCGGCGCCCTCACGCGCTTCGACGGCGAGGAGGTCCGGCGGGGCAACGTCCTCGGCCCGTTCGGGAACGAGGAGCCCGGCGAGGCCGCCGTCGCCCGCACCCCGGCCCGGGTGTGGCTGCTGCCGCGGCTGGCAACGCTCACCCCGCTGCCCGGCTCCGACGCGCCGGTCAGTGGCAACAACGCCGGCCGGGTGCCGCCGATCGCCGGCGTGCACGGCACCGGCGCCTACCCGCCGCTCGCCGTGCCGCCCGGCCCGCCGCCGGCCGACCTGGATCCTGACGTCGACGGCCGGTTCGAACGGCGCATGTGGTGGCTGGTCCTGGTCTTCCTGCTGCTCGGCCTGCTGCTCACCGGCACCAACTTCTGGCCGGCGCCGGCGTGGGCCGAGATGCCGGCCGACCGGGCGATGCTCACGGTCACCAGCGGCAGCGCCCTGGTGACCGTCGACGGCGAGGAGATCCGGCTCGACAACGGTGCCGACCGGTATCTCGGGGCCGGCGCCCGCATCGCCACCGGGAAGGACTCCGTGGTGCGGCTGGTGTTCCGCGGCGGCGGGGTGAGCGTGCTGTGCGCCGACACCGCCGTGACGCTCGGCGACCTGCTGAGCTCCGGGCACCCGATCTCGCCGACGGCGGCGATGACGATCAACACCGGGCGGATGCTCGCCGACACGTCGAGCGCGACGGGCGCCTTCCGCCCGCTGGCGATGACTGTGCAGACCCAGGCCGGTCCGCTGGTCACCAGCGGGGCGGTGGAGCTGGCCGTCGAGTCGAACGCGGCGAAGGTGTCCACCGGCGCCGCGACGCTGAACGGCGCCGGCCTGCCGGCCGGTGGGCCGCCGCCCGCGTGCGGCGACGGCACGTCGCTGCCGACCGGCCAGGACGCGAGCCGGGAGCCGCCGACGTCCGTGATCGACACGCCGTCGCTGCCGTCGCTGTCGCCGAGCGACTCGTCGTCGTCATCGGCGAGCGAGAGCGCCAGCGAGACCACCACGCCCACCCAGACGCGGACGGCGCGGCCGACCACGAACCCGCCGAACAACCCGCCGCCGAACACGCAGACCACGCCGCCGACCCAGCCGCCGACGTCGTCGAACCCGCCGCCGACCAGCACCTCGCCCAGCCCGTCGGACGATCCACCGGTGATCAGCCGGAACCCGGAGGGCGAACCGACCGGATCGCGGACACCGATCGGCTAGTCGCCCGATTCGGTCAAGCCACTCAGGCGTGACCAAATCGACGAACGGATGCACCCGCGTGGGGGTCGACCAGCGCAGATGTCCCGGTTACGTTGGGGGCGATGCGTGGTGGGATGATCACTCAGCGGGTGCGCGGCGTGCGGTGCGGTTCACGTGCCACACCTGCCGTGACTTGTGGTCCGGCCAGCGCATCGCCGCGCGCAGCAGCCGGGCCGCGGTCCGCTGCACCGTCGCCGGATCGGCCGGTTCCCAGTCGAGCGAGCACGGACTGGTCACCCAGCGCACGGCGCCGGTGGGCAGCGGGGTGGGCGGTGCCGGGATCCACGAGCCGGCCCGGTGCAGCACCACGGCCGAGTTCCCGGTCAGCGGCGGCAGCAGGTCGGTGCCGCCGCGCATCAGGAACATCCACCGGTGCGGGGGCGCCACGGCCACCGGGCCGCGCACCTCCCCGGCCAGCCTGCGACCGACCGGCCCGGCCACCTCCAGCACGTCGAACGTGTGCCCGGTGGCGAGCAGGACACCGTAGCCGGCCCGCTGCCACCAGTCGGCGATGCGGTCCGGGTCGAGCAGGGCCTCCCGCTCCCAGTCCGGCACCGCCGGGTGGCAGGTCACGGTCGGGCAGCCGATCTGGTCGCAGTCGAACCGGCCGCCGCTGAGGCGGGCACCCGGTACCACCGGCCAGTCATGGTCGGCGTACCGGCGGGCCGCCCGCTGGAGGCGGAGTCGCTGGAACATGAGGCGAGCCCTTCTCGCGACGACTTTTGCAAAGCCGCGTCACCTTCGGTGGCACCACTCGTTTGACCGATCAAGGTTTCTGCAACTTGCATGAACAAACGTAGGACGCGGTACCCAACCCGCCCGCACAGCGCGTGCGACGTCACGCCAACGGCGTCACCTGGCCGGAGCTTCAGAGGAACCAGGGGGTAACCACCGTGGACGAGCTGCCCATCGGCCGCCGCGTGGCGTACTGGCGTACCCGCCGGAAGATGTCCCAGCAGGTCTTCGCCGACCGCCTCGGCAAGTCGAAGAGCTGGGTCGACAAGGTCGAGCGCGGGGTACGCCGCCTCGACAAGTTCTCGGTCGTCTACGAGATCGCCGACGTGCTGCAGCTCGACGTGCAGCTCCTGCTCGGCAAGGATCCGCAGCGCCGGCCCGACAGCATCAACTGCATCGACCAGGTCGAGGTCGAGGAGATCCGTGCCGCGCTCGAACGCTACGACCAGATCAGCGCTTTCTTCCACGCGCCGCCGGAGCCGCCGTCGCTGCCGGAGATGAAGAAGGCCGTCGGCCACGCCTGGCTGACCTACCAGCACGCCAAGTACGGCGTGCTGGCCCGCGCGCTGCCGAAGCTGCTGCGCGAGGCGCAGGCCGCCGACACCGCGCTCGCGAACAGCCCCCACTCGGCCGGTGCCGCGCACCTGCTGGGCGAGGTCTACCAGATCGCGTCGTCGGCGCTGCGCAAGCTCGGCGAGCACGAGCTGGCCTGGCTGGCCGGCGACCGGGGGATCGCCGTCGCGCAGCGCGCCGACGACCCGCTGCTCGCCGCGACCGCCACCTACCGCGTCGCGCTGTCGCTCATGTCGATGGGCCGCGCCCGGCCGGCGCTCGAGGTCAACGTCAACATCGCGAACCGGCTCGCGTCGGGTGGCGAGTCCGGCGAGGCCACCGAGCCCGAGCGGCTGAGCGTCTACGGCGCGCTGCTGCTGCAGGGCTCGATGGCCGCGGCGCGGATCGGCGACATGGCCACGGTGCGTGACCTGCTCGCCGGTGCCGAGGAGGCGGCGGTGCAGATCGGTGGCGACCAGAACCACTACTGGACCTCGTTCGGGCCCACGAACGTGCAGCTGCACCGGGTCGCCACGGCCGTGGAGATGGGCGAGGGGCGGCTCGCGGTCGACGTCCACGAGAACCTCGACGTCGAGGCGTTCGGGGCGCTGATGCCCGAGCGGCGCGCGCACCACTACCTCGACGTGGCCCGCGGATATGCCCTGGTGGGCGAGGTGTCCAAGGCCAGTGAGATGCTGCTGGAGGGTGATCGTCTCGCGCCGTCGGAGATCCGGTGCCGGCCGCTCGCCCGCGAGGTTCTCAGCGACATCCTGCGCCGGACCCGGGGCGCACCTCCACCCCCGGTGGCGGAGCTGGCCGAGCACATGGGAGTGGGAGTATGACGGCTGCCGCGGGTCCAACGCGGAAGCTGGTGCTGTACATCATCGTTTGTGGTTCACCCGCCGCGCGGGGCGTGGCCGACGGGGTCCGGCTCGCCCTCGCCGACGGCTGGGAGGTCTGCGTCGTCACCAGCCCCGACGGGTTGAAGTGGATCGACGTCCCCGGGATCGTGGAGCTCACCGGCCACCCGGTGCGGCACCGGTACAAGTACCCGGGCGACCTCGACGTGCTGCCCGGTGCCGACGCGATCCTGGTCGCGCCGGCCACCGTCAACACGATCAACAAGTGGGCCGCCGGGATCGCGGACACGTTGGCCCTCGGGCTGATCGTCGAGGCGGTCGGCAAGAACCTGCCGATCGTGGCGATGCCGTTCACGAACGAGGCGATGGCGCGGCATCCGGCATTCCCCCGCAGCATCGAATCGCTCCGCGAGTGGGGGGTCACGGTGCTGTTCGGCGAGGGCGAGCTGCCGCCCTTCGCGCCGGGCACGGGAGAGTCCTATGTGGACGAGTTCCCCTGGCGGCTCGCCGTCGACGCGGTGAAGCACCGGGCGTGGCGGTCCGAGAACGCCGATCACTGGTAACTTTGCCGCCGTGACACTCCTCGGCGACGTCGTCGCCACCCTCGACGAGCGGTACCCGCCGGCCTGGGCGGAGTCGTGGGACCGCGTGGGCCTCGTACTGGGCGAGCCCGAAGCGGACGTCGACACCGTGCTGTTCGTGGTCGACTGCGTGCCGGAGACGGTCGAGGAGGCCGTCGCGGTCGGGGCGCAGCTGATCGTCGCGCACCATCCGCTGCTGCTGCGCGGGGTGTCGACGCTCGCGCCCACCACGTACAAGGGCCGCATCGTGCACCGGCTGATCCGGGCCGGCATCGGGCTGTTCACCGCGCACACGAACGCCGACGTGGCGGCGCCCGGCGTCTCCGACGCGCTCGCGGCGCGGCTGGGCCTGCGCGACACGCGCCCGCTGCGGCCCGCCGTGGGCGATCCCGCGCGCGGCACCGGCCGCATCGGCACGCTGCCGCAGAAGCTCACGGGCGCGGCGCTCGTCGAGTTCGCGGCCCGCGCGCTGCCGCCGACCGCGTGGGGGGTCAGGGGCTCGGGTGACCGGGACCGCGTGATCGAGACGGTCGCGGTCTGCGGGGGAGCGGGTGACCCGTTCCTGGGCGACGCGGTGGCCGCCGGCGCCGACGCCTACCTGACCTCCGACCTGCGGCACCACCCGGCCAGCGAGCACGTGGCGAACGGCGGCCCGGTGCTGCTCGACGCCGCGCACTGGGCCACCGAGCGGCCCTGGCTCGACGCCGTGGCGGCCGAGGTGGCGGCGGCGCTGCCGGTGCGCACGGTCGTCTCCGACCTCGACACCGACCCGTGGACCATGCATTTCCCGTCGGAGCACTTTCCATCACAGGAGGAGGTCCGGTGAAGGCCGACCCCGAGGCCCAACGGCGACTGCTCGACCTGCAGGCCCTCGACACGGCGCTGGGGCAGCTCGCCCACAAGCGGCGCACGCTGCCCGAGAACGCCGAGCTGGAGCGGCTGGGCAAGGAGGTGCAGACCCTCGCCGACGAGCGGGCCAGCGCCCAGGTGGCCGTCGACGACCTCGACCGCGACATCGACCGCATCGAGCGCGACGTCGAGCAGGTGCGTACCCGCGCCGACCGGAACAGGGACCGCCTCAAGGCCGGCACCGGCCCGGCGAAGCAGCTCGAGGCGTTGCAGCACGAGCTGGAGACGCTCGGCCGGCGCCAGCGCGAGCTGGAGGACGTCGAGCTGGAGCTGATGGAGAAGAAGGAGGAGGCCGAGGCGGTGCTCGCCGAGGTCGACGGCCGGCTCACCGCGGCACGCACCGAGCAGGGCGAGGTCGAGCGTCGCCGCGAGGACCTGCTCACCGGCATCGCCAGGGACGAGGAGTTCCGCCGCTCCGGGCGGGCGCCGCTGGTCGCCGACCTGCCGGCCGACCTGGTGAAGCTGTACGAGCAAATCCGCGAGAACACCGGCATGGGCGCGGCCCTGCTGCGGGCCGGCCGCTGCGAGGGCTGCCGGCTCGAGCTCAGCGGCATGGAGAAGTCCCGGGTCCGCGCCGCCGACAAGGACGAGGTCGTGCGCTGCGACGAGTGCCGGCGCATCCTCGTGCGTACCGCGGAATCGGGGCTGTAGCCCTTGCGCGTGATCGTGGAGGCCGACGGCGGGTCGCGCGGCAACCCGGGGCCGGCCGGCTACGGCGCGGTGGTGCTCGACCCCGCCGACAGCCAGGTGCTGGCCGAGCGGTCCGAGTCGATCGGCACGGCGACGAACAACGTCGCCGAGTACGGCGGGCTGATCGCGGGCCTGCGGGCCGCCGCCGAGCTGGGTGCCACGCACGTCGAGGTCCGCATGGACTCGAAGCTCGTCGTCGAGCAGATGTCGGGCCGGTGGCAGATCAAGAACGCGGGTCTGCGCCCGCTGGCGGCGCAGGCGGCCGACCTGGCGCGCCGGTTCACCGCGGTGTCGTACTCGTGGATCCCGCGGGAACGCAACACGCGGGCCGACGCCCTCGCTAACCGGGCGATGGATTCGGCCGCCGGGATCGTGCGGCCGGAACGTGCGTCACCTCAAGAAAACGACGCGGAGGGTGACCTTCCGCGACCACCGCTCGCCGGTCCGGACTCCGCCGGGCGGATCGCGGCGCGCAAGGTGGCGGCGGACGCCGCGCTGCTCGCGCGCGGCGCCGCCGGGGCGATCCGGTCGTGGGAACCCCGCGGTGGGACGCCGTTGCGGCTGCTTCTCGTGCGGCACGGCGAAACCACGCGGACGGCCGAACGGCGCTACTCGGGACGCGGTGACGTGCCGCTCACCGAACGCGGCCTGGCCCAGGCGCGCGCGGTGGCGGCGCGGCTGGCGGGCGTGCCGCTCGCGGCGGTGGTGACCTCGCCGCTGGAACGGTGTGTGCGAACCGCCGAGGTGATCGCTCTCGCGGAGCGGGCGCCGATCGTGGTCGACGAGGACCTCGTCGAGTGCGACTTCGGCGAGTGGGAGGGCCTGACGTTCCGCGACGTCCGCGAACGGTACCCCACGGAACTCGAGACGTGGCTGGGATCGACGGCGGTGGCTCCGCCGGGCGGCGAATCGCTCGACGCGGTGGCGGTGCGGGTGGATCGTGCCGTGGAGCGCCTGCGGGCCCACGGGTCCGGGGTGGTCGTGGTGGTGAGCCACGTGTCGCCGCTGAAGCTGATCCTGCGCGAGGCCCTCGCCGCGGGGGACGCGTTCCTGTACCGTTGCCACCTCGACCCGGCCGGAATGTCCACTGTGGACATGTGGCCGGACGGGGCCGTGTCGGTGCGGTCGGTCAACGACACCTCGCACGTGTGACAGGGCCGCGGCGCCTTCTCGGGTGACTGGCTGGCGGGCGTCACGGTGAGGCTGGTCGGTCCGGAACCCGGTACCGCGAAGGTGTGCAGGTGCACGTCCTGCGTGTCACCGGCCACGGCCGTCGCGAACTGCACGACGTAGACGTCGTACGTTCCGGCCGGCACCCCGTTGATCACCTCTTCGGCCGTGGCCCCGGCGCTCGCCGCGAGCAGCGTGCTGGTTCCGGGCGCGTACACGAACAGGTCGAGGTCGGTGCCCGCCGGATACTGCGAGTCGAACGTGGCGAACCTGCCGACCTTGGTACCGGCCGGGATCGTGACCGTCGTCTTCAGCACCGCCGGACCCCCGGCGGGCGCGGCGGTGTTGAAGTTCTGCTGCGTACCGGTCAGCCGGGCGGTCGTCACGTTCGACGGTGTCAGGCCGAACCCCATCTGGTGATCGACAGCGATCTCCGGGCGGCCACGTTCGAGGCCATGGCGAGCCGGTCGCGGGCGATGTTCCTGTTGCGCGGCGTCTCCGGTCCCGAGGTGACGTTGCGCGGCCAGATGCTCTACGACGACCTCGACCGGGTTCTGTTCTTCGTGGCGTCGCCCTGGGTGACCGACACCGCCGCCCTGCAGGGCCTGTCTGCCCAACCGCAACCTGCTGAGCGAACGCCTGCAGGCGGCCGCGGCACCGGACCACGGCCCGACGTGCGAGCACTTCCCGGAGGACATCGACGCTCTGCTGAGGCAGCACCCGACGCAACGGCTGCTCGACCACCGAATTCTAGGTTCGCGGCTCCACGAGCGTGAGGATCCGGATCGCCAGTGCCTTGCTGTCCACGTCCGGCCCGCCGAACGCGACGAAGACCACGACCATCCGGCCGTCCATGAGAACGTCGAGCTGTTCCGAATGATCCGACCAGGCGGCCTGCTTACCGAGCCGTTTGACAACCTCGGTGCACGACGGGCACATGGGGCCGTAGCCCCCGTCCAGCCGGATGACGGTGAACTGGAGGGTCGGGTCCCTCGGCAGGCCCGTCGTTGCCCGGCTCGTCGCTTCCAGGTGAGCAGGCCGTGAGCAACGCGATGGCAAGGAGCATCGCGAGGATCGCGCGCACTCCGACCATGCCTGCCCCCATCCCCGTCGTTCCAGGGGGAGCCTAGGAGTGCCCGGGTCTCGAAAGCGGCGTGGTGAATACGAGCGCGGGCGGGCGTCACCGGCACGGGGCCGACCCCGACCACAGGTAGTCCCGGGCGAAGATGGTGAACAACTGGCCCGCCGTCATCCCGTCGTGAGCGCCGCGGACCTGGGCCGTCCCGGCACCGATGCCCCGGGACCTGAAGTTGTTCGCGATGGCGTTCTGGGCCTCGGGGGCTCCTTCGAAGACCCCGTTGCCGAGGAAGACGAACAGCTTGTCCGAACCGATCGCGTCCGCGACGTTGTCGTAGTCCTGCGACGTGAGGGAAGGGTTGCCGGAGAAGTGGCCGAAGTACCCGAACGTGGTCGGGTAGTTCCGGATGACGACGCCTCCGGTCATCCCGCCGTAGGAGAACCCGCCGTAGGCGCGCCCCTCACGCGTGGTCGAGACGTTGTAGGTCTGTTCGATGAGGGGAAGGATCGTCCGGACCAGGTTGTCGGCCGCGTTGGCCTGGTTGTAGGAGGCGAAGTCCAGGCCCGTACCCGTGAAGTGGTTGCCCATGGTGACAACCACCGTGGGCTCGATCTCGCCCCTCGCTGTCATGTTGTCGAGAATGTTCGGGACATTCGCGGGCACCATGAAGTCGGTCTCGTCACCGAAGATGCCGTGGGCGAGGTACACGACCTTGTAGGGCTCCGCGCGGTGGGCGTCGTAGCGGGCCGGTAGGTAGACGCCGAGGTAGTGTCCGCTGTCACCCAGAATCGTGGTGTAGGGGATGTAGGTGACCTTGCCACGTTTCGAGCGGTCCGCGGTCGGAAGCTCGTAGTCCGCGCGGGCCTTCAGCACCGGATCGTTCTGTTTCCTGGCGTACGGCACGTATACGGCATCGAGAACATCGTTGTTCCGGACGCGGAACGAGGACTCGCCCGGAGGGCGCGGGTTGGCCGAGGCCGGGTCCCAGATGCGCTTGTTCGCCCAGCCCCGGGTCGGGTCCCAGACCCGGTACCAGTAGCTGAGACCTCCGGCGTGCAGCGGTACCGCGACCGACCAGTATCCCTTCGGGTCTCTGGTCATGTCTCTGAGGAACTCGGTACCGCCGGAGTGGTAGCGCCCGGGCTGCCACTCCTCCGGCTGGTAGCGCGTGTTGGCGGTGGCGAGGTCGAGCAGGGTCAGGTCTCCGGCGAGGCGGACCCGCGTGGCGTGGGGATTGCGGTAGACGAACGTCACGGTGTATCCGGTCGGTGAACGGCGGTCCGCCTTGACGGTGGGGCCTTCCACCGTTCGTGGCTTGCCGGCCACAGCGGCCGGCGAGGTGACCGCGGCACCGAGTGATACGGCCGTGAGCAACGAGATCGCACGCCTGAGCCAGCGCCTTCCGGTCGCCTGTCTCATCTGGACACACTCCTCCGCACGTGGGGGTGGGATCGGCTAACGGCTGTACCCGCGTCGGTCGATGTGCTCATCCCTTCACCGATCCTTGGAGCAGCGCCTTGATGAACTGGCGCTGGAAGATGAGGAAGACGATGAGTGTCGGGGTGAGGATGAGCAGGGATCCGGCGCAGAGTAGGACCTGGTCGGTGCCCCATTGGCCCTGGAAGGCGCCGAGGGCGCCGGCCATGGTGCGTTTGGCCGGGTCGTCGACGAGGACGATGGCGAGCAGGAACTGGTTCCAGGTCCAGAGGAACAGCAGGATGGTCAGTGAGGCGATCGCGGGCCGGGCGAGGGGGATCTGGACGCGCCAGAACAGCTGCCAGGTGGTGCCGCCGTCGACGCGGCCGGCGTCGGACAGTTCCTGGGGGACGTTGATGAAGTGGGCGCGCATCCAGAAGACGGCGAAGGGCATGTACAGGCCGATCAGCGGCAGGATGATCGCCCATCGGGTGTTGAGCAGGCCCATGGCGTCGACCTGGTAGTAGATGGGGGTGATGACGGCTTCGAAGGGGAGGGTGAGGCCGAGCAGGAAGAGCAGGAAGACGAACTGGCCGCCGGGTAGGCGCAGGTGGCCGAGGCCGAAGCCGGCCATGGTGGCGATGAGCACGGAGACCGGTACGACGCCGGCGACGATGAGCAGGCTGGAACGCAGCAGTGCCGACATGTTCGCGACGGTGAACGCGTCGACGAAGTTGCCCCACTGCGGGTCGCTCGGCCAGGCCAGCCCGGTGGGCACGGTGCCGCGCGGTTGCAGCGCGGCCGACAGCATGCTGAGGAACGGGAGCAGCGTCACCACGACCAGCGCGATCAGGAACACGCGGCCGGTGAACTGTTCGCGACGGCTCAGGTTCATCCCCTGTCCTCCCGGGTGAGCCGCACGATCGGAAGCACACACACGAGAACGAGCACCATCAGCACGACGCCGAGGGCCGATGCGAGGCCGACCTGGCGCTGGGCGAAGGCGAGGCGGTAGATCTCCAGGCCGGGCACCGTGGTCTGCAGGCCGGGGCCGCCGCCGGTCGCGATGTACACGATGTCGAAGGTGGCCAGCGCCGCGATCACCGTGACGGTGAGGCAGACGCCGATCTCCTGACGCAGGCCGGGCAGCGTGACCGCGAGGAACTCGCGTACCGGGCCGGCGCCGTCGATGCGGGCCGCCTCGTAGAGTGACGGCTCGATCTTGGCCATGCCGGTGACGAGCAGGATCGTGCACAGGCCGGTCAGCACCCACGCACCGATCACTCCGACCGAGGACAGGGCGGTGTCGAAATCGCCCAGCCACGCCCGCGCCAGCCCGCCCAGGCCGACCGCCCCGAGCACCTGGTTGACCAGACCGGACGTGGACAGCAGCCAGCTCCACGCGATGCCCGCCGCGACGAGCGGAATCACCTGCGGCAGGAACAGCACCGTGCGGACGAGCGTGCCGAACGGGCCGCTGGTGATCCGCCGCACCAGCGTGGCCACCACCAGGCCGATACCGACCGGGATGAGGCTGAAGAAGACGATCAGGACGAACGCGTTGCCGATGATCTTCAGGAGGTCGCGGTCGGTGAAGACGGTGACGTAGTTGTCCAGGCCCGCCCAGCGGGCCACGCCGATGCCGTTCCAGTGGTAGAGCGAGTACTGGAATGTGAGCGCCAGTGGACGCAGCACGAAGACCGCGTACATCAGCAACGCGGGCAGCACCCAGAGCCATCCGCTCCACCGGACCGTGCGGGTCCACCGGCGACGGCGGACCCGCACGACGGGTGAGGTCACCGGGAGAGTTCCTTCTCGTACTCGGACTGCACCGCCTTCACATACCCCTCGGGGGTCTGCTGCCCGGCGATGAGCTTCTGCATCTCCGGCGTGATCGCGGAGGCGAAGATGGCACCGGTCGCGTTGGCCGTGAAGTCGACCGCGCCGTTCTCCGCGGCGAGCTGTTGTGAGGCCTTGAGCGTCGCGGCCAGCACGGTGCCATCGGCGGCCGGGGGAATGGTCAGCTGTGACGGGCCGCCCGGGCTGGAACCGCCGACCTTCACGGTGATCTCGCGGGCCTTGGCGTCGGTGTGCACCCAGTTGAGGAAGAACGCCGCCGCGTCGGGATTCTTGGCCTTGGCACTGATGCCAAACGTGTTCGGAGCCGACATCGCGACGTGCTTGGCGCCCGCCGACTCGCCGGGGAAGAGGAAGAAACCGACGTTGCCCGCCATCGCCTTGTCGAGGTTGGCCGACTCCCAGTCGCCGTTGAACATGAACAGCCCGTTGCCCTTCTGGAACTCGCCCATCATCGCCGTGTAGTCGATGGCGTTCGCGTCCTTGGGGAAGTAGCCGGACTGGGCCCACTTCTGAATCGTCTGGGTGGCCTTCAGCGCGGCCGGGGTGTTGAACGTGGCGCCCGGCTTCTGGAAGATCCAGTCGGCGATCTGGGCCGGGTCGCCGAACTGGTTCTGCAGCGCCTGGTGCGGGAAGTTGATGCCGGCGGTGTTCTTGTTGAACTGCATGATCGGTTGCACACCGGCTGTCTTGGCCTCGGCCAGCAGCTCCTCGAACTCCGCGACGGTGGCCGGCGGCTGCGTCATGCCCACGCGTTGTGCCAGCTGCTTGTTGTAGAACACGCCCGTGACGCTGTAACCCAGCCCCATCGCGTACAACGACCCGGTGCCACGCGGCCGCCCACCCTCGCCGACCCGCAGCTGTTCAAGCTGCGACGCGGGGAACGTCGACCACTTGTAGGCCGTGAAGTAGGGGTCCAGGTTCTTCAGCAGGCCGTCCTTGACCAGGTCGACCATCGTGGGCAGCCGGATGATGTCGGGCGCGTTGTCCGAGGCCATCACCCGCGGCGCGTTCTCCACGATGACCGTGAACTGGTCCTCGCGGACGTTGAACTTCACGTTCGGGTGCTGCCTGGTGAACTCGTCCGCCAGGGCCTTCGCCAAGGGGAAGCCGGTCTCGGCGTACATCTCGAGCGTGACCTGCTCGCTGCCGAGCTCGGTGCTCACCGCGCCGTCGGCCTGATCCGACGGCGAACTGTCCGCACCGGGCGCGCTGCACGCCGCGACCATCGCCAGGGCGACCAGCGGCGCGGCCAGCGCCAAGCCCCGCCTTGCTCTGTATCCAGGCATCTATGGCTCCTTGCTTGTGCCGCACCCCGCCGACTCACCCACGGCGCTTGACTCCGGATGCCTGATCCGCGCTCGACAGCGTCGACGGTCGTCGCACGATGAACCTGCCGGACCGGATCGCCAGCATCCTGTCGCGGTGCCGCCCAACGAGGGGCTAGGGTCGCTAAACTGATTTAGCACGAGCATGGTCGCGGCATTCACCGGTGTCAAGGAGCATTTTGGCAACGGACCGGAAACGGCCGCTTCACACGGCACCGACCCGGCGCCACGGGTGGTGGGCCGCGTACCGTGCTGTCGCGGCTTTCACCCCGCGCCCGCACCGCATCATGATGGGAGCGGACGGCGGGGCGGCTGCCGCTGATCGGAGGATCGATGGCACACGACAGGGTGACGCTGGCGGACGTGGCGCACCGCGCAGGGCTGTCCAAGACCACCGTTTCGCTGGTGCTGAACGGCCGGGAGGGCACCCGCCTCTCGGCCGAGGCGCACCAGCGGGTCTTCGCCGCCGCCGAGGAACTCGGCTACCGCCCCAACGTGGCCGCGCGCAGCCTGCGTACCCGCAAGACCGCCACCATCGCGTTCGTATCCGACATCGTGGCCACCACCCGCTTCGCGGGCGGGATGATCCGGGGCGCGCTCGACGCCGCCCGCGAGCACGACCACGTCCTGCTCATCGCCGAGACACAGGGCGACGCCACCTTCGAGAAACACGCGATCGACGCCATGCTCGACCGCCAGGTCGACGGCGTCATCTACGCCGCGATGGCCACCCGCCGGCTCACCGTCCCGGCGGCCCTGCACGCCGGCCCGGTGGTGCTGCTCAACGCGACCAGCGCCGACGGCCTGCCCTGCGTGCTGCCCGACGACGAACGGGGCGGGCGCACCGCGGCCACCGCCCTGCTGTCCCAGGGTCACCGCGACCGCATCGCGGTCATCGGCCGCAACCAGCTCAAGGAGACCGACCCGGAGGTGTCGCTCGCCGCCGACGCCCGGCTCAACGGCATCCGTGCTGCGCTCGCCGACGTCGGCGCCAAGCTCCTGCGCGCGGCGTCCTGTCCGGAGTGGCTGCCCGAACACGGCTATACCGCCATGCGATCCCTCCTGCGCAGGGCGGTGCGCCCCACCGCAGTCGTCTGCATGAACGACCGCCTCGCCTTCGGCGCCTACCAGGCACTCGCCGACGCGGGGCTCATCGTGCCCGACGACATCTCGGTCGTCTCCTTCGACGACGACCCGATCGCGGCGTGGCTGCGCCCCGGCCTGTCAACCGTGGCGCTGCCCCACGAGACGATGGGCAGACGCGCCGTCGACCTGCTTCTGGACGGGCAGACCACCGGCACCACCCTCGTGCCGATGTCACTGCGGCGCCGCAGGTCCGTCGCCGCGCCGGCCTGACCGGCCTCCGTCATCGCGCTAAACCGATTTAATTGGTACCTTCCGCGTATGCTCCGACTGCCGGACCACTGGGTGTGGGACAGCTGGTACACCCGCGACCGCGACGGCGCCTCGCATGCGTTCTTCCTGCGCGCGTCGCGGGCGCTGCTCGACCCGCAGCGCCGCCACCACCGCGCCACGATCGGGCACGCGATCTCCACCGACCTGCGCTCCTGGCGGCTGCTGCCCGACGCGCTCACGACCGCCGACTCGCCGAGTTGGGACGACCTGGCGGTCTGGACCGGCTGCACCGTCAACGGCCCCGACGGCCGCTGGTACATGTTCTACACCGGGATCAGCCGGGCCGAGCGGGGCCTCGTGCAACGGATCGGGCTGGCCATCTCCGACGATCTCGTCGTCTGGCACCGCTACGGCAGCCAGCCGCTGGTCGAAGCCGACCCGGCCTGGTACGAGCTGTTCGATCCGAGCGTCTGGTACGAACAGGCGTGGCGGGACCCGTGGGTGTTTCCGGATCCGGGTGGCGACGGCTGGCACATGGTCCTCACCGCCCGGGCCGCCGCCGGTGCCGCCGCCGGTCGCGGCGTCGTCGGCCACGCCACCTCCCACGACCTGCTCCACTGGACCGTCGGGCCACCGGTCTCCGCGCCGGCCGGCTTCGGCCACCTGGAGGTCCCGCAGGTCGCCGTCGTCGACGGCGAGCCGATTCTGCTCTTCTGTACCAATGCCGGGAGTTCGCCACACCGCATCTGGGTCGCACCTGGTCCGGCCGTCACCGGGCCCTGGGACGTCGGCGCCGCCCGGCCCTTCGCGGATCCGCACCTCTACGCGCCCCGCCTGGTGACCGACGTCGACGGAGGCTGGTCGGTCATCGGCTTTCTCGACGGGGTCGACGGCGCGTTCGTCGGTGAGCTCAGCGATCCGGTACCCGTTCGCTACCACCCGGCGGCGGGTCTTGTCGCCCGCACGCCGGGCGGGCGCACTCTGTCCAGTGTGGATAGTCAGGCCTGAGGCCTGCTCCGGCCCAGCAGCCACCGGAGGGCGGCCCCGTCCTCGTAGGTCGGTCCGTAGGCGGCGTGGTAGTCCGGCAACGAGAACGCCGCGTCCTCGTACTCGGTGTAGTGCAGCAGCGTCCCGATCTGTTCCGGTGTCTTGCCCCGCGCGGCGTACGCGTCGGTCAACAGCGTCCGCGTGTTGCGGGCCAGGCTGATGTTCAGCAGGTGGTCGTGCACCCCGTGCGTCACCCACAGTGGGATCTCCGCCGCCGCGATCGCGGCCGCCTGCCCGGCGTTGACGGCGAAGCCGCCCGTGACCAGGCCGCCGGCGAAGAGGTCGGGCCGCTTGGCGAACGCGTTCCACGCCAACTGCGAGCCGTACGAGACGGTCGTGGCGTAGACCCGCCGCCTGTCGACGGCGAAGTCCGTGAGGAACTGGTCGAGCATCTTGACCAGCAGGTCCGCCTCGGCCGGGCCGCCCACACGCTGGTTCTGCGGTGCCAGCACGATGACGTCCTCGTTGCCGCCGGTCCACTTCGGCTGCAGCCATGCCGTCGCGGGGATGTCGGCGGCCACCTGGACGAGGAGGTTGTCGCCGTCCCAGCCCATGCCGTGTCCGGGCAGCACGAGCATCAGCGGGTACTTCTTCGCCGGGTCGTAGTTCTTCGGCAGGTGGTAGTGGTAGGGAAGCACCATGCCGCCGGACAGGTACGAGCCGTACCGGAACTCGTCGACGAGTTGATTGACGGCCTTCCCGGTCGCCCTGCGAGACGTGCCCGGCGCCGCCTTGGCCAGCACCGGACCCCTGCCGGCGCCGTAGCGCGGCTGGCCGTATACGTTCCTGCGCTGCACCACGCGGGTCGGCAGGTCCGGGTTCACCTTCACCGTGCACAGGAAGGTCGGGCACTTGGAGACGATGACCGTCCAGCCGGCGTTCTGGTTCGGATCGAGTTCGACGATGACGTACCGCCCCGGCACCGAGCGATGGTCCGCGCGGGTGGCGGCCGTGGTGTTGACGTACGTACGGACGACCGGCCGGTCGGTCAGCTCGGGTAGGTCCTCGATGGGGTTGAACCGGAAGTTGTAGAGGGTGTCCTGCACGGAGAACGTGGAGTTGTCCAACTCCCGCGGGTTGACCACGTCCCCGTACTCGACCGCGACCGCGGATACCTTCTGGCCGTACGTGTAGACCGTCGTGATCGGGGTGATACTCCGGATCCCCTCATTCGCGCCTGCGTCGTCGCGACCGCTGCCGTAGGCAACGCCCGATGTCGCCAATGTCAAGGCCGTAACAACCGCCACAAGCCGCCCAGCAAGCGCCATCGCCTTCCCCTTCGCCGTTCGCTAAACTGATTTAGCGGAGCATGCGCGCGCCCATTGACGTGTGTCAAGTACAAGCCCGCACCGGCGGGCCACCGGCCGGGGGCCGGTCCAGGACCGTACATTCCGCAACCGGAAGCCTTGTTCGACGCAGACTGGCCTGAACGGGCATCTTCCGCCCATCCCGCGGGTTCCAGCCCACATCTGCCGGTGTATCGGCCGGGCGGTCCCGGTCGCCGACAGTTCTGCGCGGTTCTCCTCAACGCGGCGGCGCCAGGGCCGATTGGTCGGTACATGCGCTGCCGCGAGCGCCGGCTGACGGTCAGGAGGTGATCGTGCGCGTGTTTGCGCCGCGCGAGCCTCAGGCGCCGTCTTCCACCGGGCATGCGTACGGGTCGAGGCTGTATCGCGATCCGGTCCTGCTCGGCGTGAGCGCGCTCGTCGCCGCATCCTCCGCCTGGTTCATGCTCGGCGGCGGTGGCCTGCACCCGCGCGTCCTGCTCCTGTGGGCGCTGCAGGTGCCGCTCGATGTCGTACTGTGCTGGTCCGCCTGGCGGGTCCGGGCCGTCGCCACCGGCCCGGCCCGGGGATTCTGGACGGTATTCGCCGTCGCCACCGTCATGTGGACGGTGGGCGATGTCATCCAGACCTTCTTGACCGCGCTGCATCCGGATGTCCGGACGCTCGACGGCGGCGCGGCGCAGACGGGCCTGTTCATCGTCGCGCTCGCCGCGATCGTGATCAACATGCTGCGCTACCCGATCAACGCGCACGGGTCGGCGGTTGGGCGGGAGCGGTTGGCGTTCTGGCTCGACGGCGCGGTGGTGTTCGTCGGCGGCGTGGTGCTCGTCTGGTGCTTCGCGATCGGGCCTGCGCAGGCCGACAACGGCGACCTGGTCGTGCCGCTGATCGGATCGAGTGTGGTGCTGGTCGCCGCGTTCGGTGCCGTCAAGATGGTGCTGACCGGATCGGCGCCGATGGTCGCCGCGGCCGCCGCGCCGATGGCCGCCGCGACGCTGATCCAGGGCCTGGCCGCATTCCTGCGCTCCGAAGATCCCAATCCGTTCATCTCGGCCAGTGCCTTCGCCGTCCGGATGCTGCCGGCGGCGCTGCTGGTCGTCGGCGTGCGCATTCAGGACCTGCGGGCGCGGGCCGATGCGGGCAACTTGGCGCCGCGGCCGCGAAAGCCGTACAGCCTTCTGCCCTACGGGGTCATCGCGGTCACCTTCGGCGCTCTGATCGCCATCCTGCCGCAGGGCGTGACCACCCGGCTGTGGGGAGTGGTCCTCGGCACGATCGTGCTGACCGGCCTGGTGGCCGCCCGGCAACTGGTCGCCTTCCATGACAACGTCAGTTTGATCAATCGGCTGGACGGTGCCCTGAGCGAGCTGCGCCGACATGAGAACAAGCTGCGCGACCAGGCGTCCTTCGACGGCTTGACCCGGTTGGCGAACCGGACGGTGCTGGCCGAGCAGCTGACGGCGGCACTCGGCGCGGCCCGGCGCCCGGTCGAGGTCGCGCTGCTCCTGATCGACCTCGACGACTTCAAGATCGTGAACGACACGCTCGGGCATGCCGCCGGCGACGCGCTGCTGGTGTCCGTCGCCAATCGCATCCGCGAGGCGGCACGCGACGGTGACCTGGTCGCCCGGCTCGGTGGCGACGAGTTCGCGGTCCTGCTCCGGGGCGCTTCCGGCACCGAGGCCCAGCAGGTCGCGCAGCGGATCCTGAGCGCGCTGGCCCGCCCGGTGCACGTCTTCCGGCACGACCTGATGGTTCAGGCCAGCATCGGGGTGGCCAGCGCCGACGAGCACGACGATCGGGACTCACTGCTGCGCGACGCCGACATCGCGATGTACGCCGCGAAGGACCGTGGCAAGGGACACTACGTCTGCTACACCGCTGACATGGGGCAGCGCATCCAGGACGCCGCCGACCTGGCCACACAGCTCGCCGCGGCGGTCGACAACGCCGAGTTGTCCGTGGTCTACCAGCCGATCGTGCGCCTCGGTACCGGCCGGCTCCTCGGTACCGAGGCACTCGTGCGGTGGCGGCATCCGCGGCGCGGGCTGATCTCGCCGGCCGATTTCATCCCGCTGGCCGAGGAGACCGGTCTGATCGTGCCGATCGGGCGCTGGGTGCTGGGCGAGGCGTGCCGTCGGGCCGCCGAATGGTGGCGGGATCAGCTGGCCGGCCATGATCTCGTGATGGCGGTGAACGTCGCCGGTCGCCAACTGCGGGAGCCGGGCTTCGTGGCCGACGTCGCCGCTGCGCTGGCCGAGTCGGGACTGCCCGCACGTTGTCTGAGCATCGAGGTCACCGAGACCGCTGTCTTCGACGACGAGAGGGCGATCGCGGCCCTGCACGCACTGCGCGACCTCGGGGTGATGCTGGCGCTGGACGACTTCGGTACCGCGTCCTCGTCGCTCGGCCTGCTACTGACCTGCCCGGTGACCACCCTGAAGCTGGACCGGTCGTTCGTGGAGTCGATCACGACGGTGGCTCGCCAGGAGGCTGTGGCCATGGCGGTCATCCAGATGGCCAACGCACTGGCGTTGAACGCGGTGGCAGAGGGTGTCGAGACCGTCGAGCAGGCCGCGCTGCTCCGGGGTCTGGGCTACCGGTACGCGCAGGGCTATCTCTTCTCGCCGCCGGTGCCGGCGGACGAGGCCGCCAAGCTGTGGGCCGGTCGCCAGCCCTGCGGGTGCGGAAGATGTGATGCGGACAGTTCGGGCGGCATGGTGGTATCCGTGGAAGAGGCCGCCCAGCCGGTCGTGTCGGTGGATGCGTAACTGGGCGCCGGGTACTGATGTCATCGGCGGGACCCGTCTCGCCGGCCCGGTGGAGACCGTCCTCGCTCGGCAGCGTGGCCGGGGCCCAGATCGGCCCGCGCCAGTAGCCGTCCGCCGCGTACAGCCTGGAGCCCGGCGGCGTCGCGCGTTATGACGTGGCGGCGCTGGCCTGCTCGGGGTCGGCCCGCTCCGTCGGGTTCTGGACCGTTGGCCGATACTGGTGCCGGCACCTCCTACCTTGATCGCGTGACCGACTTTTTCGCGGAGCCGTCCGGTGAGTTCGATCCCGGCGACGACGCTGCGCACCGGTACGCCGACCCGGATGAGATGTACGTCGATCGCGATCACGATGGTCGGATCGACATGGTGATCGAGGATGTCGACCGTGACGGTGACATCGACCGGATCACGACCTACCCGCTCGAGGAGGGGCATCCGGTCGTCGTGACGGAAGCCAGCGGTGCGTTCGGCGACCCTGAGCCGAATCTGGGCTACGCGGTGGACACCGACGGCGACGGCGACATGGACCGGGTCGTGCTGGACTCGACCACCCACACGCATACCGTCTACGAGGATGTCGACAACAACCAGACCGCCGACGTCACGTACACGGTCGACGACCGCTACTCCGGCAGCGGGACGGTCGAGCCCGACAACCCCAGGCGCGGCCTGCTCTGACGCACCGCGCGGGCACGGCGGCGAGGGCCGGGCGGAGGTTGAGGTCGGCGTCGCGGACCGCGGTCGTCGCCCTGCGGGCCGGTTCGCCCCACGCCTGTGACAGCGTGCGTGCGTCATCGGATCCGCGGTGCTGCTCCACGTCGGCCTCGGCCCGCGCCAGGCGGGCGAGGGCGCCCGCCGCGACCGGTGTCCGTCGGCCGGGTCTCTCACGGCCGATCCGGCACCGCCCGCGGGTTGCCGGTGACCACCGCGAGGGCCGCCGTGAGTACCCACCAGCGGCGCCGCTGGTGAAGCAGTTTGCGTCGCTGCTTCGCAAGCTTCGCCGGTATGGCCGCGACCACGGTGACGTGGTGGTGCTCCAACAGTTCGAGCACCCGGATGTACAGGCGCCGACCTGAAAGGCTGACCAGGGCGTTACCCGCCATCAGCGGCAGATCACGTCGCGTGTGCTCCTCCAGTTCCTCGATGCGTCCAGCTGCAGCGAGGGCTTCGAAGAGCATCGCGCTCGCCCGTAGCCGTGGCGACGACCACCAGGCGGCCGCGGCGTACGCCTGGCGCAACGCATCCAGAGCCTGCACCGGGCGACCATGCCGGAGCATCAGCTCGCCGTAGGCCAGCATCGGCTCCGTCGACGCCGGCTGGGCAACCCTCAGGGCGTCGGCCAGCAACCGGTCGGCCAGCGCCAACGCGGCCTCGGCACGATCCACCCGATCGAGCAGCGACACGACCTTGGCGAGGTCGACAGCGTCGGCACCGGCGCCGGCACGATCGCAGAACGCCAGACACTCCTCGACATCGCGTGCCGCCTCGGCCGTACGTCCCCTGACATGCAGACACCACGCCCGAACCGCAACCGCCCGCGCCATTGCCGCTGGGTGCTGCCCGGCGACCGGCCGCCACAACGCAACCGCCTCGTCCGCGTCCGCGATCGCCCACGCGTGCCGGCCCAGAAGGGAAAACCGCAACGCCTGCGACTCTCGCCACCGCGCCACCCTCGTCCTCCGTGCATGCCGCATCGGCCACCCCCACCGCCAGCCTAGAGACGCCGTGCCCGCCCGCAGCCCTCCACCGACACCCCCAGCCAGGAACGACGGAGCTGTTCGGACCGCATCCGACCCACTCACCCACTGCCGATCGAAACTTCCGGAATCTTGACGCGGTTACCGCCCTGATCCGGTCGGTTCGGTAACGGGCGGCTTGCGGCGGCGCCCGGTCAAGCGGAGGCCGCCGCCTTGCGGTCGTTCTTCGCGGCGTACATGGCGGCGTCGGCGTCGCGTAGCAGGCGCTCCATGTCGTCGGCCGGTCCGGTCGAGATGCCGACGCTGGCGCCGACGAGCAGCCGCTCGCCGGCCACCTCGACCGGGTCGCCGATATTGTCCCTGACGGTGGCGGCGAGCCGCAGCGCCTGCGCGGCCGAGCCCTCGGGCAGGAGGACCGCGAACTCGTCGCCGCCGAGTCGGGCGACCGTGCCGCCGGGACTGGTGCTGACGGTGCACGCGGTCAGCCGCCGCGCGACGGCGATCAGCAGCTCGTCGCCCACGTGGTGACCATAGATGTCGTTGACCTGCTTGAACCCGTCCAGGTCGATGATGAGGACACTGACCTCTTCGGTACCGGCGGCCGCGCGGAGCCGCTCGCCGAGCAGGGCGCGGTTCGCCAGGCCGGTCAGCGCGTCGTGGGTCGCCCGGTGGCGCAGTTCCTCCTGCAACTCGTGTGCCTCGGTGACGTCGCGCGCGCTGTAGAGGAAGCCGCGCACGCTCGCGTTGTCCCGCAGGTCGACGCCGACGATGTCGAGCCAACGGTACGTGCCGTCGATGTGGCGCAGCCGGACCCGCGCGGAGGCGTCCGAGCCCGGTTCGGCCGCCAAACGCTCGCCCAGTTCGCCGATGACGGGCAGGTCATCTCGATGCACACGCTCGTGGACGAGCATGCCGACAGCGTCCTCGGGCGTTGTGCCGAGCACCTTTGCGACGGACGGGCTTGCGTACGAGACGGCGCCCCGGTCGTCGACCACAAGCGTCACGTCGGACGCGTGCTGCACCACCGAGCGGAACCACTCCTTCTGGCTGTGCAGCTCCAGCATGCTCTGGTCCAGGCTGGTGAGCAGCCGGTCGTTGTCCTGGAAGGCGGTCAGCTGACGGCTCAGGACGAGCCCGGTGATGATCAGGACGCCGATGGCCACACCCCACACCCGGGCGCCCGGCTCGGCGGCGAAGAGCGCCACGACCATCAGGATCTGTGTGGCGACGACCGCGAGGTACGGCAGGCGGCTGTACCGGCGGCGCCGGGACTCCGGCCGCCCGTCCCGCCGCCGCATGTGCAACTCCTGCATGCGCAGGCTCGCCACGGTCAGGATGCACGGCAGGAGCTGGATGACGAACATCAGCCGCGGGTTCGAACCGCCGGTGAGGACGGGGCCGATCGACGTGGCGAGCGCGCTTCCGGACACGCCGATGCCGCCGGCAAGGCCCGCCACCCTGGTGAACGGCGCGGTGCCGCTCAAGATCAGCTTCAGCAGACCGAACACGGTGATCAGCATGATGATCGACGTCGCCGCGGCCACGTACCGGTCGGTCATGCGGTCACTGTGCAGCCGGCCGGCGAGCAGGAAGTACCACAGGAACACCCCGACCGCGACGAGGACGGTCGCGGCGTCCAGCAACACCCGCAGCCGCTGCCGGCCCACCGTGCCGAGCGGATGGCGCAGCATCGTCACGACCATGACGCCCATTGCCACGACGACGAACGCCGTCTGAACCAGGCTGGCGTTCACGTGCTGCGGGTCGTGCAGCACGAGCACCGTCTGGTACCCGTCACCGGTGGCGCACAGCGCGCCCGCGAGGGCCAGCGACCGCCAGAACCGGCGTCCGGCCGGCTCCCGGCCCAGCGGCATCAGCCGGAGGGAGAAAGCGACGATCGCGGTGTCAAGACCGGTCTGGATGAGCCACGACGACCGGTTGCTGCCCAGGCCGGCCAGGAAGAACGGCACCGTGGCGAGCGCCAGCCCCAGCAGCACCAGCAGGATTGGATCGCACCCGGCCCGCCTCGTGCCACCCGGGCCCCCGCCGGCACCGGCACGGGTCCACCTCACCCTGGCTCCAATCGGGGACATCGTTCAGACGCCGGTCGGCGTCAGGCCACTCATCGGCCGCAGCCCACGCCGACCTGAGGCCGATGCGGATGCGACGCCCGTCGCGCGGTCCGCCGCAACCCGACGGCACCCTGCGGCAACGGGAAGCGGACCCGCGATGGCGTCTCGGCGCCGCGCTGGACACGGAGGTGGGTGAGGATCTGGTGCAGGCGGGCGGTGTTGTGGCGGCCGAGATGGCGGGCCCATTCCTCCTGTACGACGACCTCGGTTCGGCGGGCCACGTCGGGCGCGGCGAGTCCGCGGTCGGCGAAGGTCACCAGTCGTGCGCCGGTGCGGCGTGAGCGAGAGCAACGAGAGGAGCGCGAAGACCAGCGGATCCGCGCCATCCACGCCGAAGTCGCCGGACTCCGCCGCCAACGGATCAACGTTGCCGAGGGACTCCAGAACCTACCGCCCCACCGGTGACCAGGACGTCGACACGGCCTGGTGGGACACCCTCGCAGCCGGTTCGCCGCCCTGGTCACCGCAGAACGGACCTACGGTGGTGGTCGCACGACAGCTGAGATGTCCATACGTGAGGGGATCTCTGTGACCACGGCCGTGACCACAAGATCACAGATGCCCGTCTATTTGCGTGGTGGGCGAGGCTCATGAGCAAACAGTGCCGGGTCTTCGTCGACCCACCGGCGCCAGATGGCGGTGCCGAAGAACATCATTGCTACCAGCCGGATCCGCCGTACGGCGTCGCCAGGACGTCGAGCTCTACCGACGGCGGAGCAGGGCCCGGGTGTCGATCTCGATCGGGAAGGGCTGATCGACGGTCAGCGTCTCGCCGTACTTCGCAACGGCGTGCTCGTCATAGTTGTTGCCGTCGAGATGGAGCAATCGAAGCGTTACCGCGCCTGGACCCTCGGGCTCGGCGAGGAGGTACCACCCGATCCGGGCCGCCGCGTAGAGCTGCATCTTCAGTACCCGGTCTGACCCGGCGTTCCCGCGCGACACGACCTCTCCGACCAACGCCACGTCCGCTGCGTCGACCATTGTGCCTTCTTCGACCGGAGTGACCACGATATCCGGAATGAAGATTCGTCCGCTCTGAAGCCGCACGTTGATCGCCTCGAACACCCATAGCCCGGCGCTGTCGGCACCGGCGTCGAGCAGGTGCGCCAGCCGGCGTGAGACGTGCTGGTGGCGCATGGTCGGTGCCGGGCTCACCAGGAGACTCCCGTCGAAGAGTTCGATCCGATCGGAGGTCTCGCCGAGCGCGAAATACTCTTCCTCACTCCACGGCCCCACATGGTCCAGTACGGCTGCGGTCATCGGCTCCCCACCTCCAGACGGATGCTCACACAAGCGTCCCACATCCGGGATCCCGCCACGGATCGCACGGATCCGTGGCGGATGGGCGATGGACGAGCCAGCGTGTACGCCGGGTCCTGCCCTTCCGACCGGCACAGACCTGCCGCGACGTCACTGTTGATCTTTGCTGGGCCGTCGCTGGGCCGTCGGGCCTACCTACGACGCTGGAGAGCGTCCACGTCGAGTGTGATCGCGGCCGACCTGTGGGTGTACGAGGCGGTCAGCTACCGCGAGTACGCCTTGGAGCACGGCGTGCCCGACGGCAAGATCCTGAACGAGACCGCCTCCCGGACGACGGCCGGGAACGTCACGCTCACGCGCGAGCTGCTCGCGGCGAAGGGCATCGAGCCGAAGACGGTCATCGTGATCAGCCGGTCTTACCAGCAGCGCCGGGCCTACGGCACGTTCCGGAAGCTAGGGCCCGAGGTCACCGCTCCGCGGTTTGCCCCCGAATCGACGGGTTGATCGCCGTCGACGTCCACGAGGACCGGGCCGACGACAGCATCCCCCGACGCCGCGATCGTCCACGGCGCCCAGTCGGCGTCAAGGGCGCTGCGCGTCGGCACGCCGATGGCCTACGGCCACCCTTGACTCCGACCGGTCACCGCAGGACCCGGCATCTATCGGGGGATGCGGAGGGGTATGGAAAGCGATCATGGGGCCGTCTCTGGGCCGTCTCTGGGCCGTCGGGCCGTCGGTGGGCCGTCGAATGACGACTGAAATCGACCACCTCAGCCGACAACGGAGAGCCATACCCGCAGATCGAGGGACCAGGAGAAGCCGGGACCAGGTGAGCGACGGACGAGTTGGCCTGTACGCCGGGTTCTCCCGGGCTCAAGCGTGCTGACCTGCGGATACTTCCGCCGACGGCCGCCGTAGGACGCGGCCAGGACGTCAGGACGGTAGGTCGTCGACCTCGACCAGGAAGGCGAACGGCGAGTCGACCGCTAGCGTCTCGCCGGCCCCGGCGGTGACGTGCTCGACGTAGTGGTCGCCGTCGAGTCGCAGCAGCCGCAACGTGGCCGCGCCGGTCTGGCCGGGTTCGACGAGCAGGTACCACTCGATTTTCGCGGCGGCGTAGAGCTGCATCTTCAGCAGCCGGTCGTTCCCCGCGTTGCCCGGTGACACGATCTCGCCGACCAGCACGACCTCGGCCGCTTCGATGAATGTGCCCTCGGTGTCGGTGTCGGCCACCACCAGGTCCGGGATGACGATGCGGTCGGGGCCGAGCCGGAGGTTGACCGCCTCAAACGCCAGGAGGCCGGCCGCTTCGGCGGCCCGGTCGAGCGTGTACGCGAGGACCATGGACAGCCGCTGGTGCCGCTTACTCGGCGCGGGGCTCACGACCAGACTCCCGTCGAAGAGTTCGATCCGGTTGGGCGTCTCGCCGAGCGCAAAATACTCGGCCTCGGTCCATGGCCCCGGGTGCGGATCCAGTACGGCGACACTCATCGGCGGTTCACCTCCTCGACCATGCTCCCACAGCCGGCCCCCGTCAACGCCGCCCTCGAAGGGCGCGACGGACGAGTCGGCGTGTACGCCGGGTTCTCCCGAGTAGATCGGCTTTGCCTGCGAAAACTTACTCCCGGCAGTGCCGTAGGACGTCGCCAGGACGTCATGTCCTGCCGACGGCTGAGCAACGCTGGGTATCGATCGCGATCGGAAAGGGTTGATTCACGTCAGCGTCTCGCCGAATTTCGCGACGGTGTACTCCTTACGAGGGTTGCCGTCGAGACGCAGCGACCGAAGCGTCAACGCACCCGGACCTTCCGGCTCCGCCAAGATGTGCCACTCGATTCGGGCAGCCGCGTGAAGTGTATCTTCAGGACTCGGTCCAATCCGGCATCCCCACGCGACACGAACTCGCCGACCATCGCCACGTCGGCAGCGTCGCACCATGCACCCAGGCTTCGAGTCAGCATGTGGGTAGCCGTTGTCAACTTGGTGACGTTACTTCGGACTCTGCTGCTATGCGTGCATCCCGCAACTCGTTCAAGTTGAAGTTCATTTTCGACTCAAGCAGCTGTGCGAGTGCCGGCTTATCGGGCATTTGAGTGATCCTCAGGAGAAAAAGATAAAAAAGCCCGATTCCGCGAGCGACCAAATCATCGCCCTCCTCAGCAAGGTACTGCTGAAAGTCCGCTCTTAGCATCCAGTTCCGCGCGAACCGCCACAGCAGCTCCCCCTCGGCAGCAAGAGTAGCATCGAGGTCGATAATCTGATGGAGATCGATCATTCGCAGCTCGTCGACGCGATCGGAGATGTAGTACAGAAGCACTCTGCTACGGAGTCGCTGCTTGGTCGCCTTTGCAATTCGACTCTCTATACGCAACAAGGTCTTTGAATTCAGCACGTACGAAGCTAGTGAATCCTGGTCAATTTCAACTGCTAGCTCATTGTTATTGACCGCGTCTTCTACCTCGCGTTTATGTGCGGACAGCTGATCTCGCAACTTCGTAAATTCGTTATCAACGAATTCCAGAATACTCGCGAGGTTACAGGGCTCCGAAGCCCGCCATACGATTCGGGGGCTAACTGCGGACGACGTCAAGGCCGTTCGTGGGTCTGGAAACTGCCGAATCTGCCTCTTCAGAATCAAGGCGCCGCGCAAGCGCGGCGCGGCCGGAACCGGCTCGGCGCGCCGCGCTCTGGACCTTCGGCCCGCCGCGCACGCGCCGGCCGCCCGGCCCCACTTGGCAGGGCCGTGTCGATCGCGAGGATCGGCGGCCCACGACGAGCTCGGGGCGATCGCTGCCGCACCGCTCCGCGGCTTGCCGCCGAGACGATTGGGTCGACCACCGTCGAGGTCGACGAGGACCAGGCCGCCGAAAGGCATCCCCCGAAGCCGAATCGTCCACGGCGACCAGCCAGCGTCAAGGGCGCTACGCGTCGGCACGCCGATGGCCTGCGGCCACCCTTGACCCCGACCGGCCACCGCAGGAGCCGGCATCGATCGGGGGATGCGGAGGAGTCCGAGAAGCCCCGAGATCAGGACGTCTCCAGGACGTCAGGACGCGCTCAGGACGTCCCAGGAGGACCGACAGTGACCAACGTCAGCCAACGACGAAAGCCCATACCCGCAGGTCAAGCACCGTCACAACCCCAAGGCCAGGAGAGCGACGGACGAGTTGGCCTGTACGCCGGGTTCTGTCGCCCACTCCCGTGGGCTGGCGACCATCCATCTCGGCCTGCCGTTGCCGACAGGCTCCAGCGGCCTACCCGCAGACTCGGGCGGGCAGCCCTCGATCGCCTGCGCAGACCTTGCGGTCCTCTTGGCCTTGCTCCGGGTGGGGTTTACCTAGCCACCCCGGTCGCCCGGGGTGCTGGTGGGCTCTTACCCCACCGTTTCACCCTTACCGCCCCCGCCAGGCAGGGACGGCGGTCTGTTCTCTGTGGCACTGTCCCGCGGGTCGCCCCGGGTTGCCGTTAACAACCACCCTGCCCTGTGGAGCCCGGACGTTCCTCGGCGGCACCTCGCGGCACCGACGCGGTCGCCCGGCCAACTCGTCCGTCGCCGGATCATTGTAAAGGTCTACGGGTAACGTCGGCGGGCGATGGAACCCACCGACGTCGTCCTGCTCATCGTCGCCGGCGTTGCGGCCGGCATCGTCAACGGCTTCGCCGGCGGCGGGTCACTGATCACGTTCCCGGCGCTCATCGCCACCGGCCTGTCGCCGGTGAGCGCTAACGTCACGAACTCGCTGTCGGTGGTCCCCGGATATGCGGCAAGTGCATATGGGACCCGCAAAGACCTGGCCGAGCTGATGGGCGACCGGCGTGGGGCGGTCTGGCGGCTGATCCCGACGGCGGTGGCCGGCGGGGTCGTCGGCTGCGCGCTGCTGCTCCTCGCTCCGGCCCGGGCGTTCGACTACATCGTGCCGTTCCTGGTGCTCGGGGCGGCGGCGATCCTGGCGTTCCAGAACCGGCTGCGTGCCGTGGTCGGCCACCCGCAGGACCTGTCACCCCGTCGCCGCACGCTGGCGATGCACGGCATCGTCGCCGGCATGACGATCTACGGCGGCTACTTCGGCGCGGCGATGGGCGTGATGGCCGTCGCCGGTCTGGGCCTGGTCATCGCCGACACGATGGCGCGGATCAGCGCCCTGAAGAACGTCATCTCGACGACGGTCGGCCTGACGACGGTGGTCGTGTTCTCGATCTTCGGCCCGGTCGACTGGCTGGCCGTTGCGGTGGTCGCACCGGCGACGATCGTCGGCGGATACAGCGGTGCGCGCATGGCCCGGCGGCTGCGCAGCGACGTGCTGCGCTGGATCATCGTATGCTTCGCGGTCGCGGTCGGGGTGGTCCTGCTGGTACGCGCGTTCTGACGGGCCGCCCGGCTGCTGGGTGCGTCCTCACGGGTTGGCGCTCGTCGGCGACGGGTGTGGGCGCCGACCTGCCGGCAGAACGGTCAGCCCGGCGCCGACACCGTGGCGCCGTCGCGCGCGTAGGCCACGCCACCGCGCGGGACGGAAATTGTCGGTGGCTCTCAGTACCGTGACGGCACACCGAATCGGGGGAGGGTGACCATGGCGGTCGATGAGGACGCGTTCGTCGTTCCCAGTTCCTGGTACCGCAGCAGGGTTCCGCGGCGCGGCAGCCCGGGTGTCCGTCCGGTCGGGCCGGCGCCCACCGCCGCTGCCGGCGCCGCCGCGGTGCTGGCCGGCAGCGACCGGGTTCTCCGCGAGACGCTCGGCTTCCCCGAGACCGACCCCGAGATCGCCGAGGCCGGGTTCGCGTACCTCGACGGCCGGATCAGCCCGCTCGGTGCGGCGGCCGTGGCCGTCGCGGCGATCCGGTACACCAGCTACAAGGACCGCGACCGGCTCACCGTCTTCGCCGACGCGTGGTTCGCCGCGCCCGGGCCCGCGTTCGCCGCCGAGGCGTTCGCGGCGATGATGTCGATGTCGCTGGAGCAGGTCGCGGCGCCGGCGCAGGGGCAGCCGCGGCAGAACGCCTTCCATCAGCCGGTGCGGTGGTACGTGCCCGGTGCGCAGGCCAACCACTGGTACACCGAGCTCATCCTCGGCGGGGCACTCCGGCTGCGCGTCCTCCTCGCCGGGCTGCCCGAGGCCGAATATGCCGGGGTCGTGGCCGCGCTCGAGGGGGCGCGCGGCGCCGGCCTGGTGCGGCGGGTCGCGACCTCGTGTCTGGCGCCCGACCGGGTCGACTGGGTCTCCGACGACTGCGCGGCGGTCGGTGCCGCCGGCGCCGCCGACCTCGCGTCGACCCTGATGTACGCGGTCTCCACGCCCGGCCACGTCGAGTCCATCCACGACCTGGTGCAGCCCTGGTGGGTGCAGTACCGCAAGCCGGTGCTCCCCACGGTCGTCGAGGCGATGGGACCGGCGGCGGCCGGCCTCGTGGCCGAATGGCTCGACTACGAGCACTCGCGTACGGACTTCCGCCGCCGGCTCACGTCGGCCCTCGCGGTGCTGCCGGGCGACGAGGCGTTCCGGCACCTGGTCGAGCGGGCCGACGACACGCTCGTGCGGCCGGCGGTGCTCGACGCGGCCCGTCGGTTCCCGCGGCGCGGGCTGCGGCTGCTCGCCGCCGACGGGCGCCGGCCGGTCGTCGAGCTGCTGCGCACGCACGTCTCCGGGTTCCCCGAGCTGGCCGCGGAGCTCGCGCCCACGCTGCCACCCGACGCGCGGGCGCGGGTCGAGAAGATCCTCGCGGAGGGCGAGGGGGTGGTCGACGCTCCGGCCGCGAGCCTGCCGCCGGTGCTGGCCGATCCGCCCTGGCTGCGTCGGCGCTCCGCCGTCAGGCCCGTGGTCGTCGAGGTCCCCGCGCCCGTGGAGCCCACCACGGTCCGGTGGCTGCCCGGCGAGCGCGACAAGTGGCTCGCCACCGACCGGTTCCAGAGCTGGCGGCGGCTGCCGTGGGAGACCCAGGCGGAGCACGTCCGGGCCGGCACCGCCAGCTGGTACGACGCGCAGGCGTTCTTCCTGCGGGCGCCCGAGGAGCTGGCGCGGCCGCTGATCGGCGCGTGGCGGGTGCCGAACACGTGGGGCGCCGGCGACTGGACACCGCGGCTGGCGGCCCGGTTCGAGGTCGACGCCCTGCCGGTGCTGCTCGACCTCGCCCAGCGCAAGCCGGTCACGTGCGCGGCGGCGCTGCTGCCGTTCGGGTCACCGGAGATCGTGCTGCTCATGGCCGACTGGTTCGGCCGGCTGAAGTCGGTGCGGGCCACCGGGCACGCCTACTTCGTCCGGCACGCGGGGGTGTCGGCGCGCACGCTCGTCCCGGCGGCGCTGGCGAAGCCGGGCACCGGGCGGCGCCAGGCCGAGCACGCGCTCCGGGCACTGGCCGCGGCGGGTCACGGCGACGGGGTCCGCGCGGCGGCCGCGGCGCACGGCGGGCAGGCGGTCGCCGCGATCGACACGCTGCTCGGCACCGATCCGGTCGACATCCTGCCGGCCCGGGTGCCTGTGGTGCCGGTCTGGGCCGATCCGGCGGCGCTTCCCCGCGTCCGGCTGCGTGCCGGTGGGGTGATGCCGGCCGCCGCCGCCGGTCACCTGCTCACGATGCTGGCGATGTCGCGGCTGAGCGAGCCGTACGCGGGCATCGAGCAGGTGCGGGCTGCGGCCGAACCCGACGACCTGGCCGGCTTCGCGTGGGCGCTGTTCCGGCTGTGGCAGGCATCCGGGTCGCCGGCGAAGGACGGCTGGGTGCTCGACGCGCTCGGCCTGCTCGGCGACGACGAGACGGTCCGCCGGTTCACGCCGGTGATCCGGGCGTGGCCGGGCGAGGGCGGGCACTCCCGCGCGGTCGCCGGGCTCGACGTCCTGGCCGCGATCGGCACCGACGTGGCCCTGATCCACCTCAACGGCATCGCGCAGAAAGTGAAGTTCCGCGCGCTGCGCGACCGTGCCGCCGAGAAGATCGACGAGGTGGCCGAGGCCCTGGGCCTCACGGCCGAACAGCTCGCCGACCGCCTCGTCCCCGACCTGGGTCTCGACGGGTCGGGCGGCCTCACGCTCGACTTCGGTCCGCGGCAGTTCAGCGTGCGCTTCGACGAGCTTCTCAAGCCGTACGTCGTCGACGGCGCCGGCAACCGCCGCAAGGACCTGCCCAAGCCCGCCGCCTCCGACGACGCCGACCTGGCGGCGGCGGCCCGTCAACGGTTCTCGGCCCTGAAGAAGGACGTGCGCGCGGTCGCCGCCGACCAGATCCACCGGCTCGAGCGGGCGATGGTCACGCGGCGGCGGTGGTCGGTGCGGGAGTTCCGCGAGCTGTTCGTCGCGCACCCCCTCCTCGTGCACGTGGTCCGGCGCCTGGTCTGGCTCGTCCACGACGGGGCCGGCCCCGACGCCGGCACCGTCACGGGCGCCATCCGTGTGGCGGAGGACCGCACCTTCGCCGATGTCGCCGACGAGCCCGTCACCCTGCCCGACACGGCCACCGTCTCGGTCGCCCATCCGATGCTGCTCGGTGCCGACCTGGCCGCCTGGGCCGACCTCTTCGCCGACTACGAGATCCTGCCGCCGTTCCCCCAACTGGCACGCGAGGTGCACCGGCTCGCGCCCGGAGACGAGTCCGGAGACCTCGACCGCTTCGCCGGCCGCGTCGTCGAGACCGTGCGCCTGCTGCAACTCGAACGCAGCGGCTGGGAACGCCAGCACCCGCAGGACGCCGGCTGGCAGGGCTACTGGCAGCTCGACCTGCCCGACGGCACCACGGCCACGCTGGGCATGGACCCGGGCATGATCGTCGGCAACGTGAACTTCGCGCCCGAACAGAAGATCACGCACGTGAGCCTGTACCCGGGCGCCGACCGCCTCGACCCGCTGGTCCTGTCCGAGATCATCCGCGACCTCGAAGCCGTCACCGGCTGAGCCACGACGCCGGGTCAGCGGCTGGGACATGTGGCTCGACCCGGCCGACAACCAGGCCGGGGACGCACACCGTGGAGCACCGGGCCATCGACGCGGCCGGCAACCTCGGGCCGGCGGCGAGCTACCGGGCGACCGTGCTGCCCGGGTCGTCGCCCATGTGCACCCGGACCCTCACCGGCCGGCAGCCCTCGGTCACCGTGTCGACGGGCGTCACGTGCCTGACCAACGCGCAGGTCACCGGCCAGGTGACGGTGCGTCCCGGCGCGTCGCTGGTGATGCGCGACAGCACGGTCAGCGGCACGTCACGTGACGTGACCCTCGCCGGCAACCGGTTCAACGGCGCGGTCGTGCTGACCGGCAACACGCAGGTCACCGCGAACGAGCGGTACTCGCGTCTGGCCGGGCCGTACGGTCCGGTGATGGTGGGCAACCAGGTCACCGGTGCCCTCAGCTGCTCGGGCAACAGCGCATCGGTGAAGGACTTCGGCGCACCGAACACGGTGCGGGGAGCCCAGGCCGGCTGCTGAGGTCCGTGCGCCGGCCTTCCGCGCGGAACGCGGTGGGCCGGCGCACAGGGCAGACGGTCAGCGGGCGCGGCCGTCGCGGAGCATCGCCACCGACTTCGCCACGCGCGCCGCCCGGGTCTCCGGTTTCTTCGCGCCGGTGATCTGTTCGGCGTGCCACCGCTGGTTGCTGTACGACATCGTGGCCCAGAACTCCCGGGCGGCCGGGTCGGCGTCGAGGGCGGCGGCCAGGTCGCCGGGTACCTCGATCTCGCGCGGGGCGGCGTCGAGGGCGATGTCCAGGTCGAGGACGTCGCCGGCCGTGATACCGGCCTCCGCGCGTCGCTCGGCGCTGACGCCCAGCCAGTACCCACCGCCCATCCGGGCGATCGAGCTGCGGAACGTGAACCCGTTGACCGTCACCACGACCTTCGGGCGTCCGCCCCCACCCAGCTCCCCGACGAACGCGTCGGGAAGGTGGAACCCGGTCGTGTTACCGCCCGTGGCCTGCAGTTCGCCGCTGAACCTCATGCCGCCAGCCTAAGGTGCGGGCCCGGTTAGCATGGTCGGCATGCCACAGCCCGTGATCTTCGATCTGTACAACACGTTGATCGACGGCGCTGACGAGGAGCGCGACCGCGCGCTGCGGGAGATGGCCGCCCTCCTCGGGGTCACCCCCGCCGACCTGCTGAGGGTGTACCGCGAGTCGTGGCCGGAACGGCTCGTGGGCTGGGGCGTCGCCGAGACCGTGCGGATCATGGCCGGCCGGCTCGGGATCGACGCCACGGCGCAGCAGGTGGCGACCGCCGCGGAGCTGCGGCGGTCGTTGCCGAGGCGGCTGTTCGAGCTGGTGTCCGACGAGACCCTGGCCGTGCTCGACGGGCTGCGCGCCGACGGGCACCCGCTGGGCGTGCTCAGCAACGCGACGGCGGAGTCGGCCGAGGCGTGGCCGTCCGGGCCGCTGGCCAGCCGGTTCGACGTGGTGATCTTCTCCAGCGTGGTCGGGTTGGCCAAGCCCGACCCGGCGGTCTACCGGCTGGCCGCCGCCGGGCTCGGCGCCGTGCCGGAGGAGTGCGTGTTCGTCGGCGACGGCGCCGACGGGGAGCTGCCGGGTGCGGCGGGCGTCGGCATGACCGTGTTCCGGACGGTCGAGTTCCGCGACACGTTGTCCGGTTGGTCCGGCCCCGTGATCGACATGCTCGCCGACCTGCCTGGGGTACTTCGCGAGCTTTCGTCCGTCCAATAATGTCGCCCGACCCCCGGCGGCCCGCGGCGGTGGCGGCGCGCGCCGTAGGATCTGCCGGGTGGAAACCGCGGTGGAGGTCCTCAACCGGGTCTGGGGGTACGCCGGCTTCCGTGGCCAGCAGGCCGAGATCATCGACCATGTGATCGGCGGCGGCGACGCGCTCGTCCTCATGCCCACGGGCGGCGGCAAGTCGCTCTGCTACCAGATTCCGGCGCTCGTGCGTCCCGGCGTCGCGGTCGTGGTCTCACCCTTGATCGCGTTGATGCAGGACCAGGTCGACGCGCTGCGCACGCTCGGCGTGCGCGCCGGTTTCCTCAACTCCACGCAGGACCCCGACGAGCGGCGCCTGATGGAGTACGCGTTCCGCAACGGCGAGCTCGACCTGCTGTACGTGGCGCCCGAGCGGGTCAGCGTGCGGGCCACCCAGGAGCTGTTCGACAGCGCGAAGATCGCGCTCTTCGCCATCGACGAGGCGCACTGCGTGTCGCAGTGGGGCCACGACTTCCGTCCCGACTACCTGCAGCTGTCGATGCTGCACGAGCGGTGGCCCGACGTTCCGCGGATCGCGCTCACCGCGACGGCGACCGTCGCGACGCGCACCGAGATCGCGCAGCGGCTCAACCTCGGCGACGCCCGGCACTTCACGGCGAGCTTCGACCGGCCCAACATCCAGTACCGCATCGTGCCGAAGAACAGCCCGCAGAAGCAGCTGCTCGGGCTGCTGCAGGCCGAGCACGCGGGCGAGTCCGGCATCGTCTACTGCCTGTCCCGGGCGTCGGTGGAGAAGACCGCGGAGTTCCTGGTGCAGCAGGGCATCCGGGCGATGCCGTACCACGCCGGCCTCGACTCCGGCATGCGTGCGCGCAACCAGTCGCGGTTCCTGCGCGAAGACGGCATCGTCATGGTCGCGACGATCGCGTTCGGCATGGGCATCGACAAGCCCGACGTCCGGTTCGTGGCGCACCTCGACCTGCCCAAGTCGGTGGAGGGCTACTACCAGGAGACCGGGCGCGCCGGGCGCGACGGCCTGCCCTCGACCGCGTGGCTGGCCTACGGGCTGCAGGACGTGGTGCAGCAGCGTCGCCTCATCGACACGTCGGAGGGCGACCTCGCGCACCGCCGCAACATGTCGGCGCACCTCGACGCGATGCTCGCGCTGTGCGAGACCGTCGAGTGCCGGCGCGCGCAGATCCTCGGCTACTTCGGCGAGCAGACCGACGAGAAGTGCGGCAACTGCGACACCTGCCTGCAGCCGCCCGAGGCCTGGGACGGCACGGTCGCCGCGCAGAAACTCCTGTCGACGGTGCTGCGGCTGCAGCGCGAACGCGGTCAGAAGTTCGGCGCCGGCCAGTCGATCGACATCCTGATGGGCAAGACGACCGACAAGGTCACCCAGTTCCGCCACGACCAGCTCAGCGTGTTCGGCGTCGGTGCCGACCTGCGCGAGCCGGAGTGGCGCGGCGTCGTGCGCCAGCTGCTCGCGCAGGGGTTGCTGTCCGTCGAGGGCGACTACGGGACGCTCGTGCTCACCGACCGCAGCGCGTCGGTGCTCCGCGGCGAGTCGAAGGTGATGATGCGCCGCGAGGTCACCCGTCCCGGCGCCGCGAAGACCTCGAAGCCGAAGGGCGCCGCGCCGGCGGTCGACCTGCCGGCCGAGGCCGCGCCGCTGTTCGAGAAGCTGCGCGCCTGGCGCACGGGCGTCGCCCGCGAACAGGGCATGCCCCCGTACGTCATCTTCCACGACGCCACGCTGCGCGCGATCGCGGCGCTGAACCCGTCGACCCTGCAGGAACTGTCCACTGTGAACGGTGTGGGCGAGAACAAGCTGGCCAAGTTCGGCCAGCAGGTCCTCGACACCCTGGCTGCAGAGTAGGAAAGCGGTGGTCGCGTTCGCGCTGACCATGCCGCACCCGCCCATGAGAGACTGGGTGCGGCCGGTGACATCGGCACGACGGCCGGGCTCCTGCTAGAGCTTCCGGGCGGGGACGAAGACGCGCATCACCGAGGGGCCGCGGTTGGCCCACAGGTGGTACGGGACCGCGGTCAGGGTGACCTCGCGGCCCTCCGCCGACGGCTCGTCGCCCAGCGTGGCCCAGCCCTGTGCCGACCAGGCCGAGTCGTCGCGGGCGAGGCCGGTCGCCGTGATGGTGACGGTCTCGCCGCCGGGGAGGTCGGTGCGCAGGTGCTCCTCCAGCGGGCGGGAGACCAGCAGTTCGACGTGGTTGAGGTCGACGCACTCCTCCTGGTCGGTGCTCTCCAGGCAGTAGACGACCGGGCCGCGTTCGATCGCCACCGTGCCGCGTAGCGCGTCGGCCGCGGGGTGCGCGACCGTGAGCCGGGGCGGCATCGGGAGCGTGAGCACCACGGTGTCGCCGGCCCGCCAGGACCGGCGCAGCTCCAGATATCCCTTGCGGAAAAGGGGTTCCGCCGCCTCGCCGTTGACGGTGACCGTCGCGCCGGCGCACCAACGCGGCACGCGCAGCGCGAGTGTCCACTCGGGACTGTCCACTGTGGCCACCCGGAGCTCGACCGTGGCGTCGAGGGGATAGCGGGTGCGCACCTCCAGCGTGGCCGGGCCGGCGTCGACGGTGGCCGGAACGTACTGGTGGACCTGCACGCCGTCGCCGGTGGCCGTGGCCAGGTAGGCGCCCAGGCTCGCCACGGTGCGCATCACGTTGGGCGGGCAGCAGGCGCACGCGAACCACGGCGGCCGGGTGCCGGGCGCGTCGGCGCGCGTGGGCCGCTCGCCGTCGGTGGGTGCGGCGGGACGCTTCACCCGGCGCTGGGCCGGGTTGTTGTAGAAGAACCCGCACCGGTCGACCGACGTGCTCGCCGCGAACAGGTTGAACAGCGAGCGCTCGATCGAGTCGGCGTAACGGCTCTCGCCGGTGGCGAGCAGCAGCCGCCACGACAGCATGACGTTGCCGATCGTCGCGCACGTCTCGCCGTACACGAGGTCGGGCGGCAGCTCGTACTCGTCGCCGAACGCCTCGCCCTCGAAGCGCGAGCCGACCGCGCCGTTGAGGTACATCTTGGTGGCGTGCAACGACTCCCACTGGCGCACGGCGGAGTCGAGGAGGGCCCGCTCGCCGGTCTCCAGATAGACGTCGACCACGCCGCACAGCAGGTACAGGGCGCGTACGGCGTGCCCGACGACCGTGGTCTCCTCGCGCACCGGGGTGGCGTCCTGGAAGTACGCGGAACCGAAGTGGTGCGGCTCCAGCACGCCGTGCCCGCGCACGTCGACGAGCTGCTGCGCCAGGCCGAGGTAGGCCCGGTCGCCGGTGACCCGGTACAGCTCCACGAGCGCCATCTCGATCTCGGGATGGCCGTCGGTGTCGGGGCGCCGGTGGTCGGCGAAGTCGCGCACGACCACGTCGGCGGCCCTCTTCGCGACCTCGAACAGCTCGCCGCCGCCGGTGACCCGCTGGTCGGCGACCCCGGCCTGGATCAGGTGCCCGATGCAGTACAGCTCGTGGCCGTTGGTGAGGTCCTCCCACCGCTTCTCGTGGCCACCCTGCACGTAGGAGTTGATGTACCCGTCGCCCTGCTGTGCGCGTCCCATGACGGCCGTAAGCTCGGCCACCGACCGGCTCAACCCTTCCGACGGCGCGCGACCGAGTTCCCAGGCGATCGCCTCCAGCGTCTTGTACACGTCGGAGTCGCTGAACCAGAAGCCGCGGTGCTTCCCGCCCGTGGCGCCGTCGCCGGCGCGGCGCAGGTTCTCGACCGAGCCGTCGCGTTCGAGCCAGGCGAGCGCGTGCGGGGTGGTGGCGTCGCGGTTGTCGCGCTGCCACCGGGCCCACCAACCGTCGGTGAGCCGCACCTCGCCGAGGCCGAGCGGCCGCAGCGCGGTGTGGTCGGTGGACCGGGGGACGACGGGTGCCGCTGTCATCTGTTCTCCTTACCCCCGCATGGCGCCGGCGACCAGGCCGCTGACGTAGAAGCGCTGCAGTACGACGTACAGCACCACGCAGGGAATCATCGCGACGACCACGCCGAAACGGCAGCAGCGGCAAGCAGGACGGCGACGATGGAGCGTAGGACGTGGTTGCGGGTGGATCGCATGTCCTCTCCTTGTATGAGGGTGTCAGAACCCCCGCGCGAGTCGGTGGTACGCCTGGCTCCAACGCAGTTCGTCGGCGAAGCGGCGGGTGGTGGTGCCGGCATCGATGACGACCAGTTCGGTGCCGGTCATCTCGGCGAGGTCGTGCAGTTCCTCGGTGGTCACCGCGCGCGAGAGCGCGGTGTGGTGCGGTCCGCCGGCCATCAGCCAGGTCTCGGCGGCAGTCGGGAGGTCCGGTTCGGGCCGCCAGACCGCGCGGGCCACGGGCAGCCTCGGCAGTGGCTGCGCCGGTGGCACGACCTCGATCTCGTTGGCGACCAGCCGGAACCGGTCGCCGAGGTCCATGAGACCGACGACGATCGCCGGTCCGGGCTCGGCGTCGAACACCAGCCGCACCGGGTCCTCCCGGCCGCCGATGCCCAGCGGGTGGATCTCGCACGACGGCGTGCCGGCGGCGATCGACGGGCAGACCTCGAGCATGTGCGCGCCGAGCGTGCGCTCGCGGCCCGGCGTGAGGTCGTAGGTGTAGTCCTCCATGAACGACGTGCCGCCGGGCTTGCCGGCCGACATCGCCTTGAGCGTGTGGACGAGCACCGACGTCTTCCAGTCGCCCTCGCCCCCGAACCCGTAGCCGTCGGCCATCAGCCGCTGCACGGCGAGGCCGGGCAGCTGGCGCAGCCCGCCGAGGTCCTCGAAGTTCGTCGTGAACGCTTTGAAGCCGCCGTTCGTCAGGAACTCGCGCAGCCCGATCTCGATGCGGGCGGCGTACCGCAGCGAGTCGCGGCGCGCGCCGTCGGGACCCATCGCATCGACCACCGTGTAGAGGTCGTCGTACTCGGCCACGAGCTTCTCGATCGCCGCGTCAGAGACCGCGTCGACGGCGTCGACCAGGTCGTTGACGCCGTAGCTGTTGACCGACACCCCGAACCGCAGCTGCGCCTCGACCTTGTCGCCCTCGGTGACCCCGACCTCGCGCATGTTGTCGCCGAACCGGGCGAGCTTGAGCGAGCGCATCGCGGCGTAGCCGATCGCGGCCCGGGCCCACGCGCCGATCCGCGTGGTGACGCGGGGGTCGACGACGTGGCCGGCGACGGTCTTGCGGGCCACGCCGAGGCGCGTCTGCATGTACCCGAACTCGCGGTCGCCGTGCGCGGCCTGGTTGAGGTTCATGAAGTCCATGTCGATCTCGGCCCAGGGCAGCTCGACGTTGGACTGCGTGTGCAGGTGCAGCAACGGCTCCCGCAGCGCGTCGAGCCCGGCGATCCACATCTTCGCCGGCGAGAACGTGTGCATCCACGCGATCACCCCGACGACGGCCGGGTCGGCGTTGGCCTCGCGCACCACCGTCAGGATCTCGGCGGAGCTGGTGAGAACCGGCTTCCACACGATCCGGACGGGGATGTCGGCGCTGTCGGCGAGCCGGGCGGCGATCTCCCGGGACTGGTCTGCCACCTGCTCCAGGGTCTGCGGACCGTACAGTCCTTGGCTTCCCGTGAGGAACCACACCTCGGCGGCGGTGTCCTGAAGACTCATACGGGCAGTCCCTTCCGGATCTCGGGGTGTCTGTGGAGCACGGTTCACCTTTGGCCGTACACGTTCTGGTAACGCTCGAACAACGAGTCGATGGCCTGCTCGGGCAGCCGCTGGACCGGGCCGAGCTGGCGGGCGAAGTGGACGGTGCGGGCCACGTCCTCGCACATCACCGCCGCCTTGACGGCGGACCGGGCGGAGGCGCCGATCGTGAACGGGCCGTGCTGGCGCATCAGCACCGCCGGCGAGCGGTGGCCGCGCAGCGTCTCGACGATGCCGCGCCCGATCGAGTCGTCGCCGATGAGCGCGAAGGGACCGACCGGGATGTCGCCGCCGAACTCGTCGGCCATCGCGGTGATCACACAGGGGACCGGTTCGCCGCGGGCCGCCCACGCGGTGGCGTAAGGGCTGTGGGTGTGCACGACGCCGCCGACGTGGGGCATGTGGGCGTACACGTAGGCGTGCGCGGCCGTGTCGCTCGACGGGGAGTGCCGCCCGTCGACCAGGTTGGCCTCGAGGTCGGTGACGACCATGGTCTCCGGGGTCAGCTCGTCGTAGCTCACGCCCGACGGTTTGATCACAAGGAGGTCGGCGCCGGGGACGCGGGCCGAGACGTTGCCGCTGGTCCACGTGACCAGTCCCCAGCGGACGAGTTCGGCGTGCAGGCGGCAGACCTCGCCTCGAAGCCGCTCGATGTCTTGCAGCACCGGGGACGGGTACAGGTCGGACAGCGTCAAGACGGCTTCCCCCAAGGTCTTGTTATCGCTAACATGTCAAGCCGATCAACAGTATTGCGGAAGATGGATGGGCGCGTTTCGTGAGTGTTACCGCTATCATTCGCGGCGTCAAGAGTCACCTCCGAAAACGTTTTCGAAGAGTTCAGGGAGCGTGCCCATGTCAAGTTATGTGATCGGCGTCGATTACGGCACTCTCTCCGGGCGGGCAGTCGTCGTGCGGGTCGGAGACGGCGCGACGATGGGCGAAGCGGTGCACGAGTACGCCCACGGCGTCGTCGAGCGCACGCTGCCGACCTCCGGTGCCCGGCTGCCCCACGACTGGGCGCTGCAGGTGCCGTCGGACTACCTCGACGTCCTCCGGATCGCCGTACCCGAAGCGCTGGCCGCGAGCGGGGTGCCGGCGTCGTCGGTGGTCGGCATCGGCACCGACTTCACCGCGTCGACGCCGATGCCGGTCAAGGCCGACGGCACGCCGCTGTGCGAGGTGCCCGGGTTCGCCGACCGGCCGCACGCCTACGTGAAGCTGTGGAAGCACCACTCGGCCCAGTCGCACGCCGACCGGATCAACGCCGTCGCCGCCGAGCGCGGCGAGCCCTGGCTGGCCCGGTACGGCGGGCGCATCTCGTCGGAGTGGGAGTTCGCCAAGGGCCTGCAACTGCTGGAGGAGGACCCGGAGGCGTACGCCGCCACCGACATCTGGATCGAGGCGGCCGACTGGATCGTCTGGAAGCTGTCCGGCGCCTACGTGCGCAACGCCTGCACCGCCGGCTACAAGGCCGTCTACCAGGACGGCCGGTACCCCGACAAGGACTACCTGGCCGCGCTGAACCCGGAGTTCACCGGCTTCGTCGAGGAGAAGCTGGCCGGTCCGATCGGCGCGCTCGGCGCCCGCGCCGGCGGGCTCACCGCCGAGGCCGCGGCGTGGACCGGGCTGCCGGAGGGCATCGCGGTGTGCGTCGGCAACGTCGACGCCCACGTCGCCGCGGCCACCGCGCAGGCCACGCGGCCCGGTCGCATGGTCCTGATCATGGGGACGTCCACCTGCCACATCATGAACTCCGACGTGCTCGCCGAGGTGCCGGGCATGTGCGGGGTGGTCGACGGCGGCATCGTCGCCGGGCTGTGGGGCTACGAGGCGGGGCAGAGCGGCGTCGGCGACATCTTCGGCTGGTTCGTCGAGCACGGCGTCCCCGCGTCCGCCCGCGACGAGGCCGCCGAGCGCGGCCTGGACCTGCACGACCTGCTGAGCGAGCGCGCCGCCGCGCAGCCGGTGGGCGGGCACGGCCTGATCGCGCTCGACTGGCAGAGCGGCAACCGCTCGGTACTCGTCGACCACGAGCTGTCCGGCGTGATCGTGGGCCTGACGCTGGCGACCCGTCCGGAGGACATCTACCGCGCCCTGCTGGAGGCGACCGCGTTCGGCACCCGCACGATCATCGAGACGTTCGAGGCGTCTGGCGTGCCCGTCGGCGACCTGATCATCGCCGGTGGCCTGGCGAAGAACGCGTTCCTCATGCAGATCTACGCCGACGTCACCAACCGGACGCTCGACGTGCTCGCCTCGGCACAGGGCTCCGCCGTGGGCTCCGCGATCCACGCCGCCGTGGCCGCGGGAGCGTACGAGGACGTGCACGCGGCCGCCGACGCGATGGGCGGCGTCCAGCGCGCCGTGTACCGGCCGGATCCGTCGCGCAAGGCGGCGTACGACGAGCTGTACGCCGAGTACGTGACGCTGCACGACTACTTCGGCCGCGGCGTGAACGACGTCATGCACCGGCTTCGGGCGATCCAGCGCCGCGCGTAGCCCTCGCCCCACGCCCCACCCCGTCCCGCGCGTGCCCTGTGCCGCGCGTGCCCTGCCCTCGTGCGCGCCCACCGCGCCCACCGCGCGTTCCGCCTCTCCGCGTCGATCTTGCAGTTGTGGCCCCACCCTTATGATGATTTGTACGGCTTATCGGCGGCCACAACTGCAAGATCGGCGCCGAAGGAACGCGGATGGAGGAGGCCGAGGGAAGGCGGGGGGAGGGCAGGGTGGCGTAGGACGGCTCTTGACGATCCGCATTGACCGGGATCACAGTGGGGGCCTACGCGAACGCTCGCTCTGCTGCCGAGGGAGGGGAAATGTACGTATCCCTCCGTGATGTGGCGGCCCGCTCGGGCGTGAGCTTCCAGACCGCCAGCAAGGTGCTCAACGGGGTACCGGGGGTGGTCGCGCCCGAGACCCGGGAGCGGATCCTGCGCGCCGCGGCCGAGCTCGGGTACGTGCCCAACGCGATGGCCCGGGGGCTTGTGCGCCGGGCCTCGGTCACCATCGGGGTCGTCGCCGACGAGATCTCCGACCTCGCCATCTCGCAGTTCGTGCTCGCCGCGCAGCGGGCGGCCGCCGTACGGGGGCATGCGGCGCTGGTCAGCACCGTTAACGCTAACAACGAAGCCGGGCTGGCCGTCCGCAAGTTGCTGGAGTACCGGGTCGACGGCATCCTGGCCGCCGCGCCCACGCTCGAGAACGACGCCGGGCTCGGCGCGGCGCTGCGCGGGACGGTGCCGGTGGTGAGCATCCACCGCGTGCACGACGGGGGAGTCCCCACCGTCGGCTCGGACCACACACTCACCGGACTGCTCGCCGCGCGGCACCTTCTGCGCCTCGGTCACACGCGGATCGGCACGATCGCCGGCCCGGCCGGGCGGCAGGTGGTCAAGAGCCGCATGCGGGGGTTCCGCGCCGCGCTCGACGAGGCCGGCCATCCGCTCGACGAGCGGCGCGTCGTCGAGGCCGGCTGGTCGCACGACGGCGGGCACACCGCCGTGCACCAACTGCTCGACTCCGACCCGACGGTGACCGCCGTCTTCGTCCACAACGACGTCATGGCGGTCGGCGCGCTCAAGGCCCTCCACGAGCGCGGCCGGAAGGTCCCCCTCGACTGCTCCCTCGTCAGCTGCGACGACCTGTCCTTCGCCGCATACCTGGTGCCGCCGCTGACGACCATCCGCATCCCGTTCCAGGAAACCGGTGAACGGGCGGCGACCCTGCTCCTGGACCGCATCGGCGGACAACCCATCCCGGCCCGCAACCTGCTGCCGGTGGAACTGGTCGTCCGCGAGTCAACGGGGCCGCCGCCAGACCAGTGATCCGTCATCCCCGTCAGGACGGTGACCAATGAACAGTCCCCCCAACCCCCTCACCCGTCGCACCCTTCTGAGAGCCTCGGTGCTGGGTGCCGCCGCGCTCGGGACCACCGGCTGCTCCGTGATCGGAACCGGCCTCGCCAACACCCAGCTCGACCCCGGCACGGTCTCCTTCTGGAATTTGTTCGGTGGTGGTGACGGCGTCCGCATGCAGCAGATGCTCGACGGCTACCGCAAGGCCAACCCGGGAACCACCCTCGAAGCCGTCACGCTCACGTGGGGAAACCCTTACTACACCAAGCTTTCCCTCTCCACGGTCGGCGACCAGCCGCCGCACGTGGCGGTCAGCCACCTGACCCGCGCGACGACGCTCGTACAGGGCGACCTGCTCCAGGAGCTCAAACCGGAGGACCTGGAACGGCACGGCATGTCGCCGGACAAGTTCAACCGGCGCGCCTGGGAGGCCGGTCTCGTCGACGGGAAGATCTACGCGATCCCCATCGACACCCACCCGTGGGTGCTGTTCTACAACAGGGACATCTGCGGGAAGGCCGGTCTGCTCGACGGCGACGGCAACCTGAAGGAGATCAAGGGACCCGACGCGTTCGCCGACGCGTTGACGAAGGTCAAGGGCGTCACCGGAAAGTTCGGCGCCACGCACGGCATGAACTCCGACACCGCGACGCCGTGGCGGTTCTTCAACACGCTGCACTCGCAGCTCGGCGGCGAGGTGCTGGCCGACAACGGACGGCGCATCGTCCTCGACGACGCCAAGGCCACCCAGGTGCTCGACTACATGCGCTCGCTCACGGTCGAGAAGCAGCTGATCGCGAGCGGCGTCGACTACCAGGCGGCGATCGCCCTGTTCGCCGAGGGGCAGGCCGGCATGCACCTCAACGGCGAGTGGGAGATCACCACGTTCCAGACCGCGAAGATGAACTTCGGCATGACCCTGGTGCCGAACATCTTCGGCGGCGAGTACAAGGTGCACGCCGACTCGCACACGCTGGTGCTTCCGGTGCGGCCCGACCAGGACCGGGCGACGCTCGACCGGTCGCTCGGCTTCATCAAGTCGATGCTCGACCAGAGCCTCACCTGGGCACAGGGCGGCCACGTGCCGTCGTGGCAGCCGTTCGCGGCGAGCGAGGAGTTCAGGAAGCTCACGCCGCAGTCGAACTACGCGGCGGCGGCCGACGCCGCCTCCTACGACCCGCCGGGCTGGTACTCCGGCTCGGGTTCGAACTTCGAGATCGTCATGGGCTCCGCCATCGGCGCGGTCGAGGCGGGACAGATGAGCGTCTCCGCCGCGCTCTCCCAGATCCGCTCGAAGCTGCAGGTCCACGCCGACACCGCTCCGCCGGTGTAACCGTCTTCGAGGAGGTTGGCTGTGGCCAGCACCGAGACTTCCGTAGCGACACCCACCCGGTCCGACACCGACGGCGAGTCGACCACCAGCACCATGAAGAAGGTCGGCCAGGGCCGGCCGGCGTTGGCGTTCCTCGCACCGTTCCTCGTGCTCTACGTGCTGTTCATCATCGGACCCGCCATCTACGGCCTGGTGATGAGCTTCTTCCACACCAGCCTGGTGAAGCCCGGGCTGGGCGAGTTCGCCGGCATCAGCAACTACGTCGAGGCCCTGTCGAGCGGCGACTTCTGGTCGGCGCTCTGGCACACGGTGTGGTTCACGATCCTCACCACGCCGCCGCTCGTGGTGCTGGCGCTGCTCTTCGCGCTGCTCGCCGAGCGGGCGCGCCGGGCGCGCTGGTTCTTCCGGCTCGCGTTCTTTCTGCCGTACGTGCTGCCGTCAGCGGTGGTGGCACTGATCTGGATCTGGCTCTACACACCGGTTCTGGGCCTGATCACCCGCACGGTGGCCTGGTTCGGTGTCGAACCGCCGAACTGGCTCGGCGACCCGAACTGGGCGATGGTCTCGCTGGCGGTCACCACCGTGTGGTGGACGCTCGGCTTCAACTTCGTGCTGTACCTGGCCGGGTTGCAGGAGATTCCGCGGGACCTGTACGAGGCGTCCTCGATCGACGGTGCCAGCCCGTGGCAGCAGGTACGCAGCATCACGCTGCCGCTGCTGGCCCGCACCACGACCCTCGTGGTGGTGCTGCAGATCATCGCCTCGCTCAAGGTGTTCGACCAGATGTACATCATGACCTCGGGCGGCCCGAACTTCTCCACCCGCTCGGCGCTGCAGTACATCTACGACGTCGGGTTCACCGACTTCCGCACCGGATACGCGGCCGCCGCGTCCACGTTGTTCTTCCTCGTGGTGCTCGCGGTCTCCGCGGTATGGCTCACGATGACCCGCCGCCAGGAACCGGAGCTGTGAGATGGCCACCATCACCGAAGAACGGGAAACCACCGTCCGGCACGATCCGGTGACGAGGTCGGTCGACCGGCGCACGCGCCTCTTCAACGCCACCTGTGTCGGCGTGCTCATCGCGTTCGCAGCCATCTGGCTGGTGCCGTTGCTGTGGGCGTTCGACACCGCGATCAAGCCCAACGCCGAGACCACGAATCCGACCTGGAAGATCGAGAACCCGACCCTGGAGTCGTTCCGGACGCTGCTCGAACAGGGCGACATCCTCAACTGGTACGCGGCGAGCTTCATCACCTCGACGCTCACCGCCCTCTTCGTCGTGCTCACCGCGAGCCTCGCCGCGTTCGCGTTGTCGCGCATGCGGTTCCGGTACCGCTGGCTGGTCTTCTGGTTCATCCTGATCGGCATCATGATCCCGAACCAGGTGCTGATCGTGCCGCAGTTCCGGGAGTTCCAGGCGGTCAACCTGCTGAACACGTACTGGGCGGTGATCCTGCCGCAGATCCCGACCGCGATCGCGGTGTTCATCTTCAAGCAGTTCTTCGACGGGCTGCCGCGCGACCTCGACGAGGCCGCCCGCATCGACGGCGCCGGGTTCTTCCACATCTACCGCACGATCGCGATGCCGCTGGCCCGGCCCGCGGCGTCGGCGGTGGCCATCTTCAGCTTCGTCTGGTCGTGGAACAACCTGCTGTGGCCGCTGCTCGTGCTGACCAACCCGAAGCTCATGACGATCCCGGTGGGCCTCGCGACAGTTCAAGGGACGTACGGGATCCGCTACGCCGACACGATGGCGTCGGCGTTGCTCGGCGCGCTACCGCTGGTACTGGTCTTCCTGCTGTTCCAGCGGCGCATCGTCGAGGGCATCGCCGGTACCGGCCTGAAAGGATGAGAATGCACCAAGCCTCATTGACCATCGATCCCTCGTTCCGCATCGCCGAGGTCGACCCGCGCGTCTACGGGTCGTTCGTGGAACACATGGGTCGCTGTGTCTACACCGGAATCTACGAGCCGGGCCACGACAGCGCCGACGCGCATGGCTTCCGTGGCGACGTCGCCGACCTCGTCCGCGAGCTCGGCACGCCCGTGCTGCGGTACCCCGGTGGCAACTTCGTGTCCGGTTACACCTGGGAGGACGGCATCGGTCCGCGCGACCGGCGGCCGACCCGGCTCGATCTGGCCTGGCGGTCGCTGGAGACCAACCAGGTCGGCGTCGACGAGTTCGCCACGTGGTCGCGCGGGGTCGGCAGCGAACCCATCATGGCCGTCAACCTGGGGACCCGCGGGGTCGACGCTGCGCGCAACCTGGTCGAGTACGCCAACCACCCCGGTGGCACGCGGTGGTCGGATCTGCGGCGCAGCAACGGTTTCGCCGACCCGCACGGCATCAAGCTGTGGTGTCTCGGCAACGAGATGGACGGCCCGTGGCAGATCGGCCACAAGACCGCCCTCGAGTACGCGCGGCTGGCCGCCGAGACGGCCAAGGCGATGAGACGGGTGGACCCGTCGATCGAGCTGGTCGCGTGCGGCAGCTCCCACAGCCGGATGCCGACGTTCGGCACGTGGGAGGAGACCGTGCTGCGCGAGACGTACGACCTGGTCGACTACATCTCGCTGCACAGCTACTACGAGCAGCGCGGCGACGACCGGGGCAGCTTCCTCGCGAGCGCCGTGAACCTCGACCGGTTCATCGAGGCGGTCATCGCCACCTGCGACCACGCCCGCGGCGTGGGCCGGCACAGCAAGCGCATCAACCTGTCGGTGGACGAGTGGAACGTCTGGTACCAGTCGAGGTTCGTCGGCGAGGACAACCTCGAATGGGAGCAGACCCCGCGACTCATCGAGGACGAGTACTCGGTGGTCGACGCGGTCGTGGTCGGCAGCCTGATGATCTCGTTGTTGAAGCACGCCGACCGGGTGAAGATCGCGTGCCTGGCGCAGCTGGTGAACGTCATCGCGCCGATCCGGTCGGAGCCGGGCGGACCGGCGTGGCGGCAGACCAGCTTCCACCCGTTCGCCCTCACCTCCAGGCACGGCCGCGGCACCGTGCTGCGGGTCGAGCCGACCGGGCCGCTGTACGACACGGCGTGGCTCGGGGAGGTGCCGGTGGTCGACGCGACCGCGGTGTACGACGAGGAGGCCGGCGGGGTGACGCTGTTCGCGGTCAACCGCGACCAGCGCGAGCCGGTGGCCCTCGACGTCGACCTGCGGTCGCTGCCCGGTCTCACGGTCGCCGAGCACGTGGCGCTGTTCGACGCCGACCCGGAGGCGACGAACACCGCCGAGCGGCCCGACCGGGTGACACCGACGAAGCAGCCAGACGTCAAGGTGGCCGACGGCCACCTCACCGCGGCGCTACCGCCGCTGTCGTGGAACATGTTCCGGATCGGGTAGCCCCTTGTCGTTGGTCACGCCAACGGTTACCGTTGGCGTGACCAACGATTATGGGGGAGCCATGCCGACAGTCGCCGTACTCGACTCGACCATGTACCACGAAGATCTCGGAAGCGGGCCACCGTTCGTGTTCCTGCACGGGAACCCGGCCTCGTCGTACCTGTGGCGCAACGTCCTGCCGGCGGTCGACGCCGACGTCCGCCGGCTCGCGCCCGACCTCATCGGCATGGGCCGGTCGGGCCGGCCGGAGCTGCCCTACCGCTTCGCCGACCACGCCCGCTACCTCGACGCCTGGTTCGACGCGATGGGTCTCGACGAGGTCGTGCTCGTGGGTCACGACTGGGGTGGCGCGCTCGCGTTCGACTGGTCCGCCCGGCATCCCGGGCGGGTGCGGGGGATCGCGTTCTTCGAGACGATCGTGAAACCCTTCTCGTGGGCCGAGCTCGGCCCCGGCCCGCGGGCCCGCTCCGAGCTGATCCGCGGGCCGGAGGGCGAGGCGGTGGTGCTCGACGGGCTCACCATCGTGGAAATGGCGTACACCGGCGGCGTGCTGAACCCGTTGAGCGAGCGCGACCTGGCCCCGTACAAGGAGCCGTATCCGACCCGGGAGAGCCGTCGCCCCTTGCTGGAGTGGGCCCGCTCGATCCCCCTGGACGGCGAGCCCGCCGACGTCGCCGAGCGGGTCGCGGCCTACGGCCGGTGGCTGGCCGACAGCACCGCGACGCCCAAACTCCTCCTGACGTTCGACTCGTCGCCGGTACTGATGATCACGCCGGAGGTGGCGCGGTGGTGCGCGGAGAACATCGCCGCGCTGGAGGTGGTACACGGCGGCGCGGCCGGGCACCACGCACCCGAGGACCAGCCGAAGGTCATCGCCCGGGAGGTGTCGGCGTGGGCCCGGCGCCAGGGGTTGACCACTCCGTCGGCGCGGTCGGGCTCAGCGTCGGCTTGATGTGCCTACCCGTCCGGGGCGCACAGGCTGGCGACGAGGTGGCGCAGGTAGGGACGGGCCGGGATGGCGGCGAAGCCGCTGAGGCGGTGCAGGATGAGGCCTTCGACGGCGGCCAACAGGCCGGTCGCGGCGTTGTCGGCGTCTCGCGCGCCGAGGTCGGCGAGGATCGCCGCGGTCCAGCCGACCACGCGCGCGCGGTTGCCGTTGAGGGTCTCCAGAAGTGCGGGCTCCACGACACCCTGGACGTAGATGACGTACCGCGCCACGGTCAGGGTGCGCTGCGGACCGGTGGCGGCCTCCACGAACGCGGCGAACGCGTCGGCGAGTCCGTCCGGGCCGGTCGGCCGGTCGCCGGCCACGGTGGCCGCCCACTGTTCGTCGTCGAACTGCTGCAACCGGGTCACCGCGGCATCGACCAGCGCCGCGCGCGTGCGGAAGTAGTTGGAGGCGGAGCCGGCGGGCGTGCCGGCCGTCGCGTCGACGCGGGCATGGCTCAGGGCGTGGATGCCGCCGGTACCGAGGACGTCGAGCGCGGCGTCGGCGATCCGCGCGGCGGTGGCCGAGGGCATCGGATCAGGGTACCGGCAACCGCCGCACGATCTCGGTGACCGCCCGGGCGACGCCGTTCTCCGTCGCCAGCCGTGCCGCGACGGAGGCGGCGCTCCGGCGGTACCCCTCGGCCGCTCCGATCGCGTCGGCGAGGCGCCGCGGTGTCAGGTCCCGTCGGCGCAGGGTCGGCGGTCCGGCACCGAGTGCGGCGACCCGCTGCGCCCAGAACGGTTGGTCGGCGGTGAACGGCACGCACACGGCCGGTACGCCGGCCCGCAGCGCGGCGGCTGTCGTTCCCGCTCCGGCGTGGTGCACGACCGCGGCGACGCGGGGGAACAGGGCGTCGTGCGGCTCCTCGTCGACGACCAGCACGTCAGGGCGGTCCGGGGCCAGCCGGGCGGTGCCCCGCTGCACCACGACCCGCCGCCGGAGCCGGGCGAGGGTCGCCTCGACGAGTTCGCCGAGTCCGGGTGCGCTCATGCTGCCGAATCCGATGAACACCGGGGGCTCGCCGTCGTCCAGGAAGCGCTGGAGCCGGGACGAGAGCACGTCGCCCGCCGGTGGCCACCAGTAGCCGGTGACCGGCCGGTGCGCCGGCCAGTCCGCCGGAGGCGGCACCACGACCGGGCTGAAGCCGTGCAGGACCGGCCACCCCTCGGCCGCCATCCGACGGAAGGTGGCTCTCGGTCCGAGTGGAGGCAGTCCCAGCTCGCGCCGCAGCGCGGCGGTATGCCGGGCGAACGGCGCCTGGCCGAGCACCCGGAACCACCGGGCCGCGGTCCGGTTGCCCCGACCGCCCAGCGAGCGGGTGGTCAGCAACGGCGGTGGAAACTCGCGGGTCGGCTCCAGCGGCTGCAGGAACGCGCCCATGCTCGGCACGCCCCGGGCCTGCGCCACGTGGTAGCCGATCCACCCCATCGCGGCGAGCAGCAGCAGGTCCGCGTCCTTCGACGCGTCCGTCACGGCCCGGCCGATGTCGAGCCAGCGGTGGGCCAGGGTGCGGGCCAACCGGGTGGAGGTCAGGGTGCGCGGGCCGCCGGTGTCGAACTCGACGGGCAGCGCCGCGAAGCCGAGCCCGGCCCGCTCGACGGGTGCCCGCAACGATCCGTGCGTCGCGATCGTGGTGCGGTGCCCGACTTCCCGCAGCGCGCAGCCCAACGCCAGGTACGGCACGACATCGCCGCGGGTGCCGAGCGTCACGACAACGATGTGGGCCATGACCCGAGGGTACTATGATTATAGTGATTCCGATGTGGATACGAGACCGCGAACGTGGTGAGCGAGTCCTGACGGTCGATGGATGGGTCCGGCTCGTGGCGCCGGTCTGGCAGGCGGCGTACGTCGCGGTTCACCTGTGGTGGGTGATCGGCGGCGCGCCGCGTTTCTTCATGGGTCGGGAGTCGTACTTCCCGGGCGGATGGGTTCCGGTGGCGCTCGGTGTCCTCGCGCTCGTCGCTTACCTCGCTGCCGCGGCCACCGCCCGCGGGGAGGCGGATCGCGCCACCCACTACGCGCTTGCCGGGCTCAACGCCGTCGCGGGGGGCGCCCTGTGCGTCTACTCGTTCCTGTTCCCGGTACTGCTGGTGGCGCTGCTGTTCGAGGGTCCCGGGCCCGGCATTGTCGCCAGCCTGCTGGCGACCGGAGGCGGCGCCGTCGGCGGGGTTCTCTGCCTGCGCGTCGCCGTGGACGAGTGGCGGCGGGCCGTACGCTCCTGCGGGTCGTGCGGGCGGGTGCACGGCAGGTCGCCGGAGAGCCGGGCGGAGCGGGCGCCCGGTTGGGCCTACGCCGGTGCGTACGTCGCGCTCGCCGGATTCGCGGCCCGGATCGGTGTGTGGCTGGCCGACACGATCGCCGGGCGGTGGCCGTCCGGGGTGAGCCGGGCGAACGTGTCGTGGAGCGCGATGACGGTGTTCATGGTGCTGATGACCCTGGCCGGCACGCTGCTGCCGCTGGCGCTGGCGCACCGCTGGGGTCGGCTGTGGCCGGCCTGGGTGGTGCCGCTGCGGGGACGGGCCGTGCCGCGTTGGCTGGTGCTCGGTCCGGGGCTGTTCGTCGGCGCGGGCCTGACCGCCTACTTCGGCATCGCCGGGAACATCGCCTGGATCCGCGGCGAGTTCGGCGGCCCTGCCCTGCCGTTGTCGCTGGAGATGGGGGGCTACACCCTGTGGGGGACCGGTCTGCTGGTGGCGTCCGCGGCGTACGCCGCGCTGACCAGGCCGCCGTGCCGGAAACCGGTCCGGGCACACACCTGATGGAGGACCGCGCCGTCGAGCCGGATCGTCGGGGCCGACGACCGGCTCATTCTGTTCTGCGGGGTCTCGGTGGGATTCGAGAAGCGGGGCGTGCCACGGCTGAACACCGAGAGGGCCGACCTCAGTGAGACAGTGAGTTTCGTCGGGCGTTCGAGCCGAGGGGCCTGAACCTCAGGCGCCACCAGGCTCCGGTCACCAGGGCAAGGGCGACCACCGTGACCGCCACGTCGCCGGTCACGGCTTCCACCGTCGACGACGGCGCGTAGGTGGGCACGAACCAGGCGAACAACGCGGCGAGCACAAGGCTGGTGGAGGCGGCGGCGAGCACGTGGCCCTGCCCCCACCCCTCGCGCCGCGACCACCGCAGGATCAGCCCACCGGCCACCGCGGCCGCGACGAGCATCAGGACCACGCCCCACCAGGTGGGCACCAGGCCGTCCGCCATCCGTGCCGCCACGACCAGCAGCACGATCCACAGTGGACGGGGCGCCCGCCCGGCCGGCGGGACGCCACGACTCCGGGCCGGAACCAGAGCCGCCACCACCAGCGCGCCGACGACCAGCACCGTGACCGCCCGCTGCAGGGGGCTCGCGAGGAAACCGTCGCTGGTGTCGTCGAAGACGATCCACGCTCCGAGGAGGAAGAGGACGGACACCACCACGAGACCGGGCCACCGCAGCCACGGCCGGCGGCGCCGCTCGGGCGACACGAACGACTCCACGATCGCGATCGGGGCGCAGATCGTGAGCACGACGTGGTTGCCCACATAGGACACCAGCTGGGCGGCGCTGAACTCCAGACCGGGCACCCAGGTACGGCGGGCGTCGCGGGCGTCGTCGGCGAACTGGGTGTCGTCGAGGAAGTCCACATTGAACAGTGCCTGGTCGATGATGCTCACCTGGAGCACGCCGTACGCCGTGGCGAGCAGCACGATCATCGGCCAGCCGCCGTGCAGGCGGCGCGCGGCCTCCCGGATCAGGACCGCGGCGCCGCCGTACATCGGCCCGAGGAACACCACCACGGCGAGGAAGTCGACCGCGGTGAAGCCGCCCCAGGAGCACTCGGCTGCCCAGGGAGCGAGAACGAACAGGGCGAGAGCGGCGCGACGCATGGAAACACGCTCACACGCCGCCCCCGCCGTTCAATCCGGCCCGGGAAGGATCCCGGGGTCTACCCCAGGGTCCGCCTGTCCAGGTTCAGCTTCGTGCCCAGGCGCAGCACGATGAACTCGTTGTCATCGGGCTGGCCCGGCGTGCGGCCGGCCGAGTTCGGGAAGTTGTTGTCGTTGGTCACGAGGATCGTGCGGTCGTCGAGCACCAGCACGCCCTCGATCGTGAAGAACGGGAACCGGAACGGGTCACCGAAACCGCCGACGCCGCGCGGGTTCGCGATGTTCAGCAGGTCGACCATCGGGGTCTTGTCGAGCAGGCCGTCGTTGTTCTGGTCGCGCAGGTCGACCAGGAAGACGCGCTTGAACACGGCGGCGTCACCCTGGAAGTCGTCGCGCTCGATGACCAGGAACTGGTGCGCGTTGACCATCACCGCGTCGGCGACCGAGTGCGACGGGCTCTCCCGCTGGTACATCCACCGCTTGCCGGTGTAGGCGCCGGCCCGCACGTCGAACTCGTTGAGCCGCAGGCTGCCCGCCGGGTCGCCCGCGACGGTGCCCTCCAGCAGCGCGTAGATCGTGCGCTTGTCGGGCGAGAGCGCCAGCGACTCGAAGCCCCGGCTGCCACCGAGGTTCGACGGCGTGTCGCCGCGCAGCGGGTTGTCGGGCGCGAACACGCCCGGCAGCGACACCGGCGGCGACATCAGCCGGCCGGCCCGGTCGAAGTGCAGCAGGAACGGGCCGAACTCGTCACCGACCCAGTAGGTGCCGTCGGGCAGGCGGACGAACGACTCCGGGTCGAAGTCGGTGCCGGTGAGCACGCGGTCGGTGCGGTGCAGCGGGAACGGAACATACGAGTGAGGGTCGGTCAGGTTGATGCCGCCGACCACGTCGACCTGTCCCGAGCCCCAGTCCGGGAAGACCCGCTGGATGCGCAGGATGAAGTCGGCGCTGTTCGCCTTGTTGCCGTAGCCGTTGTCGCTGATGACGTCGTACGAGCCGTCGGAGTTGCGGATCTGGCCGCTGAAGCCCTGGATCGGCTGGTCGGCGAACGGCGGCGTGACGCCGTTGATCGGCGCCGTGCCGATCAATGACCCCGACGGCTCGCTGCCGGACAGGAACGTGCGTGCCGGCAGCTTGGCGAACTTCTCCAGGCGGGCCGTGCCGGGAGCGGGTTCGCCGCCGGTCCCGTAGGCCGGCCCGGCCGCGACCAGGACCAGCGCCGCCGCGGCGGCACATGAGATCATCTTCGCTTTCATCGAACGATTCCCCCATCTCGATTGACGCGATCATGCACGGTAACAACGAAAGGGGAACCCCGCGCGACGCGGTCGATCTCTGTCGCGGTCGCCGCCCGGACCACTATCATCGGCTCGCGTCGATGGCGACGGGAAGGCGGCGGTCAATGTTCATGAGGCGGCTCAGAGCGAAGCTTGTCGTGCCGGTGGTGCTGCTCACCGCGTCCACCGGTCTCATCACCCCGGGGAGAGCCGCGGCCGACCCGCCGCCGGAACCGACGACGAACCCCTGGCAGATGCGGCACTGGCCGCAGACCCAGCCGTGGCAGGAGGGCGAGCCGCTGCGGACCTGGTCGCTGCCCGGCACCGACGGACCGACGCCGGTCGATCCACAGAACTACGAGCTGCCCGACACGATGACCTGGGACGACTACAAGCGCATCCCCGGCACGACGTGGAACGACCCGAACGTGAAGGGCTCGGTGCGGACGTTCCGCGGCGCGCTCGTGCTGCTCGACTACCCCGACCAGCCGTTCGTGGTGACCCAGCCGAAGAACTCGACCATCTACGGCAACCCGCAGCTGGTCTCCGACATCCCGCGCGCGCAGGTCGCCCAGTTCTACAAGGACTTCCTGAACACGCCGAACGAGCTCAACCGGGGCCACACCATCCACGAGTACTGGATGGAGGACTCGGGCGGCCGGTTCGGCATCGAGCTCGGCGCGTTCGGCGCCTACCGGATGCCGAACAAGAGCTACCAGTACGGCATCGAGAGCCAGATGCAGCGCGGCGCCGGCTGCCCGGCGGGGGAGACCTGCCAGCGCAACCTGCGCACCGACGCCCGCGCGGCCTGGATCGCCGACGTCGGCGAGGAGACCGCCGCGCAGTACGACTTCATCTTCTACCTCAGCGCCGGCCAGGACGAGTCGGCGACGTGGCAGGAGTTCGGCGAGATGAAGTTCCAGTCCAAAGAGGACGTGAACGACGACTTCGGCCCGCCGGACCCCGCGCTGCCCAACTGGAACAACACCCGTTACGTGGAATGGACCAGCTGGGCGGCCAGCTCGAACATCTGGCCGAACGCGACACAGGGCTCGTCGACCCAGGCGGAGAGCTCGGGCATGTCGACGTACGCGCACGAGTTCAGCCACATCCTCGGCATCGGCGACAACTACAACAACCCGTACTCGGTGCCGGCCCGCCGCGCGTACAGCGGCCCGTGGGAGATGCTCGACCGCGGCACGTTCAACGGACCGGGCGGCCCCCACAGCCGCTGGCTCATCCCGGCCGTCGGCGGCTCGTCGATGGGCGCGCAGCACATGCTGCGCAACAAGCTCAAGCTGGGCATCGTCGACGAACAGAACGTGCTGCGGTTGTCGCGTGAGGCGCTGGGTTCGTCGGGGGTCGTCGTGGCCAGGGTGACCGCGCGGGCGGCGCAGCAGGGGCTGGCCGGCGTGAACGTGGCCATGGGGACCGGTGACCTCGCGGCGCCCTGCGACGTGAACACCGACCCGCTGTGTGACGGACGCGGCTACCAGAACTACACGGTCGAGGTCGTCGACCGAATGGGCTTCGACTCGTTCACCCCCGACTCGGGCGTGCTCCTGGCGAAGACCAAGAACCAGGACGCGGCCCCGTTCATCTGGACCGTCGACGCCAACCCGCAGGACATCGACAAGGTTGACTTCGTTCGGCCCGACGGCACCCCGGCCAAGATGACGATCGGCGACTACCGGCAGCTCTCCGACGCTCTGTTCCACGCCGGGGTCGACTCGGGCAGCGAGTACGAGTACGTCGACACGGCGAACCGGCTGCACTTCTACGTGCTCGACGTGCAGCGCGACCGGCGCGGGATCCTGTCGTACACGGTGGCGGTCCGGTCGCTCGACGGCGCCGGGCCGCACGTGCGCGGCGTCAAGGCGTACCCGACCGTGTCGCTGGCGCCCCGGCCCGGGAGCTGGTCGAAGTGCGTGGTGCCGGTGCGCAACACCGGTAAGGCCGCCCCGGTCACCGGACACCCGGAGGACGTGACGGCCTACGTCGGCTCCGACGTGTACCGGGTGGCTGCGTCGACGCGGGCCCGTGGCTGGACCACGTGGGTCCCGAACGCCGTGACCACCGCGAAGTTCGGGCAGACGGTGCCGGTCACCGTGTATGTGAAGCGCGATGCGGGTGCGGTGCGTTCGGCGGCGGTGCAGTTGACCGCGACTTCCGAGAGCGACCCGACGAAGTCGGCGACGACGTCCTGCATCGTTCTGTAGTCCCTTGATGACGCGGGGTCTGCCGAATTCGGCAGACCCCGCATTCGCGCGCGGATCCGTCTATGCTGCCCTGACCCTCTCAGGTTGCCCGGCCAGCGGCCGATCCCAGGGTCGCTGTAAACCGAAGCGAAAGTTTGGGTGATGAGCGGATCAGCGCGGGCGACCTGGTGGTACCTGGGTCTCGGTGCGGCACTCGTGGCCGCGAGTCCTCTGCTGCCCGCAACCGGACGCCAGGTCGTGTACGTGTGCGCCGGGATCTCCGTCGTCGCCGCGATCCTCTTCGGCATGCGCCGCTACCGGCCCGGATGGCGGCGGCCCTGGTGGCTGCTGATGGGCTGCGTCTGCGCCGGAATGCTCGCCAGCCTCTGGTGGGCCGTCGACCTGGCGGTGTTCGGCGAGCGGCTGTTCCCGTCGGGCGGCGACCTGGTCTACAGCCTGGTGATGCCGATGCTGATGGTGAGCATCGTCGGCTGGACCCGGCGCGGCCAGCGGCGTGGCGGCAGGGTCGAGGCGGCCATCGTGGCCGCGGGTGGAGCCGCCCTCGTCTGGGCCGTCGTGGTCGAGCCGATGGTGCACGAGGCCTCCATCGACACCGTCGAGTTCGGCTGGTACCTCATGTACCTCGCCGGTGACCTCGGCGTGCTGGCCCTCACCGCCCGGACGCTGCTGGTCACGCAGGTGCGCACGATGTCCTACGCGTTGCTGGTGGTGGCCGCCGGGCTGCTGATCCTCACCGACGTCACCTACTACGCGGTCCTGGCCGACACCGGTACCGCGCCGACGTTCACCGCCGCCGGCTACGTCGCCGTCTACCTGCTGATCGGCGGCGCGGCGCTGCACCCGTCGATGGCGCACAGCGGTGGCCAGGTCGCCTCCGAGCCGAACCCGACGTCGAAGTCGCGGCTGTGGGTGTACGTGGCGTTGATCGCGACCGCCGTCGCGCTGACCGGGTACCAGATCGTCCGGTCCGACCACGGCTCCGGCGGCGAGTGGATGCACGTGCTGGTGCCGCTGGGCTTCGCCGGCCTGATGGCGATGCTGCTGGTGGTGCGGCTGTCGCAGCTCGCGGTGCTCCTGGAGTCCCGCTCGCGCCTCGACGACCTCACCGGCCTCGGCAACCTCGTGCAGCTGCGCACCGAGCTCGACACCGTGCGACCCGGCTCGGCCCTGCTGCTCATCGACCTCGACGGGTTCCGCGACGTCAACGACAGCTACGGCCACGCGGTCGGCGACGACATCCTGCGTGAGGTGGGCCGGCGGCTGGCCGTCACCGCCGGCAGCCTCGACGCGTCGTTGATGCGGGTCGGCAGCGACGAGTTCGCCGTGCTCCTGCGCGGCGGCGCGCAGTACGCGGTGGAGTTCGGCGACTGGGTCGTCGACGCGGTCCGCCGGCCGTACCCGGTGCCGGGCGGCGGAACGGCGCTGCTCACCGCGAGCGTGGGCGTGCTGCCGCTCGACCGTCCGACCACTGCCGCGCACGCTTTGCGCGAAGCCGACCTGGCGCTGTTCACCGGCCAGAGCAACGGCGGCAACCAGGTCGCCGTCTACGACGCCGCCGCGCACACCGAGCGGCAGGCCCGCACCCGGATGGTCCGCGACGTCGACCGGGCACTCGCCGACGGCGAGTTCAGCGTGCACTACCAGCCGATCGCCGACCTGCACACCGGCGCGATCGTGGCGGCCGAGGCGCTGCTGCGGTGGACCCGCGCCGACGGCACCCGCGTCTCGCCGGCGGACTTCATCCCGGTCGCGGAGCAGAGCGGCGCGATCGTCCCGATCGGCACGTGGGTCCTGCGCGAGGTGTGCGCACAGCTGCGGGACTGGTACCCGCGCTACGGCATCTCGGTGACCGTCAACGCCGCCGCCCGGCAGGTGCGCCGCGACGACTTCGCCGAGACCGTGCTCGAGGCGCTCGCCGACAACGACCTGCCCGGCACCGCGCTGATCGTCGAGATCACCGAGACCGGTCTGATCACCGCCGCCCGGGACGCGGCCACCGTGATGGCGCAGCTGCAGCGGCTGCGCGACCGCGGCGTGCGGATCGCCATCGACGACTTCGGCACCGGGTACTCGTCGCTGGCGTACCTGCGGCAGCTGCCCGTGGACATCCTCAAGATGGACGGCTCGTTCACGTCCCACCTCGAGGACCGCGACCACGTGTTCGTCCGGGCGATCGTCGAACTGGCGGGCAGCCTCGGGCTGCGCACGATCGCGGAGGCGGTGGAGACCCCGGAGCAGGCGGAGCGGTTGGCGCTGCTCGGGTGCGACCTGGCCCAGGGGTACCACTTCGCGCGTCCCGCACCGCCGGAGGCGACCGAGACGATCCTCGCCGCCACGCTCTGCCCCACGCGCGCCCACGACGGCGGCCGGGTGTCCCACCCCAACGCGGGTCCGATGGACGACAGCCGACCCACCCGCTCGGCGTCGGCCGTGGCATGACCGCTATGTGACATGCTGTCCCGCGAAGCCGGGTACCGGCTTCCGTCGAGGGAGGGCGCCGCATGGGCGGTGGGCGCGGGTCACCGCATGATGTGATCGCGCAGCTCATGGCGTCTGCGATGGCCGGTGACCAGCGGGCCTGGAACAAGCTCGTCGAGCGCTTCAGCTCCCTGCTCTGGTCGATCTGCCGGTCGTACGGGCTGGCACCGGCCGACGCCGCCGACGCGTTCCAGCTCACCTGGCTGCGGCTGCTGGAACACCTCGAGACGATCCAGGAACCGGCCCGCCTCGCCGGCTGGCTGGCGACCACGTGCCGCCGGGAGTGCATGGCGATCCTGCGCCGCGGCCGGCGGGTCCTGCTGAGCTCCGACGACGCGCTGTTCGACCGGGCGTCCGGGGCGGCGCCCGGGCCCGACCGGGCCACGCTGGTGAACGACCGCGACGCCGAGCTCTGGCTGGCGTTCGGCCGGCTCAGCGAGCGGTGCCAGCGGCTGCTGCGGGTCCTGGTGCTGGAGGCCGAGGACGGCGCGCCGTCGTACGACATGGCCGCGGCGGTGCTGGAGATGCCGAAGGGCAGCCTCGGGCCGACGCGGGGGCGCTGTCTGGAACAGTTACGAAAATACCTTGACGACGGGGGTATCTCCGCCAGCGGTACGTGACTCATCTGAAGACACGGGGTGACATTGGGGAGGCAGGCATGGACGAGGACCAGATCCTGGTAGCGCGCCTCAACGACCTGTTCACCCGGCACGACCCGCCGCCGGCCGAGGTCGTCGGACTGGCACAGGGGCTGTTCGGCCTGCGCCGGCTCGACGCGGAGCTGGCCGAGCTCACCGCCGACTCGGCGGTCGACGGGCTCGAGGTCGCGGTGCGGGGTGGCGACACCCGTTTACTCACGTTCGAGACCGCCGAGCTGGCGATCGAGATGGAGGTCAGCGGCACCGGGCGCACGCGGCGGGTGGTGGGTCAGCTGGTGCCGGGCGGGCCGGCGTCGCTGGAGGCGCGGCAGCCGTCGGGTCCGCCGCGACAGGCGGAGGCCGACGCGCGGGGCCGCTTCGAGTTCGACGGGCTGGCGCCGGAGCCGTTCAGCCTCACGTGGAGCCGGCCGGGCGCGCGTCCGGTCACCACGCAATGGACGGGCCTGGAGTGACGTCAAGGCCCCCGCCGACGACGGCGGGGGCCTTTCGTTGGTTACGCCGGTGTGCCCGGTAGCAGGTCGTGGACGACGTACCCGTAGCCCTGCAGCTCGGGTTCGCCCTGGACCAGCTCGGTGAACGCGTCACGCGGGCTGAGGTTCGCGTCGGCCCGGCAGCGGGCGGCGATCGCCGCGCAGATCTGCGGGGTGGAGAACGACGTGCCGCTCCACACCGCCCACGAGTCGTTCGGGAACGTGTAGTCGGCGATCGTCGAGCCCGCCTCGGGCGGCATCAGCCCGGCCACGAACGTCGACACGATGCCGACGCCGACCGTCGAGCAGTCGAGGTAGTCCTTGCCGTGGTTGGAGAACGGCGCCGGCTCGTACCCGGCCGTGAGCGCGCCGACGCCGATGACGCCGTCGAACGCGGCCGGGTACATCGGCTCGTCGGTGCCGTCGTTGCCGGCGGCGGCGACCAGCAGCACGTTGGGGTCGGCGGCCAGCTGCTGCACGGCGCTGGCGAGCGCGATCGGCGGCACACCGGCGATCGCCGGTACACCCATGGACAGGTTGATGATCAGCCGCACGCCGTCGGCCGCCGCCTCCTGGGCCGCGCGCAGGATCGTCTCGGCGACGTCCTTCTCGGTGCCCAGACCGTCGGCGCTGGTGAACCGGTAGACGACGGTCTCCACCCCGGGCGCGATCTGCTGCACGATGCCGGTGACGAACGTGCCGTGCCCGCTGAACCAGTCGAGCCGGCTGTCGCCCGGGAACGGCAGCACGTCGAGGAAGTCGACGTTCTGCGCGGTGCGGACGACCGACCCCAGCCACTGGTCGGTGCGGACCTCGGGGGTGATGCCGGTGTCGATGATCGCCACCCGCACCGGCGCGCCCGCCGGGCCGCTGGTCGGCGGCGTGACCGCGACGGTCGTCGGCACCGGGAAGTCCTCGCCCTTCAGCGTGTAGCCGAGCGGGACGATCGGGTTCATCGACGCCCGGATGCCGCGCTCCCACAGGGTTTCGCAGTCGGTCATCAGCTGCTCGGTGAGCCGCCGGCCGCGGCTGACGAACACCTTCGTCGACCCGTCGCGCACCAGCCCGTCGCAGGTGCGCACGACGGACTGGGGCTCGTACCCGAGCTCGGACAGCACACGCTCGACCGGTGCCAGGCCCGGAGTCAGGTCGACCACGAGCTGGCTGCGCGCGACGAGAGCCTTGTCGCGGTACCGGTCGAACTTCACGGCATAGGCCTGCGGCGCCGCGTCCTGCCGCCGGCGGATGCCGTCGATGATCTGGTTGAGCCGCTCGGTGCGGGCGGGGTCGAGCTCGGCGAGCTGACGCCGTACCGCTTCCCGGTCCTTCTCCATCTGGTCGGGCGAACGCTTCGGCGTTCGCGGCCGTGAAAGCTCCAAGCGAGAATCCCGCTCAGCCATGGATGATCCCCCTCGTTCGGCTGCTGTAGGCTGACCCGATCTGTCGTCCCGCGCCATAGAGCGGTCGAATAATGGTCACTGGTACCGCTGACGGACTGCTGTCCGAGGCCGAAGACGCGTATAGCGGAGTCACCACTCACCCCGCCAGATACATCGCCCTCGCCACAGACATCATCGACCGCGCCCGCAAGGTCCCCGACTACGAGGCGCTCGTGGTCGCGATGCGCGCGCTGGCCTGGGGCCGGCACGCCAAGTTCGACAACGCCGGCGCGAAGCGGCTGCTCGACCAGGCGGTGCGCCTCGCCGAGCGGCACCGGCTGCCGCGCCGGCTCGGCGAGGTGCTGGTGAGCCGCGCCGTCGCCCTGCACGAGCTGGGCCGCCTGGCCGACGCGATGCGCGACCTGCGGCGGGCCGAGCCGCTCGTCGCCCCCGACCAGCGGCCCGACCTGCTGATGCAGCTCGCGTTGCTGCACCACACCCGCGGCCGGCTCACCGAGGCGGTCGGTCTCTACCGCCGCGCCCTCGGCGATCCGCTGTGCCCACCGGTCATCCGGGTCAAGGCCGCCATCAACATGTCCGACGCCCAGATCCGTCTCGGCCAGCCCCGTGCGGCGCTGGAGCACCTGGTCCGCGCGATGGAACCGGCCCGCGACCTCGGCGGCATCGTGCACGCGTGGGTCACCCACATGCTGGCGCTGGCCAGCTTCAACGCGGGCCAGGTCAGCGAGGGCATGCGCCGCTTCGAGGAGGCGGGTGCCCTGCACGTCGCCGCCGGCGTACCGCTCGGCGAGCACTACATGGACTACTCCGACGCCCTGGTCGACCTGCGCCTCGACGAGGAGGCCGCCGCCGTCGCGCTCCTGGCCGCCGACGACTTCGACCGCACCGGGAGCAGGCTCATGGCCGCCGAGGCCAGGCTGCGGTGCGCGCGGCTGGCGCTCGCGCGGGGTGACATCGGGCGCGCGCGGTCCGAGGCCGACACGGCACTGCGCGAGTTCCGCCGGCAGCGGCGAGCGGCGTGGGTCGCGCGCGCGGCCGTCGTCGAGGTCGAGGCGTCGGGTTTTTCATATGACGCGCTACGCCGGCTACGGCGTGCTGCGGCAACCTTGGAGCGGCTGGGGTTGCGCGCGAACGCCGTGGAGGCGCACCTGGTGGCGGGACGGGCCGCGCTGATGCTGGAGCGGCGGGCCGTCGCGCGGTCGCACCTGCTGGCGGCGGGTCGGCTGTCCCAGGGCCAGCCGCTGCTGGTGCGGTTGCGGGGCCGGGTGGCGTCGGCGCTTCTGGGCCCGTCGCCGTCGGTGTTGCGGCACTGCCGGGCCGGGCTGGCCGACCTGGCGCGGCACCGCGCGGCGCTGCCCTCGGTGGAGCTGCGCGTCCTGGCCGCCGGCCACGGCGCCGAACTGGGCGACCTCGGCCTGCGGGCGCTGCTGTCGGCGGGCGCGCCGCCGGCCCGGGTCCTGACCTGGCTCGAACGCACGCGGGCGGCCTCGCTGCTCACCGTGGCGCCGGCGGTACCCGAGGTCGAGGGCGAGGTGCTCGCGCTGCGGGCGGTGGAGCAGGAGCTGAAGGCCGCGAAGCGGCAGCGTGGCGAGGAGCCGCGTGAGCTGCTGGCCCGGCAGAGCGCGCTGGAGGCGAGCATCCGGCGCCGGTCGTGGGCCCTGGACCACACCGGTGACCCTGTGCTCGACCTCGTGTCGGTCAACGGGCTGCGGCACCTCCTGGACGGCGGCTGGCTGGTCGAGTACGCCGCGGTCGACGGCCGGGTCGTCGCGGTGGTGCTCGATCCGCGGCGGACGACGCTCGTCGACCTGGGCCCGCTCGACCCCGTCCGCCGCGAGATCGACTCGGTGCTGTTCGCCCAGCGCCGCATGCTCCGTGGCGGGAAGCTGCTGGCGCAGGCCCGGGCCACCGCCGACGAGGGGATCGCGGTGCTGGCCAAGCTGCTCGTGGAGCCGCTGGGCCTGCCGCCGGGGGTGCCGGTGGTGGTGGTTCCGTCGGGTCCGCTGCTCCGGGTCCCGTGGTCGCCGCTGGTGGCCGCACCGGTGAGCGTCGCCCCGTCGGCGACGTTCTGGGCCCGCGGCCGCGGCCTGGGCACGCCGTCCCGGCCGGCGCTGGCGCAGGATTCGCCGACGCTGCCGCGGGTGGCCCTGGTGGCCGGCCCCGGACTTCCCGGCGCCGCCCGCGAGGTGGCCGCGCTGCGCGCGATCCACCCCGGCGCCACCGCGCTGGCGCCCCCGGACAGCACGGTCGAGGCGACGGTCGACCTGGTACGCGGCGCCGACCTCGCCCACCTGGCCTGCCACGGCCGGCTCCGGTCCGACAACCCGCTGTTCTCCGCCTTGGAGCTCAGCGACGGCGCCCTGACCCTGCACGAGATGTTCTCCCGCGGCGTGGCCCCCCACCGCGTCATCATGGCCGCCTGCGACTCCGGCGTCGAACGCCCCTACGAGGGCGGCGAGGTCCTGGGCTTCGTGAGTGCGATGATGGCCCGCGGCACGGCCGGCATGGTGGCCGCGGGCCTCCCCGTCCCGGATGGCGCCTCCGTAGCCGCGATGACCGCCCTGCACGAGGGCACGGCCCGAGGTCTGCCACTGTCCGAGGCCCTGTACGAGGCCAGATCCGCGGTGGCGACCGAGGGCCCGGCCGAGTACGTCGCCTGGTGCACCCTGACCGCCTACGGCGCCGCCTGAACCCGCTCCGACAAACCCGATCTTGGACGATCGTGCACCGTATGGCATGCACGAGCGTCCAAGATCCGGTGGGCTCCGCCTACGCGGAGCGGGCGGCCGGGTTCGGCACGGCGCGCAGGGCGCCGGGGCGGCGGCCGGTCAGGCGGTCGAGCGCGGCCGCCGTGGGGTCGTCGGCCGGGAGGTGGACGACCAGGCGTTGCTCGTCGGCGTCGGGGAGGTCGAGCGTCTCGTAGGCGAGCCGCAGCTCGCCCTCCTGCGGGTGCAGGAGCCGCTCGACACCGGTGCGGGACGCGGGACCGGCCGGCCCGTCGAGCAACGTGGTGAACGGGGTGCCGGCGATGACGGTCAGGTCGTCGGCGAGTTCCCGGGCGTGCGGGTCACCGCGACGCATCTCGGACCTGAGCTGCGCCACGTGCTCCGCGGCGACCCGGTTCCAGTCGGGATAGGCGGTGCGCGCGCGGGCGTCGGCGAACGTGAAGCGGATGATGTTGGGCCACTCGCCGTCGAGCAGGCCGACGGGGCGGGCGAGCCGCTCGTACCCGCTGGTGGTGGCGAGCACGTAGCCCAGCCGGTTGAGCACCACCGCCGGTCCGGGCTCCAGCCGGTCGAGCAGGGCGCGCACCGTGGGGCGCACCGACATGGCGGGCGCGGCACCGTTCGGGCAGATGACGCCGGAGCTGGCCTTGCCGAGGAAGCGGAGGTGCACCCGCTCGTCGGCCGTGAAGCCCAACGCGTCGGCCAGCGCGCCGAGTACCTGTGCCGACGGGTTGCGGTCGCGGCCCTGCTCCAGCCGGGTGAGGTACTCCACGCTGACGCCGGCGAGCGTGGCGACCTCGGCGCGGCGCAGACCGGGCGTCCGACGCCGCGCACCGGTGGGCAGCCCGACCGACTCCGGGGTGGTGGCCTCCCGGCGGAAGCGGAGGAAGAGCCCCAGCTCGTTGTCGGTCATGGCTCGACCCTACCGACGGTGGCGGCGCCCGTCGTGGCCCTGCCAAGGCCAGGATGAACGCGGCCTCCCTCGCCGCCGGCGGGTCCGCCACCGTGGACCGCACCACCGCACACGAGGGGAGCAGAAAGTGGATCTGGGTCTGGAAGGGCGCACGGTGATCGTCACGGGCGCGTCGGGTGGGATCGGGCGGCACGTCGCCCGCCGCTTCGCGGCCGAGGGCGCCGACGTGGTCCTGACGTATCACGCGTCCGGGGAGGCGGCCCGGAGCGCGGCCGACAAGCTCGCCGCCGACTTCGGCAACCGGGCGATGGCGGCCCGGTTCGACCTTGCCGCCGCCGACTCGGCCTCGGCGCTGGTCGAGGCGGTGCTGGCGTGGTCGGGACGCATCGACGTGCTGGTCAACAACGCGGTGCACTGGGGCGCGACGGCACCCGACAGCACCGGCGCGTTCGAGGACGCGCCCGACGAGGCGTGGCAGCGGGTCCTGCGCACCAACCTCGAGGGGACGCTCCGCCTCAGCCGCGCCGTGGCACCGCACATGCGCGGCCGGGGGTGGGGGCGGCTGGTGCACGTCTCGTCGTCGATCGCCGTCGACGGCATGCCGGGCGGGGAGTACTACGGCGCGGCGAAGGCCGCCCTGCACGGGTTCAGCCGGTCGGCGGCGTTCAGCCTCGGCCGCGACGGCGACATCCTGTCCAACGTGGTCATGCCGGGACTCACCCGCACCGAGACCAACGCGCACATCGTCGACTCGGTGCCGCCCGAGTTCGCGGAGCGGTACGCGCTCGGCCGCCTGTTAGACGCCGACGAGGTGGCCGGACCGATCGTCTACCTCGGCTCGGGGGCCAACACCGGCATCACCGGGCAGACGCTCCTGGTCAACGGCGGCTGATCCGATAGGCGCGGGATCGGCGGGCGCCGCGTCGACGGGTGCGGGTGTCCGGCGTAGGCGGACGATCCAGCGGGCCACGAGCACGGCGACCCCCGGCATCGCCGCGGCGAACGCGAACAGCCCGTACACCACCGCGGTGGTCAGGCCCTCCGCCGCACCGAGGCCGGCGGCGCCGAAGGCCCACGCGGTGACGCCCTCACGCGGTCCCCAGCCGCCGATGCTCAACGGCAGCGTCATGGCGACGAGCGCGAGTACCGCGAACGGAAGCAGTTTCAGCAGCGGGGCTGTCGCACCGGCGGCGCGCGCGGCGAGCAGGAAGGTCGCCAGATGTCCACCGAGCACGATCGCCGACGAGACCACCACGCCGGGCCAGGTGCGGCGGGCGAGCAGGCCCTGGCGCACGTCGGACGTCATGGTGCGCACGGCGCGGCCGACGCGGGAGTGGGGGCGGCGGGCGCGGGTCACCGCGAAGGCCGTCGCCGCGAGCGTGGCGCCGGCGGCGGCCAGCGCCGGACCCGGAACCGTGACCACGTCGGACGCGGCGAGCAGCATCGACGGGTACGCCACCAGCACGACGGCACCCACCAGGAAGAGCGTGATCTGTCCGGCCGAGCGCTCCAGCACGACGGCGCGGATGCCGCGGCCGACGCTGCCGGAGCTCCGGCCGTTCTGCACGGCCCGGTTGACGTCGCCGAGCAGGCCACCGGGGAGCGTCGCGTTGAGGAAGAGCGACTGGTAGTAGTCCGCGACGGCGGTGCGCATCGGCAGGGCGATGCCGATGCCGCGGGCCGCGAGGCACCAGCGCCAGGCGCTGAACACGGTGGTCAGCACGCCGATGCCGACCGCGGCGAGCAGCGTGGTGGGCTCGATGACGCGCAGACCGTCGAGGAAGGCGCCTTCACCGAGGCGGTGCAGGAGCACACCGAGGATGCCGACGCCGACGAGCATCCGCGTCCAGGCCCAGACGACCTTCTTCACGCCGCACCACCGAAGGGGAAGCTGCTCGGCAGTGCCAGCAGGTCGAGGTGCTCGACCGTGACGCGCAGCGTGCCGGCGGCGGCCTGGTCGAGGCGGCGGGCCAGGTACGCGTCGACGGCCTCGTCCAGCCCGCCACCGGCGAGGGGGAGCTGGGCCGCGGCGGCGGGAACGAAGCCGCGCAGCCACTCGGCGATCAGGTCGGAGTGGGTCGCACCGAGCGTCCACGGGGTCTCGCGTACCAGAACGGTGGCGCCGTACCGGCGGAACGCCTCGGCCGCCGCGTCGGCCGCGGCCGGCCCGAGCGGCTGCCGCTGGCCGGCCCGGTGCGCGTCACGGGGACCGCCGCGCAGGTGGTCGTTGAACCCGTCGCAGAGGACGTTGTCGAGCGGTTCCCAGGGGGTCAGGTCCACGCGGCCGATGACGGTCAGGGTGAGCAGGGCCGGGCAGCCGGCGGTGGTGCAGGCGTCGGCGAGCCGGTCGATCTCGTCGAGGGTGAGGATGTCGAGCAGCGCCGACGCGGTGACGAGGGACGCGCCCTCGAGGTCGGCCGCCTCGAGCGCGGTGATGTCGCCGAGGCGGGTCTCCGCGCTGACCCCACGGGTCCGGAGGCTGTCGGCGGCGATCTCGAGGAGGTCGGGGTCGCGGTCGTGGAGGGTCCAGTGCTGGGCGGCCCGCAGGCGCGGGCTGAGCCAGCGCGCCATGGAGCCGGTGCCGCAGCCGAGGTCGTGGACCGACAGGTGGCCGTGCCCGGCGAGAGGTCCGTGTCCGAGACCGGGTCCGTGCCCGGAGAGGAGCCGGTTCACGTGCTCCACGAGGTCGACCGCGCGGGCCTCCGCGTCAGCGGCCTCGCGCAGCTCGAGCCACGTCGAGCTGTACCGGGGTGCCTTCGCGATCGCCATGTGGACTTGTACGGGACGAGCGCGTGAACGGTTCACCACGCGTCGGTTTTGATAAGAGTTCCACTTGCTGGAGAAACGGCTGAACCGCCGGACGGTTTTTGCCGTACTACCCGCCGTGACAACGCTACGCAGCCACGCAGACGTCCCGTTCCGGTACGCCCCGTCGGTCGCGTTCGGTGACTGGTACGTCGCTTTTGCCCCGTACCGCGTGCCGACCGTCGGCCTGTTCGCCCAGTTCGCCGTGCTCGGCGCGCTGGCATCGACCATGGGCCTGGGCGTCGTGGGCTGGCTGGCGGGTGGCGCGTACGGCGTTGCCCTGTGGGCCCTGCTGTGCCGGGCGCTGCACCGGACCCGCGCGCGGGTGTTCGGTCCGGCGAACGCGGTCACGCTGACCCGGGCGACGTTCGTCGGCGGGGTGGCCGCGATCGTGGCCGACACCGCCGGCCGGGCCGTCCCGGTGGCGGCGCTGGCCGTGCTGGCGAGCGTGGCACTGCTCCTCGACGCGGCCGACGGCTTCGTGGCCCGGCGTACCGGGTCCAGCACGGCGCTCGGCGCGCGCTTCGACATGGAGGTGGACGCGTTCCTGATCCTGGTGCTGAGCGTCTTCGTCGCCCAGTTCCTGGGCGGGTGGGTGCTCGCGATCGGCGCGCTGCGGTACGTCTTCGTCGCGGCGTCGTGGGTGATGATCTGGCTGCGGGCGGCTCTGCCCGTGAAGTACTCGCGCAAGACCGTGGCCGCGCTGCAGGGGGTCGCGCTGGTGGTGGCCGGTTCGGGGCTGCTGCCGGGCCGGGTGTCGGTGATCGTCGTCGCGGTGTCGATGGCGGCGCTGTTCTGGTCGTTCGGTCGCGACGTCGCCTGGCTGTGGAGCAGCGCTCAGCTCCGGCCGCTCGACGACCGCATCGGCGAGCTCGAGGCCGCGCCGGTGCAGCGGCGGGACGCGCTCCGGGAGAGGACCGCGCTCGCGGGGTAGAACCCGTCAGACCAGCGACAGGACGTGGTCCAGCCCTCTCGGCCCCGTCAGGGCCGGCCTGGGCAGCAGGAACACGCACATCCCCGCGTTGATCGCACCCGAGTCTGTCAGAGGGTTGTCGCCGACCATCAGCGTGCGCTCCGGGTCCACCTGGAGCTTCTCGCACGCGGTCAGGAACACCTTCGTCGCGGGCTTGCAGATGCCGTACTCGTACGACATGACCACCGCGTCGACGTAGCGGAGCAGGCCCAGCCGGGACAGGGCGGGGCGCAGGTCGAAACCGGTGTCGGAGACGATCCCCACGCGCAGGCCGCGCTCGTGCAGGGCCCGCAGCACCGGCGACGTGTCGGGGAAGGCCTCCCACGAGGCGGCGTCGACGGTCAGCTCGTAGAGCCGGCTGCTCAGTCCCGGCGCCAGGTCCTCGCACCCGGCGGTGGTGTAGAGCTCGATCCACACCTCGCGGTGGCGGGCGTTGGACAGGTCGCGGCCCTTGGCCAGCTCCTCGGCGGTGCCGCTGCGGTCGAGCACGCACTGCCACACGTGGGCCACCTCGGCCGGGTCGAGCGGACCGCACCCCAGCGCCGCGCCGGCCCGGTGCAGCAGCGACTCGCCGTTGCCGCGCAAGCGGATCAGCGTGTCACCGGCGTCGAACAGCACGGCGTCGAACTTCACCGCCTCCAACGTCACCGCCCGGCCTCCTTCGCAACGCGTCGCAACTCGTCGAACACCATGCGCGCGGTGTCGTCCCACGTCGGGAACTCCGCCGCCCGCAGCCGCGCCGCCGCGGCCATCCGCTCCCGCAACGACGCGTCGAGCGTCAGCGACCGCAGGGCCTCGGTCAACGCCGGCACGTCACCGGGTGGTACGGCCAGCCCCTCGACGCCGTTCCGTGCCAGGTGCGGCAGGTTGCCCGCGTCCCAGCCGACGACCGGCAGCCCCTCGGCCATCGCCTCGCCGTACACGGTGCCGTACGGCTCGCGCAGGCTGGCCAGCGCGAACACGTCGGCGGCCCGGTAGAACCCGACCACCTCGGCCGGCGTGCGCACCCCGTGGACCACGACCCGGTCGGCCAGGTCCGGTGCGGCCAGCCGGGCACGCACCCGGGCCGCGTACGCCGGCTCCACCCCGGGATCGCCGAGCAGGTGCAGCGTGAACGCGTCCGGCGGCAACGCCGACAACGCCGACAGAAGCTCGAGCAACCCCTTGCGGGCAACCCAGTTGCCCACGGACAGCACCGCGCACCCCCGCCCCGCCCGCAGGTCACCGGGCGGAGTGACGACCGACGACGTGGCGGGGTCCCGCCCCGGTGGCACCACCCGCATCAGGTCGCCGGGCAGCCCACCCTTGCGCAGCGTGTCGGCGAGGTCGTCGCTCGCCACGAGCAGCCGCGCCACCCGGTCGTACGCCGCCCGGTCGAGCCGCGCCTGGAGGGACCGGCGGACCGCGCCGTGGTCGATGCCGCCCGGCGGCTGGTGCAGGATCGCCGCGACGGGTGGGAGCGACGGCCCCAGGAAGGGACCCACGAACGCCGCCGCGATGCTGTCGAGGAGCACGACGTCGGGCCGCTCGCGTGCCAGGCGGCGCATCAGGGAACGGCCGGCGACCAGCGGCAACGGGAACCGCGACGTCGGCAGCGACCGGAAGTCGATTCGTGCGTCGTTTGCGGCGGCCCGGTCGGCGACCCGGCGGTGATAGAGATAACCCCCGGTCATCGTGTCGGGGTCGCCGACCGTGACGAGCGAAACTGTGAACGTCACGCCAGCGGAGCCCGGTACCCGCCGAACGCCACCGCGTTCTCGAAGACCCGGACGGACAGCACGACCCCACCCGGGAGGACCTTCGCCAACTGGCCGTGCACCCACAGCGCGAACGCCTCGACCGTGACCGCCTCCACGCCCAGGTCGGGCGCCACGATAGCGTCGAGGTCGGCGTCGGAGAGCCGATCCACCAGCCCGGTGAGCGCGTCGTCGAGCACGTCCAGGTCGACGACCATGCCACGCTCGTCGAGCTCGTCGCGGGTCACCACGATGTCGAACCGGTAGTCGTGGGAGTGGTACTCGCCCTCGGGCGGCGGCATGCCGGGCATCACGTGGAACGAGCGGACCGTCGCGGACGTACCAGTTTCGAACATGGAACTATTCATATCGCAGAGCCACGTGGATCAGGCCGGGGTCTCCCCGGTCAATCGACGCATAAGCCTCAGCCGCGTCGTCGACGGGAAACTCGGTCGTCGCCAGTGCGGCCAGTGGCAGCGAAGTCAGGAGCGAGGCGGCCTCGGAACGGCGGCGTTCGCGCGTCCACCGGTCCTGCGACGCGGCCGGGATCGTCGAGACCTGGCTGCTGCGGATCGTGAGCCGCCGCCGGTGGAAGTCGCCACCGAGCGGCAGCGGCACCGGCTTGGTGCCGTACCAGGACGCCACCAGCACCGTCCCCTCGTGGGCCAGCAGCCCGAGGGCGGACGCCAGGACGGCCGGAACACCCGACGACTCCACCACCAGCGGCACGCGACCGGCGGGAAGCTCCGATGGATCGACAGCGGCGAGCCCGAGGGACGCGGCCACCTCGCGGCGCCACGGACGCGGTTCCGAGGCCAGCACGTGCGCGCCGGCCCGCTCCAGCAGCAGCGCCGTGAGTAGGCCCACGGGTCCGAGCCCGGTCACCACCACGGTGTCCCCGAACACGGAGCCGGCGTCGAGCGTCAGCTGCAACGCGGTCTCCACCAGCGGAAACAGCGTGGCCACCCGGAACGGGAGGTCGGACGGCAGGACGACGACGTCGCCCTCGGCGACGGCGAGGAGGTCCTGGTGCGGGTGGAACGTGAACACGTGCGAGCCGGTCGGCACCGACGCCGTCCCCCGCTCGACGACGCCGACGCAGCTGTACCCGTAACTGAACGGATATCCGAAATTTCCCGCCAGCGCGGAAATCGACTCATCGAGATCGGTCGAAGGGTCGAGCTCGCCGCGGTAGGCCAGCATTTCGGTTCCGGAACTGATGCCGGAATAGGAGGTACGCACCACGAGTTGACCCGGTTCCGCGTCCGGTAGCTCGATGTCGTCGACGCTGACCTGGCGCGGGGCGACAAACCGCACGGCGCGTGCCTTCATTCACTAACCCCTATGTCTTCACGTGGTCGGGAGCTTATGAAACGTGGTAGTAACGGTCGCATGATTCAGTCACCACGGCTAACCAGCGTGCCGTCGCAGCGTCAGAGCGACACCCCCACAGAAGTATGTTCCGTGGTGATCCCCACGCCGTACGGCGAGTTCAACACCCGGGTGTTCGAGACCGCGCAGGGCCACCCGTACCTCGCGCTGATCAAGGGCGACGTCGCCAGCGACGGGCCCGTGCTCGCCCGCCTGCACTCCGAGTGCCTCACCGGCGACGTGCTCGGCTCGTTGCGGTGCGACTGCGGGGTGCAGCTGCGTACCGCGCTGCGGCGGGTCGCCGCCGAGGGCCGCGGCGTCGTGCTGTACCTCACCGGCCAGGAGGGCCGGGGGATCGGCCTGGTCAACAAGCTGCGCGCGTACGTCGAGCAGGACTTCGGCGCCGACACCGTCGACGCGAACCTGCGCCTGGGCCTGCCGGCCGACCGCCGCGACTACGCCGACGCCGCGCACGTGCTCGGCGCGATCGGCGTGCGCGCGGTGCGCCTGATGTCGAACAACCCGGCGAAGGCCGAGGGCCTGCGCGCCAACGGCATCAAGGTGGAGGCGATGGCGGCGATCCCGACCTCGGCCCACCACCGCAACGCCGGCTACCTCAGCACCAAGGCCAACCGGATGGGCCACGTCGCACCGACCGGCGACGAGCTGGCCGAGCTTCCCGAGGCGCCGGTCGACGTGTCCAGGCTGCTCGGCGACATCGAACCGCGCGACGACCGCCCGTACGTGGTGCTCTCCTACGCCCAGACCGTCGACGGCCGCCTCGCCGAACGCGCCGGCGACAAGGTGTCGCACGCGCTGCGGGCCGCGTCCGACGCCGTGCTCGTCGGCGCGGAGACGGTCGAACGCGACGACCCGCGGCTGACCGTGCGCCTGGTCGCCGGCGCGTCGCCGCTGCGCGTCGTGCTCGACCCCGACCTCGGCACGACGCCCGCCGCGCGCGTGTTCGCCGACGACGCCGCCACCACCGTGTACACCGCCGCGGGCGCCGATGGAGAGCGTGCGGCCGCGCTGCGCGCGTCCGGTGTGGGTGTCCGCGAAATGCCGAACGGTCCGGACGGCCTCGACCTCGGCGCGGTCCTGAAGGATCTGCGCGCCGAGGGCGTGCGGTCGGTGCTCGTCGAGGGCGGGGCCGGGGTCATCGGCGCGGCGCTCGCCGCCGGCGTCGTCGACCGGCTGGTCGTCGCGATGGCGCCGTCGCTCGGCGCCGGGTCCGCGGCTGTCGATATGGGACGCGCTACGGAAGAGCTCCGGTTGACGAACCGCTGCGCGTATATCGCCGGAGAGGATGTCATCCTGGCCTGGGATGTGCAGAAACCATGAACCGACGCCGTTCGCGGAGCTGAATGCCGTCCTGGCCGAGTTGGCCGGGCGGGCCGCCGCGATCCTCGGCGCCGACTTCGTCGGCGCCTACCTGCAGGGCTCCTTCGCCGTCGGCGACGCCGACCCGCACAGCGACTGCGACTTCCTGATCCCCGTGCACCGGCAGGTCACCGGGGAGCAGGAGGCCGCGCTGCGGGCCCTGCACGACGAGTTCCCCACGAGGCCCGACTACTGGGCGAAGCGGCTGGAGGGCTCGTACCCGGTGCTCGCGGAGCTGCGCACCCTCGACGGGCTGGGCCGGCCGTGGCTCTACGTCGACAACGGCTGGCGCGAGATGCAGTGGTCGACCCACTGCAACACCGAGGTCGTGCGGTGGTCGCTGCGCGAGTGCGGTGTGACCCTGGTCGGCCCGCCGCCGTCGACGCTTGTCGACCCGGTGCCTGCTTCGGTGCTCCGCGAGCGGATGCGCGCCGACGTGCCCGGGTTCGTCACGGAGATGGAGAGCTGGATCTCGTTCGACCTCGCCTGGGCCCAGCGGTACGCGGTCACCACGCTCTGCCGGATGCTGAACACGTACGTGGAGGGCCGGGTGACCTCGAAGCGGGCCGCCCTCCTCTGGGCACAGACGGCGGTCGATCCCCGGTGGCGGCCGCTGATCGAGCGGGCCCTCGTCGAGCGTGACCTGGGCTGGGACCCCGACGAGCGGCCGTCGCCCGGCAGCGTCGGGGAGACGCTGGAGTTCCACCGGTACGTGCAGGGCCGGATGTCCTGAAGGCGGGTCTGGGGTGTGCGGACGTTGGCCATAATGGCGCCCATGCACCCCGGCGGTCAGGATCCGAGCTGGCAGCAGCAGAGCTACGACCACTACGGCCAGCAGCCGGGGTACGGCCAGCCCGGGTACGGCCAGCAGCCGCCCGGGTACGGCCAGCAGCCGGCGTACGGCCAGCCCGGGTACGGCCCGCAGCCGGCGTACGGGCAGTACCCCCAGGCCCCGCAGCAGCAGCCGCCGCCCTCGAACCGGTCGCACATCCTCGTGATCACCGGCGTCGCGGTCGTGCTCATGCTGGTCGTCGTGGGGTTCGCGGCGGTCATGGTGGCCCGGTCCGGCGACGACGGCGACGGCGAGAAGACCGCCGACCCCGGTCAGAGCACCACGATCCCGCCAGCGTCGCCCCGCGACGGGCTCACCGTCGGCAGCGGACCGGTGAAGGTCGACGTGTACGTCGACTACCAGTGCCCGCCCTGCAGCACGTTCGAGGCCGCGACCGAGAGCGCGCTGGCCGGCTACGTCGGCTCCAACCGGATCACGCTGGCGATCCACCCCGTCGCGTTCGTCGACGGCCGCTCGAAGAACCGGTACGCCACCCGGGCAGCCGCGGCCATGGCGTGCGCCTACGAGGGCGGGAAGACGCTGGAGCTGCACGGTCACCTGCTGCGCAACCAGCCTCCGGAGGACACCGCCGGCCCCACCGACGAGCAGCTGGCCGCGACCGGCGCGACGCTCGGGCTCGGCGACGGTTTCCGGCAGTGCGTGATCGGCGGCGCGCGGGTCACCTGGGTCGGCGACGCCACCAGCGCGGCGAAGGCGGCCGGGGTCACCTCGGTGCCGACCGCGTACGTCGACGGCCGGAAGATCGACGCCGATGCCGACGCCCTCATCGAGGCGGTCGGCTAGCGTCCCGCGTCGATGACTCGTGTGCCGGCTGTTGAGCGCTGTTCGAACATCGGCATCCGGTCTGGCCGGATTCAACGACCTGATGTTCCGGGACGATCAACTTCTCTGGAAGAAAAGTGCAGCGTGACTTCACGTTCGTTCCAGAGAAGTTGATCACCGATGCCGTATCGCCCGGACGATGCCACCGTGAGTGACCCTTCGCGGACGGCCGGCACAGACCTGGTGGGCAGATGTGCGATGACGCACAGTGGCGGGCGGTAGCCCGAGCTGGATGGCGGCTTCGCCCCACCATGATTCCCCGCCGATCTTGCAGTTGTGGCCTCCTTCAAAACGCGACATTTCCGTAAATAGGGGCGGCCACAAGTGCAAGATCGGCGCGGGTCTCGACAGAGCACTACCGGCCACCGGTCGGCTCACGGGTCGGCGAACTCCGACACCGTGTGGATCTCGTACTGGTAGACGCAGGGCGTCCGCACGTCGAGGCGGCCCTTCTCCAGGAGCAGGATCTCGGTGTCGAGCAGCCGGCCGGTCACCGGGTCGACGATGAGCGTGCGCTCGCTGGCGAGGCCGCCGTGGCGGTTGGGCGGCATGAACGCCTCGCCCCGCCGGCCGGCCCGGTCGGTGGTGCCACCCCGGTAGATCAGGCCCGGAACCTCGGCCAGTACCCGGAGCAGCGCCGCGCGCCGGGCCGGCCCGAGCACCCGGTCGCGGACCAGGTCGGCCATCGCGGCCAGGATCTCGGCCGGACCGTTGCCCGGCGGGTGGTTCTCGGTCAGGTAGACCGCCATCGCGGCGGCGTGGTCGTCGGCCTGCGTCACCGTGTTGGCGGCGACCTTCTCGATCAGCCGGTACGCCCGGCCCGATCCGCGCAGGTGGTTGGCCACCACGTTGCGGCCGACGCCGAACAGCCACAACCGTGCGTCGGCGCGCGGCACGTCGTGGATCCGCCGCCAGGCGACAGCGAAGATCTCCGCGACCAGGTCGGCGGCGGAGTCGTCGTCGACCCGCCGGCGCACGTAGCGCTCGAGCGCCTGATGGTGCTCCCGGTACAGGTCGTCGAACCGCTGCTACTCGTCTGCCATCGGCCCTCCCACCCGTACCTGTCCGGTCGGCGCGGGACATTCACCATCAGAGGACCGGAGCGCGCCCCTTGATCTCGTGGAAGCCGTCGACACCGGCGACCATCAACGTGCCGTGCCAGAGCCGGGCGGCCTCGTCGTCGTGCGGCACGCGGGAGATGACCGGGCCGAACCACGCCACCCGCCGGCCGCTCGGCAGGTCGACCGCGATGATCGGGGTGCCGACGTGCGTACCGACCAGGCCGACGCCGGCCTCGTGCGACGAGCGCAGCAGCGGGTCGTACCGGTCGGTCTCCATCACGTCGGCCAGGTCGGTGGGCAGGCCGGCCGCGGTGAGGATGTCGCCGGCCGGCCGCCAGCCGTCCTCGCTCCCGTGGACCATCGCGCCGAACACGTCGTAGAGCCGGCCGAGCACGTCGGACCCGTACCGGTCCTGCACCACCGCGAACAGGCGGGCCGGCCCCCACAGGTAGCCCTCCGGGTCGTCCTCGGGATCGTCGTCGCGGTGCTCGTTGAGAACCGACAGGCTCATCACCCGCCACTCGACGCGCAGCAGGTCGAGCCGTTCCAGCTCCCGCATCCAGCGCGAGGTGACCCACGTGTACGGGCAGCTGGGGTCGAACCAGAAACGGGCGTCCACGCGCACCATCGTCCCCGATGGTGGGTGGACGCCCGCCCGCGAGTCGGCCTCAGAGCTTGTCGATCACCTTCAGCGCCGCGTTCTTCGCCATCTGGGTCGTGGCCGCCTCGTTGCCGCTCGACCGGGCGTAGGCGTCGATCACGATGTCGCCGTGCAGCACGTACAGGTGTCCGTCCGCCTGGCGCGCGTCGTCGCCGACGCCGGTGACCTTCTGCTGCTGGCCGTGCGCCTGCTTGAACTCCGAGGCGCTGCTCTTGGACAGGAAGATCGCGAGCTGACCGCCGGAGAGCTGCCACTGGCAGTAGCGGGTGGTCGCGCCGTCCTTCTCGCCGTCCTCGTCGATCTGGGTGACGGCCTTGCCGCCCGAGATCGTGCTGACTTCGGCCTTGGTGAGCAGCGTGCACGGGTTCGGCAGGTCGCCGCTCTTCGCGCCGCCGGTGGCCTTGCTCGTCGGGGTGGCCTTGGCCGACGTCGTCGTCGACGCGGCGGGGGTGGGTGCGGCGGCCGGGTCCTCGTCCTTCTCGAGGAGCTGGCAGCCGGAGAGGGCGAACAGGCCGCAAGCAGCGGCGACGACGACAGCGGTACGGACGCGCATGGGTGGTGCTCCCGGCTCGGTTCAGTGGACCTTGTGACCTCTTCATCGTGCGGTCGGTCACCCGAGTTTGCGCAGGTGGTTGCGGTGAGTGGCAGGTTTCCGGGAGATGCGGGCTAGAGCCGACGCTCGAAACAGACCGACAGCTCCGACCCCACGTAGCTTCCGAACAACGGGATCTCGTGGTAGCCGGCCCGCCGGTAGAAGCGCTGGGCGTCGGGCTGCAGGGTGCCGGTCTCCAGGCGGAGTGTGGTCCAACCGCGTTCTTTCGCCGCGGCCTCGAGCGCGGCGAGCACCGCACCCGCGACGCCGCTGCCGCGGAACTCCGGAACCACGTACATGCGCTTCACCTCGGCGCTGGTGTCGTCGAGCCGGCGTAGGGCGCCGCAGCCGACCGCCCGTCCCGTCACCGTCGCCACGACGAAGTGGGAGACGTCGTCGCCGGACGGTGGCGCCCCGGGTTCGTGGTCGTCGCAGCCGTAGCGGGCGTCGAGTTCGGCCCGTTGTGCCGCGCGCAGGGCGGCGCCGACCGGGTCGTCCCACGGCCGTTCCTCGATGATCCAGTCCACATGCCCTCCTCGTAACAGGTGTTACCGTAACACTTGTTACGATCGCGGGGTGACGCGCGACGAGCGGCTCTCCCGGGCGGTGTGGGACGTGCTGGCGACCCAGGGCCTGGAACGGCTGACGATCCGGGCCGTGGCCGCCGCGGCGGGCTGCACCACGGGGCTGGTCATGCACCGGTTCCCGAACCGGCGTGCGCTGCTGAGCCACGCCCGCGACCTGCTGCACCAGCGCACCCGCGAGCGGGTGGAGCGGGTGGAGTCGCACGCCGCCACCCCGCGCGAGGCGCTGCGCGCGGTGCTGAGCCAGGGCCTCGCCCTCGACGCGGAGACCGCCGCCGAGAGCGTCGTCTGGACGGGTTTCCTGGCCGCGGCCGTCGCCGACGAGGACCTGGTGGCGCTGCACCGCGCCGGCAACCGCGCCTGGCGCGAGCGGATCACCCGGCTGGTGGTCTCCGTGTCAGGCTGGCCGCCCGAGCGGGCCACGACGGTCGCGCTGGCGCTGATCGCGCTCGCGGAGGGCACCGCCGCGCTGGCCTCCGCCGACCCCGACGCCTACCCGCCCCCGGTACAGCAGGCGATGCTCGACGTGACGCTGGAGGCGTTCAGCCTTGCCTGATCCCGGGCTGCTCGGCGCGGCGCTTGTGGTAGAGCTTCGTGAGGTAGATCAGGGCGGCCGTGAGCACGCCCATGTCGTCGAGGTACACGGGGTCGGGCAGCAGGTCGACGGGGAAGACCGTGTAGATGAGCGCACCGTAGAACGCCACCTTGCCGCCGGCGCCGAGGTCGCCGAGCATCTTCTTCGTCTTCCACACCTTCAGGGCGAGCACGACCGCGCCGATGAGCGTGGCGATCGCGAGAATGCCGACGAGCACCGCGATGATCGTCCAGTCGCCGTCCGACATGCCTTGCGCCGCGTGCAGCATGTCTCAACGGTAAGTGCGACCGGCCTCTCGCGCTCGTTCAGCGGTGTCCCGGGATCGAGGAGCCGCGGATCATCAGCTCCGGGGTCACGAGCACCCGCTGCGCCGGCCGGCGGTTGCCCTCCAGCAGCCGCGACACCATCAGCTCGACCGCCACCCGGCCCACGTGGCTCTTCGGCGGCCGCACCGCGGTGAGCGCCGGCTCGGCCAGGTGCGCCACCTCGTCGTCGTAGGAGACCAGGGCCAGGTCGTCGGGGACGTCGATGCCGCGTTCGTGGCAGAACTGGGCGACCGACATCGCGTCGGGGTCGCTGTGGACGATCAGCGCGGTGGTGCCCGACGCGCGGCACCGGTCGACGATGCGCCCGATGATCGCGCGGTGACCGGGTACGTCCAGCCCGACCGACTCGCGCACCACGAGGTCGGCCGGCAGGCCGAGGTCGGCGCACGCCGCGTCCCAGCCGCGGGCGAGGTGCTCCGACGTGGGGCTGCCGCGGGAGAGCACGAGCCCGATGCGGCGGTGGCCGTACTGGTGCAGGTGCCGCACCGCCAGCTCGATGCCGAGCGAGTGGTCGCTGCGCACCCACTCGAGGTGCCGGCGGGTCACCGTCCATCGTGGAGCCTGCCGCTCGACGAGCACCGTCGGCACGGGCAGGCCGGAGATCCACTCGACCAGGTCGGTGCCGTCGCCGAAGCTCGGCGCCAGCAGCAGCCCCTGCACCTGGCCGGCGTCGATGAGGCGGGTGATCTGCCGCCGGTCCTCGTCGGGGTCGTAGCTCGACCCGCGCAGCTGCAGGTGCACGCCCAGCGCGCCCGCGGCGGCGCGGGCACCGGTGACGATCGGCGGCCAGTAGTAGTCCAGCGACGGTACGACCATGCCGATCGTGAACCGGGTCGGCACCACGGCGGGCCGGCGCGGTGCGGGCGCCAGCCGGGTCGGCAGCGTCGCGCCGCCGTGCACCTTGGTGAGGAGGTTGCGTTCGGCGAGCGCGGCGAGGTCGCGCCGCACGGTCAGCTCGCTGACGCCGAGCAGCGGCGCGAGGTCCCGGACGCGTACGGCGCCGAGCCGCCGTAGCTCCTCCATCAGGCGCTCCTGGCGCTGGACGTGGAACATCGGTCCTCCCCTATGCGCTGAAGGGGAGTGTCTCCGGCGTCACCGCGAACCGCAACGGCTGGGCGGCCGTCCAGCGGGCCAGCTCGTCGAGGGCCGAGTCGGTGAGGCGCAGGATCTCCGAACCCAGCGAGCCGGCCACGTGTGGAGTGATCATCACGTTCGGCATCGACCGGAGGGGGTGGTCGTCGGGGAGGGGCTCCGGGTCGGTGACGTCGAGGATCGCGAAGAGGCGCCCGTCGCGGCACTCCGCGGCCAGCGCGTCGGTGTCGACCAGGCTGCCGCGCGCGGTGTTGATGACCGTCGCGTGGTCGGGCAGCAGCGCCAGCTCCCGCGCACCGATCATGCCCCGCGTGCCGGGCGTCTCGGGCGCGTGCAGCGTGAGCACGTCGCTCCGCGTCAGAAGATCCTTCAACGGGACCGGCTCAGCGCCGGCCCGGGCGACCTCGGCCGGATCGGCGTAGGGGTCCGCCACCAGCCGCCGCACGGGACGCAGGCAGTCGAGCAGCCGCACCACGCGGCGACCGATGCGCGAGAAGCCGACGACGCCGATGGTCCGCCGGTAGTTGGACAGGTCGCCGAAGCCGGCGTGGTGCGCCCAGCCCCGCTGCCTGGCGACCGGGTCGGCGGCGAGGAACGGCGCCTTCTTCCCGGCGAAGATCACCGCCGCGAGCGTGAACTCCGCGACCGGTACCGCGTTGGCGTCGGCGGCGCTGGTCACCGCGATCCCGCGCCGCCACAGGTCGTCGCTGACCAGCGCGCGCACGCTGCCGGCCGCGTGGAACACCGCCCGCAGCGCGGGTGCGGCGTCGAGCCGCTCGGCGGTGAGCCCGGGCGCTCCCCACGAGGTGAGCAGGACCTCGGCGCGGGCCAGGTGCCGGCGGGCGGCGGGGGAGTCGAGGTCGGCGGTCCAGGCCGGGGTCACGAGGCCGCGCAGCCGGTCGAGGCGGGCCGCGTCGAAGTGGGCGACGTACGTGTCGTGGTCCATCACCAGGAGCGCGTTCGGCCTGCCGGGCATGCAGCAGGTCTATGGGAGATCACCCCCGGCCGCCATCGCCCGAACATGGTCGAAGCGATTCGAACACGATCGTAACCGTGAACGTTTGTGAACGGATCGGTGCGGGTCTGTTCGTGAGCTTTACGTCACCGCCGCGAAACGTTCCACTCATGACTGTCGATGGAGGAGGCTCTCATGAGACGGCTGCTCGTCACCCTGCTCGTGGTCGTGGCCGCCACCGCGTACGCCGCCCCGGCGGTGGCGGCGCCGGTGACCGTCACCAACGGCACCCAGTTCCGCGCCACCAACGGCAGCGTGGTGCACGCGCACGGCGGCGGGGTGCTGAAGGTCGGCTCGTACTACTACTGGTTCGGCGAGAACCGCAACGCCAACAACACGTTCCGGGCGGTGTCGGCCTACCGGTCCACCGACCTGGTCTCGTGGGAGTTCCGCGGCGACGTGCTGACCCAGTCGTCGGCGTCGGAACTCAACGTCGCCAACATCGAGCGGCCGAAGGTCATCTACAACGCCTCCACCGGGCGCTACGTCATGTGGATGCACAAGGAGAACGGCTCGGACTACGGCGAGGCGCGGGCCGCGGTCGCGTCGTCGGCGACCGTCGACGGCGCCTACACCTGGCACGGCAGCTTCCGGCCGCTCGGTCACATGTCGCGCGACATCACGCTGTTCAACGACAACGGGACCGCGTACATGATCTCGGCCGCCCGCGACAACTACGACCTGCACATCTACCGGCTCTCCGCCGACTACCTGAGCGTGTCGACGCTGGTGGGCAACTTCTGGCCGGGCGGGCACCGCGAGGCACCGGCGATGTTCAAGCGCGGCAGCACCTACTTCCTGCTGACGTCGGGCGCCACCGGGTGGAACCCGAACCAGGCCCGTTACGCCACCGCGTCGAACATCGCGGGACCGTGGAGCGCGTTCACCAACGTCGGCGACGGCACCACGTTCAGCTCCCAGCCGACGTTCGTGCTCCCGGTGCAGGGCTCGCAGACGACGAGCTATCTGTACCTCGGCGACCGGTGGGCCGGCGCCTGGGGCGGACCGGTGAACGACTCGCAGTACGTGTGGCTGCCGATCGGCTTCCCGTCGGCCACGAGCATGAGCCTCAGCTGGTCACCGCAGATCACCATCGACACCGCGACCGGCGTGATCACCGGGGGTGGCGACGCGACCTACTACCGGCTCACCGCCCGGCACAGCGGCAAGGTGATGGACGTGATCAACGCGTCGACCGCGAACAACGCCGAGATCAAGACGTGGACGTGGAACGGCGGCGCCAACCAGAAGTGGACGTTCCAGGACGCCGGCGGTGGCTACTACCGCATCGTGAACTCGAACAGCGGACGCTGCCTCAACGTGGCGAGCTCGTCGACCGCCGACGGGGCGAACGTCATCCAGTACTCGTGCGGCGGCGGTACCAACGAGCAGTTCCAGATGGTGACCGTGGGCAGCTACTTCCAGTTGCGGGCCCGGCACAGCGGCAAGTGCCTCGACGTGGTGGGCTCCGGCACCGGCGACGGCACCGACATCTCCCAGTACACGTGCAACAGCTCCGCCACCAACCAGCAGTGGAGCCGGTCCGCCGCCTAGGATCGACCCGTGACTCCGGAAGATCGACGGCTGTCGCCCTATACGGGGTGGACGCGGGCGCACTGGGAAGCGGCGGCCGACCGAGGCCTCGCCGCGGTGCGCCCGTACGCCTCGCCCGGCCACGCGTTGATCGACCTGCCCGGCCCGGTGAGCAGTTCGGGCCGGCGCAGCGACGGGCTGGAGGGCTTCGCGCGCACGTTCCTCGCCGCCGGGTTCCGACTGTCCACATCGGACGACGGTGGCCTGGCGGAGTGGTACGCGAAGGGGCTCGCGGCCGGCACCGACCCCGCGTCGCCGGAGCGGTGGCCGCGGGTCACCGAGGTCAACCAGGCGAAGGTCGAGGCGGCGTCGATCGCGCTGGCCCTGCACGAGTCGCGGCACGTGATCTGGGACGCGCTCGACGACGGGGTGCGGGAACGGGTGGTGGCGTGGCTCGCCGAGACGATCGGCCAGCCCTACCCGCAGTGCAACTGGCTGTGGTTCCAGAACATCACCCAGGCGTTCCTGCGCTCGGTCGGCGGGCCGTGGTCGGCCGAGGAGATCGAGCGCAACACCGCGACGATGGACGGGTGGTACCTCGGCGACGGCTGGTACACCGACGGGTACGAGGGCAGGGACACCGGCCGCAAGTTCGACTGGTACGCCGGCTGGGCGATGAACTTCTACCCCCTGTGGTACCACCGGATCACCGGCGAGCCCGACATCAAGCACCGCGACCGTCTCCGCGCGTACCTCGACGCGGCGCAGCACCTGTACGCGCCCGACGGCGCGCCCCTGCACCAGGGGCGGTCGCTGACGTACCGGTACGCGGCGCTCGCTCCGGTGTGGGCAGGCGCGGTGTTCGACACCGGTCCGCTGTCACCGGGACGCACGCGGCGGCTGGCGAGCGGGGTGCTGAAGCACTTCTCCGCGCGCACCCGCGACCCGCTGCCGGTCGGCTGGTACGGGGCGTTCGAGCCGATCCGGCAGCCGTACACCGGTGCCGGGTCGCCGTACTGGTCGGGCAAGGGCTTCGCCGGGCTGGTGCTGCCGGCCGACCATCCCGTGTGGACAGACGTCGAGGAGCCGCTCGCGGTGGAGGAGGGCGACGTCGCGGTCACGCTGCCGGTGCCGGGCTGGCTGGTGTCGGCGACCCGCGCCGACGGCGTCGTGCGGGTCGTGAACCACGGCGCCGACCACGCGGCCGACGAGACGCTCGCCACCGACGACCCGGGGTACTCCCGGCACGCGTACAGCACGCACGCCGGTCCCTGGTACGACGGGTCCCTCGTGGACAACCATGTGACGCTGGTCGATCCGCTGGGCCGGCCGTCGCACCGGCGACCGTTGCGGCCGCTGGAGGTCCGCGGCCGGGTGGCGGTGTCGCGGCACCGGGCGCACTGGCCGGTCGGGCCGGCGCCGGAGCGGACCTGGCCGCCGCGCCAGCCGGAGTTCCGCACCGGGCCGTGGCTCACCACGGCGTCCGTCCTGCGCGGCGCCGTGGAGGTGCGGCTCGCGTGGGTCGACCACCGTCACGGCGAGGGCGGTCCGTGGACGCTGCGGATCGGCGGCTACGCGGTGGCCGCCGACGCCCGTCCCACGGTCGAGGTCGACGGGGCGACGGCGCGCGCCCGCCGTGCGGACGGCCTCACCACGACGGTGACCGGCCTGCTCGGGCTGCCACTCGCCGGGATGGCCGAACGCGCCGGCGTCGACGCGTTCGGCGCCCACTCGGCGGTGCCGTACGTCACCAGCGGCGAACCCGTGCGTGCCGGCGAGGTGTATGCGGCCGCGGTCGTGCTCTCCGCCGCGTGGCCGCCGGAGCTTCCCGAGGTGACCGCCGGGGCCGACGGCTCCGTGGTGGTGCACTGGCCCGGCGGGGAGGAGGACCGGCTGTCGCTCGCGTGAGCGGCGGGTCCGTGTTTGCCGTCGAGCCCCGATGGGCATCGATGCGCTGTCCATTGTGAACAGTCCACAGTAGTCGGGAGCATCAGATGTCGGTGCAGGCCGTCCTCTACGTCATCGCGATCATTCTGCTGATCCTCGCCGCCCTGCCGATCCCCACGCGCGGTATCGGCCTGGCGCTGCTCGGCGCGGCCGCCGCCCTCGCCGCCTACGCCTGGCCGGTGATCACCGGCTGAGAGCCGAACAGCCGGTGATCACCGGCCGAGAGCCGAAAAGCGGAACGGCCGGCACCCCCACCCGGTGCCGGCCGCCCCTACCCCATCACCCCTTGATGCCGGTCATCATGACGCCGCGCACGATGTAGCGCTGCGCGAGAAGGAACACGACGGCGAGCGGGATCACCGACACCACCGCGCTCGCGAACAGCGCCGGCATGTTGATGGTCTGTGAGGTGAGGTTCGTCGACATCGCCACCTGGACGGTCCAGTAGGCCGGGTCCTGGCCGATCACCAGCGGCCACAGGAACGAGTTCCAGTGCTCGATGAACGACAGCACCCCGAGCGCCGCCAGCAGGCCGCCGGAGTTCGGCAGCGCCAACCGCGTGTACACGCCGAGAGGGCCGAGGCCGTCGACGCGGCCCGCGTCCTCGACCTCCTGCGGGAAGCGGAGGTAGAACGCGCGGAACAGCAGCACTGCGAACGCGTTGAACAGCCCGGGGACGATGAGGCCCCACAACGTGTTCACGCCGCCCATCGAGCCGACCACGACGAACGTCGGCACGAACGTCGCCGCGCCGGGCACCATCAGGGTCACGATGACGAGCGCGAACACCGGCCGCGTCAGCGGGATCCGGATACGCGCGAGCGCGTACCCGCACATCGAGGCGAACAGCGTCGACAGCGGCGCCGACACCACCGCGACGATCGTCGAGTTCACCAGCGCGCGCCCCAGCGGAACGCTGTCGTTGGAGAACGCGTCCCGGAAGCCCTGCAACGACGGCGACGACGGCCACCACGACCAGTCGAGCGCGCCGAGTTCGGCCTGGGTCATGAACGCGTTGCGCAGCAACAGGTAGAACGGGAACAGGAACGGGAGCGCGAACACCGCGGCCGCGAGGTAGGTGCCGGTACGACGTCTCATTCCCCGTCACCCTTCCCGAACCCGACCGCGCGGCTCTGCAGCAGGGTGACCACGACGATGAGCAGCGTCACGACGAACGCGCCCGCGGAGCCGACGCCGTAGTTCTGCTGTGCCAGCGCCAGGTCGTAGAGGTAGACCAGCGGCGGCCGGCCGTCGGGACCGGGCCCGCCGGCGAGGCCGGTGCTGAGCAGGTTGTAGAACTCGTCGAACGCCTGGAACGCGTTGATGACCAGCAGCAGCGTCACCGCCACGGACGTGTTGCGCAGCAACGGGAACGTGATGTGGCGGAACAGCTTCCACTCGCCGGACGCACCGTCGACGCGGGCGGCCTCGTACATCTCGTTCGGGATGTCCTGGATGCCGGCCAGGAACAGGATCATGTAGAGGCCGACCTGCAGCCACAGCCGGACGGTGACCAGCACCACCCAGTACAGCGGTGGGTCGACGGTGGCGATCCACGCGGTCGGCTCCTGGCCGAACAGCCCGGCGAGCGAGTTGGCCGCCGACGACGGCACGCCGCTGAACAGGCTCATCTTCCACACCAGCGAGGCGACCACGTAGGACACCGCGGCCGGCAGGAAGAACGTGGTGCGGAAGAACGCCCTGCCGCGCCGCAGCCGGTTCACGAGCACGGCCAGCCCGAGCGAGATGGCGAACGTCAGCGGCACGATGATGACCGTGAACGCCACGATCATCGTGAGCGACTTCCGGAACTGCGGGTCCTCGAACAGCGTGGCGTAGTTGGCGAACCCGACCCACGTGCCGAGCGCGATCGTGCCGCGGGCCTGGCTGAAGCTCAGCAGCAGGCCCCACGCCATCGCCACGTACTTGAAGACCAGCAGGCCGATCACGAGCGGCGCGGTCAGCAGGAGGAAGGCCCACCAGGCCGACCGGTCGGCCCGGCGTCTCCGCCGGGCCGGAGCCGGAGCGTCCACAGTAGACGGTGGGGCCGTCTTGAGAGCCATCAGACGTTCGGCAACGCGTCGAGCGCCGTCTGCGACCGCGCCTGTGCCGCGGTGAACGTCGCCAGGGCGTCGGCGTTCTTCTTGATGATGTCGGACGCCGCGTCGTCGAACGGCTTGGAGACGGCCGGCGCCCACAACGCGTTGACCCGCGTGCCGTGCTTGCCGAGCAGGTCGACGACCTTCTTGGCGATGCCCGACTGCAACGGCTCGGCCGACGCCGCGAGGCTGGCGCGCGGCGGCACGTGGAAGCCGTACGACAGCGCCCAGTCCTTCTGGACGTCGTTGTTCTGCAACCACAGCCACTGCACGTACTTCTTGGCCGCGTCGACGTTCTTCGACCTGCCGTTGACCACCTGCGACCAGCCGCCGAGGATGACCACCGGCCTGCCGCCGGCACCGTGCGCCGGCCAGGGCATCACGTCGAAGTCGTCCTTCAACTCCTTCTGCATCTGCGGCAGCGCCCACAGGCCGCCCCAGACGATCGCGGCGGCACCGGTGATGAGCGCGCTCGGGTCGTACCACTCGGTGGTGTAGCCGAGCAGCATCGACTTGTCGTTGAACATCTTCCGCGCCTCGGTGAACGCGCCCGCGATCTCCGGCGTGGCGTAGCTGACCTTCCGCTCGGTGAGCACGCTCTGGCCGACCGAGAACGGCAGTACGCCACGCATGCCGGCGAGGCCGTCGTTGCCGACGAAGATGCCCTTGGTCTTGTCCCTGGTGAGCGCCTTGGCGGCGGCGGTGAGTTCGGTGAGCGTCGTGGGCGGCTGCACGCCGGCGGCGGACAGCAGGCTCCTGCGGTAGAACAGGAGCATCACGTCGATGATCATCGGGACGCCGTACGACTTGCCGCTGTGGGTCAGCGGGCTGAGCGCGAACTGGTTGAGTTCGCCCTTCGCGCCGCCGAGGATGTCGTCGAGCGCCGCGACCTGCTGCTGCTGCACCATGTCGGGCGTGACCTCGTTGACCTCGTACACGTCGGGGCCCTCGGGTGTGAGCACCGACGACTGCCACTTGGTCTTGTAGTCGCCGGGTACCCAGGTGACCTTCACGGCCACGTCGGGGTTCTGCTTGGTGTAGTCGGCGGCGTAGCGCATCGCGGCGTCGCGCGTCCCCGCTTCGCCGTACTCGTGGTACCAGTGGTTCAGCGTCACCTTCGCGTCGCTGGAACCGGATCCGGTGGGGTCGGTGGTACAGGCGGAGACGACGGCGCCGCCGGCGAACAGCAGCGACGTATGAAGAAAACGACGGCGTGAGACTGCGTTCATGATCGGACGCCCTTCGAGACGGGGTGGTGGCGCATCGATGTGTCTGAACGTGCTGGCGGGGTGAACGCGAGCGTAAGTTTCGAATACCCCTTCGTCAAGGCCAAAGAATAAGTCGTGTGGACCCGTTGACGCCGGCTCGTCCGGTATGGAGCATCGCCGCATGGCCTTCGACATCCCCGCTGTGCCCGGGTTCGCGTTCGGCGGCGACTACAGCGCCGAACAGTGGCCCGAAGAGGTCTGGACCGAGGACCTGCGGCTCATGAAGGCCGCCGGCGTCACCATGGTCACCGTCGGGGTGTTCGCGTGGGCGATGCTGGAGACCGCGCCCGGCCGGTACGAGTTCGGCTGGCTCGACCGGCTGCTCGACCAGCTCGCCGGCCACGGCGTCGCCGTCGACCTGGCCACCGGCACCGCGTCGCCGCCGCCCTGGTTCAGCCACGCGCATCCCGGCTCGCTGCCGGTCGACGCCGACGGCCGCCGCCTCTGGTACGGCAGCCGGCAGGCGTACTGCCCGAGCTCACCCGAGTACCGGTGCGCGGCCGCCGCGCTCGCGGAGCGGCTCGCCGAGCGCTACGCCGGCCACCCCGCGTTGGCGATGTGGCACGTCAACAACGAGTACGGCTGCCACATCGCGCGCTGCTGGTGCGACACGTCCGCGGAAGCCTTCCGCGCCTGGCTTTCACACCGATACGGGACCGTCGACGCGCTGAACGCCGCGTGGGGAACCGCGTTCTGGTCGCAGCGCTACACCGCCTGGGAGCAGGTGATCCCGCCCCGGCGCACGCCGAGCTTCCCCAACCCGACCCAGCAGCTGGACTTCTACCGGTTCTCCTCCGACGAGCTGCTCGCCTGCTATCGCGCCGAACGCGACGCGATCCGGCGCCACAGCCCCGACGTGCCGATCACCACGAACTTCAACCGGGACCGGTGGGGCGTCGACTTCTGGTCGTGGGCCGGCGAGGTCGACCTGGTGTCGGTGGACCACTACCTCGTGGGCGAGCACGCCGACCCGTACGCCGACCTCGCGTTCGTGGCCGACCTCGCCCGCTCGCTGGCCGGCGGACGGCCGTGGGCGTTGATGGAGCACGCCACCAGCGCGGTCAACTGGCAGCCGCGCAACCTCGCGAAGCCTCCCGGCCGGCTGCGCCGCGACTCGCTCGGACACGTCGCCCGCGGCGCCGACGCGGTGCTCTACTTCCAGTGGCGCGCCTCGCGGGCCGGTGCCGAGAAGTGGCACTCCGGCATGGTGCCGCACGCCGGCACCGAGACCAAGGTGTGGCGCGAGGTCGTCGGGCTGGGCGCCGACCTGGCGGCACTGTCGGAGGTGGCCGGCAGCGAGGTCGTCGCCGACACCGCGATCGTGTGGGACTGGGCGAACATCTGGGTGCAGGAGCACCCGAGCCGGCCGAGCGTCGACCTCGACCCGGTGCGCTGCGCGGAGCAGTGGCACGCGGCGTTGCGCGCTCTCACGGTCACCTCGGACTTTGCCCCGCCGAACGGTGACCTCTCGCGGTACCGGCTCGTTCTGGTGCCGGCCCTGCCCCTGGTGTCCGATGTGGACGCCGCGAACCTGGTGTCCTATGTGGAGGGAGGCGGCACCGTCCTCATCGGACCGTGCGGCGGCGTGGTCGACGAGAACGACCACGTCCGGCTGAACGGGTACGGCGCCTGGGGCGAGCTGCTCGGCGCGCGCGTCGAGGAGTTCTTCCCGTTGCCCGCGGGGCACACCGTCGGCCTCAGCGACGGCACCCGGGGCCGCGTCTGGACCGAGCTCGCCGCCGCGACGACCGCCGACGTGCTCGTCTCCTACGCCGACGGACCGCTGGCGGGCGCGCCGGCCCTCACGCGGAGGGGGACCGCGTACTACCTGACCACCCACCTCGACGACGCCGCGCTGCGGACCCTCCTCGCGACGGTGGCCCGTTCGGCCGGCGTCGAGCCGGTGCTGGCCGACCCGCCGCCCGGCGTCGAGGCGGTGCACCGCCGCCACCCCGACGGTCGCATGTGGACGTTCGTGGCCAACGACGGCGGCGCGGACGTCGAGGTCGGCGGCGCCGTGCTCGCTCCCCACACCCTCGCCGTGCTGCCTACCCGGGCTCAGCGGCGTGAGATCGACTGAGGGGTCAGGTACTGCTTCAGCGCGAACGTCGCGGCGCCCAGGCTCACCGGGTTGCCCGCGAGCCCGCACAGCGTGATCTCGGTGGCGGCACGCGGGCGGCGCAACGCGTGCCGGTCGACGACCGCGCGGACCTCGGCGAGCAGCGGACCGCCGAGCTGCGCCGCCACCCAGCTGCTCAGCACGATCACCTCGGGGTTGACCAGGTTGATCAGGTCGGCCACGGCGATGCCGAGGTAGCGCGCGGTCTCGGTGACCACCTTCACCGCCACCGGGTCGCCGGCGGCGACACCGCGGGCCAGCGCCGCGATCGTGGCGGTCTGGTCGTCGGGGTGCAGCATCGGGCTCGTCGGGGCCATGTCGCGCAGGTTCTGCATGATGCCGGGCGCGCCCACGTACGTCTCGACGCAGCCGCGGCTGCCGCAGTGGCACAGGCGTCCGTCGACGACCAGCGTGGTGTGACCCCACTCGCCGGCGCTGTTGGTGGCGCCGCGGTACAGCTCGCCGCCGAAGGCCAGCCCGGCGCCGACGCCGGTGCCGAGGTTGACCACCACGACGTCCTGCCGGCCGCGGCCGGCGCCGAACCACAGCTCGGCCACCAGGCACGCCCGGAGCGGGTTGTCCAGGTACAGGGGCAGATTCAGCGACTCGGCCAGCAGGCTGCGCAGCGGCACGTCGTGCCAGTTCCAGTTCGGCGCGTAGACCGACACGCCACCCTCTCGGTCCACCTGGCCCGGCACGCTGACCCCGACGCCCAGCACCCGCTCGGGCGGCACCGACGCCGACGACAGCGCCGCCCGCACGCTCGACACGATGTGCGCCACCACCTGGTCGGGCCGGTTCTCCTCCGGATGCAGCTCCTCCTCGACGCTGGCCAGCACCGCGAGCGCCGGGTCGAAGACCTCGACGTGCACATATGTCTCGGCCACGTCGATGCCGACGAGCCGGCCGCCGTCGGAGTTGATCGACAGGAGCGCGCGCGGCCGGCCGCCGTTGGAGTCCTCGTACCCGACCTCGCTCAGCAGGCCCAGCTCCAGCAGCTCGCCGACGAGGTTCGCCGCGGTGGCGAGGCTCAGCCCGGTGTCGGTGGCGATCTGCTGCCGCGACACCGTCCGTGACGCGGCGCGGGCCGACTGGACGTGCCGCAGCACCTCGAACCGGTTCGCCACCCGGATGTCCCGCGACGTGCGCCTCACGGGGGAAACTCTAACCCTTCGACGAAGGCCCGGACCTCCGCGAGCACGTCGCGGTGGGCGTCACCGTGCGCCGCTGCCGCCGCCTCCACCGCGTCGACCGCGGCGACCAACGGGTCGGCGTCCGCCGCGGCGAGCAGCGCCGGGAACGCGAGTGCCTGCTGCGACCAGTTCGGGCGGCCGTCGGGCCCGCAAACGGTGGTCGACGGCGCCCGCGGATCGTCCAGCAGGCGGCGGAACGCCGCGGCGCCGTCGTCGAACGGCAGCGGCTCGTCGCGCTCCACCGCGGCCAGCGCCTCGGCGACCCAGCCGACGGTGTCCAGGCGCGACACCGCGCAGGCCCGCCGCGCCGACCACCGGGCCACCGCGCGCTGCCGGTCGGGCGTCGCGGCGTCGAGCGCCTCGACCAGGTCGGGGTCGAGCTGCCAGAGCCGGCGCGCGTTCGCCCGCAGGGTGCGGATCCGGGGTGACGGCATGCGCCCGCCCCACCGCCGCAGCTCCTCCTCCTCGCGGCGGCGACGCAGCCCGGCGGCGCGGTGTGCCTCCTCGGCGGCGGCCGCCGCGAACACCGGCTCCCACGGGTGGCGCGGGCCGCCGTCGTGCCGCAGGAGGTGGTCCCACAGCAGGCCGAGCGGTACCGCGTCGGCGGCCCGCACGCCGCGGTGGACCAGCCCGGCGGTGGACAGCTCCACAGTGGACGGTTCGGGGTCGGGCACGGGAACGGCGCGGCCGGGCGGGCTCGCCCACCGGACCGTGGCCCGCACCGTGTCGGGCGGCGCGGGCTCGAACCGGAACCGCAGCAGGGCGTCGCCGACCGGCAGCACGAGGTCGTCGCCGTCGGGGGTGAGCCCGAACCGGTCGAACGACCGGCCCGTCGCCGGCCGCCGGACCTCGACCCGCGGATAGCACCACGGCGGGTCGCCGGACGCCGCGCGGAGCCGTGCCTCGCCGGGCGGTGGGTCCGCCGCGGCCAGCAGGTGCCGCAGCGCCCAGGTCGCCGCGCGGTCGTACCGGTGCCGCGGCGCGATGCCGACCAGGTCGTCGGCGATCGTGACGACCCCGGCGTCGGCGGTCACCGGCCAGACGAAGATCTCGTACCGCTCGGTGCCGTGCGGGCCGGCTGTACCGTCTTGGCCGTGCGGGCCGGCTGTGCCGGTCGGCACGCCGTCGCGGCGGCGGTCGCGGGCGTGCACCCGCACCCGCACCAGCCCGGCGCCGACCGCGAGCCCGACCAGCGCCTCCGGGAAGTCGCCCATCAGCCCGCCGACCGACAGCGACCCCCGCTCGCAGAACAGCGTCGCCTCGCTCGCCGCGTCGAACCCGTCGTCGGGACCGGGCCGGCCGACCGTGACGCGCACCGGCAGCCGCGCCGAGTGCGGCCCGGTGAGCACCGTGAGCGTGCTGGCGCCGGTGACCTGCACCAGCCGGTCGCCGACCGAGTGCAGCGGCAGGTCACCGTGGACGGTGCCGGCGTGGACCAGGAACTGGTGGTGCGACACGTACAGCCGCTCGTACCCCGTCATCGACGCGAGCCTAGTTCCTATGCTGGCCTCATGGACCTGGAGTTCAGTGGCGAGGTGTGGTTCTGGCGGGGGCCGGCGCCCTGGTACTTCGTCACCGTGCCCGACGACGGCTGCCGCCGGATCGCCGCGGCCGCCCCCGACGTCACGTACGGGTGGGGCATGATCCCGGTGAGCGCACGGATCGGCGACACCGGCTGGACGACGTCGCTGTGGCCCAGGGACGGGCGCTACATCGTTCCGGTGAAGGCGGCCGTGCGCAGGGCCGAGGAGGTCGACGAGGGCGACGTCGTGACGGTGCACCTCACCGTCGACGTGTAGCCGTTACGCGCTCGCGTACGGGTTGGTCTCGGCGTCGCCGTAGCGGACCGTGTCGTACGTGCCGTTGTAGTTCTCGTCGGAGGTGACGGTGTTGTACTGGCCGTCCTGGTCGGTGTCGCGGGCCTGCCAGTCGGTGTTGCCGTCGTAGTTCCGGTCGGCTTCCCACGTGTCGGCGGTGCCGTCGTAGTTGCTGTCGGTGACGGTGCGGTCCCACTGGCCGTCGTCGTTGGTGTCGCCGTACGCGGCGTCGAACACACCGTCGCCGTCGCGGTCGGTGTACTGCTCGTCGAACCAGCCGTCGCCGGTCGTGTCGACGTTCTGCGACTCGAACTTGCCGTCGAAGTCGCGGTCGTACTCGGCCGACTCGAGGAGACCGTCGCCGTCGGTGTCGTGACCGACGAAGTCGGCCCGCCCGTCGTTGTTCTGGTCGACGTAGATGTTGTACCCGCCATTACCGTCTGCCTCGACGGTGTGCTGGTCCCAGTTGCCATCGCCGTCGGTATCGACATTGATCTCGTACTCGCTCACGCGGGCAAACCTCTCATCGTTCGACGTCACGGCCGGTCGGTGACCACGATAACCAGGTCATGCCACGTCCGGGGAACCGGTAAACCGGTCGATCCGGCCCACCCGGGCGGTTACCGTGCGAATTCCGCCGTGACCGAGGAGAGCGCTTGGAACTGCCACGCACGTTCACGATCCGCGAGCGCAACCACCGCATCCACAACCCGTTCAGCGCCGGCAAGCTCGCCACGCTCGGCCGGGCGCTGCACCTGCGACCGGGCACGAGCATCCTCGACCTGGCCTGCGGCAGCGGCGAGATGCTGTGCACGTGGAGCCGCGACCACGGCGTCACCGGCACCGGCGTCGACATCAGCACCCCGTTCCTGGCCGCCGCGCGGTCACGCGCCGCCGACCTCGGCGTCGCCGACAAGGTGACGTTCGTGCACGGCGACGCGGGCGGCTACGTCGCCGCGGAGCCGGTCGACGTGGCCGCGTGCATCGGCGCCACCTGGATCGGCGACGGTGTCGCCGGCACCCTCGAACTTCTGCGCCGCAGCCTGCGCCGCCCCGGCGGCCTGCTGCTCGTGGGCGAGCCGTTCTGGCTCGCCGACCCGCCCGACCGGGCCACGCTCGAGGCGTGCCACGCGCAGTCGAAGGACACCTTCCGCGACCTGCCCGGCCTCGTGACGCAGTTCGGCGACCTCGGCTACGACCTGGTCGAGATGGTCCTCGCCGACGGCGACAGCTGGGACCGGTACGTCGCCGCCCAGTGGTTCGCCATCCGCACGTGGCTGGACGAGAACCCCGACGACGAGCTGGCGCCGGCGTTCCGCGCCGAGCTCGACACGGCACCCCTCAACCACGTGCGTTACCAGCGTCAATATCTCGGATGGGGGGTGTTCGCGCTCATGCACCGGTGACTTGCGTAGTCGCAAGGTGCACTATGGGTGCATGAGCTGCCGCCCCGAACCGGGTGTGCCGACCTCGCGGGTCGAACTGGTCGGCATCACCGACAGCGGCTACGCCGTGCGCGACGGACCGCCCGACGCCGACATCATCGTGCTCTCGAAGGCCGACGCCGCCGCGCTCATGGACCTCGATCCGGAGGACCTGTCGGAGGAGGAGTGGATCGGCGTGCTCGGGCCGCGCGGGTGAACTGGTCGTCGAAGAGCCGGGGGAACGGCACCATGCGGTGGCGGTCCCGCCAGGGAGTGGTCTGGCGCACCACGTTGCACCCGGCGGCCGTGACGATCCGGGCCGCGCCCGCGAACAGCGGCCACGCCGGGTACACGTCCAGCCGGTCGACACCGGGATGCGCGACCGGCGACACGAGCACCAGCCGCGGGCGCACCCCCTCCAGCGCGGCGGTCTCCGCGGCGTAGCCGACCAGTTCCGCGACCTCCGCGGCCGGCCCGGAGTGCACGACCAGCCAGGCGCCGTCGTCGAGCGCGGGGCCGCCACCGGGGGACCCGCCGGGAGGGTCGACCAGGTCGAGCGGTGCCATGACACCGGACGTCGCGGCCAGGTCGGCGTGGTGGTCGGCGGTGAGCGGCTCCAGCAGCCACGTCCGGTCGAACCGCGGCAGCGGACCGGTGGCGACCGCCCGGTACCGCGTCCACCGCAGCAGCCGCGCGAGATGGGTGACCGAGCCGACCGACGCCGGCACCGACGCCGCCGTCAGCTCCCCGTACCGCCCGCCCGGGAACGCGTCGACGACCAGTTCGGTCGGCGCGAGGTCACGCAGCGCGGAGACGAACCACGGGCCCGGGTCGGCGCCGGGCGGCGGGCCCACCGTCCGGTGTGGACCCACGACGCGCGGGTCGGCCGCGAACGGCGACGACGTGAGGATGACCGCCTCGCGGCCGGGGTGCACCGTGTGCAGGAACGCCCGTGCCCGGGTGAGGTGCCCGAGCCCGCCGCCGGCGGCGTAGCAGACGATCACGCCACCTCGGACAGCACGCGCAGGTAACCGTCGACCTCGCGGGCCGGGTCGTAGTGCGCGCGGACCCGTTCCACCGCGGCGGCGCCGAGCGCGGCCAGCCCGTCCGAGGTGCACAGCGCGGCCCGGTGCACCGCCGCCCGGCAGCCGGCCGCGTCGCCGGCGCGGAAGGGGAACCCGATGGTGTCGTCGACCAGGTCGGCCAGGCCGCCCGCGTCGGAGGCCAGCAACGGGATGCCGAGCGCGGCCGCCTCGAGGGCGACGTTGGGCAGCCCGTCGTAGAACGACGGCAGCGCCACCACGTCGCACGCGGCGTAGACGGTCAGCAGCTCGTACCGGTCCAGGAACGGGAACGTGCTGTGCGCGACCCGGTCGAGCCAGGGCGCGAGGTCCGGTTCGAGCTCGCCGGCCAGCACCACGTGCAGCCGCTCGGCGTGCCCGCTCGCCAGCACCGCGTCGAGCAGGAACCGCACGCCCTTCTTGTTCTTCAGCTGCCCGACGAGGCCGATGGTCCGCCGGTCGGAGGCGACGTTCTCGGCCCGCCACGCCGCCGCCTTCTGCCGCTCCGACGGCAGCACCTCCCAGCCGGTGCGCTCGATGCTGTTGCCCACCAGCGTCACCCCGACACCGGGCGCCACCGCCTCGACGAGCGGCGCCGTACCGCTGGCGACCACGCACACCCGCGCCGAGGCGCGCAGCGCGGCGAGCACCACCGCCTGCCGCCGCACGGAGAACATGCCGGTGTCGAAGTCGTTGCCCCGCAACAGGGTGACCAGGGGCGTTCCCGCCCACGCGGCGTAGACCGGCGCGGCCAGCAACGGGTACGTGCCGCCGAACGCCACGACGTGCGTGTACGGCTCGGACCCCACGAGGGTCCACAGGAGACGGAGCGCGTGCTCGGGGTCCTCGGCCAACGGGACCGTGACCAGCCGTCCGCCCAACTCGTGCTGCACCGTGACCGGCTGGTCGCGGCGGCTCAGGTGCGCGACGTCCAGCGTGACCCCGGCGGCGCGCAGCCCCCGCACGATCCGGTCGCACGACTGGGCCATGCCGCCGCGGCTCGGCGGATAGTTCTCCGTGACCCACAGCAGCCGCATCAGCTGTCCACCAGGCGGTCGTCGCCGTCCGCTCCGTCGGAGTCGTACTCGGTCTCACCGCCGGCACCGGGGTCGAACGGCGCCCGGTCGAAGTCGTCGAGCCGCTGGAACAACGCGACGTCGCCGAAGTCGTGACCGCTGGACGAGAAGAAGCCGCGCCGGTGATGCGCCGACGACGCGTGCGGGTTGCCCAGGTACCCCCGCTGCGCGGCGCACTCCGGGCACAGGCCGGCGTCGGCGATGTGGATCGCGCACAGTGGACGGCCGCACGCCGGGCACGTGGCCGCGACCGGCCGGCCGCACCGGCGCAGCACGAAGAACCCGGTCGTGACGGTACAGATCATGGGGTCCACCGGAAGGTCTCGGCCATCACGGACAGGATGTAGTGCACCTGGTGCTCGTTCGAGGGGATCCGGTCGAGCCGCCCGGTGACGGTCAGCGCTGTCCTCGGTCCCGACCGCGCCTTCACGCGCATCCACGACGGCGGCCGCGACGGCGGACGCTGCCCGGCCACGCCCTTCGGCAGCGCCCGCGTGACCCGGATCAGCTGGACCTCCTTGGTCTTCGTCTTGGTCTTGTGCTTGCCGCGCGGGTTCACCTTGTGCACCCGGCGGTAGCGGACCCGGTCGGTGACCGAGACGTCGATGCTGCTGCCGTCACGCAGCACCGCGCGCACCCGCAGCCACGGGTCGACCTCGTACCACATCGTGGCCGACCGCACCGGGCGGCGGACCGGCAGGTCGTGGCGCGGCCCGGCCTTCTCCGGCACCTTCGGCCCGCGCAGGTCGGCGGTGATGGCGACCGCGCCGGTGGCCGGCAGGTCCTGCATCACCACGTCGACCAGCGGCACGACCACGCCGAACGTGCGCGGCGGCAGCGACCACTTCGACCGCTTCACGATCGCGTCGTGGCCCCGCATGCTGTGCAGGATCGCCGCCCAGCCGGTGCGGTCCTGGGTGGTGTAGAGCACCCGGTGGAACACGACCATCTGGTGCATCGGCTGGAACTTCTCGATCGCGGCGCGGGTCTTACGCCAGAGCATCCCCGCACCGTACCAACGATCAACAGAGCTGGTCGTACACCGTCGCGAGACGGGCCCGCGCGTGCGGCCACGTGAAGTTCTCGGCGATGCGGCGTCGGGCGTTGTCGGCCAGTTCCCGTGCCTTGTCCGGATACTCCAGAACCATCCGGATGGCGCGGGCCAGCTCGGCCGGCCGGTCGGGTGGCACGAGCCGGCCGTGCACGCCGTCGGTGACCAGCTCGCGCACCGCGGGCAGGTCGGACGCCACCACCGGCACGCCGGCGGCCATCGACTCCCACACCTTCAGCGGGCTGCACCCCTGGAGAACATTGCGAGGGGACCCGGTGAGCGGCGCGACCGACACCTCCGCGTGCGCCAGCCACGCCGCGACCTCCGCGTGCGGAACCGTGTACCGCCAGTGCACCTCGACGCCGAGCCGGTCGGCGAGCCGGCGCAGCGGGCGCGCCCGCTGCGCCGGCACCGACGAGCAGACCACGAGCGCCAGGTCCTCCAGGTCGCGCAGCCGGCCGAACGCCCGCAGCAGCACGTCGACGCCCTGCCACGGCTGCAGCGCGCCGACGTAGACGAGGTAGCGCCCCGGCGCGTCCGCGGGTCTCGCGGTCGGCCGGGGCAGGTCGGCGCCGTTCGGCACCACGTGGACGTCGCGCGCCCCGCGCGCCCGCACCGCACCGGCGATCACCGCGCTCGGCACGACGACGGCCGCGGCCCGTTCGAGGCAGTAGCGCTCGATGGTCTCCAGCTTCGCCAACGTCGACGGGGCCACCCGCGGCCACGCGTGCGGAAGCTCGATCGACGGCAGCCCGTTCGCCTCGTACACGAGCCGCGCGTCGGTGACCTCCAGCGCGGGCACGGCGCCCCACGGGTCACGCACGTGACACAGCTCCAGCGTGTCGCGGTGCGGCGCGAGCCGGTCGGCGACCCAGCCGGAGAACGCGTCGGCGCGGTCGAGGAGGTTCGGCACCGGCTCGTCGAACCGGTGGATGTGTACCTCTCCCTCACGCTGGTAGCGGGGAAGGTCGCCGCCGCCGAGCACGCACAGCAGGCCGCCGCCGAACCGGTCGAACAGCTCGCCGGCCATGTGCCGGATGTGCACCGCCGAGCCTTTGGTCGACGGGAACCGGTCGAACGAGACGTAGGCGGCCCTATGCATTCTTCTGCCACTCCAGCTGCCGGCGCAGGCCCTCGTCGAGGTCGGTCCGCGCGGTCCAGCCCAGCAGTCGCGCGGCCCGTTCGGTCGACGCCCAGGTGCGGGTCACGTCGCCGGGAGCCGGCGCTGTGCGGGTCACCGCGGGGGAGGGACCACCGACGAGCGCGACGATCCGACGCAGCGCGTCGTCGACGCGCACCGGGTGCCGGTGCCCGACGTTGAGCACCGTTCCGGGCGGCAGGTCCGCGGTGACCGCGCGGACCGTCGCGTCGACGACGTCGTCGACGAACGTGAACGACCGCGCCTGGCTGCCGTCGCCGAAGACCGGCACCGGCCCGCCGGACAGGGCCGCCGCGAAGAACCGGTGGAACGCCATGTCGGGGCGCTGGCGCGGCCCGTAGACGGAGAAGTACCGCAGGACGACCGTGTGCAGACCGGACTCCCGGGCCAGCCGCTCCGCTTCCTTCTTCGAGTGCCCGTACGGGCTCTCCGGGTGGGTCTCGTCGTCCTCCGCGCAGGGTCTCGTCGCGGACCCGTACACCGACGACGAGGACGCCAGGACCACCCGCGGCACGTTCCCGCACGCCGCCAGGAGCCGGCGCGTCGCCTCGACGTTGTCGCGCCAGGTGGCGGGATCCGCGGACCGGCGGACCCCGGGCCGCCCGGCCAGGTGGACGACCGCGTCGGCGCCGGCGACGTGCGGCGGCACGGTTTCCGCGAGATCGGCCCGGACGTGTGTCCCTCCCGGCGCCCTGTCGACGCCGACGACCTCGTGCCCGGCGGCGCCCAGCGCGTCGACGACGTGGCTACCGATGAACCCGGCCGCGCCCGTCACGACAATCCGCACGGGAGCGAACTCTACGTCGCGTCCGATACCGTGACGCGATGCCCGGCGAGTTGGTCGTCCTCGGCAGCCTGAACCTCGACCTGGTCCTCCCCGTCGGGCGGCTGCCCACCCCGGGCCAGACCGTGCTCGGCGGCGACCTGCGCCGGCACGGCGGCGGCAAGGGCGCCAACCAGGCCGTGGCCGCCGCGAGGCTGGCCGGCGCGGCCGGGTTCGTCCGGCTCGTGGGCCGGGTCGGCGACGACCCCGACGGCGCCTTCCTGCTGGCCGACATCGCCGCCGCCGGTGTCGACGTCTCCGGCGTCGTCGCCGACCCCGGGTCGACCACCGGCTGCGCGCTGATCCTCGTGGACGACCGGGGCGAGAACATCATCGCCGTGGCACCGGGCGCCAACGGCCGCCTCGACGCGTCCGACGCCTCGCGGGCGGCGGGGCCGCTGTCCGCCGGCGACACGCTCGTCTGCCAGTTGGAGGTGCCGGTGCCCGTGGTCGCCGCCGCCGCGCACGCCGCCCGGGCGGCCGGTGCGACCGTGGTGCTCAACGCCGCCCCGGCGGTCACGGTGCCGGCCGACCTGCTGTCCGACGTCGACATCCTGGTGGTGAACGAGCCCGAGGCCCGCGCGCTCGGCGCCGCCGATCCCGCGGCACTGGCCGCGCGCACGGGCTGCGCCGTCGTGGTCACGCTGGGAGCCGCCGGTGCGGCCGTGGCGCCGGCTCCCGGCGTGACCACGACGGGACCGGTGACCGGCGTGCCGAGCCACCCCGTCGACATCGTCGACACCACGGGAGCGGGCGACGCGTTCGTGGCCGGGCTGGCGCTGGCGCGTCACCGGGGAGCCGACCTCGTGGAGGCGGTCCGGTTCGCGGTCGCGGCCGGTGCGCTGGCGGTGACCGCCCACGGCGCCCGGGGCGCCGACCTCTCCCCGGAGCGGGTCCGCGCCCTGCTGCACTGACGCCTCCGCTGCACCGACGACGACCCTGACGCGGAAGTCTGGGCGTCCGCCCCGGTGCGGCACGGTGCGGCACGGTGCGGCACGGTGCGGCACGGTGCGGCACGGTGCGGCTTCGGGCTTCGACGACGCTCGATCCAGTGCGCTGTGGGCGGTGAAACCCGCACCGGATCGAGCGTCGTCGAACAAAAAGCGCCCAAGTGGTGTCCCGAGTCGCAGCTTCGCGTGCAGTCGTGGAATGGGCAAAGCCGACATTCCAGCTCGGACGGCCCCCCGCCGCCACTGTCCGTCATCGCAAACCTGCCCCATTGGATCTGTGCCGG
>NZ_BOPH01000040.1 GCF_016863655.1 Virgisporangium ochraceum
GGCGGAGAAGGGGCGTCGTGCACGGCGCCCAGGGCGGGCTGGCGTCAGCGGGTCGCGGTCTCCGACGGGGTCACCCGCAGGCGGCCGCGGCGCGGTCCCCCGGTCCCACGGAGGATCGGCGACCACCAGCCGGCCGCCGACGGCCGCGCCCCGGCGAGCGCCGTCCCGCTCCGGCGGCGGCGGGGGCGGGGGCGGCGGCGGGCTGCCGTCGAGCACGAGGATCGTTACAGCAGGGTGGGAACCAGCATCACCGCGACGAAGCGGATCGCCCGGCCCGCGAGGCAGCACCCCGCGAACACCGGTGCGGAGATGGGCGTCCGGGCGGCGTGCACCGAGACGACCAGGAGCGGCGGCAGCCCGGTCACCGCGCTCACGAACACGGTCGGGGCGACCAGCGCGGGCCGGTCGAGCAGCGTCCGGACGCGGCCCGGCGGGCGCGAGTACCGCCGGGCCACCCACCGCCGCACGGGGCCCGAGCGCACGGTCGCGCGGAACGCGTAGAAGATGAGCAGCTTGCCGGCCGTCTGGCCCACGGCCGCGACGACGCCCACGAGCAGCGCCGGCCGTCCCTCCGCGGCCAGCACCACCAGGTACGGCTCGACGGGCGTCACCGGCACGAACGCCGACAGGGCCGCCACGGCCAGCGCCGACAGGAGTGCCGCGGTCATCGCGGGGCGCCGTCCGTCGGCAGGTGCGCCACCGTCCACAGCGACAGTCCCTTGTGGACCGCGATGAGCGCGGCGAACACCGTCGGCCACACCGGCGACGGGGTGACCAGCACCAGCCCGACCAGGCCGGCCGTGTTGACCGCCTTCGCCGGTGGCGACCAGTTCCACCGGTACACGCCGGGGTGCACCGCGCCGAAGTAGTTCGGCCCGAGCACCGGCCACCGCAGGAACGACAGGCTGAGCAGGCAGTCGACCACCATGAACTGCACCAGGAAGACCGCCACCGGCAGCCACGCGTCCGGCCGCAGGGCCAGCAGCGCCGCCAGGCACACCGCCGCGCACGCCCGGTCGGCGACGATGTCGGCGACCGCGCCCACCCGGGTCTCCTGGTCGAGCCGCCGGGCGGCGAACCCGTCGAGGACGTCGCCGACCCAGTAGGCGGCGAACGCGGCGACCGTGAGCGCGACACTGGGTCGGCCGACGGCCGCGACGGCCAGCGGCACGACGACGACAGTGCGCGCCGCGGTGATGAGGTTCGGGACGGTGACCAGGTTCGTGGTGGCTGTTCCGGTGAGCATGTGCCGACCGTGTCCGTCGGCGCTGTGCCGCCGCATCGGCGCGATGCCGTATACCCGCGTACGCGACAGATGACGTAGACACCCACCTGCGACGATGGACCCCATGGACGGCCGGAGTGAGCGCAGTCACCACCCCGACGCGGCGCGCCCGGCGGACGGCCGGGGCGGCCGCAGCCCCCGTCTGAGCGACGCCGACCGGGCCGCGGCCGTGCGGCGCCTGACCGGACACCAGGCCGCCGGCCGCCTGACCGCCGAGGAGGTCCGCGATCGCTCCACCTGGGTTGACGCCGCCCGCACGCGGGCCGACCTGGCCCAGGTGTTCGCCGACCTGCCCGACGACCATCCCGTACGCACCGCCTGGCACGACCGGCACTGGCGTACCCACGCCGTGCTCTTCGCGGTGGTGACCACGGCGCTGCTGGTCGTGTGGGCCGTGGTCCGGGATCCCGACCCGCTGCCCCGCGACTACGGGATGGACTACTGGTGGCCGGTGTGGCTGGCCCTCCTGTGGGCCACGGTGGTGCTCCTGCACCTGCTACGCACGGCCGGCCTGCTACGCGGACCGACCCGCCCCAGGCCACCCGCACCCGGACCTCCCCCGCACCGGGAAACGGCCCCGGAGCCGCCGGAGGGACCGTCGTCCGGGTCGCCGCCCGAGCCGGCCTCGGAGTCGCCCGCCGGTCCGCCCGCGGATGCTCCGCTGCCCGACGCGCTCGCCGTGCTGACCCCGCGCGAGATCGAGGTTCTCGCGCTCGTCGGCCAGGGACACGCGAACAAGGACATCGCCGCCGCCCTGTTCATCAGCGAGCGCACCGCCCGGACGCACGTCAGCAACATCCTGCAGAAGCTGGAGCTGACCTCCCGCACCCAGGCGGCCATCCTCGCCGTCCAGGCCGGCCTGCGCCCCCAGGTGTAGGTCCCGGTGGTCAGCCGACGACGCCCCGGTCGCCGTCGACGGTGACCGGCCGGCCCTCCGGGATCGCCGACATCGCGCCGGCCGCCCCGAGCACCGCGGGAATCCGGTGCTCCCGGGCCACGATCGCCGCGTGGGACAGGACCCCGCCGGTCTCGGTGACGATCGCCGCCGCGACCGCGAACAGCGGCGTCCAGGCCGGATCGGTGGACCGGCACACGATGACGTCGCCGGCCCGCACGCGCGCGAAGTCCGCCGGCCCCCGCAGCACCCGCGCCGGTCCGGTGGCGGTGCCCGGGCTGCCCGGGGTGCCGGTGAGCGACCCCGACCCGGGCCCGACCGCGGCGGGCAGCCCGGCCGGCCCGGGCAGCCCGGCCGGCCCGGGCAGTTCCGCCGGCCCGGGCAGCCCGGCCGGCCCGGGCAGTTCCGCCGGCCCGTGCAGCCC